>NZ_JAJFUC010000099.1 GCF_021372645.1 Clostridium sp. | reverse complement strand
ATTGATGATTTACAGAAAAATCATAATTTTTATTTTATCTGGAGAAAAAATAGTGCTTTTGAAAATTTATATAGAAAGCTATTTAATGAATTTTAAAAAATATTTTAAGAGTATAAAAATCTGACTAGAAGTATTGTTATAACTATTGATTCACCTTGGCTCGAATGATATTTTCTAATTTACTACGCAGTTTTTCGGTATAAGTAATTAACGAAAATTATCAGATAGTCGAGCACTAGATAAAATTAGCATTTTTTCTAGTGTTATTTTCGATTCTGTAGTAATATATTCTTGATTGCTGATCATAAATAAACTAACTTTTTTAGTGAATTTGTTTGTTGCAAATCAATTTCACACTAGAATTGGTAGTTTTTTATTACTTTAAAGTGAAATTTATTTCAGAACCTATATTAAATCAAGTTGATTTAGGTAACTGTGATTAATCACTTCTGTATTAAGTATAGTGAAAGGAATGATAGTTATTATGTTAAAAAAAATTAATACAATGTATTTTAGTGCTACAGATACTACTAAAAAAATAGTATGTGAGATAGCAAAGAAAATTTCAGAAAATGTTAATAGGGAGATAACTATAAATAATATTGATTTTACAAGACCAGCAGTTAGAAAAGAGTCAGTGTCTTTTAAAGAAGAAGATGTCGTCATTATAGGAGTTCCAGTATATGCAGGAAGGGTTCCAAATGTATTACTAAAATATTTGAATTCTATTGCAGGTAATGGTGCATTAGCAATTTCTGTAGTTGTTTATGGAAACAGAAATTATGATGATGCTCTAATAGAATTAAAAGATATTCTTGAATCAGATGGTTTTAAAGTTATTGCAGGGGGGGCATTTATAGGAGAACATTCATTTTCTAAAATTCTTGCTAAAAATAGACCAGATAAAAAAGACATGGATATAGTAAGTGATTTTGCCAATCAAATATATAAAAAGATAACAACTCAAAATAAAATTGAAACTGTAGTTGTAAATGGAAATAAACCTTATAGAAAATATTATATACCTAAAAATAAAAATGGTATCTCTGTTGATCTTAGAAAGGTTACTCCAAAAACAAATAGTAATTGCAATGATTGTAAGCTTTGTGTAAATATTTGTTCTATGGGTTCTATTGATTTAAAAGATGTATCTAAATTAAATGGAATTTGTATTAAATGCGGTGCATGTATTAAAAAGTGTCCTACTCATGCAAAGTATTATGATGATGAAAATTATTTAAGACATAAACATGAATTAGAAATTGATTGTGATTATAGAAGGGAACCAGAATTATTTATATAAAAAATTATGGTTCATCATTAAATTTTAACCCTTTGAACTTAACTATTCTCTTGCTGTGTGCCCTAAGTGTGGTAAGCTTTCTAATGAACTACATGATCATAGAATACAACTCTATAGACATTTAGATATATGCGGTAAAAAAAACAATTTTCTATATTAATTTCCAACTGATTATTTTATGTAATTACATATATTGTATGCACAAATTTGAAGTTTTTAATGAATATTATTTATAAAAAAATTAACTAGAAATATATATAAATTTCTAGTTAATCTGTTTTTAAAAACTATTCATTATGACAGCCGTGTTCATGTTCATGGCAGATATCACCAGAATCTACAAGAGATCCTTCAATCCATTTTAAAGCCACAGTCTTTACATCCCCAGAGCAACCGCGCAATACTTCTATTCCTACGTTGTTGAGTACTCTAACAGCACCTTCACCCATATTACCTGCGAGCATAACTTTGACACCCATATCAGAAAGAATTGGTGCAATATTAGATTTACAACCACATCCTGCTGGTGATGGAATAGTTTCAGAACCTGTTATTTCTTTAGTTTGTGTATCAACTGTGAAAATTGTGTAATATTCACAATGTCCAAAGTGATCATCAATATTGTTATTACGTGATGGTAATGCGATTTTCATATTATAAACCTCCAATAAATATATTAAAGCAGCATATGCCATTTATATATCATAATAAACTTGTAAAGAGTATATGTCAATAATCATTAATAAGGGAGATGAAAATATATAAAACTATTAGACTTATGTATTTAGAAGGAATGATGTAAGAAGAGTGTGATAAATTAATAAAGTAAGACAAAATATTTAAAACATAATACATAGTGAAATGAAAAATATTAAATAATCATCTCTTTTTTGTATTTTTTAATTTGGTCTTATATATGTGATTTAGTCACATATATTTAGAAAATACTATTATATAATAAAATCAAGGAGGGGCGTAAATGAAAAATTATGGTGAAACATTAGATAATAGATTACAAGATATAAAGTCTTTGTATGAAATGTATCCAGTATTACAAGCAATTGATAAAAATAATAATGAAATAATAAGCACACAGGCAATTTTTAAGACTGTATATTTTGATGAATATGTATCTTCAGCAGAGGCAGTATGTGCGGGAGTTTTATTTGTAATAAAAGGAACAATAAAAATACAAAAGATCAATAAAGATGGGGAAGAAACTAATCTCTATAACATAAAACAAGGAGAATTTTGCCATGAAGCCCTAAGCTGTTTATCAAATTTAGAATCTTTAAATATAGCAGGCAAAGCAATTCAAGATTCAAAAGTATGTATTATCCCTTTTGATATAGTTGAAAAGTATTTTATTCAAGATAATGAATTTTTATTATATATGTATAAAGATTTGTATAAAAAATTCAATACTGTTATAGAAAATAAAGAAGAAATGATTCATGAATCTCTGGAAACAAGACTTATAAAATTGCTAATAAGTAAAAATAGTAACATAATTTATGCAACTCATAATGAATTAGCGTTTGAAATTGATTCAGTTCGTGAGGTTGTAAGTAGAAGACTGAAAAGTATCGAAAAATTGGGATATATAAGATTGGAAAGAGGCAAAATAGTAATACTTAAAAATTTAAATGAAATAGTAAAAAATTAATTATATATACAGATACTAGATTAAAATCAACAATTAAGATGAAATTTGAGGAGGAATTAAAAATGTTTGGATTTTTAAAGAGAGACGATGGAAGAGTTATTAATGTAAATGATATTGATGATTTAATTGGAAAAGTAGAATTAATTGATATTAGAGAAGATTATGAATATAAAGGTGGAAGTATAAAGAGTGCGAAAAACATTCCAATGGGTCAACTTTTAAATGAACCAGATAAATATTTAAATAAAAGCAAAGAATACTATATAATGTGTCAGTCTGGTGGAAGAAGTGCAAGAGCTTGTAGTAGTCTTACAAAACAAGGTTTTGATGTTGTAAATGTTTCTGGTGGAATGGGTTCATATGTAGGAACAAAAAGAAAATAATTAAATTTAAAACTAAAATATGGAGTGTGACAACAGTTAAAGAAAATATATAAAAATATATAAAAATATATTGGATAATATTAAATTATTTGTTATGCTTATATTGAGGTGATGGTTAATGAAGTATTATTCAATAGGCGAGTTTTCAACTTTAATAGGTAAAACGCCTCAGACATTAAGGGATTGGCACAAAAAAGGTTCATTCGTTCCACAACACATAACAGATGGTGGTACGAGATATTATTCACAAGAGCAACTTAATCATTTTTTAGGTATTAAAGGCATTGAAACTAAAACTAAAAATTTAATTCAAATTGTTACAGTTTTTAGTTGTAGGTTACAAGGCAAGAGAGCTAATAAGGCTAAAAAAATGATTAAGGAGTTGTTAGAAAGTGATACTGGCGAAGAAAATTAGGATTATTCCAAGCATAGAGCAGGAACAAAAATTATGGCAATCAGTTGGTACTGCAAGATTTATATATAATTGGACACTTGCAAGACAAGAAGAAAATTATAAAAATGGGGGAAAGTTTATATCCGATGGTGATTTAAGAAAAGAATTAACTATCTTAAAGAAAACAGAAGAGTTTAAATGGCTTAATGAAGTATCTAATAATGTTGCAAAGCAGGCTGTAAAAGACGCTTGTGAAGCTTATAAGAAGTTTTTTAAAGGATTAGCAGATAAGCCAAGATTTAAAAGCAGAAGAAAGTCTAAACCATCATTCTATAACGATAATATAAAACTAAAAGTAAAATCCAATATGGTTTTAATTGAAAAAGTAGGTTGGGTTAAAACAGCAGAGCAAATACCAATAGGTGTTAAGTATGCTAATCCAAGAGTAAGTTTTGACGGTAAGTATTGGTATAGTGTGACTTGTTGCTAGACAAAGATAAGCGAAGGTTTATTACAAAACTAGCCTAATTAGCTGATTAAATTCAGAAATTAGAACTATTATTATGATAGGTAGAATGATAGGGTAACGCCTTGAAATGCCTTCCCAAAG
>NZ_JAJFUC010000015.1 GCF_021372645.1 Clostridium sp. | reverse complement strand
ACCATTATATTCATTTACTGCTTTATCTATAATCCTTTCATTCAAAAGAAAATAATCTGCCATATGTGTCTTTTTAATAATGTCATATTCAAATGCAATACCTTCTATATATTCCTTATATCTTTCGGGGTTTATATTCTTCTTTTCTTCATTCCATTTTTGAATAATAATAGATTTTAATTTTTTATTAGAATTTTCATTAGGATATATAGTTGGCATTTTAATTTCTTTATCAAAATATAACTCTTCACATTGATCAAAAATAAGAGTATTTTCAATTGCTTTCTTTGCTTGAATTTGCGATAAGATACCTTGATTTTTATATCTATCTAATATCGTTTCATAATCTGGGTAATCTAATATAAATCCATCTTCTTCATCATATTTTAACCCCTTACCTTTAAGAAACATATCTCTTTTATAACTATCTTCAGGATATATATAATGAGAATCATTTGCATGAATTATATTTATATTGTATCGTTTACTTAACTCTAATATCTTTTGATTATATTTTGCTTGGTATTCATGTACATGAGATTGTGTTTCTAAATAAAAATTATTTCTGAAATGCTCTAATATGGGTTCTAAAAATATATTTTCACTTTCTTGATTTTTTAATATCCCTGCAACACAAGCAGAAGTAATAATAAAATTATTTGGATCAAGTTTTAACAATAATTCTAAATCAATTCGTGGTTTATAATAAAAACCTGTTTTATTTGATTCAGACATAATTTCATTTAATTGATAAAAAGCATCTTGATTTCTTCCAACAATGATAATATGATTATTATTACTATCTTTTTCAAATCTATCTTTAACAATATATAATTCTGCCCCATAAATCATCTTCAAATTATTTTTTTTACATAAATCATACATTTCTAAAAAATTACCTGTCCAACCATGTTGTGTTGTAAACATGGTTGTATGGTTTAATTCTAATGCTCTATTTATGTAATCTTGTGGTTTTACAACACAATCAAGGGTTCTAATATTTGAATAATGATCGTGTTTATGGTAATTATTATATCTCATTCAATCCTCCTAATTTAATATCTCATCGAGCCAATCTAAATCCAAACTATCTTTCTTATTGTCTAATACTCCTAATAAATCATCTTGTTTACTTTGATTTTCAAATTCTTCTAAATACCGTTTATAAGGCATATGTAAGTTTGCTGAATATCCACTTAAATTAGCATAATAATAACTATCTTCCTTGGTTACATCTTTCCAAAATAAATTTTTATCTTTTGTTTCTTTAAATTCATTTTCCTTTTCCAGGATTTCTTCTATTGTCTTTATAATATTATTTTTATGATTACTAATAATTTCTTCATTAATTTCGGTTTCAATATAACAATCATCTATTTCAAATGTATCTTGGACTTCTTTCGGTAAACATTCTATACCATTTGTATTAATCATTTGTTGTAAATAATTTTCTATTTCTTCTTCAGAATAACCAAAATGTTTTAACCATGTTTTTGTATTAGATTGAAGTTTTTTACCTATTGCATTTCTTTCAATCTGCCTAACTTTTTTATCACCTTTCTTTTGTGTATATGTAACATTAACATATTTCATAAAATTAAATCTGAGAACGATATCTTCATAGGGAGTGTTTGATTTTTGATGTATACCTTCACCATAAAGTAATAATTGCCCTGACTTTTCTATAAGTTTCTTGCCAGTATAGATGCTACTTGTTTTAAAATCTGTAATTATTATTTTTTTCTTTTTATCTCTTGTCTCAATATTAATCATATCAATATATCCCTGGAAGTAATAATCACCAATTTTGATTAATATAAACGGTTCTATAATTGGTTTATTAGTCATTTTTTTATGATTTAAAAAATAATGCCTCATACAATCTTCATATTTTTTGGCTATTTTTTCATTCTTATCTTTATCTGATCTATCATATAATAACCCCATAGTATTAAACTCAAATAGTTTATCTTCATATAAATCAAACATTTCTTGATTGGTTAAATTGTCTTTATAGAAATTTTCCATACTTTCATGGGCAATTGTGCCAGATATCGCATATATACTATCATTTCTATCTTCGTCAATATGTAATATATATTTAAGCATATAACCATATGTATCATCTATATACTTTTCAAGTCTTGACCAACTCCAGAGTCTACTTACTCCTAAATCCTTTTTTATTTGTTCAAGTTCTTCATTTGTTTTTCGCATTATCTATCTCCTTTAAATATTTCAAATATTCTTTATGTTCTTTCTCATCATAATCAATTCTGTGTTTTAATAAGAATTGATAAATCTTATTAGGTTTGTCCATTGGTGCTTCTTTATCTTTGAGCAATTCCCATTTGTCAAAAATGTATGATATCTGCCTAATACCATAAAATCTCTCACACATTGACCTAATATAATTAATATCAATTCCTTGATCCATAGCTATAACAATCTCAACATTTAACCCGATAAGAATTTTTATCTGCTCTTCACTTAATGAATGAGAACCAATGGCAACTACAGTCTCATCTAATCTACTATGTCTTTTTAATGTTGATTTCTCACTTTCCGCAACAATTACCATATTTGCTTCTTGAATACCTTGATAATTTTCTTGTAAACCATATATATTAAGAGATTTTAAATATGGTTTGAGGGGATAATATTTAGGTATATCAAGTAAATCATAATTTTTTACTGTAGTACGTCCGATAATACCAATATAATCATCATCTTCTCCAGACCAATGCCTAACTGGAATTACAATTCTTTTATGTTTGTAACTGTAACCAATATTAAACCTCTTACGAGTAAATTCCATAATACCATCTTCTTTAACCCAATCTATAAATAGAACAGGTTCGTATTCTTCTATTATGGTACTATCATAAATTTCAATATCATTAGTATTCACACAATTTCTTTTACGTTTAATTTTCTTAAATATTTCCAATGGGTCTTCTTTATTTGCTTCTTCTTTTGTTTGTTTATGTTTTTTATATTGATATTTCAATCCAAATAATTTATGTAAATACTTATTAGCATCAACAAAAGAAATACTTTTTATTGTCATTATAAGAGTTAATAAATTACCACGAATAATATCTCCATCTGATTGAAATATTTTAACCTTTAAAGTATCTCTTTTTATTGCTATACTTGTTTTATTTTTATGTCCTGGTAGACCACATCTTAATTCTGTAGAATATTCTCTCAAATCATGACAACCTAAATCATCTAACACTATTTTGATTAAATTATTATTTTGAATATATTCAATTAATTCTGTTGCTGTCACACTTAAAAGTCACCTACTTTCTACCAATCAATCGCAACATGTGTAATACCAATTTCTTTCATAATATTTCTTGCCATATCATGCTCAATCACAATCTGATAAGCATTAGCACTACCTTCACGATTTTTTACAATAAAAACTATTTGATATCTTTTATCTTTATCTAATTTGACAGGAAGTTTGGTTTTACCATTCTTCCCTTCTAAACGATAAACTTTTAATTCGTGCTTACCATCTGGATATTCATCTTCTAAAACATCACGTATCATAATACAAGTGCTAGTAGGATCAATAATATTTTTAGCTACTCCCACATTATCCTGATTATAATATCTTTGTTTTGCACTACCTTTTGCTAATTGAAAAGTCATTAAAATATGTAAATCTTTTGATTCAGGTTTAACAACATCATAAATATCGACCATTGCTTGTTGCATTTCTAACCAGGAATTATTACTTACTTTTCCTGCATCCATCTTAAAAGTATCTAATATAAAGTACTTAACACCCATACTAGCAAATTTTTTGATAACCTTAATTGCTTTAGCAGTTTGATATTTTTCAAAAGGAATTAAAGTAACCGTATGATTATCTGCTTGTTCTTTTAACCATTTTGCACTATCTATTAATATTTGTTTTATTTCATCACTATATTTTCCATCTCTTACTATAAATTTTTGCAAATCTTTCTTTAGTATATTATTAGCAATATAAACTAACATTTCACGTTGCCACTTTTTCTTGCCATCTTCATTAAGTATAATTACTACTTTTTCTTTTTCTTTTATTATACTAGGTATAGTAATTGATCTTGCAAAAGTACTTTTACCTACATTTGATAAACCACCAATTAATGTTATATTTCCAGTTAACATTCCACCAGTTTCTTTATTAATTAATGGCATATTGTAAAAAGGTAATCCAACTGCAAATCCTTCATTTAGTTCATCTATTAATTCATCAATACCATCGGTAATACTATAACTCTTTACATCATTATCAACATTAACAAAAATATGGTTTAATTGAGCATCAAATAAATTATAAATATCTTCTGCACTCATATCTACAAATTCTTTGATTTTATCATATACTGGAAATCTTCTGGCGAGTAGTTGTAAAACTGCATTCCATTTGTTCAATTCATTAATGTAACCATCAATATTTTCAATATTTATATACTCTTTGGCTTTATCAATGGTATCATAACCACCGTATTCATCATACTTTTGTTTTAATTTAGGATGTTTTTCAAGATATAATCCTACGGTAATATCATCCAGGGTTTTTTTAGTTTCTTTTACGATAATGTCATAACCTATTTGCCAATACACTTTCCAGATATTATTATGAAAACTTTTAAGACTTAATTTATCATATGTATAATAAAAATCTGGATTTTGATATAATATTGATACTATATTTGCTTCACAAGCAAGTTTATATTTTTTAACAATTTTACTACTTTTAATTAGTTCCGTTTCAAATAAAGATAATTCCTTTTTCTTTTCAGTCATTTGCCACCACCATTACCATAAATCATTTAATTCATCATTTAATTGTTTACCATCGTTTTTGTTTTTATATCCTGCTCCTTCATGAGTTACATTTTCTAAATCAATACTTTCTAATTTTCTTTCAGATTGAATCTTTTGATTTAATCTTGTAACAACATCATTAATATCTTTCTCGATAATTAACATTATTGTATTAAACTTATGTTCTTCATTTTTAAAACTAGAAGAATTAATTATCTCTTT
The DNA here is from genome assembly GCF_021372645.1 of Clostridium sp. Taxonomy (GTDB): domain Bacteria; phylum Bacillota; class Clostridia; order Clostridiales; family Clostridiaceae; genus Clostridium. The sequence goes on along the minus strand of NZ_JAJFUC010000015.1, from coordinate 144,271 downwards.
TATCTTTAATTTATTTATCTTAAAGGTAAATAATATTTGTTGATATGTGTACTTCCCCATTGGTTTAACATTACTATTTGCAATAAATTTACCCTCTGCTAATCCTTTAAGTCTTAATACCATGTATTTAGGTAATGATTGATCTTTATATGCAAATATTTCTTCTTTAATATACTGATATAACTTATCAAAACTATCTTTTTCTTCTTGTGTCATCTTCGTCATACAATTCACCTACTTCAAATAATAAGAGGGGATATACCCCTCTATTCATTTTTATAATTTAAACCAAACCTTTGACAAAATCCATGAATTCCTTTAGTACGTTAACATCAGCGGAATCTAATTCTTTTGCAGATAACCCTAATTCCTTCATCTTCTTGGTTACTTTAATAACCTTTTCTTTATCATCTCTTATTGATACCATAATTGTTTTAAATTCTTCTATTAAATTATTACGCAGTTCCAATTCTTTCTTCTTATCTATTTCCTCTTTTTTCTTTAAAGCATTTTCTTCTACTTTTTTATTTTTAATAATCTCCTGTTCTTTCTTAGATACTTCTATAGGTTTACTATCAGAATTTTTTTCATATTCCTTTTTAATTGCATCTTGTAATGCGTTAATTAATGCATCGGCATTAAGTGGTATTTCTTCTACAATATCAGCAAATCTACATCCACTATCAAGTGCCATGTTGTCATCTCGGAATTTAATTTTTCTAGCTTCTTCCGTAATTATATTTTTAGTTTCATCTTTTTTAGTAACAATATTTTTCTTTCCTGTCTTTTCAGTAATTATAGTTCTATCATAATAAGCAAGACCTAAGAAATGCATTTTTTTCTTTAAAAGATTGAAATAAATTCTTTCAACATCTGATGTTAATGTTTGATATGTATTACCTGTTGCAATATCGGTTAATTCTTTATTTTTAACATGACCAATAATAATCATCTTAACTCCGATTTTATCTAATCTGACCATTATATCAAATATTAATTCAAATGCTTTCTTTTGTCCTTTTTGGAAACCATTCCAGGCAGAATCAATTGAATCCGCTTTTTTATCTGCATGATCTTTATTCCATAATCTAATAGCTTCTTCTTCTGCTATTTTTATCCAACCATCATATGTATCGGCAACAATAACTTTTAAATCCGCATAATCTGTATCTTTATTATATTCAATGTCTTCAACGATATCTTCTAATTCTTCCCATTCGTCAACATCTTCAAATACAATGTTATTAATAGCATCTGCTCCAGCTTCTCCAGCCATTTCTAAAAATATATATCCATTTTCTCCAACAAGTTTTTCAAGCATTTCTTTAATAACAGTTGTTTTGCCAATTTTAGGTTCTCCAAGTAAACAAATATTATAAGCCAAAGGATCAATTTTAATTACATTTGCTTTTCCAAATTTTCTACTCAATATTTTCCACCTTTCTTTTATTATAAAAATTTATGATAAGAAGGGGTTTAACCCCTTCGTTTAAAATGGAATTTCGTCATCATCTTCATTTAATAGTGCATCCAAATCATCTAAACTGTATTCCTCTTTGTTTTCATCGTCATTCTTCTTATCGTTTTTTGATGAAGTTTTGTTATTTTTCTTTTTATTATCCTTTTCAGTTTCTTCATTTTCATCTTCATCATTAACTAATTGACTTAGAAATACCAAATCATCAAATTTATATTTATCATCTGTTCTAGCAATGACAGGTTTCTTATCGTCACCTTCACCTACCATTTTAATTACAGGTTTCTTAATAACCATTTTCTTTTCTCTTGTATTCCCTACTGCACATTTGGCAAGTGCCTCTTCTTCGGTATATGCACCCAATTCAATTAATTCTTTAATATCATCTGGTACATCATCAAGAGTAATATTAATCTTTGCTTGACCTTCAATAATATCTCCTTCAACAAGCAATTCATTAACATTATCTTTCTTTGCCTTGAAAAGTTTGCTAACTAGTTTTGTACCCTTTTCTAATTCATCAGGAGAAACATTAAACTGAAATACCTTTGGAAATGCTATATTCTGTTTAATCTCTTGTTTACTTTCTCCGTATTTGCCAACATAATCTACAACATATGCGTTAACTGGAAATGAACCTGATTCCTTATCATACTTATCAAGACTATCTTTATCAATAAGAATAGTTTGTTGGAAAGTCGCTGAATATTTAGAAGAATCATCTGCTTTTGAAAGAAATACAGAAGTTACTTCTTTCTTTATCTGAGTATTGCCCTGGTAAGGTGAATACTTTAAATTACCTTTAACATTAATAACCGTACCTTCTTCAAGATGTTCTTTAATATATTCAATTGCATCGTAAGCAGATAAGAATTTCTTGGAAAAAGTCTTTCCTTTATTATCTTTTTCAAGACCGACAGTTAAAAAACACTGATTACCAACTTCATCAATAATATCTTCGTCAAACCTGTCATCCCAATCTACTGTGAACCTATTTTCATAATCGTCTACATCTTTACCGTTATCATCTTCTTTTTTACCATGAACATAAATAACAGAATCGTTTATACTACTATATCCACCCATCATGTCACAATAAACAGTATTACCATTGCCACAATCTACGCCAAGATTCATATTATTATAAATCCAACCAGAAGCAGATTCTTCATCAATCTTAAAGGTATAGTCATTTATTTTTGCTTCACCAATTAGTTGAAATTGGGCTACTCCTTTTTTTAATACCACAGTATCTTCTTTTTCTTTTGCCATATAAGTTTTATTTTCCTCCTTATTTATCTTTCTAATCATGTTTATATAATGGTGAATATTCACCAAAATATTTTAACTCGGCATTTTGCCTTGTTTCAACTGCATCTTGAAAATCATCGAAATAACCTAAATGAATTTCCTTACCTTCTACAGTAATCCTTGCTCTCCAACAATCATCATCTGAAGATCGACTTATTCCAGTTACACCAGAATTGTTATCTTCTCTTATTTTAATATTCATCCCATTTTGATTATTTGTTGCAACTCTTAAATTATGTCTTCTATTATCATTTTTACACCTATTCTTATGATCTACTTTCTTATTTGTTTTCATAATAAATTTATGTAATTTGACACCTTTATCATTAATTCTTGCAACAACATAACCATCTCTATCAAAGTACCAAGAATACTTTTCTACTTCTTTTGCATCATTTACATCATAATAAAATTCTCTATTATCGTCTGTATACCCAATTTTATAGTTTTCTCTAATTTCAAATTTATTGGGTGGAACTTTACTTCTGGTTCTTTCTTTATACAAACATCCACAACTTCTAATTCTATTAGATGTTAAATGTGTACCTCTTACTTCCTTTAAAGTTTTATTTTCGCATTGGCATTCACATAACCAATATGTATGTTCACTTTGCTTTTCAATTTGTTTAATAACTTTTAATCTGCCGAAGGTTTGCCCTGTTAAATCTTTAAATTTAGCCATTTTTATTTTCTCGCAACATTAATACTAAAATCAAAATCTTTAATATAAGATCGAGAACTAAGAATATCACAGATGTGAACCATATTTTGAATCTTAGTATGTGGTTTGGGCAATATTTCTTTTTTAGTCTTATAATCTTTATTAAATTCACCCATATGTGTTTCTATGCATTCTACAATCGTATTAAATATTTTAGGCTTAAGCATTGAATTTAGTTCTATATCATTCTTTAGAAAATTTGCCATAATTAAAGGATGTTTTGCAACACTATATTTAGCAAAATTTATATCATGTTTCAAACCATCGTGCAATATTAGTGCAGATATTATGATATCTTTTTCATCAGTAGAATATTTACTAAACATTTCAAGGTTTAATAATTCAATTGCAAACCTAACAGCCATTTTTGTATGTCGGACAAGACCTCCCTCCCCTAAACAAACAGGGGAGTGAAATTTACCAGTAGAACTTGCTGGTATAGAGAAAAAGTATTCAGGTAATTTATTTAATACCTTTTCTGTGAATTCCCGAATCTCAGGACTTTTTATGTAATCTAATTCAGTTTCAAAAATTTCTAATCTATCCAATTATAGTACATTTACCTCCATATTTATTTTGATGCTCTATTCTTCGTCATCATCGGGTTCTTCATTCATTTCCAGTAATTCAAGACTACCTTCGGCTATTGAAACTATTCCCCATATTTCTTGACATTCACTTTTTTCAGGAAGAACCTGTATCTTTAACTTCTCATCTTTGCCCATAAATTTAGTCACAACACCTTTTTTGACTTCAGATGTGGACTCGATTACAAACTGAATGGTATCACCTTCACTAACAGTAATTAATTCTCCTTCAGCATCTACAATAACAATAGACTTATAGGGATTAAGATTTACATCAAGCATTATGTATTTTCCTCCTTTCCTTCCGTATTCCAACTAGCACAATTTATTATAATAAATTCTCATATAATGAATTTATACAAGACAATTTAAAAATCATGACCAAATTTGTTTTTTATCATGTTTTTATATGAATCCCTATATATTGGGCTTTGTGAGTATTGTTTAAGTCCTGTATAATGGGATTTTATAAAGTAAATTTAAAAACTTTTGGTAATTTAATTATACTATTGTTATGTATACTATGTCAAATATTTATTTTATGTTTTTTATTCTATCATTAGCAATATCTGCCCAACACCTACCGGATTTTTCATCTACTCCGTTGTCAAATCCAATAAAATTTCTATGAGTATTTATACATGCTTCTGCCGTTGTGCCACTTCCCATAAAAGGGTCTAAAATTAAATCATTTTCATTTGACGATAATTCTATGTATGATATTAAAATATCAATTGGTTTTTGTGCTGGATGTGTTTTATTTTTGGGTTTTTTATATTCTTTATATTTTGAATAATACCAAGTTTTATCTTTATTTACCTGTAGGTCTATTTTATTTAAAGCACATCCATTACTATATATTCTAATTATGTATTCAATATTTGTAGAATATCGTTCTCTATTTATCACTGATAATGGTTTATTCATAGTTAAAATATTATATTTTAACTTATTTTCTAAACACCATTTTAAATAATAAACAATTTGTTTTTCACTACAAAATATATACCACTGAGGATTTGCCATTAAAGGTTTAGTTAAATTTAAAAAGTTATATATATCATTTTCATCAAAGCTACCACATTCCTTAATATTAAATTGTTCTCTATCTAATGTTTCACATAATAACATTTTGCCTCTACCACCTTTTTCATGTAAGTAAGGTGGATCGGTAATTACTAATTTAATCGATTTGTCTTTAATAAGTTTTATTCCGTTTTTAAAGTCTTCATTATAAATTTTATTTAGTTCAATCAAATTATATATAATTCATCTCCTTTTTCATTTCTGTACCAAATGACACTTCTATGTCGATTTTCAGCTTTGCGAATCCCTATATATTGGGATTCTTGAAAATGGATTTTTTTGAATTTTGGGTGCAATTTAAGTATATAACTTTTGTTGTTGTTTGTCAACATATTTATATTATGTTTTTAATTAAATATGTATTATCAATTTCAAATCCTATAAATTGTCTATTCATATCTTTTGCAACTTTAGCAGTAACGCAACTACCCATAAACGGATCGAGTGCAATTTCATTTTCTTTAGTACAACTCTCTATAATGGGGATTATAATTTCTTCGGGTTTTTGAGTTGGATGAACCTTATCTTTACCTCTTGGCATTTTTACATCTATTACATTCTTAATGCCAAATTTCTCAAGCTTTCTATATCCACCTTTACGAAACATTAATATATATTCACAAGATTTATAAAAATAACTTGATGGAACACCATGCCCTTTATTCATCACTAATAATTCACAAAATATAAAACCTGCTTTTTCACATTCATCCCATATTTCTCTCATATTTCTATCGTTAGTCATTATAAATATGTATCTGAATTCTTTTAATATTGGATATAATAATGGAATCCAATCTTTAAATTCTGGCGTTTTATAATTAAAACATTCTCCTGTTGTTGTGAAAGGATTTCCACCATCATCATTTCTTAACAGTGAATTTTTCCTTCCTCCTCCAACCAGTTTATAAGGTGGATCAGTAAAAACTAAATCTATACTATTTTCAGGAATTTGTTTTAACCCTTCAATAGCATCAATATTATGTATTTTATTTAATTCAAGCAATATGTATAATTTACCTCCTTTTATTTTAATAATCATGACAAAACCTAAGTTTTATGTTGTTTTTAGGGTTTGGAAAGCCCGTTATATAGGGATTTATAAATTCACTTTTTATTTAAATTTCAAAAATTTATATGTATCTTTTAATTCTTTTTTATATTTTAATAATACTTCAGCATTTTTATCTGCTTCAACTAATTGCTTAAAAGAATCATATTCACAGATACAACCTGTATCCGCTTCCCAACCATTTCAAGAGCAATGACCATCTTCTACTGCACACCACTTGCCACTTTTATTTACACCATATTCTGTTGCCCATTCTTCATAATCATCCAAGTTTGCATTTTCATTCATTGCTACCCATACTACTTCACCAATCCCAAAAGGGATATCATCAATAACCATAATTCCTGTATTACTTACGGAATTACTAAATCCATTATCATATGTTCCCTTTAAAGATTGTTGATATTCATATGCTTTATTCCAAGTTGTAAAACTCATAATTATTTTTCTCCTTTCTGTATAAAACGTTTCTTCTATTCAAATATTTTCATATTCGATTCACAATAAATCATGTAACTTTCGTTACATTTATAATCACAGGGGTTAGACTACCCTCTATCCCATACATTGCTTTTGGGAATACCTTTCTCATAATTTGACAAGCACCATTTACATCACTATTTATATATCTGCCATCATTAGATTTAAATAAACCTCTTTTAATTCTTCTTGACTTATTATAGTTTTCTTTAATAGGTAATTCATTATCTAAAAATGACGTTCCAGAAGTATATGCTTCTTCGGTTATAATAAGATTTATATTATTATCATTACTTTTATACTTCAACTGATTAATTAACATATTATATGGTATGTATATAAAATTTTGAGTTGTCTTATCATTCATTTTACATTCTTGTTTCCATGTTTTATTTAGACCTAAAACAATAGTGTCTATTTGATTATCTTTACAATATTCAATAATATAATGACTAGTATGATGAATATAATTTTTCACTCTATTCGCTCTCTTGCGAGTAAGAATATCAAGTTTATTGCTCCAATCTTTATTGTGCCTGATCTTTAATTCAGATTGAGTTTTTGCCTTGCGTTTATTGTAATATTGATTAATAGATTTAATCCCCTTGCCATTAATAATAATTGGTTTTAAACCAATATTATTTACTATTGTTACAAAGTTATTTACTCCCAAATCAATACCAATAATATTCTTGCATTCTGGATTTACTTCTGGTACTTCTATCTCATAAACAATCTCCATTATATAAATTGATCCTTTTGGTATAAACCTTACTGAAATTAACCTTCCTTTTACATTGGTTTTAAATTTATAACCATTCATTACTTTAAGTTGGAAACCTAAATAACCATCTTTAATCCATGTTTGATTATTTTTTAAATACCAAGGGAATCTCCCGTCCTTCTTTTTATATTTAGGTAGTTTTGGTCTGCCTAAATATTTACTAGGATTTTTTGACCAATCCTTAATTGCTACAAAGAAAGATTTCCAATTCCTATCTAACACTTGTAGAGTACATTGAGATGATTGAGACATTAATTCTTTGTACGGCTCTGTTTTCTGAAGCATTTTATCTATATCACGATACTTTATGTATTTACCATTATTAATGAATTCTTGTCTTATTAAGTAATTAGCATAGTTATATAAGTTTTTCGACCTAAAACTAAATTCATCAATAACTTTATATAATGGATGTGTTTTATGAATTTGATGCTGTTCAACTCTATTAACTTTTACTAAATCTCACCTCCTTTTATAATATAATTATATTATACATTTAATTAATTAAGTTGGCAAGTAAAAATTTACCTGCCAATCATTTCATTAAACTGTGCCTCTGAGATGATTTCTACTCCTAGTTCATTCGCTTTTTTATTCTTACCCGAAGTAGATGTAGTATCATTATTTATCAAGTAGTTTGTTTTACTTGAAACTGAACTGCTCAATTTCCCAGATAGTGAAGTGATTAATTCTTCTAACTCTTTGCGGTTTTTGAATGTTTCTACATTGCCAGTTACGACAAAAGTGAGATTGTCTAGGAATTTAAAGGTTGTTGCTTTCTTTTCTTCTGGTTGTTTAATATTAAGATACTGCATTAATTCACAAAGTAAATTGATATTATTATTAAAACTTTGAATAATAGTATCTCCAATTCCATCAATACATCCTAATCTAGTTATAATTTCACTTAGGAGAGCAGTATCTAAAGATTGCCATGTTTCAAACTCTTTAGCAATATCTTTACTTACTTTTCTGCCAACTAATTCAATCCCACTTGCATAAATTGCTTTATCAAAATCACAATTTCTAGCATTTTGAATATTTTCATATATTTTTTTAGCAGATTTTTTCGCAAATCCATCTAATGATAATATTTGTGCTTCTGTGATATTAAAAATGTCCCAAGGCTGTTTAATATATTCAGCTTTGATCATTTTTAAAATCGTTTGTTCACTAAGGCCTTCAATATTAAGCGCATTTCTTGAACACATGTGTTTTGTTCTATAAAGTAGTTTTGCTTGACAATTATCACTATCACAAAACAACTGGTCATTAACAGTTTTTAAATCACTCCCACATGAAGGACATTTATCTATAATTTTAATAGGTTTACTACTTGTAGTTTTTCTACATCTAATTACAGCAGGAATAACGTCATTACTCTTTACCACTAATACCTTATCAAATATTTGCAAGTCTAAACCATTTATATATCCAATATTATGAAGTGTTGCACGTTCAATTGTACTTCCTAAAATATCAACTGGTTCCAATTCGGCTACGGGGGTTACCCTACCCGTTCTTCCAGTTTGCCAAGTGATAGACTTTAATACCGTCCATTCTCCTTGATTCGGGAATTTATAGGCCACAGCAGAATTTGGATGATGTTCAACCTCACCAAATACATCTAAAGCATTTGCTTTATTGGATTTAATAACAAGACCATCAATCTCATAATCTAATTTAGAACGATCAAAGTTTTCAATAAAACTAACAGCATCATCAATCTCACTATAATTCCAAATAGTATTTGCTTCAGGAATTTCATAGTAATCTTTTAATTCTATCAACTGTTGCATATGAGATGATTTAGAACCTATTAATTCATAGGCAATGAATTTTAATCCTTTTGGAATATTACTATTATCCTTATTCCTTAATAGCCCAGCTATTGCATTTCTAGGATTTTTAAATAAATCTTTACCTTCCAATTCTCTTTGCTTATTAATTTCATTAAATACTGAAATAGGCATTATTGCTTCACCACGAATGGGATAACCATAAGGATTATTAGTTCGTACAAAATTTTGTACATTAATAGTAACGTCTTCACCAATCGTACCCGATCCTCTAGTTACTGCTCTACCATCTTTATAAATTACCAAAGTCAAACCATCATATTTAGGTTCAATTACTACTGGATATAATCTTTTTATTTCTTCCCTTGCTTGTTCAATAGTATTAATCTTGCCTAATGATTTAATAGATGTTGTATGGGTATATTTTTTGAATTGTGCTTCTCCAGGTATGTAGTTAATTTCATCTGTTTGAGTTAGAAATAAGTATTGTGATTTTAAAGCATCGTATTCTGCATCGGATAATTCAGGATTATCTTTGTTGTAATATAAATTATCATGATAATTTAATTGTTGTTTTAGGTTTTCTATTTTAGACATATCCACACTCCTTTCTTTTGTATATTTATTTTACTCTTTTGATTGAAACTTGTCAATACTATTTTAAAAACTAATTTCATTCCCACAAACATTACATATTAATGTTTTAATAAAAGTATCTTCATCGACACTCATTGAGAATCCTTTATCATCTGGATAATTTATTATTGCTTCTTCATCATTCATATCTACTATATTCTCTGTGTTTCCACATTTCAAACATCTTAAATAAAATCCCTCACTCATTTTATACTCCTTTCTATAAAGTTTGAATGAAAAACTAGGTTGGTTATGATTTACCACTCTTCTTCTCCAAAATATTCTCTATCTATTTCTCTGGACAATTCTTCTCTATACCTTTCTTCTCTTTCATATTGTCTTTTTTCATATTCATAAGCATCTTTATTAGTTTCATTTTCATAATCTTGATAAGGATTAAAAGGATTACTCAATTCTTATTCCTCCTTTCTAAAGTTGTGACCAAAGATGAATTTGATTAATATTGATTAGGATCATATAACCAATCTAAAAACAACTTCAATCTTTCATCTATGACTCCGTTAACTTCACATAATGCTTCACCATCATTCCAATTGGCAATCATATTACCATCTTTAACAAGTATTATAGTTTCATCATCTAGTAAAAATTGACTTTTATTTGCAAAAATTTCATATAATCTTTCTCTCATAAAATTTTTTCCTTTCTTAACCAAATTTAGGTTTTATATTAATTATATTTTCAAATCACGGACATCTACAAAATTATCAAAATATGTTGGTAATTTTATTTTTATAAGTTGTTCAATTACTTTACTTGTTTCTTCAAAACATTCAGGAGAAGCTCTCTTATATTCTTTTACTCCATATCTTTTTAACCATTTTTTATTAATTCTTTTTTTACGATGAGTCTTCACTTGATAATAAAAAGATATTAAATATTTATCTTTATTCTTATTGAGTAACAATTTGAAATTATCTATTATTTGTTCTTCGGTCATAAATTTCTCCTTTCATTTCATAACCAAACCAAATATTTATTCAAAATAAAACAATTCTAAATTTATATCTTTTGAATTTATTTTTATATTTTTACTTTCAGCTTTTTTAACAAAACAATCAACGCAGTATGATCCTCCACCACCGTCATTAGTATTAGTTACTTTATTCCATATTTCATCATTAACGTGCCACATTATACGAAAAGCATTGCCACATTCTTGACAAGTTTCATATTCATATGTTAAAGATTCTTTAATAAATTTAGGAATATATTTTATTCTTCTGTAAATTCGCTTTAAAAACATCTATATCTCCTTCCTTAATTAATGTGACCAAACAAAAATTTGGTTATGTTTTTGTAATTTATAAATGCCTGGATATTGGGTTTTATAAATTATGCTGTTAATCTGTTTTTTGCTATTTCACAATATTTTTCTTCTAATTCAATTCCGATACATTTTCTTTTTAAATTCCTTGATGCTAATAATGTTGTTCCTGAACCACAAGTGAAATCTAATATAAGTTCGTTTTCATTTGTATATGTATTAATAAGATATTCTATAAGGGCTACTGGTTTTTGCGTTGGATGTAATCCACTTTCAGAATTAAATTCTAAAATATTATTCGGATAATTTGTATATTTTTGAGTATAGTCATTTTGTCTACTTGGACGTTCTTCAATTGTAGTTCCTTTTCTTGATTTACCTTTATTACTTTTTTGTTTATTAATTTCTATTAACCCTTGAGGATAATATTTCATCATATTTTTGCTACCATTTGCTATGTTTCCAAAACTAAAACACATTACATCTTCATATTTTTTCATTGGACTATTTTTAGCATTTAGAAAATTACCTACTTTTGATTTAATCCATTTATAATCATATTTATAAAGTTTTTCATTGCTCAATCTTAAATGGCTACTAAATGGTTCTGTACCAAATAAACATACACATCCATCGTCTGTTATTAAATTTTCAAGTCTATCCCATATTTCCTTATAATCAATTACACTATCCCATTTACATGCTGTAGTCCCGTAAGGTGGATCGGTAATTATTGCATCAAACTTAACACCTTTCTCAATTAACCTATCCATTACTTCTAAACAATCACCTTGAAATAATCTTATGTATTCATCTTTATAATATAATTGCAATTTATGTATTATATCTCCTTTCATCTTTATTTTATGTTTTTAATAAAACTTAAAACCAAATTGATTGTTTATTCAGTTACTTCTCTTACCATACATCCAGTACCCTCTTCGATACTTACTGGATTTGAATAACCTAAAAATGTTTTTGCTTGCCATACAGTTTTTATTTCGTCTGGGTATAAATCATATCCTTCTCTTTCAATCTTTTGAAGTATATAAACTAAATTTGTGATAATTTTAATTGCCTCTTCCGTAACAATTCCTCCTTCCTGAATTTGATAAAACCGTTATTTGGTTATTATTTTTTAATTTTAAAATATGAAGTACTTTGAATATAATCCATAGTTTCATTAAATGAATATCCAATAGGTTCTAATGTGTTTTCTTCACTACTAAAAAAATAACCACCGTCATTCCCACACATCTCCATAGCACCACCAATAGGTTCCCACCAAACTTCTACATCTGTATGTCCTAATTCTTCAAGTACTTTTTTAATTTTCTTTTGTTTTGGTGAAGTATTAACTTTTTCTGAATAACGTCCCATAAAAACTCCTTTCTAAAATTCATGATAAAAGTGATATTAGGTTATGATTTTTTTATTCATCTTCAAAAGGTCTAATATTACAATCTTCAGAATTACATTTAAGTTCTCCATTAAGATAATATGAGTGAGGACATTCTTCACACCCACCCCAATGATCAGATAAGTCTCCTAAATAAAGACGGCATACAACTTTGTTTGGTAATATGAATCCATATTTTTCTGTAAGTATTTTAACAATATAATGTGTTCCTTGTGAAGCCATTGATTCACAAATTTCTTTTTTGATTTTAAAATCAAGTTCTTTGAATGCTTCTTTGCATAAATACATAAATTCTTCTTTTGTGAATAAGTTTTTATGAAGTATTTCATATTCATGATAATCTTCATATGAATCTTCACCAATAGTATATCTATACATTTATATTTCCTTTCCCTTTTAATCTCTTCTCAAACTCCACACAATCAGGACAAATTTCATTCCAATTACCTTCTGATACTTTTACACTTCTCCAAGCATTATTTTTCTTATAATCTACTGCATCAGGGAAGGTGTAAAAATTATCTGAAAATATCTCACCGCATGAATCACAAACGATTTTGTATGTATTATTTATTTTTTCAATCATTTATAGTTCCTTTGTGTATTTCTCTATAAATTTTTCTTTTACCTTTACTTTTAAAAATTCATTCCTAAGTTTTTCCATCATTAAACAATCCATAGCACAATAATATCTATTATGATAAACCACTTGATTTAAACATATTTCTGGACACCCCAAATTGCTTTTTGCTTGTTTGTAATATATATTTTCCATATTTATTTCCTTTCTACACCAAACCCGAAATTGGTGTGGTTTTTGTGGTCTAAGAATCCCAATTTAACGGGGTTTATGATTTTGTATTTTTTACAAATTACTCATAGAAACCCAATCAAATATTCTAGTTTTAATTTCTCCAAACCTATCAAAAGTTTCATCAAAAGCATATACGCAAACTATAGGATATTCATTTTCTTCTGGAGATATTTCAATGTTGCCTTGATATTCTTTTAATGTTTCTAATACTTCACCAGTATCCTCATCCCACTTTAATTCAAAACCAAAATAATTTTCCCATTCCTCTTCACAACTAAAATTATCATAAAGAGATTGAATTAAATCCTTATATTCTTCTAAATTATTTATTTTTATAAAATCCATATGTACTCCTTTCTTAAAATCGTTGCATTTTGCACCATGTTTATTTTTATTTTATTGTTTTATACCGTTGCAATTTGATACGGTTTTCTAAAATAACATAAAACGATTGTTTTATCACAATTTTTAACTTTAAGAATCCCAATTTATAGGCATTTCTAATTTTACTACGAAACAGATTTCAGTTTTAATTCTGGTATTTCTCTCATCAAATATTCATATAATTGCCATAACAAAAGATTAGGTGTACTTGTAAAAATAAATTCTTTATTTATATCCATTCGTTCTATTGCTGATCTAATAACTGTTTTCATATTAGGATTATGTATATAAAAAGCTACTTCTTTTGCGTATGATTCATTCTCACTTAATATCTTTCCTACTGCTCCCCATGTACATATGCGGAAATCATAATCATTATTCGGAAATGCCTTACTCTGTTTTTTACCTTCTCTTTTTTCACAAAGAGTAAAATCTATAAATTCATATTTTTTCTTTTTATTAAAATTACCACTTAAAGGTCTTTTGTAAATATTAAAACAACAATGAACATCTCTATCAGAATATAATTTTTTACCTAAATCTTCACTATGTATTAAATCGAATTCGTACATTTGTTGAGTATTTTTATATTGGCTTATAGGAAGTATAAATGCTATGTAATCCCCTATTTGAATTGCCTTTTTAAAGAATTGAACTGATAATGTATTTCTTGCTCCGTAAGGGGGATTCCCTATAAATAATCGTCCTTTCTTATAATCTAAGTTTAATTCAAGAAAATCTTGTTTAATTATATTTTGCTCATCTGGTTCAATATCATATGCTATACAATTTTCTATCTGGTTGCTAAAACTTCCATTCCCTGCTGACGGTTCAATTACTTCAGTGATATTTTCTTCACCTATTATCTTATATGTCTTATCAATACAATATTTTGCTAAAATTATTGGTGTATAATATTTATCTAAATGTAACTTGTTACTATTCTGTGATTCATCTCTTTTAAATTGTTTCAATATGTATTATTTAATCCTCCTTATATTTATTTTTTAATTTTGTTAATTATTCAAAAACTACACGCCTGTATAATGGGATTTTCAATCCTTAAAATCATGATAAAATGGAATTTTGGTTATGTTTTTATTTTACTAATTTTAAATCCCTATAAATCGGCATTCCTAAACTATTAAAATTTATTAATTACTTCGTCAATATCTGTACCAAGTATATTTTTTTCAGAATTATCTAAGATATAATCACTTGTAACAAAAATACTATCTATATCATATAAATCATTTAACCAAGTTTTATTTCTTATTGTATATGGTTTTATGGTATCTCTATTAACTATACATTCTTCCCAATGTTGACACCCATAACTACTTGTATTCACTTGATATTTTAAATAATAAATCCATTGATCTTTGGATGAATACCAAGGGGTATCTACGTAAATATAACCAACATGGTATTGCCCATCTAATAAACTTTTTGCTATCCACTGATAGTTTTCTTGTTCATCAAAATCTTCAACGTTTCTTATAACTATTGCCTCAGAACATCTTCTGCCCTTATATGACATTCTCAATCCTTCTTTCTTAATAGAATGCTTATACTGTCACGATTATGATTTACCAGCAAACTTACCATAATATTGTTGCCTAGATTCTTCAGCAACCCTACCCGCTTCGTCAACATCGTCATAATAACCTATTATTATTCGTTTATAATTTTGACATAACGATACTTGCCACTTTTCTTTTCCAGAATTCCAAAACACATTTCTATATCCACTTTTATTATTAGAATTTTTTGATTTTCTATTTTTAGTGTTTTTATCATTCTCTATAATCTGTAAATTATATTTTCTATTGTTTAATGTATCATGATCTTTGTGATCTATATATTGATTTTTAGTAACATCGGCATCTAATATTATTTTATGTAATAGATGTATCTTAGAATTATTTTTATCTATATATTCTGTTGCTGCAACATAATAACCATCTATATTTTTATTGAAAGCAACATTCCAAGATAGATTAAGTTTAATTAACTTAGGTAAATCTTCAGTATCAATTAATGTTGTAAATTTTTCTCCGTTTCTTTTTACGATATATATTTCAGTATAATCATCAAATATTTTATATTCATTAGCAAATCCTTTAAATCTTGGTTTGTATGTATTAATATTGTTTACTATTTTACTTATATAATCTTTTTCTAATTTATATTTATCTGAAAAATATTCTATATATTTATCAGGAACTTTATTTAAATTAAACCATCTCCATATCGTGTTTGGCTGCATTTTCATTTCTTCCGCTAATTTAGGAACATTAATACTATTTTTTATTATATATTCTTGTAACCCTATCAATAAAATATTTTCTCCTTTTTGTTTTTATTTTTTGTTAAATCATGACAAAAGCAAAATTCTATTATATTATTTAAGCAATAATAATTCCTTTGCCATTACACGCTCTACAAGTTTCTGCACAAGTGCTTGTAATACTACCGCAATTACCAGGAAAGTTATAAAATCCTGCTGGCACGATACCTTTACCACAGCATACAGGACAAAGATATGGTTTCATTTGATTAAATAATGCTGGTTGTGATACTGGTTCAAATTCAAGATTAATATTTGATTCTACAGTTTTGGTTTCTTCCATATTTATTTTCCTCCTTTCTTAAAATCATTATAGAATGTGCCTTTTATAATTATTTTTCAGTTTGGCGTATAAATATATCAAACACTCTAAACATACCGAATATCATATATCCAAAATTTAAAAGTGGGGTTAAAACCATAACCCAATCATTCTTATTCAATTTACCAGTATTTATATATGTCCATTCAGTTTCATATTGATCTTTAATACAAATATATGTCATGATAACAGGCAATAAATAAAATATTAATATTAACACGAAAAATATTTTGATAATTCATTCTCCTTCCTAACTTAACACCACAGGTGTTTTACCCTCATCAACTTCCCTAACCCCTTTTAACTTACCTAAATAATAAGCAAGCGTAATCATTCTCATAATCCTATTGCTTTTAGTTTGATGAGATAATTTATCTAAGTAGGGCTTTTCTAATTCTTCATCTGTAAATTCATATCTATCATCTTTGGCATGTTTTAAGGTTCTGTCATAGTGTCGTTTTAGTTTTTCATCGTTCCAGTTGTACAAAGGATCACCTCTTTAAATATTGATAGCAAATACAGTTTTGGTTCAAATATGAATCCCTATAGATTGGGATTCTTACTTACATAATTCATCGTATTTCCATGCTTTTTCTATAATTTCTTCTAAATATTCTTCATCTGTTGAATGAAGTATACTTATCACATAATCACATAACTCTTGTGGGGTTATATGTCTACTATGCTCTCTGGAATACCATTCTCCTTCATCATAAAACACGCATTCTTTACCGTAGTTTTCATCAACAATTTGCTTTAGAGTTTGTATATAAAGTAATAATTCTTTCATGATTTAATCCTTTCTTATCAACACCAAACACAATTTCTATTCACTTCTTGTATAACCTAATTCATCTGCGATATCGATAAACAATTCAAATACTCTATCTATTAATTCTGGTTGCTTATAGAAACTTGCCTCTTCTTTATCATTTAATCCATGAATACCTAATTTAATTTGGCATTCTTTACATAAAAACACTTCTGTTGAAGTTGCCACACCATTTGAATATTCTTCATTAGAAACATAAGTACTACCTCTTTTACCCACTAAGAATTTTACCTTTCTAAATTCAGAATTTGAATTTTGATCATAAATCTTTTCAACGCCACATTTATCACAAATATGTATTACTTTTTGCATAAACTCATCCTCCTTTATTTACTTCACTAACATCATAAAAAACAACCACAATGCAATAAACCATAATCTATCTGATATCTTTTCTAAAGCTATAATTTTTCTTTTTTCTAAATCTAATTACATCCCTCCTACGTTTGCATAAATCTATTCTTTGGTTTTAATATCTATTTCTCTCACATTGATGCATAAATTCAATTTGCTTTTTTAATTTTTCAATTTCTTTTAAATTGTCCTGGTCTAAATCTTTTATAATATCTTCTCTAAATTCTTTATAAATCTGTTGCCTAATTTCTTTAAAATCATATGAACCTTGTATTTTTCTATTGTTGTAATCTTTAAATCCAGCCATTAGGTAATTTCTAAAATTATTCCAAGAATCAGATTCGATATGAGGAATGATATCACTATAAAATTCACCTACGGTTTCTTCAATGGCATCATGCATGATCTTTTTTATTCTAGTGGTGAAATCATTTAAAAGTTCTTGTGCTTCTAACTCTCCTTCTTCAGATAGGGAAGGATATAACGGGAATGTATCTGACATAATTTATATTTCTCCTTTCTTGGTATTAAAACAAAACCTATTTTTAGTGTTGATTAAATTTCACTAAAAACTTTAAGACCTGTTTCAAAAACCTGTTTTGCACAAAACAAATCAATTCTAAAATCAGATTTCTTTTCCCAATTTCTTTTACCGTCAAGACTTATCTCATAATATTCTATAAACACACCTTCATCCCCAATATCTTTAATTACATATTTCCAAGATAAATCTCCATCTTTAGCCACTACTTCTTTTATTGAATTTATATATACATCTGGCATAATAATTTCTCCTTTCCAAATCATTACCATAGTTATCTTTTATATATTTTTCAATTCTTTAACCTTATCTTCCCATTCAATAGGATGACCATATAATTTACATCCTATAGACACGCTAAATGGACATCCTTTACACCCATTATCCGCATAAGATGTTTTACAAGCATTATACATAGCAGTAACAGCTCTCTTTATCCTCTTTTTTACTTCATTACTCTTTTCCTCTTCTGTCATTAACCATTTTAATTTTTTCATATATTCTCACTTTCAATAAAACATTCATTTGGTTCAATTATTTTTATTTACAAATGCCTATATATTGGTATTTTCATTATTGATTATTTTCACTAATTCTTCTTTTTCTTCACTACTTAACACGTAAGGAATATTTTTAATAAATTCCTTATGTTTCTCTAATCTTTCTTCTCTGGTTAATTTGAAAAATCCATTCTTAGTTAATAGATTTAAAATTTTATCATTCATATTATTAGTTACCTTTCATCTTAACCAACAAATCTATAAACCTATCTCTTTGTTGAATAAGATACTCTTTAAACCCACCAGCATTTTCTATATCTTCTTCGGAATCAATTTCAGAACAATACAAACAATGATCACAAAATGTAACCACATCAACCCATCCTGTAGATACGAAATTATAGCATGACCCATCATCATATAATTCAGGACTTAGATTACATAATTCATCATTTAAATCCTTAACCATATAAAGAATATCTATTTGTTTCATATGTATTCTCCTTTCTATATATTTATATTATCATTTTAATACAACAGTTGAAAAATAGCAATAGTAATCTAAATCATGATAAAGACTAGAATTGATTAAGATTTTTTCTTTGACAATCTATCAAAATATTCGCTTACCTGTTCATCTTGACCAACTGCATATTTAATAACTTTTAACCAATCTTCATTATCATTTACTTGATCTTTATATGTATTAATTAAATCATAAATACTATATAAGCCTTGTGCAACTCCGATTAAATAATTTTTGTAATCACCAGATTCTTTAAATATTTCCCAATGAATATTCTCAATTTCTGTCCGTTTATAATAATCTTTTAAGTTACTAAAATCCATAATTAACTCCTTTCTTTTAAAGTACACCAAAGAGAAAATTGGTTGTAATTTATCTACCATTATTTACATGTATAGATAATGCTAGAATTGTTAATTATAGTATTAGGGTTCTCACCATTAATTTAATAGATTAATGAAGAGAGTGAAAATGAGTCAATTTATTTTGGCTCATTTTTATTTCTAACCCTAATACTCAGTAACATCTAACATTGCACCACAATCACATTTAACTCTAACAATATCCCCTAACCCCGTAGGAATAAATATATATTCCAATCTAGCACCTGTAACATCACCTTGTTTATTTATGGTGCATTTGTGACCAGTTTTGGGGTTATCCCATTGTTTAATTTTATCTATTTGAGAACTAGTTAATTCAAATTTCCATCTCATTACCATATCATCCTTTTATAATATTTCTTTAATTAAATTCATAAACAGCTAAATCCATATTATTAATTTTAAACCATTTTTTATTCACGATTATTATAGTCATAAAATACTTCATAGTAACTGGTTCTAGAATCCATTCTTCACCTGTAAAACAAACATCAGGAACTTCTTCGGTTGTAGGTTGATATACATTATTACTTTCACATTCATATATATAAACAATATCATTTAGGTCAAATTTACGTAGAGCAGTAAGGCAACCCACTATACTTTGCGATACACAAATTCTTTCAGTATAATCATTCTCTATTTTCATTCTATCTATAGGTATTCTTGGTTTAAGTTCAACATTATTAAAATCTTCCATACTGGCAAAATAATATTTCATTATTACCTCCTAACATAAAATGAAATTAGGCTTTGGTAATGATTTTATTTCTTTTGTCACATTCTGTTTGAGCTTCTTCTACTGTAGCAAAACAATCTTTTTCATAAAAATAATTACCTGATTCACCCCAAGGGAAGTATTTTATATCAATTTCATTTTTCTTAATATCAACCTCTATTCTTTTTACTTTGCTTCTTTTGGGCGTCCATTCACTTTCCGCTATTCTCCAACACTCAGGTTCATATCTTTCAGAATAACCATTTCCATAACATTCAGGACATTCATATTCTTTATTACTAAGTGAAACTCGTTTTTGCCCATTACAAACTAAACAAGTTTCATGAATTGTATTTGTATTACTCCAAATAACAATTATTTTATCACCTATTGATAATTTAGTTTTTATATCCATAAATAAACTTTCCTTTCTTAAATTAAGACAAAAACAACATTTTATGTAGTTTTTCTATTTTACAAATGCCAATTTCTAGGTATTTAATCTTTGGATATTTTCAATAATATTTATGGTAAGATATTTCTTAGGTATGTCCATTTCCATGATTTCTCTACTAAAACCATTAGTTTTAATTTGTAGATCGTTTTTATCAATCAATAATGAAAATTCATCTACTGTTAATCCATCAATCAAACAAAGACCTCTGTCATCAATCATATGAGCTTTATACCAATCCTTTTCTTCGCCAACAATAATAAAATTATTAGGTGATTTGGATTTTTCAATTAGGGCATTATATTGCTTGGAATCTTCTTTAAGTTCGTAAATATTAAATTCTAAATTCATAATTTTACCTCCTTTTATATTTATATTATTATTTTAATACTATATAAATTTAATTACAAGTATTATTTTCTTTCCTTCTCTCTTCTTCATTCTCAATAATTTCCCAAAACTTACTTGCTTTAATCTCAGTCATACCTTCAGGATTATCTATTTCTCCTTCCCCTACATGTCTATAAGAACAATAAACTACATTATCAATATCAAATAATCTTGTATAACTTTTGCCACTGAAACTAGTCCTAAAATAAAATTGCACATAAGGTTTATGCAATACTTTTATATTATTACTTTCTAATTTATTTGCCCATATCTTTGCAATTTTAGTGTTCTTTTTAAAATAACGTAAACCATCTTGAAACTCTTTTCCTAGAAATTTACCAAAATTATTTATATCATTTTCTGTAGGAATAATAGCTAATTCATCTCCAGAATAACCATATAAAGTTGTTTCAATATTATTTTCTTCTAAAAATTCTTTAACTAATAATCTAATTTGCTCAATATTATTCTTGTATTTTATATATTCATTATGTAATTTTGAATCTTCGGTAACAATAAAAAATTTTTCCACTAATCAATTCCTTCTTTCTATTCCTCTTTATTTGATCTTACTAATGCTACCCCTACCGCAAATAATAGATATACTAAATCTGCTTGACTAAAACCTGTATATTTTATAAATCCAAATTCATTCCCGATGGATGTTGCAGCCAAAAAGAATATTCCATAAGCAATTGCATAAAACCAACCTAATGTCCGTAAAAATATTCTTATATTAATAATATCATCTCCTTTAAATTTGAACAAAAGCAATCATTTATTTAAACTTCTTCTAAGCAACCCTAAGGCATCATATGCCGTTCTTTCTCCCTCTATATAATCAATTGCTTTTTGTATCACTATTTTTAATTTATTATTCTCTTCTTGTATTTCTTTCCATGATTGATTAGTAACATCATAACATCTTTGTAAAGATTTTAATTCTGCTTTTAACTGAGCATTTTTATCTAACATCATTTCATAACCGGATTTTAAAGTATAAATAATTTTTTCATCTTCCATTAATACACCTGCTTTTTAAATAATTAATCCAAACGAATAATTGGTTTTAACTTTCTATCTCATCCATAGCAATATTAACTAACTCATCTGCTCTATTATTACCTTCATTATCTGAATGACCTTTACAATTTAAAAACTTAATATCACTAAACTGATTTTTCAATTCTAATAACTCTTTCCATAATTCTTTATTCTCAACAGACTTCTTTGTTGAAGTTTTCCATCCTTTTTTAATCCAATTATAAATCCATTCGGTTATACCCTTAACTACATATTGACTATCCATAGTAACTTTTACAGAGATTGATTTGTTTTTAATTGCTTTAAGTGCTTCAATGCAAGATGTTAATTCCATTTGATTGTTTGTAGTATTTCTAGCACTACCATATATTTCTTTAATCTTACCGTTATATAGGAGAACACAACCCCATCCTCCAATATTATTTTCTTTACCGTTTCCCCGACACCCACCGTCATTGAAGATATATATTATATTATCCATAATTTATTCCTTTACTTTTTCATCTACATTATTACTCTTTTTACTTTTCTTTTTCGGTTTACTGTTTTCATAAATAGTTTTTAATAATTGTCCCACATATGTATTTGAATTTTCAAACATAACTATTATTTCAGCTTTTTCTTGTTTATTCAAAGTCTTAAATTCTACGATAAGATGTTCTATTGCTTGCTCTACATTATTACATATAAGTAAAATATCATCTGGGTTATAATCTATTATATTAGTTTGTTGTTTCAATATATTTACTCCTTCTCCATGTATATTTATTTTTCTATTTTATTTTAACCTTAATTCTAATTGTCCAGCTTCTAATATTTCTCTTATATCACAAAGCTCTTTGATTTGAATATCTACTTCTTCTAATCTGGCATTAACGATTTTTATCTTTTCTTCTCTCGGTAGTTTATCCCACATTATGTATTATACTCTCCTTTCAATTATTTTATATTACCATTTTACTAAAATATTAAAATAAAATCAATAGTTTACTTTAATCATTAAAATCTCGATTTAACCATGCTTGTATTTTATCAAATCTTTCTTGAGTATATATTGATTTATCAGAGGTATACCATTCATCCCAATCCTTTGTATGCTTCCAACTATTACAACTCTTACATGCCAAAATACAATTATCTATTTTGTTACTACCATTATTATAGGCATGATCTTTATGTAATCGTTCATGATATAATCTAAATGATTCTAATTCAGATATGCCACAATACATACAAGAATAATTTGCATAATTATATAATCTATCTAATTCTTCTTTTGTTATTTTATGTTTTTTATGTAAGTCTCTTTCTAAATTATATTGATTAATTTTATCTTTATTATTTCTTTGCCATTCTTTTTGTATCTCTCTTCGTTTTTGGGCAGTTTTTCTATTTGAAATACTAAAACTCTCTGTTTGTCGGTATTTTTCCTTTTGTATAGCTGCCCATTCAGGATTATTTAATTTATATTGATATGATCTTTTACTTGTGCATTTTCTACATTCGGTTTGAAAACCTCTTTCGGGTTTATTCTTATTTCTCATATAAAAGTATTCTTCTGTTTCAGGAAACCATTCATTACAGTTGGTACATTTACGTTCTTTTACTACATCCGTTTCTCGTATATTTTCATTAAGTTTTCTCAATATTTATATTTCCTTTCTTATTTTTCTTGGTTAAAAGAGTTCTTTTAACCAAATGATGTTTTTGTGTTAACACTCTTCAACTTTTATAACTTCATCCATAAATATTATAATAAATTGATTTTCTATTTTTACTGCAAACGGACTAATTTGTTCACATATATTACATTCAATATAGTGAGCAGAATTATAATCATCTCTTCTTTCAATAATTCTAAATTTTTTCATATTAACCTCCAATATTAATACTAAGTCTACATTTGGTTTTGTTTTTTCAAAAACAGGTAGTCATTCATAGTTCTCACTTCATCAGTTACATTTTCTGTATTGCCACAAGTACACTCTAACACTATTTTTCTTTTATCAAATACTTCGGCATCTACCATTTTATATCCATCTAAATTCCAATAAACTTTTCCACCAGTAATTATTACTACTGGATTTTCTTTATTACATTTGTTACACAAGTATTTTTCATTCTCAAATTTAAAATTTTTCATTAATTTAACATCCTTTCTTAAAACCTAACAGAATGTCTATTTGGAATTAACTTTAGAATTAATTTTTATTATACATTCTTCACACATATCCCAATCCCACCATTCATTTTTGCTTATAGGCTTACCACATTTACTGCAAGTATAATCAAATAATTTAACATATTCTTGATCACCAATTTTAATAATTTTAAGGTTATCCATAATTTTATCTCCTTTATTTAATTCATTATAAAATACCGATTTGGAATTAATTATATAAATCCAAAATCTTTTTCATTAATTCATTCCCAATAATTTTAGGATAGTAATTATCTTGATAGCGATTAAAATGTGTCCCCCATTGAAAAGCAGAAGAATTTTCTCCTCCTAAATAATATTCAATAGAATGACCGTTACAAAAAATATCAATAACAGTATATTCTTTTAATTCTTGTCCATAAATATAACACTTATCCCAATTTCTTCTATCAGAATAATTCATTCCCATATAACGAAAAGAATCATAATTCAAAATTTCTTTTGCAATTGGTGTTTCATCGCAATCTTTAAATTTAATTTTATCACTTATATTAACAAGAATTTTAGGTTTGCCTTGTGCTTCGCATTCTTTTACTTTTTCAATATTTGTATCTTCATAACCACATATTTCACACTTATAAATCGTATAAGTTTTCACTTATCTCGTCCTCCTTTCAATACAAAATATAAGTTTTGTGCTAATATAATATTTTTTCTTTTATTTCAATATGCTTAGATTGAAAATGTTGATCTATATCCCACATGTACCCTCTATTATAAAATCTATCTAATTCAGGTTCTCCAAATTCTTCGGTCAATTTTTTTATAAGTTTTTCTTTATCTTTGAATACATATAGAACTCGCCAATTATCATCTACATCTGAAAAACGTCCTATTGTTTGTTCAATTGCTAAATAACACTTTTCCATAAAATTCTCCTTTCCAGTTTTATAACCAATTAAAGATTTTATTCTTATATACCACTTAGATAAGTTAATTTATTCGGGGAAGTAGGTAGCGAACCTACCTCCCCTAAAGCAAAAGGTTGATGAGTCAGCAGTTAACCCATCTAAGTAGTATATAAAATCAAACATCAGTTTTGTTCAAACTTTCATCCTTAACTAAAATAATAACATAATCATACCATTTGTCAATACATTTATATTAATATTTTAATTAAAAATAAAAATTCCCTCTACTCTCTATCTTTATGCCACTGGATAACAGCTTCACGGCATTCTTCAAAAGTTTCATATTGCAAACCATATTCTAAAGAATTATATGAAATGTACATAGCACAATCATCTTTCATACATCCCTCTGAACCACACCGTTTTTTAAAACAGGAAATTTGAAAATGATAACTCCCGTTAGGTAGATGAAAAATATAACTTATTAAACCTGTTTCCCTGTTTTTGTGGAACCAAGTCTCATAAATTTTTCTTTTCTTGATTTTGGTAAATTTCACTTGCCATTCTCCACTCTTGTTAAATATGTATTAAATGTGTGGAATACTGAATGACTTAAGTGAAATATTTAAGTATTAATTTTTAGCAATGTCATAGGTTACTTTTAATTAATCCCTTTAAAACATCAATTGCATCATAAGTTATTTCTTTACTTGCTTCATTCATGATAAAATTTTCAAACTTGGATTCATCTTTAAGTTGTATTTGAATTTTATTTAACATTTGTTTAATATCATTATCTGGTAAATCATCGTTAAAGTCAATTGATCTATCATTTTTTAACAGTTCTTCAAGAGTGATATGATTAAACTCTGTAAATATAATTAATTTGGTTATATCTACAGTTTTAATAGTATCTTTTTTCTTCATATCATTAAGCCAATCACCAGACAAATTCATTGCCCTTCCCCAATCAGCATAATTTTTATAGTCCGATCTTTGAAATAATATTTCAATTTTTTGACCTATATTCATTTAATTCATTCCTTTCTTATTGCCATTTATTATTAATGTATTTTTGACCATAATCATTCTTATTAAATGCCAATATTTCTCCCCGTTCCGTACAAAAAATTAATGAATTATTATTCAAACATTCTTCACAATATTCGTCAATTTTACATAGTTGCCATTGGTCAGGATGATTTATAATACTCACTAAATATTCTTCGCCCTTTTCTATTTGTTTAAGAAGACGGTAGTTGGTTTTTCTGAGAAGTTGTTCTAACTGATTAAAACTTTCCTCTTTGATTAACTTATCTAGTAATTCAATTTGTGAATTAAGAGTAGACAAGGATTTAAAATTATAACCCTTGTCTACTAGTCCTGTTTTTATATGTGTTAATATTTTATGCTTTTTCCACATAGATTCTAAAATCAATTTCGCAACACTTCCTTATATTGCTCAAATAATTCTTTTAAAACGTGCCAGTATTTTTGAGGATCACCTGATCCATAATTATACCTATCACAAATATTAATGAAATCTTCTTTATCAATTTCGCCTTTTTCGTGATAAATATTAAATGCCATTTGAAGCATTCCTGAAAAATACAACGAACTCCATGTAATATATTTATTATCACAATAAGTTTGTATTTTTCTCATTCTTGAATTGAGCAAACTAGGACTAAAACTATCAAACTTGTTTTTCCCAGGTGTTCTAAAAATATGTCTACTAAATTCACCAGTTCTATTAATTTTACTACGTCTAGGGTCTGGAACTCTAGGATTATTAGTCATTTCTCCATTGTTTTCAACGTAAAACTCTTGTTCGTAGACTGATTTAATCAAATCAATAATAAAACCATCTACATTATCTAATATCCTATCCTTACCATCATTCTGTTTTAAAATCAATCTGCCCTTTTCAGGGAATACATCATCAATAGTTAAATTAATTATTTCCTCCATTGTAGCATTTTCAATTGTTCTACCCCTAACACCAATGAAAAGCAACCATAAAAGTAATTGGTCTTGCTCATTAAACAGAATATTTTGGTATTGTATTAGTTTTTCTTTAGTAATATATTTGTTTAATAATGCTTGCCTAGCCACAAATTTTTCAACATCAATATACTTTGCTCTATTTTCCATATGGACTACTATTTTTTTAGCAACGCAAAAATCAATATAACTTATTAAAATTGACTTGTTTTTTCCTGCTCCACGTTTAGAAGTATTGCGTAACATTGAAAACATTTCATTTAACTCAGGAATACTAAGATTATAAACCTGTTTACCAACTTTTGCTTCATAATTATCAAATTCTCGCAACACAAAAGTATCACTCTCTGCCGTTCCCGTTGGTTTGTTTAGTAGATATTCTTGTTTAATTTCATTATCTACTTTAAATTCCATTACTTCACACCACCTTTAAACAAGTTATACAGTTTATTTTTAGTGGTTTTATTGATTTTATTCTCTTTAATAATCCCAATTTCTCTCCATATTGGATTTTCGATACTAAAATCAATTGATTCAATCGCTTGTTTAAGTTCTTCTTTCCATTGTTTATTATCTTTTAATACTGTGGAAAGTGCAATATAAGCATAAAACATATTTAAATTGTTAATATAACTATTCTTTTTTACCTCATAAGGATTAACAATAAACTCATTTTGGTAATATCCCATGAGATAATTAGTAAATTCAACAATCCAACTGGCAACTTCGTCACGTTGCATAGCAGAATCTAATTGATCTCCATAATTATCTTTGATTGCATCGGCAAGAATGGACTTGGTTGTTAATCCCCTATCTGATTTCACAAAACTATCAGTATCTTTAGTTGCATTTGCTAAATCACCACGACTATCCATAATTTTATCAACAACAAGATTTTCATTTTTGCTATAATCTTTCGGTGCTATAACTTCTTCTCTGATAGGTGTTTGCTTGTTTATTTGTACCATTGCATTGTGTGTTTCAATTTCTGATAAATGTGTAATAACTATAGGCCAAACAAACTCTAAATCTGGTTCTTCAATTAGAGCTAAAGCGGTAGCTGATTTCCTGTGTTGACCATCAAAAATATTCAGGATAGTCCCCTCTCTTAAAGTCAATATTCTGGTTTTAGGATTCCAAATAGGTGCTGTTTCACCTTTTAAAACATTAATCTTTAAGTGATCTGGATAATATGTTCCAGCAAGCATACTATTTGCTATCTCTTTAACTTTATTAGGGTCTTCATTAATTCTAATTGCCTTTTTTGTTACCTTGAACCCCCTTTGAGAATTAGGGTTCCAGATTAACACATTATACAACTCATTTAATTGTTGTGCTGTGAGTTTAGTTTGCCATTGTCGGCCAGGAACAATCTCTTGTGCATCTTTAAAATTGTAAGGGAAAACATTGTCAGACTCTTTTTCTTCAGCATAGTTTTCCCATTCAGACACTTCTACCTTTGTAAAATAGTTCTGATAATCTTTTAACATATCAATATCTTTTTCTTTTAATGCGTTATTCAAGGCAAGACTAAATAAGAAGAGAAACTGGATATCTTCTTCTGAATCAGTAAGTGTGTCTAAATCAAGATTCTCTGAAAATACCCATGCAGCACGTAATGCAGGAAGATTGCGTGATTTGAATTCATCCATTACAGATTGTTTAATGTTGTTGTCATAACCAAATTCACGAATAATATTTTTTAACTTATTTTTTAATTGTAGTTCCCTATCTCTGGTCATTTATTTACACCTCCAAATACTTAATCACATTTACTATGTAATTATATTATAAGTCTTGACAGGTGTCAATAATTCTAAACATGTATTATTATATTTTGTTTATTTTGTTCGTTGAAATTCTAATGCCATCTGGAATATCTTTTAAACTTATGTATTCCGTATAAAACCCTTCTCCAAGTATCTTTAAATCGTTATCCATTGTTTTTTTGTTTTCATAGAATGTAAATCCTGTAGTTATTCCATTATATAATGTGTAATAATGCCCTCCTTTTATCTGCCTCATATTAACAAAGTATCCATCTTGATTCCTGATTACTCCTACTTGTTTATTTAGCATATAATTAAACCCTCCTGTATTAAATTATTATTAGAACATTTGTTCGATTATTTTTTATTATAATCATTGTAATAAATAAATACAACATTATTTAGACTAAAATTTTTTTACTTTACCATATTAATACGACATATTTCTTATAAATTCTATTGTAAAACTTTTATTTATATATTACAATTTAAACTTACCGACATTATATTCTTTTATTCGACATTCTTAAATATAGGTAAGGCAATAATTCCTGCTAACAAAACACCATACATAATAGAATTGTTGATATCGGGATTGCCTTTTAATAGTTCAACACAATATATTGCGATTAATAAACAAAATGCTATACATTTAAATTTACCTTTATCCCCATCTTTAAGTGGTCTGTTAGGATGTGGGATTGGAGCATATCTTAGTATGATAAAAAATAATGATATGAAAACTATTATATTCATCAAGTTATTATAAGGAATGTATTTCCCTAACAGTCCCATACCAACTAATGTAACTAATGAAATCCAGGCACACTTAGTATAATTGTTAAAATGTAAACCACCTATAAAAATTCTAAGCAACATGAATGAAAGTGTAGTAACAAGAATTTGAGGTAAAATATCTAATATTAAACCTGCTAATAATAGTAGTAATCCTTTGTTTATTGCTCCATAGAGGATTTCAAATCCATAGTAATACATATATTTGTGTTGATGGTTTTCCTTGCGTGATAACTGTAATGATCTGGCACTCCAGTAACTAAAAAGTTTAATATATTTTAAAGTGTATAAGTACCGAAAATATTTTTTCATTTTACTTGACTACCTTTATTGTATGTATTGGATGCACCTACAAGATGCATCCCTTTATGCCTGTAAATAGAGTCATATGTGTGATATAGACATGTCTTCCAATTTTGAATATGGAATTTATTAATTCTTCCAAATTTATTTTTATGTAATAGGCAGATTGGTCTAACCTGCCTATTAGTAACCTTTATCATCCATGTATCCAACGGTGTTTCAACAACAATCGTATTACTATATTGAAACACCTTTGATTTAGTCCCAAATTTAACATCAAAACTTTTAATTTCTAACTCATCAATCATTTATTCAACCTCCTACAACTAAAGGCATAAATTCTCTCGTCCCTTCATAATTTTTAATAACTGAGTTTTCATTCTTGTTATACTTCTTATAGTAGGCAATTAATTCCTTGCGTTTACCATTAAGCAATTCAGATAAGAACGAAGGTTTAATTTTTTTAGTTTTTATATTTTGTTCAAGTGTTTCAATCTGCTCAATAAGTTCAAAAGCAACTTCATTATTAAATAAACAATCTATCAAACCGAATTGTTTTTCTATTGCCGTGTTGACTTCTTCTATTTTTGCTTCAGATAATTTAAGCACTTTAATTGGTACACCGTTATAGAATAATCTACGTTTACTTATTGCCCTAGTCTGTTCCAGACAAATAAGAGAATCCCTTCGCATTCCGTCATCTACGTTCAATTCAACATGTATAGGCAGTTTACGTTTTCTTTGTGAAGTTAAAGGTGCAACTGTTATTATACTTCCGTATTTATTTCCTGTTTCATTTGAGACAATCAGAACTGGTCTAACACCCTCCTGTTCTGAATCCATATTATTCAATCCTAAATCTGCCATGTAAACAGAACCACGCTCTGGTTGATAAGTTGCCCAGGTTTTATCTTCATTAGAATCATACTTTGAGTAACCGCAAATTTGACAAAGGTATGTATAAGTTACTCTACCTTCACTTGCTCTTTCAATAGTCCTCAACACTTCTCTCTCAGGCAGTACAACAATCCGTTTGTCTAAAATATTAACTATTAAACTAACATCAACCATCCTACAATCTTTTGCGAATTGAGATATTGATCTGTAACCAATCGCCTTTCTAAGTTCGTTTGATAATTCCTCCCTGGTTTTCTCTTTAATCATTGATAATCACTCCTTCATATTTTATGTAATCATTGTATCACCTCTTGTAATTTTTTACAATACTTTTATTGAGAATTATTATTTTTTTATTCTGTACAGAGTGTAAAAACAAACTGTACAGAATATTTTGCTTCATTACTTAGAAAGCATGGAAGGGACACGGGGTTCGTTAAACAAAAGATGTGATGCAACACATGTACCAAAAATAGTAGCTGCTATAACAACTATACTAGCAATAAGACCATACTTCTTCAAAAATTTCACCTCCTTTAATAAATATCATTTAGCATATTATCTTTTTCTTTTTGTATT
This sequence comes from Clostridium sp., assembly GCF_021372645.1. Taxonomy (GTDB): domain Bacteria; phylum Bacillota; class Clostridia; order Clostridiales; family Clostridiaceae; genus Clostridium. Next base: position 112,579 of record NZ_JAJFUC010000015.1, on the reverse strand, counting down.
TTTAAATTAATCCACAATAAGTTATAAATAGAGATAATATAAGAACTAATCATAATTATCGGGATTAAAATTATTATAACTGTAATTGAAATTTTAACAGGAATAATATAATGATTTAAATAATTCATTCCTAATATGAATCTATCTAAAATAGCATTAGAGATTATTACCATAATTAAAAATATACTCATTGATATAGATAACACTTTGTTTTCTATTATTAATTCTATATAATTTATCATCTTTCCTATATTCTGTTTATATATACAAAAACTTATCAAGAGGATTTGTATACTTCGTGGAATGAATGACAAAACGATATTCAATAAAATGTTATTATTAATTGTTTCTATATTCATATTTAATATTTGTATTACTATTAAACCCAATAAACCTTCTGTAATAAAAATTAAAATAAAATCTGCCAGTAATACATAAATAACAATTTTTAAATAATTAATTTTTTCTTGTAGAAAATTATTTTTCTTTATTATATAAGTAATTAATAAAATCATCATAACTTCAATAATGATAAAATTAATTAGATTGCCGATATGTAAAATATATCTCATTAGATTTATACTAATAGATACTGGAATAACAGCAATCATTATTTGTTTTAAATTATCTTTCCATCTGTAAATGTCTAACAGATCATTACGTTTTAGTAAAAATAAAACAAATAAAACCCATATTATACTTTCTGGAATACTAACAAATACCGTATTCAACACCGCATTAACAATACTCTGCATTTCAAACAACTCCTTAATATGTAATATATTTTATCTTCTATTACATATTAACACAATGTTGTATAAATTGTCTATAATTATTTTATGTTTTTATTAATTCTTCTAATAGAATGGTATATTAATAAAAACACATAACATCTAACAAATACATCTCCTAAACTAAGATTACTATAATAAATATCATATATATCACAAAGTGGTATTGCCTTGCTTGTACTATCTCCTAATACATAAAAACTATCTTTAGTAAAACTACTAGAGTCCGTGTAACCAGTAAAATACGTAGTGGATGGGAATACTGGCATATGTCCTGAATTCATAGTGATTGCTATGAAATTCATACTATAACCAATTACTAAACATATAATTGCTATTATAAATGGTGAAGTTAAAAACCTTTTCAATTCACTTTGGTTTGTATTTTCAGAATCATAAAGTTTATATTTTAATACTAATCCTAAATAACTAAGTAAGGTTATTTGTTTTATTTGTGATCCATATTGAGTAATCCAATATTGGTCATTGAATATTAATATCTCAGCTATTATATACAAGCACAACATGCACAAAGGAAGATATATAGGCCAACTCTCAAAGAGTAATTTAATGTTTAATTTCTTATGCCAACTATATAAAAGTGCTAACACCCAGGTTTCAATCAATTAACGTTTTATTCTCCTTTCTCAATTATTAAATCTAAATTTAAATCTTTTTTGTTTTTAGCTATATCCACACATTCAACTAGATTTCTTTTCTCATCCACTGTCCATAATTCATGTTGCATGTAATATGTCCCATCCTCATTATTAACCCTACTTCTTTTTATTTTATATTGAGGTTTATTTTCTATGTATTTTTTATAATCACCATCACACCATTTATTTATTTTTATAATATTATCTTCATTATAAAAGTCTTGCTTTTTATACCATTCCTCCATCGGAAACGCCCATTTATTACTATTACAATTCTTACAAGCAGGAACACAATTTCTAATGTCATTATAACCCTCATTATCAACATGATCTTTATGTAATTGTTCTTTATATTTTTGCTTATGTTCTTTTTCGGTTAAACCACAATAAATACAACACCATTCCCCATCTTCGTTTTTAAAATAATCTTTACATGCAATCCATTCTTTGTTAGTAATATCATGATGTCTATGATTTTTAGCATATTGTTTTATTTTCTCAGGATGTTTTCTTAAATATTCAGCATGATAACCACTTTCTTTTTGTTGTTTTAATTGTTCTTTGTGTTTAATTCTTACATATTCATGCTTGTAGTGATTTTTATTATAAATAGCTTTTTTATCTTTATTATTCTTTTGCCTTTCACTTGCTAAAGCGATTTGATGTTCCCTTGTTTTAGCATAATATTCTTTTTTATATTTATTGTTACAAACAATACATTTATCACTAAAACCATCTCTTTTACTTGGTTGAACAACAAAATTATTATTATTCATTTCAAACCAACTTTTACATGTTTTACACATTTTATGTTCAACATTGTCAATAATTTTATGGCAATCTTTATATTTTATATATGGTTTTTTGTCCAAATTTACCTCCTTTCCAACTCATAATAAAATCAGGATTTTATATCAATATTTTCAACTTTTAATAAATATACTTGTGCTGGATATTCTGATTTTGCTTTAACTGTTAGATAGAAATCTTTTTCAAGACTATGTATTATAAAATATTCTTCGTTATTATAGGTAACTTTCTTACCAAATATTACAGATTGTAATAATTCATCCCACATTTTATATTTCTCCTTTCTTATTTATTATATAAACTTTAACATCTACTCTTCCAAAATTAATAGTATCCTGGTTCACCCTCTCCCCATAATCACCCACATAAACATCTAAAACATTTTTATCAAAACTTCCAGTATCACGTACGGTATAAACTCCATTATATTTATTATGTGATTCTGGAAATTCTAATTTTAATTTTGTACCTAACGGAAATTTATTTGAGGCTACTGTTAGTGCTTGTCTATAAGATTTATTGTTTAGATTACTTCCATCTCTGGTAATACCCCTAGATGGATTAGAATAAGATTTACCACAACATCTAATTGAAAGATCATATGCCGTTGCTTGCATTATTACATAATTATTTTTTGGTTCTTTAGGTTGTGGTTTAACTTGTAATTCTGGTTTTGGTTTATGTTTAACAGTATTTATATTTTGTGTTTGTATTTGTGATTGAACTTGACATAATCCTATTGTCACCATTAGGGTTATTAGTAATAGTGTAAGAATGTACTTCTTCATTGTGCTGTGATACCTCCAATTATCTAATATTTGTTAAATCAAGAGATATTATTTCTCCTGTATTCTTATCAACAAATATTATTGTATTTGTTCTTACCTCCATATGTATATTATTATTTTTTGCATCTCTGATTAACTTCTGTAATTTGTCACTATAGTAAGATACATTTTGTTGTTTCATTATGATTTCACCTCCTACATAAAAGTGTTCAAAAAGATTATTTGGTGTTAATTTTCATCTTTTCCGAAAATAAAATTATATTTCATATTAAAATCTTTTAAATTAACATCTGCTTCTAATGTTAACCAAAATCCTTTTGAATTAACTTCAAAATATATTGTGTATTTATCCATTGAAAAATAATAAATATCTTTTTCTAAGTGTCCTAAAGATTTAATTATAAATCCATATTCCGTTTTAAATTCCTGAATTAAATTAAAAATATACTCCCAAACATTTTCTTTAATGTTTATTTTCTCTGTGACTTTAAACATCTTTCCCATCCTTTCTATCTAATTATAAATTGAAAAATTATTCATAATATAAAGATAGGTTTCTTTAATATTATCTCCAGGTTCTTCGTCTATAATATCCCACAATAAATCAAATGAATATTCTTTTACAATATAACTAAAGGCTCTAGAAATAATTTCTCTTGCATACCCTTTTATATCTTCTTTAAATTTCTCTCTTAATTTAGTACCCGTATCACTTCTGGAACCACTTCTTTCAAAATCATACGCATATGTGTATGGGAACCTATCCGATTCTATATGTGATTTTAATCTATCCCCTACTTTTGGAATTTGATTAAGTAATTCTTGAATTTTACTTGATCTTTTCTTTTCTAATTCTATACTTTCCATTATATTAAATGCACCTCCTTTTCGTAAAAATCAAAGTTATCCACAAGCTACAATTCCCAATTTATATGCATTTAATTTCCTCTATAGAAAGAACTTCCGTATTTACTCCAGGCATTATATCGGCAAGTCTTATTATTTCTTTGTCAATTTTTTCTTGAAGTTTTTTACCATTATCATAACATAAACATTTGTGTGTATATAATAATTCGCCTGTACTCTTCATAAAAAGATTGATTATAACTAAATATTTTTTTCTGAAAAACATTTTTAACATTTCATCTCTCTTTCCTTTTATTTATATTATACTTTTAATTAATTGTTGTCAAGAAAATATTGAAATAGAATTGGCTTTTTACGTTATTATTCTTGAGATATATTTTCATAAGTAGTACTAATGTAAGTGCCTACTTCAACCCTTATCTCCACCATTTTATCTTCGCTATTTGCACCTACCACCATACCAGTAATTCCAGCACATTTACCATTTAATATAGTTGCTTCTTTACCCACAAAAACTTTATTCAAAATAATTTTTCCTCCTAAATATATCTTTAAATCTTTCCCATCTAATAATAAACCAATATGAAACGTCATATCTAATAAATATATAAAACTTTTGCCATTTTGTTAAATGTGAAGCGTCGAATAGATTATTATAAACAATCCAACCAGTAGGTAATTTATCTATTTTATATTTATTCATACACTAATCCACTCCATTTTAAATCTAAATATAATTGATATTCATGTGCTTCTTTTATATTCTTAAATTGATAATCTGATGGAAGATTTTTTGCCCAGGTAACAAGTTTTTTAATTTGGTTGTTTGACATTTTTGTTTCCTCCTTTTAATTTTCCATTTCGACAATTTCAAAAATAACAATATCAATATTATCAATATAGGAACGAAGTTGCTTTATTGCTTGATCTTTATTTTCAAACTCTCCCATAAACATTCTTTTATTAAGTGGTTCTGAAATAAGATAAAAATGGATTATAAATCTTTTCATTTTGACATTCCACCCTTTCTATTATATGTATTGTAGTGGAATATATCATTTGTAGCATTATTCATCAATACCAAGACAAGCTAACGCAATACTATTTTCTTTTTTACCTTTATAAAATTCTTGATAAATAAAATTTTCCCAAATTACACCTTTACATAAATAATATTTATTAGACTCATCTTCATCTACTAAAATTGCTTCTTTTATAATCCCAATCGGAATTTCATTAATAATAAATGGTTTATTAATTATATCTTCTATTTTTTGATAATTATCTGGCACTTCAAGTTTGTATTCAAAAATAATATTATTCATCTATTAATTATCTCTCCTTCTTTATTATTTATCATAACTCCACTGGTTGAAATCTATATTTTTGATTATATTGTTTATATTGATCTTCCGTACATCTTTCTATAAACATCTTTGATGGTTTTATATATGTTTTACATTCACCATATAATGCCTTGTAGTAAATCATTCTCTCATTAGTTTCTGTATGCTGAACGTGAACGTCTACAATTAAATATAAACCACCTTTGAAATGTCTAACTACTCTACCTTGCCAATTAATAACTTCAAGTAATCTCATATCTTCATCTGTTAAATTCTCAATGTCTATATTCCTATTCATTATAAACTCCTTTCACTTATGTCCAAATTCACATTTTGTAATGTTTCTACATAGTAATTTCTTTCTTACGAAACTTTTCATTCGGTTCGCCTAAATCAACAAGATTTATATACGTTCCATCTTTACGCATTTCTTTGACCTGTAAATTACATATTAATAAAACCATCTTACCAAAAATTATTTCATTAGTATTTCTTTGATCTTGTTTCCCTAATCCACCAAATTCATTAATATTTCTTGGCGATAAATCATCAAATAATTCTGTAAGGTTTATATTTTTGTTTTTAATTAACTTGATTAACAATTTTGAAAGAAAATGATATTTTGCTTCTGCTCCAACGTTACTAGCATCATATCCGCAATAATCACCAATTACTTTTTCAATACCGTTTCCACCATACCAGGATTTACATGCGTAAATTAAATCTTGTTCCATGTTATCAAGTTTAAGACTTTCTTCTATGTAATTTTTCATTAAATTCTCTCCTCTCACTTCATTATTATATTATTCCATTACATGTAGCAATATTAAATTCTTTTTTATTATCTGCTTTTACTGTTTCCGTAAATATGTTCTTTGAATGATATACTCTAGATAGAAAATTTCTGGCTTTATAAGGATTTTTAAATTTTCTTATAAATCGTTCACTTTTTCTTATGTCGTAACATTCTATTTCTATCATATAAATCTCCTTGTTTTAATCTCTTATTATCTTCTGTTTAACTCTAATTCCACATTATATAACGTACTAATCAATGGAAGAAATACTGCTGTTAATATCATTGAAAACCAAACTATGATAAACTTTATAAAATTCATAATTATCCTTCCTTCCTGTTATTATCAAATAACCATTTCATATCAATCTATAGGTTCTGTGTCTACTGCATTGATCCACATCCAATCATCATCCCAAATTAAAAACCATAAATCTTGCGGGATATATTTTTTATCATCATCCTTATCGCTTACCGCATAAACCTTATATTCCTTTTTAGTTTGAATATCTCTTACTTTAAACATTTATTAAGACCTCCTTTAAAATACTTCCAAACAACGATTTGGTGTTGTTATTTAACTTCTTCTAAAATTTTAGTCATTTCTTCTAACCATTGGTCGCATTTATCTATTTGTTCTTTTCTATAATCCACACAACGATTAGTAGCCATTCTATGATATGAATCTGCTATTAAGTTTCTTTTAAGATCAAATAACTCCCTTTGTTCTTTTGATAATAAACTTAACAATTTCAATTCCACCTTTCTTAATCTGTTATGCTTTCATAAATAAAACTGCTACATTAACAATTGCTTTATCTAATCCTTCAACTCTATTTATTAATTCATGAGCAAGCTCTTTATCGTTTTCAAAAATAATAAATCTATCATCATCTTCATACGCTTCAAAATCATCTTCGCTGCTCTCATCTTTTATTTTTACCCATCTTTCAGCATCAAGATATTTCAAAGCGTTTTCTTTACTGTATTCAATACTAAATCCAACTTTATCATTCTCTTCATCATCGGGAATAGACAAGTAATCTTCAATAATTTCGTATATTTTACCTTCTTTAGTATCACCGGATGCACACATATTCGGTTTTAACATTAATAATCTTTTCATTCCTAATTCCTTCTTTCTTTAAATTTAAATCTGTTATACTCCAAACCAAATTTCTATTTGGTTTCAATTAATCCTAAACCAACTAATTCATTATATAATATGCTAACATTACAAACAAAATTGGCATGTTCTGTGCTTCCACCATAATAATCACCCTGCGAAGAAGTTTCTGTTGATACACACTTATTATAAATATTTTTATACTGAAGGAATGTTATTTGAGGACATATTTCTTGTAATAAAGAATCAAATTGTTCAAATCCTACAGGTTGTGCTTCGGCACTCACAGTACCATGACCACCCCAACAATCACCCCATGATCCACCTAAACACCAACTTGAAGAAGTCATTTCATAGCGGTCATTAACATAAATATGATATTGGTCTATAAACATTTGTAAATCAGATTTTCTTTTTACTTTATGCTCAATAATATTTATGTTTTCTATGCTATATTTTTCTTGGATAGACTGTTTGTCTATTACTTCTATTTTTGCATTTTTAATTGTAATCGCTGAATCTTTATTTCTTCTATATTGATCGTTATAAAGGCATGATTCAATATCTGGTTTCCAATAATGTATTTCTAGGTTATCATTCTTTATGTTATTTTTAATAATGTCAATTATATGAAAAATACTTTCATTAGTTAAAAACAATCCATCTATAATTACTTCATCGTATTTACTTCTTGAATAACTTGCAACATCTCTTTTTAAAATTTGGTCTTTATCTTTTCTTCCGTTATATTTATCCATATCTATATGTGCTATAAGGCGTTTATTTTTTCTCACATAATTATTACTTCCGTTTTCTTTTATATAATTTTTAGCAAAAGTAGTTTTACCACTTGCAGGTAAACCCATCAATATTATTATCTTCATAATTATACCTCCTTTATTCTCCCTTATACTCTGTTATACTCACTCGTACAAAAATCATGATAAATCCCCACTTCTATTATGTTATTTTAACATATCATATTTTCTTATGTATTAATCCCAATAACTGCAATAAAATTCTCTACTATTCTTCGGTACTACTCCATATTCATAACTAAAATTATTCCTTAACATTATTGCAACTTGATCACTAATTTCTTCTACCCAATTAATTATTGCATTATTTAATTCTTCGTCAAAAACCTTCTTTTTGTTTTTACTGATGCTGTTAAATACCTTTTCTGAGAATCCTTCACGAACTGCTTCTTCAATCAATCCATCATCTATAATAGTATCTATGTTATTTTCAACATCAATTTCAAAAATTTCTTTAGTACAATACCCTTCTCTAAAAAATCTGCAATGGTTACAATTTTTCATCCAATCTTCAATCATATGTATTCCTCCTGTTATTATATTTTGTTTCTTAGGGAAGGATTGTTTCACCTTCCCTATATGTTCTATTATTAGTCAAACATTCCTTCTGCATCTTCTAAGGCTGAGATTAGGCCATCAAATTCTTCTCCTGGCATTAGGTCTGCTAATTCCATTACCATTTCTAAAGGTACTCCGTACTCATCACTCATTGCCTGTAAATAATCTTCCCTGTTATCGTAACCATTTTCTTGATAAATGTCTTCTTGTTCACTCATTCAATACACTTCCTTTTTTTGTTATTATATTTATTTTACTAAAGTATCCCTTATGCTGTCAACTTAAAATTATCTTTAATCCAATTATCATAAATTTCCTTCAATCCATTAATCCTGCCATTGATTCTCTCTTTCTTCGTTGATCCTGCTCCACAATTGTTTTTATATACATCTCCTGGTTTACTGTTTTTAGGATACCATGTGAGGAAACTCTTAATCTGTTCTTGATTGTCCAGACTGTTTAAGAATCCTACCATAGATACTATATTAATCTTGGTGCAGAATTTGTTATACTCATTACCAAAACTACTTGCTATGGTTGTGAATAATTCCTCTGTGCGGTTTAAGACTTCATCCGTTATGTCATTTTGCATAAAGAATTTCTCAACATCCTTTGTATTGAATGTGTTATATTCCAACCCCGATACTAAGATGATTGATTGTAATACCGTCATCTGCTTATCTGATTTCTTTACTGCATTATTTGTAAAGTGTGCTACGTCCGTAAATAATTTATGTTCTGTTATGATCTTATGTACAAATTCCTGTATATTCTTCTTTGCTGATACTAAGGCAAGATGTTCTTTGCTTACAGGTTTACCATTATTCAAACGGTAGAAAATATCATTTACAATACTTTCTTCATCATCATCTTCTTCAAGTTCAATCAGTTTGAAGGAGAGCATAAACCCTTTAATTTCATCCTGTACTTCTTCTGGAAGTTCTGTGAATTTCTTGCCTGAAATATTAAACTTTTCACCAGTTGATTCAAGTCTGATTTGTGGGAGTTCTGTTAATGCCCATTCATCATTTAAAAATGAATGAATAATAGTAAGTCTCTGGAGTCCGTCAATTATACTATAGGTGTTCCCTGTTTCATGTTTCTCCTGTATAGCATAGATATCAGGAACAAACATTTCTAGTGTAGAATGGATAAGTAATGACTTATCTTCATCTTTCCATTGTCCTGCTGGTCTTTGCACAGGATTGTCAAATATGATAGATTCCTTATTAATCATTGTATTAACCTGCTTTACTGACCATGATAAACTCTTTCTCTGCATTGTAAATCACTCCTTAATTTTTATAATTTATTATATTACTATTATAATTGATACGTTTAATATTTGCAATAGTAAAATGAAATTTTCTCTAAATTTTTCCATAGAATTTTTATACCCAACTCCGCACAACCTATAACTAGGATCGTTTTATAACATCATCCCTATAATAAAAGGATAGTGGTGTAATGCCCTATCCTTACATAGTTAATATCATTTATATTTCACTTCCATTACAATTCTTTCAAAAGCTGAGATATCAATCTGGTTTATAAATTCCTCTATTTCCTGGTCTGATAGATAACTGTATTTATGATCCCAACAATCCCTTAAAAATTTACCCTGTTTATTAAATCCCCATCTCTGGAAATCTTCCATTGTGTAACTATATTCACCTAGTTCGTTTTCCAAATCAAAAACATATATTATTACTTTGCCATCCTCAATCAAAATTGCTGATGGATTTATTTTCTTATTGTATCGGATTTGTTGCATTTTATTTATCTCCTTTCATGATGAAATGTACTTTCTATTAAAACTATGCCAGATAAATTTTCTTACCAATTAACCTTTCTTCTTTTTCGATATTAATAGGGCATATTTCTTGTACACTTGCACCTACTGCTATTTTAATACCTTCAAATTTTATTCTACCACTAAATAAACCTGATACCGTATCAGACATAGCTTCAGTAACTTCAATATCAGTATTAACAATTGTGTGTAAATAATAATTACCAAGTCCCGACCAATCCCATTCCCTAAATAAAATTTCTCCTGTTGGTGTAATAGCTATTTCTAATGTCAACGGACATCCAGAAGCACTCCACGGTGATACTCTACAAAGCATACTACCTTTTTCGTAAACTTTTCCACCATAATTTTTTCTAACATCAATTTCAACATCACCTTGATATTGATCTTTAATAATTATTTTCATCATAATTCCTCCCTTATATTTATCATTATGGAATTATACTTCTGTTATAACTCTAGGCCATTCGTTATCCCAACCTGGAAATTTTATATTGTCTATTGAATCTATAGTTGGGATTTCTCTTAAATACACATAAACTTTTTGCATAAAACCACCAGTTTTCTTACGAGAATCGAAACCTTTTTGAATTAATTTAGTTAGTTTCTCTGCTTTTTCAGGATCATTAATATTTAAAACTACAAAAGGCACATCGTTTGTACAAATTACATACATAAATTTTCTCCTTTCCTAACTTGTTATAGAAACCTTGTTTGGATTTAATATTACCTTCTCGCCACTAAATCTATATGTGGGTAATTTGTTTTATAATTGATGATATCAATAAGATTACTAAGCATTTTTATCTTTTTCACCGGGTAAACTTGTATAGTATCTACTTGCTTTCCATCTTTTTTATACTTTACCTTCAGATATTTTTCACCTTCTAATACATCTACCGCACACCATATTTCTAATCCGTTTTCCGTATTGCCAGTGTTAAACCAGTTATTAAATTCATCCATGTTAAACGCCTCCTAACTTAAAATGAATATCTTAATCTATTCAAACTTAATCCCATGTTTATTTAAAAACTCAAAAACATCTTCATAATCTTTATCTTTACCATTTTCTAAATCCGCATAATAAGCACCCCTAACCTGATAAATACTTTCCACCAGGATTAAATCATTATTCTTTTCATAATCCTCTTTGCTTTCCGTTATACCTGTTTCGTTAATAAACCTCCATGCCTTATCCATCATTTCTTCGTGTTTCATTGTTATTCCACCTTTCAAATATTGATCCAATTCCACCTTCTGTTAAAAGTTTAATAATTACTTTGACTACTTAAAAATACATCTCCCTGACATACTCTAGCTGCAATTAATTTAATTTTATCTTCTCTCTTTTTTGGTCTTTTGGTTTTTCTACTTTCTATTTCTATTAAATGTTGTTCGATTTCTGCATCATTTAATCCTTCTAAATATTCTTTAACAGCCTGTTTAGTATTCTCTCCTGCTCTTAAAGCATTCCTTCTAACACGATACATTTCTGATATTTCCATTAAAGATACCTCCTATAATTATTTTATTAATATAATTATAGGCGATATAATCCATACTGTCAATAGTAAATCAATAATAAAATTAAATTTCTTTTAGAAATTCCTGTATGTCAAAATTGAATTCACAAGCTATATGAAGTGCTTGATTAAAAAGTGGTATATTTTTATTACAAGTTGTACCCCAAGCATAAGTATTACTACTAGAATATCCTAGTTCCATTATATCCTTTGGTTGAATATTAAACTCTTTTAGAATACGTTTGAAATTTGCCTTTATAAGTTTACGGTCTGCTGAATTATAATTATTGATTAATTCTAAAAATCTTCTCTGTGTTTCCATCTGGTCAACTTCCTTTATTCTATTTTCTAATGTCTGCATATTTAATCACTCCTATTTTATTATATCTTATTATTTAACCAATCCCAGGATTTATAATGTTATTTAAAATATTCATCAAAAGTCTTAAATTGTTCTATGTCTTCTTCGTATTCATCAAAGTTATTATAATACACTTCTTCCCAATGCTCTATTAACTCTCTATAATCTTCCTGTAAGAATCTTTCTTTATCTTCACCTGTTATATATAACTTAATAATATTAAATTCAAGTTTTTCAAAATCAAAATGAAAAATACCTTCTTTAAGTTCTATATAACCACTTTCACAACCAAAATAATCTACTCCCATTTCACCATATGATTCTAAATCAAAGTGTTCAATTTCTTCAATATTATTACGTTGTTCTTCTGTTAAACTATATTCGTCTTCTAATTCCCATATTTCCAACCCTTCAGGTGATAGACCGCTATTTTTATATTTAATCTCTACTGGTTTAATTAATTTTTCAATACTCATTGTTAAACCACCTTTCATATTTTATCCAAATGATTGTTTGACGTTAATATTTTATGTCCAACCTTTTTGTAAATCATGATTAGATAAAACGTAAGTTTCAAAATTATTAGAGTTATTCATATTAATATCAATGACAGTACAGGCAAATTCTCCTTCCCTCTTAGCAATCACAAAATTCTTCTTCATAGACTTACTATATACTTTATCACCAGATTTAAAAATTTCTTTACTCATTTCAATCTCTCCTTTCACTCATTACAAAACGATTCTTTTGTTATTTTATTACTTGGTATCCAATTCCTTTTTCTTTTATATTTATTCCATAATGAGTTAAAATATCTGCTACTTCTTTACTAATTGTTGTATACTCATAAACTCCCTTACTGTCTATCAAAGTGCAAAATCTTTCAATTTCTCTTAATGTATAAAGTGATCTGGTTTTCCCTGCTAATTTACCTCCGTTATCATACGCAGACATCATGGCTTTTCTTATAGCACTTACTTTCATCTATTATACCTCCCTTTATATTATTAATCTGTTATTAACTAGGAATACAAGCAAATATTAAACTCTTATTCTCGTTTACCTTCATATCTTTATTTAACCTGTAATCAATAACCTTCTGGCATTCCTCTAATGATTGATAAGTGAAAAAATACCCTGCAATTTCAAAACCATTTTTCCTGGTGTGATAAATATCCACCCCTTTGTAATTCTCAATAAATTGCTTCTGATCCTGGCGGTATTCCTTGTTATTCTTCATTCTATCAATTCCCTTCTGTTTTATTATAATTCCTTCTATAAAGCCCACTTTATAAATGGGCTTTAACAAGGAATTATAATATCTGTCTAAACTTTATGAATTTATCAATTTCCTTGTGGTTTCCAGTATCAAAAGCCTGGTTCAAAAATTCCTTTACTGGTATTGCATCATCATCAATTTTACTAAAATCTGTTATCTCAGCATAATTAACTTTCTCCCAGGATTTTGATCTTAAAACATAAAAATTGTAATTGCCGTTTTCTAATTGTTCATAAACTTTTAACATGTAATCACTCCTTACCTTTTTTATAATTATATCATATTGACAGTATGAATGTAAATACTATTTTTATATTTTATTTTTAATACCCAGGAATTTTACCCAGGAGTTATATCGACCAAATACCTATTTGGTTTAATCAAAATCAATCCAACAACTACCACAATAACCCGGTTTATTTTCATGTAACTCTTTCAAAACCCTAGACACTATTTCTGCTTCTTCATGTGTCATTTCAATTTCTGCAAAATGATCTTCTTCTGCGGATAACCCCATCGTATAAAATCTTTTTCCATTATCTACTTCCAGTTCTCTCCCACACATAGGACAAAGTTTGAATTCTGAATTTTTAGTTTCAAAACCACATGCACATTTTTTCATTATAAAACCCTCCTGCAATCTCTTTAATACTCTGTTATACTCCGTTTTTCAATCCAAATATTGAATGAAATGCCTGATTTATGTTGTTATGCAGTTCCCATATATGTTCCACCATTTTTATCAAACCAAAATCTATTTAACTTTATCAAAACTTCTTCTTCTGTTATATCTTTCCATTTATTGTTAATAAAATCCCATGCAAATCTGTCATGAGCTTCCTTTTGTGCTTTATCTTCTAACTCTTCATATTTTACTAAACCTTTACTTCTCATTAGTTTTTCATCATTCCAATTTTCCATTATAACCCATCCTTTCTATTTTTGAATAAAATGTCAGTTTTATTCAAATTCTAATTCTATAAATGATTCTAAATTATCACCTTCGTCAGCCACATCTGCGGTTACATTAATTAAATGATATTTATTTTCCTTTGTATCTTCATCCCATAAGATAACCTTACAATCTCCGTACATTTCAATTCGTTCTTGTAATTCTTTAATTAATTCGCTTGCCAACATTTTAAAACCTCCTTTTAAAATCGTGACCAACTCTGAATTCTGTTATAAGTTTAGTTTTATTCACCATATGTATCAATAAGAATTTCTATTGCTTCTTTTGGTGTATTGTTACGGTAAAACTTCCAAGGCTGTTTAAATGACATACGGTATGCAGTTTTATATTTTGTTTGGTTTAATGTATTGCGTACCTCTATAAATTTTGCTGTTAACTCATCCCAATTTATCATTCTGTTATACCCCTTTCCTGTTCTCTTTTTATTAGTATATCATACTCACAATAGCAACGCAACAACTAAATTTATTTTTTTACTATAATTATTTAATTATGCTGCTCTCCTGGTCTTATCCTGTTCGGCTGTTACGGTCTGTATATGTTTGGTTGCTTTGTTTAATGGATCAAAGTATTTAACCGTTAACGCAGATATACCGATTAAAATCCAACCTGTTGCGAAGTACATCAGAAGTAATATAATCATGTTTATATAATCTTGATTAGTAATTGTCATGCTATTATACCTTCTTTCTGTTATGGTTTATTTTAATGTTTTATTAAAAATTTGCTGTGGAAATTTTAGATTGCTGTTATGCTTCCTCAGTAAAATTTACAATCGGCTGTTAATAGGTATTATGCTGATTAATAAAAGACTTGCTGTTATACATTATCTTCCATATCTACATTAAATAATCTGTTATACTCCCCTGCTGTTCTTTCTGTTATACTGTATTTTTTACACAGTTCTGTTATATGTAAACTGTTATAGTCATCTATAAATTGCTGCTTTTTATTGCTTGTCCATTTGGTTTTATGTTCTGTTATTGGTAAACCTGGGAGTGGTGCAAGTACGGCTGTTATTGTAATTTTTAACGCATTGCATATTATTAAGACTGTTATAAAATCTGGTTTATATGGCACGTTAAACTTGCGTAATTGGTAAATAGTCTGTAAGGGAATTGCCGTTAACTGTGATAGTTGGGCAGGTTTAATATTGACCTGATCCATATATTGTTTAATGTTAGCCTTGATGGTGTCCCGGTCTACTTCCTGGTATTGATTGTAAAGGATTATTAGTTCTTTTTGCTGCTTTAAATCCATAATATAAATACCTCTTTTTATTGATATCGTTTTATTACCTTCTATTTTGCTTTGTAAGTAGTTTTATATATTTTTAGCTTGTTAGGTATTACCTTGCGGTTTATCTTTGCTTATAACGCATTGTGAGAGGTTGTTTTTTACTCTATAAACAAAAAATAAACCGACAACCTTTTTATAGGCTGTCGGCTCTGGCTCTGTGGCTCTGGCTCTGTTTTAGTTTGTGGTGTTTGGTGTTAGGTTTACGGTTATTTCCTGCTTACATTTTTTACAATAGACTATAATATTGTTTGCTGTTGCATTGGGTAATAATTTGAATAGTTTTGTTTTACAGTTCGGGCATGTGTACCATGTTGTTATATCTTCCATTCATTTCTCTGCCCTTCTAATATTTCTAATTCTTCACATATGCGAGATATAACCCCATCTAGTAAAATAGCCTGACCTGTGCAAGTTCTGCCCCATATGCCCTCATCTTTTAACACTGGCTCGTTATGGTTTGCAAGTTTATCTATTAACCAACCCGAACACATCCACCATTCATAAACTTCTTGCGGTTCTTCTTGCTCGTCTTCTAGTTCTTCGATACGGTCTTCAAGTTTAGAAATTTTCTTTTCTAATTGTTCCATTTTTTCTTCAATAGCCGGAGCAGGATTTTCCTGGTTTTCATATTCTTCTAATTCGTTTTCTAATTCTTCTTTCTGGTCTTGTAGTTCCTCAATTTTTTCATTATTATCAATGTAAATATTTTCTACATCATCCATACAAAACGGGGCTTCCCCGTCTTCATACCCTTTTGATAAAATGTACTCTACCATTCCACTAACACAACAATAAACTTCTCTTTCAACAAATTTCCTTTTAATTTCCTGGTTTTTGCTTGAATTGTGATCCATTCTAATTACCTCCTTTTATTTAAGAGTTTAAAACCCTTTAGACTGCCCGACAATGGGCAGGGTTAAAAGGTTCTAATTAACTAATTCCTGCATCATTTCGTTTAATGCCTTGTAATCTAATCTTGTGCCATTCCAAGCTATATTATCTGGAGTTCTATCACCTTCCATATAGTTCTTTTTAATAAACATTTTATAAGGTGCTTTACCTTTGTAACTTTTCATAAATTCAACTGCTGCCCGGTAAAGTGATTCTTCGTTATTAATCCATAATGCCACGTTCCAAGTTTGTCTGTTCTTCCAACCGTTATAAGTATTATCTGTCATTTAAAACAACTCCTTAATATTTTTATTTTGTTTATCTGTTGTACTAAGTATAGCAGTTATAAATAGTATTGTCAAACTAATTTTTAATTATTCATTGATTTTTTATTGATTATTTTTTCTTTACCCTTGTGGGCATAAATCCCACTTCTGACACCATGAGCAAAATACTTCAATATTAGTTTTAATCCCCTGCTGCCATCTTACCTGCTGATACTGATTATAATCTGCATACCATACGCCAGCCTTGTAGTAGGCTTTCACTCCGTCAATGTGGCGGGAATTTGTGTGGTTGTTATTCATTGGCCTGACCTCCTTTCTATACTAGATTTTTTATTTTATAGTTTATTAGCACTTACAGAGGTTAACACATTGCTGTTATTATTTATATTATGTTTATGCTGTGTTAACCTTTAAAATGTTAATTCATAACCTAATCGTCATTAGGTTACAAGTTAACAAATTCTTATATACCCTACCTTGTAACCTAAATTAATAAAGTAATCTCTGATATATTGATTTTCTTCTACTGTGTGGCGAATATCGTTAGGCATTTCTAATTTTTTTGCTGTTATAACTCCGTCAAGTTCAATCTCTACATAAATTTTCATTTTGTAACCTCCTTAAAATATCGTTACCATATACCAGTTCTATACAAACATAAAAATAATTATTGCCTCATCGGTCTCAAGCTGAAAATCTGCTTCAAATTCCATTTTGCTTTGATCTGTAGTATATTTAATATCGCTTGAAAATAACATGATATGATAGGAATTTTCTGTTATGTTATCAATCAATTCAATATCATCAATGCCTCCACCTTCATTAATTCGATAACCGTTTTTCATTTCAACATCAAAACAAATACTTCCAGCCATTACCGATAATAAAATAGATTTGTTCTGATTATTAGAAATCCATTTGTATATCGTGTTCAGGTCTTTACTTCTTTGTTTTGTTATGGGTTTTAAGTTTAATGTCTTTGCAAGTTTTTCGTTATTATTAACCATTGCTGACTCCATCATGGTTTCATTCATTTTTTACTCCACCTTCCATTATTTACTGTGCATAAAATTTGCTATTGGTGTTATTATCTAAATGTGATTAATGACATCCGATTTAAGTCTGTTTCAAGTATTTTGAAATAATCCAGTTTTTTAATTAAATCTGCATCATACCATATTGGTTCACCATTTTCTTCAAGCTCTTTTGTTATTCTGTTAATCCAATACATTTTATTAAATTCTTTAGTTTTCAATCTATTCACCTCCTGTTATTATTAATACCTCTATTGAGTGCTATTCGGCTGTTATTGTGTTTGGATTGATTAGCACTCTAACAAGTATTAATCTGTTATTTTAATATTACTAAAATACTTTCTCCCATTCCTTGAATAATCCACTTTTTAATATTTCTATTAAACACTTCTCCTATTGTGCTATTCTTATATGTCTTTTTCATGCTATCAACATCCGATATAACTACTAATGTTTCTTCATCTGCTTCAACAAATTTAAACTTTGTTTCAGAATTACCAAGCTTTAAAACTAAATCTTTAACCTTCATTTAAAATACCTCCTCTTAATTTATCTGTTATCTTATTCTATCAAATTACAATCCATATTGTCAATATGATTCTATGCTAATATTTATTTTTTTATTCTCTTAATTATGGGATAAAATCAATCTTTGGTCACAAGTAGTAAAGGGAGGCTGTTATTGCTGGTTAATTGTATATATTTGTTTCGTGATAGTTATAAACTTCTACCCCATCAACAATAGCAACAGTAAATTCAAAATTCGCTCCATTTGCTGAGTTAGGTTTGTTATTATAGATTTCTCTTGCTTTTTCTTTTGTTTCATAAAAACAACCTTCTCCAGATATAAAAACATGATCCTCTTTTACAAATTGATTTCCCATGTAACCTGTTAATTGTTTAAATGTTTTCATTCTGTTATATTCCTCCTCAATATTTATAATTCTGTTATAGTCTCAACTGATTATTTCCGGCTATTATGCTGTTATCAATCTGTTATACTAATTTAAATGCACTTAGAATAATTTTGTGTTGCTGCTCCCAACCTTTTAACCAATTGTCTTTTATTTGTTCTTTTAGTTCTGGGAATTTACTAATTAAATATTGATATCCTGTATCTAATACGGGTTGTCTATATCCGGCCTTAATTCTGTAATCCCTACCACAAATATAACTTGTAATTTCCGCTTGATCTTTAGTGGTTCTTAAAAGAGATTTATAATTCATGCTGTTATCCTCCTTTTATATTTTATTTGTTACCTACAAGGCTGCTATAATGTTTGCTGTTATTGCCTTGTAACGCTTCCGTCCTAAAACCTATTTATACTCGCCAGATCGAGTTAAATTGTTTATAATGCTAATTTATAAATACCATTTTTCCGCTGTACATGTATTACTTCAACGTCCATATAACCTCTTTGGTTCCAATCTTTTAAAAACTTTTGTTTAATATCATCAATATTACTAAATTGATGCCAAACCTCAATAGTTTGAATTTCCTCATTACATTTAAAAGTAACAAAATAATAATTATACATTGTATCCCATCCCTTCATTTTGTTATCCTGTTATCTATTATATTATCATATTGGTAATAGTAACGCAAGTATTAAAATGATAATATTTATTTTTTGGTTGTAATATCCTCTAGTAAGTACATTAACGGCTGTTATTGGTTTGTGATATTGGTGTTAATGTACTTTAACAGGATATTAACGGCTGCTATAGTGTATTTATTAATCTTTCCTCCCAGTACGGGTTTAATAATTCAGAACTAAAACCTTTTACATATTGTATAACCTTTAATATATCATCTTTTATAATACGTTTTTTATTTAGGTCTGAGAAAATTTGATCGTAGTTTGTAGTTAGGATATCCCATATAATGAGATATTGTTTATAAGTAAAAGGATTATTTTGCCGGAGTGCTAATAAGATTTTATCTTTTACTTTTAATAATTCCTGCTGTTTTTCCTGGTATTGTTTTTGTTCTTGTTTTTCGGCTATGTATTTTGCTATATTAATTTGATTTTGAATTTCTTCCTCTTGTTCTTTTTGTTTCCTGTATTCAATTTGCTGTTTTTTGAATTTTCTTTGTGCTGATTCAAGTTCTTTCCCAGTTATATAATTTCCATTTGTGGCTTTGTAACCCTTCATTTTTATACCAACTCCTCAGTAATAAATTTTAGAACCTGTTATACTAATTTAACGGCTATAGTTCCATCTTTTACCCAACAATCGGAGTTATCAATAACGGTTACAATAGTTATTGTGTTTATGGTTATGTTGCAAACTACGCTAAAATTATGCTCTTTATCCATTATAAAAATGTCTCTGTTACTGCCTGAGTAATCTGTTATAGTCTTTTGGCCTAAACTGAGAATACTGCCTGTTACCTGGAATAAGTCAATGTTCCTTTGGTTTAATCTCTGCTCTGCGTGATTTGTTAGTCTTATAGAGTATGTTTTATTGTTTAATGTAAATGTATTAATCATTTTACCGTGTTTCCTCCTGTTATTATGTATTTTAGCATATGTTGATGCTGGATAGTTATTCATTTATAGTATACCTCCTTCCCTGTTATAGTTCTGTTATGCTGTTATAGTCCTTTATAAATAGCACTATATTACTGTTATAGTGCTATCTAAAAAGATTATATATTATGGTTCTTCATTTCTTTATTAAATCGATCCATAGCATTGTATTTAGTTAAAAATTCTTGATGTAATTCTAATTCCCGGCTTAGTTCTGTTATTAGATTACTTTGTTTGTTTATTTCCTTTTGTAGTTCGTCCTCATGAGTGGTTGTTCTTAAATATTCCATATTCCATACATCATCCGATACAACCAATTTATTTGTGCTGTTATCGGATATCTCATAACCTATAGCAATGTTATGCTTATTCTGTTTCCTGAGTGATAACATACGGTTAATTGCGTCCTCTAGGTCTTTTACCTTTGGTAATTGTTTGATGTTTTCAAAATCGGGATCTCGTTCTACTTCATTGGTGTATTCTACAAAGTAATTGATAGTTAAATTCTTATCGTTATTTATCATTGTGTTACCTCCTGTTATTGATTTTAAAGGATTTAAACCCTTAATGGAGTGCTAATAGGTTACTGTTATGCTGTTATGGTTCTGTTATAGTATGTTGTTATATTATTAGCACTCGGTAAAAGATTTAAGTTTATGCTGTTATAGTTATTTTAATATTTCCTGACATTGTGAGCATAAACCATTGTATTTGTCAACATGGCCATACTGCCCACAATATGCACAATAATCTATTATAGAGTACATATATATTTTTTTACTGTTTTTACTTTTTGATGTTTTATACCAGCGTGTTTTTTTATATGTATCGTTACTATAATATATACCCTTGTCTTCAATAAAACGGCCTAACATTTTAACTCTGCTGTTATCCATGAATATAAATTTGCTGTTAGTTAATTCTTCAATCAATGCTAATACAGCAGGATTGAATATTGTCCTGTTATCCATTTTAGACAAATAATCACGAATAAATATTTGTGTGTCAGATAATTTATTCATGCTGTTATAGTCTGAGCAAAAAGGAATTATACCATTATGCACCATAGCAGTATTAGTTGTTATAGTAGTTTGCTTTAACTCTTTTATATTCGCTGTTATGGGGAAAGGATGAGTATTTGCTTCTGTTATACTCCCCTGTGTAGCGTAACGGAAATGTAATACAATATTGTTTGCTGTTATATCAATTTTACTGTTTAGGTTTTTAACTGCTGTTATAAGATCGTCAAAGGACATAAATCCTTTTTGGATTATTACTTTGTTACTGTTATTGTCTTGGTACATTAAACCTACTCCATCAGGGTTAGAATCAAAACAATACAGGACTCACATAATACCGTATTGTTATTATCTTCATGGCTACAATTATTACAGATATATTCTCCGCACCAATCACAACGTACCATATTATCTGTATGAGTATATTGGTTACAGCACTCACAAAAACCATAATCATCTAAACATGATTCGCAAATCCATTTATATTCTGATGATCCACCTACATCTGTCATCTCATCATTTTCATGATATTCTCCGCAGTCTTCGCATTTTTTGTAATTGTCATCAAAATAATCCTGGTTTATATATTGTCCGTTAAATAATATGTATATTGCTTCAAAATTTGTATTGCGGATGATATTCCTTTTTTTTAAAGTTTCCATTATCATTTTATCATACTCCTTTTGTTTTTTATTTTGTTACCCTGACGGGCTTGTTATGGCCCGTTTCGCTTGAATCTCACAAGCTCATCAGAGGGTTTATATGTTATACAATTCTTCATCTAATATCATTGTGTCAGGATCAACTTTTATAAGATGCTTAAACCATTCTTTTGTTACTACTTCCACTTCTTCGGGGATAAAATAGTTTTCTAATTCTTCGGGTTGTTCTCCTAAATATTCACAAGTTTCTAAGTAATGCTCCATGTTTTCTTTACCTATAGTTTGAGCTTTTTTGAGATTTTTTGATTTAGTGAAGTATGTTGTATCTGCTGACCAGAAACTGTATATTTTCATTTAATGGCCTCTTTTGATTTAATTACTATAATTATAATATCATACTACCAATATTAATACAAGGATTTTTTAGTTTATTTTATATTTTGTTTATGATTATCTTGGTTTGGTTGAATCGGTGATATAGTGGGAATAGATTAAACTATACTTTTTGAGTATATTATTAGATTGTCTATATGGTGGGAATATGTTAGACTGTATATAGTGTATATATACAGTTAATACAGTAAGTCTTCCACCAATGATTCCCTGTTATTAACCCCGATCCTGTCGACATATCAAGGCAACAAAAAACAAGGGTTCTAATTCCCTTGTAACGTGTTGGTATTCTATTCCTAATAATTTTACATTACCTTGCTTATTTTCGTTCAATCTGAGTCATTCTAGCAGCTAGTTTTATTTGTCTAGTACCAATTCGATCATTACTCAGCTATTAATTAGCAATTATCCTGGTTATTCCGGCCTGATAACCTCAAATATCATTATAAAATTTATGTTTCATATATTAATCCAGTACAATATCTTTATATTATTATTCCCTGCTACCTATCATTAATCCCATAAATGATACTTAATTACATTGTGTATCATTTTATAATGCTTATAAATGCCTATATATAGGCATTTTTGGCCATTAATTATTATTTACTATGATATCAATATATTTTTTTACTCAGGTGGGCGGGTAGTTCACAAAAAGAACAGATGTTTGTAGAACAGATGTTCGCACATCTATTCCATCAACAGACCCTACCTAAAATCGACTTTCGACTAAATTTCGTTTAACCTCCCAAATCCCAACAAATCTACCTTTCAACCACTTACCATCTCATATCAATCCCAACCCAACCTACTCCAACAAAAAACCATTAAAAACTCCTCTCAAAAACCACTTTTCCACCCATCCCTTAACTTCCCTTTACCTCACATCAAATCTCCTTTTCTCCACTCAATTTCCCTTACAAAATATAATAAAAATACAACCAAAAATTATCCCACTTAACCCTACATTCACGACAATAAAAATCTACCCTTACAAAACTTCTATATATAATACCCTCAACACATAAAACTCCTTATAAACTCTGGTAAAACAAATAATCTTTATACTCAATTACCAATCTTACCGATTACTGATTATTTATCAATTAATAAATTTTAAACTATTCGTTCTAAATTTATTTTATTATTCTCTTGACATATGTATCATTTAGTTATAATATTATATTAACAAATTAACCAACAATAAAAATTAATCAATAATCAAAAGGAGGAACCTACACCATGAAAACAGTACAACCAATTCGTTCACTCTCTCAAATCAAACAAATTGAAAAAATATTAAAATCTCAATCCACCAGAGACTATATGCTTTTCCGTTTAGGCATCAACTCAGGTCTTCGTATATCAGATATCCTATCTTTAAAAGCAAAAGATTTACGCAATCAAGATTATTTCAATCTTAAAGAACAAAAAACTGGTAAAACTCAACGTATTAAAATTCAACCAACATTAAAAAAAGAATTAAATCAATATCTTCAGAATCTAAAAGATGATGAATATCTCTTTCAATCCCAAAAAGGAATTAATCAACCTATACAACGTATGCAAGCCTGGAGAATATTAAATGATGTTGCTAAAAAAGTTGGAATCAATGAAGAAATCGGTACACATTCGCTCCGTAAGACCTTTGGATACCATATGTACCTTCACGCAAATAAAGATGTAACTATTGTTCAAAAGTTTTTAAATCATTCTTCCCCATCAGTTACTTTAAGATATATAGGAATTACTCAGGATAACATGGATGATTTAATAGATTCATTTTCATTTGATTTTGATGAAAAACCTAAATCCAAAAGAAATAAAATGGTTGTGTAATTTATTGTCTTGCCAGACGGGCAAAGTGTTCAGTTTTTGCTCATCCGCAAAACCTTCCACTTTATAATAATTTATTGTTTATATATTTTTTTATTTTTTATTGGAACTTTTAGTAAAATATATCGTCTAACTTATTAGAATAATATATCCATTGACTTTTATATTTTTATTTTGTATAATATGATTAGGATATTTATATAGAAAATTATATTATTAAATGAGAGGATGTGGTAGTGAGAAGATAAGATATATAAAACCGTCAACCAGACCCGATATATAGGGATTCCTTGAGTTCAAAATTCCGCTATTTGTGGAATTATTTCAGACTTAAACACACTAGTATAAACGAGATATTTAAAGCAATTCATTATAATCGTAATATAAATATATTTAATCGGAATTCCGCTATTTGTGGAAAAATGATTCTGATTTTATAATTATGGAGGTAAAATATGGGAAATAAACAACCAAAATTTAATATTGTTGATGTTCAATCTGGAGAATTAATTAATGTTATGTATCAAGGAGATAGAATTAGACGAGAAGAACAAGATAAGTTTGCGGGAAATAATACTTTATTAAATCCTAAAGAAGAATTTATAAAAATATTTGTGAAACCACTTCTTAAATTAAGTACAATGCTTACAAATCCTGAAGGTTGGTTTGTAACATATTTATTAAAATATTTAAATTATACTTCTGGGATATTAAAAAATGATAATGGGGATTGTATTACTATAGATGACATTATGGATGAATGTGGTCTTAAACCAAGTTACACATATAAAATATTAAAAAGTTTAGAAGATAAAGGTATAATCGCACGATGTAAAACAGAAGGTCAATCATATATTGCAATGAATCCTTATATTTTTATGAAAGGAAGATATGCAAGTAATACTCTTATAGATTTATTTAAAACAACTAAATGGGTAAGTATATTTAAGGAGGATTAAAATAGTTTTGGAATTTAATAAAAATCAAATAGAAGCGATTAATCATTTTAAAGGCAATTGTTGTGTAATGGCTTCCGCAGGAAGTGGGAAGACTTCGGTTTTAACTAACAGGATAGCAAATCTTATTAATACATATAAAGTTGATCCTAAAAACATACTTGCTATAACTTTTAGTGTTAAAGCAAGAGAAAATATGCAAAATAGATTAATTGATTTAATAGGTGAAGATTTAAACAAAGTTACAATAGAAACTTTTCATGCTTTAGGTAATAAAATACTTAAAGAAAGTAAATATAAATATTATCACAATAAGATTAAATTCTGGCAACAAAAACAGTTTGTAAATAATATTGTAGTTAAAATTCTAGGTTTAGAAAATAATGAAAATGATGTCCCTACTAATGCTATTTTATCATTTATATCTTATCAGAAAAATAATCTACTAGATTACAATGATGAGATAATATCTATCTCTGCAATGCCATATGGTATTAATATTATGAGAAGAATATATCAAGAATATGAAGAAATGAAAAGAAATGAAAAATTAATGGATTTTGATGATATGTTAATTAATACATATAAATTATTAACCAGTAATGATTCAGAAAGAGAAAAGTATCAGGATAGATATAAATTTATTTTGGTTGATGAAATGCAAGATACTAATTTGGCACAATATGAAATTCTTAGACTGTTGGGTAAAAAACATAATAATGTATTTGTGGTCGGTGATCCTCTTCAATGTATCTATGAGTGGAATTTAGCCAACAACAGTTATATTATTGATTTTTATAATGATTGGATAGATACAAAAGTAATTCCTTTAAATATTAATTATAGGAGTACACAAGATATTGTGGAAATATCTAATAAGTTAGTTGAAAATACTAAAGAGACTACTCACAAAAATTATTGTGAATCTATAGCTAACGCATCAAAGTATATAAATCCATCGTTTGCTTATTTTTCAGATGAATTTGAAGAAGCAAGTAAAATTGCTGAAAAAATCATTAGTTTGAAACCACAAGAATACAATTATTCTGATTTTGCTATTTTAACAAGAACAAATTTTCAAGCACAGGCAATCGAGGAAGGTTTATATAAAAATAATATTCCCTATGAAGTAATTGGTGGAACTATGTTTTATGAATTAAAAGAAATTAAAGATATGATTTCCTATCTTAGATTAGTTCAGGATATTAATAATGATATCGCATTTAAACAAATATTTAATTCTCCAAATAGATATTTAGGAACGGTATTTTTAGATGAGGTATCCACTTACGCAAAAAGGCATAATATTTCTTTATTTAATGGTATGCAGATGTTCCCTAGAAGTGGTGAATGGAGATATAAGAAAGGTATTAGTGAATTAAATAATATCATTTTAAAAATTAGAAAACGTAAAAATTATAAAGTAGGAGATTTAATTAATATTATTAGGAAAGATTTAGATTATGATAAATATATATTAAAAGAAGATGTTGATGGGAATATAAAAAGTGAAAGAATTGATAATTTGGATACTTTGGTTGATTTAGCAAATAAATATAATACAGTTGATTTATTTCTTAAAGAGGTAGATGGATTATTAGGTTTTTCCAAAAATTCAGATATTGAAGATAAAGTAAAAGTAATGACAATTCACAAATCAAAAGGATTGGAATTCCCTATAGTATTTATTGTTGGTGTAAATGATGGTTTGTTGCCTCATGCTAAATCTAATAATATTAATGAAGAACGCAGGTTGTTTTATGTAGGTTTAACCAGAGCAGAAAAAGAATTATACATATCATCTACAATGTTTTATCGGGATAAAGATATGGAAATAAGTGATTTTATTTATGATATATTTGATGAGAAAGATATTAAAACAGATTAATTAAAATATTAATATAAATATATCTTGCATTTTACCTTTATTTTTGATATAATATAACTAATAAAAAAACTAAAACTAATATAATAACTCAATAAAACAACCCAAAACCCAAACAAAACAACAATAAAAAGGAGGAACACCCATTATGCTATTCTACCCTACTGCCCCAGGTTCAAAAAACTACCTAGTACTAAACGGCAGACTCACTACATACGGTAAACGGTTTTTGAAGTTATTAAATTTGAAGAAAGGAGGAAATAGATAACTTGGCATTAGAAAAATCTGAAAGATATGTTCTTATAGGAATTGATGAAGATTCTAAGGATGCACAAATAATTTCTTTTATAAAACCTTGGACTAATAAACTTGATAAACTATGTAAACAATATCCAAAATCATTTAAACATGTTAGTGATCAAATGGATGGAGATGAATTGGTTGGAAGAGAATATATTTGTGATAAAAAGTTAGTTCCATATCCAAGAGCACCAAGAGAGAAGAAAGAATCAACTGAGGAAGAAAAGAAAATTAAAGATGAGAAAATGAAAAAGATGCAACAAGCAAGACAAAAGAAAGTTAAATCTAAAACTGATTAAAATAGTAATATAAATATACTTAAAAACTACATACATAAGTTTATATCAATTTAATAATAAAATACCCTCTAAAAACGCTCTAAATTATCTCCGGGGTATAGTTACATTCCCTGATACCTTTTCGATGATTCTGGAGGCAAATTTTCTTATAAATACAATAAAAATTACCCTACTTTTTTATGGGATTAACCACAAATTTTAACAACCAAAAATTAAAAGATAATTAAGGAGGATTTATTTATATGGAATTTTTCGGAAAACTTGATATGAATGATGATGGTGAATTTATAATACATACCGAAGCCGGTACAACTAATATAAGCAAAATATTAAATGATATTTTCGATTCACAATTGAGACCGTTGGTTTATGTTAGAGTTGCAAAATGCGGTAATTTATTGTTTGAAGAAGATGGACGATTAACAATCGCTATGGATGAACAGAGAGTGGAGTCCTTCTATATTTGTGGACTTAATCTGAGCAAATTATTGTTTTATGAAACGAATGAAGTGTTAGAAATTACTGTTAGAAAAGAAAGGAAAACTAAGGGTTTATATGGTAAAAGTTAATGAAAATGATGTAAAAAGTTATGAAAATCGTGAAATTATTAAAAATATTGATAATAATGATAATAATTATAATGGTAATATAAATACATATGGTAAACAGAAAGTTATATTGTATAAATTCTGCCAAAAGTGCGGAAAGGATTTTGAAGAACCATCCGAAGATATGTTTTGCTCATGGGAATGTAAAAAGGATTATTATGCTGAATTAAGAAGTGATATGGATGATTGTTTTAGAGAGTGGATCGGGAGAGATTAAAAGAAAGGAGATATTTTATCATGATGATGCGACCTCGGAATTACAGTGTATTAAATAGATCAATAGCAAGAGGACTTACATATGCATTAAGAGATAATAATAGAAAGAAATATACATCTAATAAAAATACGCATTTAAACTCAAAACAAAATATTAATCCAGTTACAAATACAATCGCAAATATAGTAGTTGGTATTATTGCATTTTGGTTTTTAGTTTTTATACTATCTATTTAAGGAGTTTTTTATTTGGCAATAAAATTATATGATATTTTTAAAATAAATATTTCCCATATCATAAATGCTGATTTTGATTTACATATTCAAAAAGAAGACGAATATCAATATTTAATTAGGCAACAGGAATCCCCTCTTTTTGATCAGATTAAATTAACTAGAGGTTATGATACAGATAAAATAAATGAACTTATTTTTGTGCAAGCCAAACATAATAAAAAACGCAAACCACAATTAGAAAAATTATTAAGAGATGGTTTTAAATATAATGATATTCATTATCTTAGATTCGGTAAATCAAACTCACAAGCAAAAGATGGAATTACAGTTTTTATTGATAAAGATTTTTATAAAGAAATGATGGAACGTAGTCAATTAGGGATTAATATTGACAAATGTATAATATCAAAATATGAAAGTTATCGTTGTCTCATTTTTAGTGCTTGCCAATTGGTTACAGAAGAAAAATTACCTAATATTGTTTTGGTAGATGAATATACAAAGATTCTGCCAGACCAATATGTGCGTTATGCTATTAAAAAAGATATAGAATATATTGATAAGAATACTAATGAAAAAAAAATATATAAAAATCAAAGAGTAATTGAAGAAGGTTTACATGATGTAAAATTATCTCCTTTTGATGGATTTGGTTGTCACACTAAAGAAATAAGTGAATTATTTTCAAAGTATTGTGATGTAAATCATATACCTATTGCTTACCAAATTAGATTACCGTTTCTGAAAGGCATGAGTATTCAAGCACCTATAAAGGAGTTTTATCAAGATATAGGTGTAACTGAAATAACAGATATATTCAATAAAACTCATAAGGTTGAAGATATTGATTGTATTTGGAATGTTAGTATGTGGAAAGCATATGATATTTTTAAAAACAAATTTGGTGATAATGCCTGGAAAGAATATTTAAAAAGAATAGGTGATTATCAATATAAAATTGGTATTAGTAAATATAGTCACCATGTAAATGATATAAATATATATTCAAGAATGAATTTCCAATATCTTCAATGTTTAGATTTATATAATCATAAATATATTCAGCAGTATAAAGATAAACATAATAAATATAATATTCTTAATGAAAATAATTCAGGGAAAATAATTGAAATTGCCAAATATTCTACTGATTTAATTGAGAAAATTATTAAAGGAGATAAATTTTATACTTTAAAATTTCTAGGTATTAATAATACTCAAAAAGATTCTATTAATGGTAAATATGCTAAAGCAATTTTAATTAATGATGATATGCTACAAGACCCTTGTATTAAAAATATGCTAAGACGAAAACTTGAAAAAACTATTACTCAAATGAAATATGGCAAGATTTATACAAAAGGATTTTATCATACAGTAATTGGAGATATAATTGGATATCTAGAATATTGTGCTGGAAAAGAAGTTATAGGATGTTTGGATTCAGGAGAGTTTTATTGTGATACTATCCCACTAGGGGAATGTTTATCTTTTAGAAGCCCTTTAGTTGATCCTTCTGAAGTGAATAAAATTAATATTGTACATAATAATTTAACTAAAAAATATTTATCATTTTTTAAAGATCAAGATATTTGTATGATAAATATGTATGATTTGACAATGCCACAGCAAGGAGGTTGTGATGCTGACGGTGATAGTTTTTATTTGTGTTACGACCCATTGATTGTATCTTCTAAAATTAATAAACCAATAGTTGTAGACATTGATGATAAAAAATCATCTAATGCGGTTAAATATAATCAGGAAAATATTATTAATTATGAATGTAATAGTAGAGATAATAGAATTGGTGAAATTACTAATGTGGCAACTAGTATTTTAAATCAACATACTGAAGATGAATATTGGCAAAAAGTTAATGCAGATAAAGTTAGTTTATTAAGGTTATATCAGGGTAAATGTATTGCCCCTCTATATAGTAATATATAGAGAAAAATCGGTGAACCTAGAAATCTAGGGTGTTAATTCAGCGTTTAGTGTCCCATAGGAAATGATGGGTAATGAATTAGCTAACGGGGAAAATCTAAGTTATTTATATTATATAATTGATTAAATAAATAGAAAAGAATTATACAAGGAAGGAGGATAAAATATGGATGATTTTGGTATTTATATGATTAAAAATCTTATAAATAATAAAGTTTATATTGGAAAAACAGAAGAAAGATTTTATGATAGAATGATTCATCATAGATGTTTATTAAGAAATGGCACTCATAATAATAAACATTTACAAAGGTCTTTTAATAAATATGGTGAACAAAATTTTAAATTTGAAATTTTACATATATGTAATAGAAATGATAATATTAACGAATTAGAAAAACATTATATTTCTTTATATGATGCTTATAACAATGGATATAATCAAACACTTGGTGGAGAAGGAACATTAGGGCATAAACTTTCTGAGGAAGCAAAAAAGACTATTGGAGAAAAGAATCGTATTAATATGATAGGTAAAAAATTTTCTAAAGAAACAAAAAATAAAATGTCTGAATCTCATAAGGGATATATAAAAACAGAAGAACATAGACAGAATTTGAGTAAATCATTAACTGGTAAGACTATTTCAGAAGAAACTAAAAATAAATGTAGAGTTGCTAATCAAGGTTCTAAACAACCAACTTCAAAATATACCGAGGAATTAATTTATGAAGTAAAATTAAAACTTAAAAATGGATATACTGCTCAACAAATTGAAGATGAATATAATATTCCAAAATCATATGCTTATCAATTAAAATATAATAATCGTTGGAAACATGTTGTAGTATAAATTAATGTTATTAATATAATATAAATAATATGATAATCCCGTGCTAAGACTTTTATTTAAAAGTAAAGTGTAACGACCATTCCGTAAGGAAGTAGGTTTAAGGTGAAACTCCTTATTCCGAAGTGCCGATTGCCCTTAGTGGGTAATGATATGGTCTACTCCCCTAATAAATATCGGGAAACCGAGGGTATAAAGGAAAGAAATTGATTTTATCAAAGTTGGTTATAGATGGGTACTGACTAAGAATTTACGTAAACATTTAAAAAGATTGCCATATTTTCTTTTGTATAATTATCCTAAAAAATTAAATGTCTATAATAAAATACGCAGGATCAATAAAGAAAATAATAATGAAGATAGAATCCCATATAATGCTTATCGTTCCCCTTCTCCGCTTAATGAATTATGTGATTATATTTGTTATTGGGAAAAACATAATATTGTTTGGGATAAAAAAGTTATAAATAATGGGCATTTATTAGTTAATAGAGATTTAGATTTATCTAATAAACACATTATTAAAAAAATAAAATATATTTATGATCAATTTAAATTTGATTTAAAGAACTTGTTAGATGAGAAAAAAGAGGATGATAATAAAGAATTTGATATATTGTTTGATAAATACAAAAACAAGTTAAATGAAATTAATTTAGATCGAGAATTGTTAGCAAATTATTGTATCAAAGTAGCATATAGGTCTATTAGTGAGGATAAAGTTTTATGTTGGTCATTATTTAGTGATATTATGTTAAAAAATCTAAAGAATAATTCACCTGATAAAAAACAATGTAAGATTGAAGAAGTTCAGGAAGTAGATAATGATACATATGAATTTTTAGGTAAATATTATAAATTAATTGAAATATAGGAGGATATATTTGTTTTTAAACCAAATACTTGAAGAATATAAAGAATCAGATGATAAAGATATTGTTTTGAATAGGTTTTTAGATACTTTATGGAATAGTAAATTTTCATTACATAAATATAAAAAGTATTACAAATATGAGATTAATGAACAGTTATTAGATAACAGAATAGATTTGATTGATTTATTTAATAAATATAAATGTATTGAATTTACTGTTTGTAGGAGTTTTTATAAAAATCAAAAGTTAAAACCTATTGATTATATTAGAGTACATATAAATAATATGTATGGATATTTAGTAGATAAAGATGTTTATTATGATAAAAATTATTATAATTTTTTATTGAAACCAAAAAAAGAATATTTCAAAATTACTAAGATTATGAAAACTGATGGAAATTTAGATAATGTTGATTATCAGGAAGTTAAAAATAACATTGAGCAAGCATTAAAAGAAGCAGAGATTTTAAAAGAACAAAGTATTAGTAAGAAATATAATATCAAATTTGACCAATATAAAAAGTTAATAAATACATATATAAAGAAAATATTTGATAACTATATTCCTATAGAAGAATATGAGAAAAAATATGGTTGGGATGCAAATGTGATAGTTGATGGATGGTCAGAAGACAATTATATTATAAAATATTTTTGTAAGAGTCTAACTGGATATATGCGAAATTATATTAGAGATTTACAACCAAAAGAAATCAAAAAGAAAAATTGTATTGTATGCGGTGTTGAAATAGTTGGGGGCAATAGGAAGAAATATTGTCATTCTTGTTTGGATAAAAGAAAGAAAGAACTTAAAAAACAAACAAATAAAAGATATTATAATAAAATTAAGACATCTTAGAATGGTATTTATCAGTATGGATTAAATTAGTAATATAATATTTTTATAGCGTTCAGGTCGATAATGCTATCCCCTACTGAAATTAATAAAATAATCTTTAAAGGAGAAATATTTTACTTTTGAAACCAATAACAAAAACTGAATTCTTATGGTTAATATCTAACAACTATATTAAACAAAGAAGTGGACGATTAATAGATGTAATCGTGACGAATGGAAAGAGTAAGCGGAAAAACAGGTACGTAACTGATCAGTGTTTCGAGAAATTGAAGCTAATGACAACAGTAACATAAACAATTATAGATTGGTGTGAATATATGAAACATTTTTTCATAGATACAAATGTATTAATGTCTCATTCAATAGAATTATTTAGTGAGGATAACACCATTTATATTTGTGATGTGGTTTTATCTGAACTAGATAAGCATAAAACATCTTCAGACCCAAATAAACAATTTCAAGCAAGACAAGCGCATAGATTAATTAAACAAAACAAAGATAAAATTAAGTATTGTATTAAGAATGGTGATTTTAAATTACCTGATTCTTTTGGGTTAGATAGTAATGATAATAGAATAATTAGTATATATGGAGATTTATATAACCAAGATAGTAATTTGATTTGTCTTAGTAACGATTTAAATTTTCAATACAAGTGTGAATGCTTGGGGTTGCCAATTGAGGAGTTTGGGCAAGATGAGAATTTTGAGAAATATACTGGCATTCGAGAATTATCATTAACGAAAGAAGAATGTACTAATTTAATTGAAAATCCAGATTTTTATAATCTTCATCCTAATGAATATGTGATTATTAATAATATAACATCCAATGAACAGAAGTTATTTGTTTGGAATAACAGGTATCTTGAAGAAGTAAAGATAAAACCAATTACTAATAAATATGTGAATAAGATAACACCTCTAGATATTTATCAAAAAGCATTTATACATATGCTTCAAAATGATGATGTAAAAATTAAAATTACAGATTCAACTTGGGGAGCAGGGAAAAGTTTTCTTATGATACATTGGGCATTGCAAATGCTTGATAAAGAAAAAGTAAATAAATTATATTTTGTTAAAAGTGATTCCCCACCTAAAGGTAGAAAAGAATTTCCTGCAATCCCTGGTGATGTAGTAGATAAGTGCGAACCACTTTTAGGTGTTTTGTGTGATACCACTTCAGAAGACAATCTTACTGATATCTTACTTAGAAATAATAAACTTGAAATACTACCTATTCAATTTGCAAAAGGCAGGTCACTTCGTAAATCAATTTTATATATTAATGAGTGTCAGGACTTTATTCCTTCTGAAATGGAAAGATTATTATCAAGAATCGGAGAAGATACTATTGCTTTGTTAGATGGTTCTACTGCTCAAATTGATAATAAATATTGTTTAAATAGAAACGGATTAACTGTTGCTAGTGATAATTTTAAAGATAAAATAAATTCTGCACAGGTAAATATGAT
Source organism: Clostridium sp. (assembly GCF_021372645.1). GTDB lineage: Bacteria > Bacillota > Clostridia > Clostridiales > Clostridiaceae > Clostridium. Next base: position 77,596 of record NZ_JAJFUC010000015.1, on the reverse strand, counting down.
AGAAGATTATAGAAGTGAAATTAGTAAAATGGTAAGTCAAATGGATTGGTTTGATTAAATAATAAATAAAAATTAAGAATAAAAGGAGAATAATTTTATGAATAAAACACAATTTATTGAGGAATACACGAAGGTAGCAAACAAAACCAAGAAAGAATCAGGTATTGAAGTAGATACCTTTCTTAAAACCTTGCAACAGGCACTTATAACAGATGGTAAGGTTCAGTTTATGGATAATTGGAGTGTAGAAGTAGTACCTACTCTTGCACGCATGGGACACAATCCCGCCACGGGTGAAGAGATTAGAATTCCAGAAGGAAAGAAAATACGGTTTAAACCATCGAAGACTTTGAAGAAATTGGTTAATGGATAATTTTTAATTATTTTATTAATATAATTTTATAGTTTTTTACTTTTTATTTTGGATAATTGCTCTATTTGGGCATTATCAATATATTAATTTTAAACTAAATTTTTAAGGAGGAATTTTTTATGACTAGAATTTTTGATGATGTTTTTGATGAATTTTTTACTTTGGGATTTGGTAAACCTAAAAGAATTGTTTTTAACTCAAGAGTTAAAGACCTATTACCCTCTTACTGGCAAAAGAAAGATGATAAAACTTATCTTTGCACAGTAAAAACATTAGGTATTAATCCTGAAGATGTAATTGTAGAAACTACTGATTATGGTATTAAGGTTAGTGGTTCTTCAGTAATAAATGATTTTACGTATGATACTGATATTGAATTACCAATAGCCGAAAGTATTATGAATGAAGTTGAAAAAATTAAAGTAGTAAGTAAAAATGGATTAACTTTTATTACTTTGATATTAGATAAACCTGAAAAGAAAAAAGTTTTGATTGAGAAAGAATAAATATATTCCTCTTGTGGCGATTAAACTGATTTGTCCTTAAATGGACTCTGTAGCATCGAAATTATATGGAGATGAGCGTTCTCAATGAAGTATAAGAGTAGATGCAATATTAATTTGTTGGGAGTTGACTTTAGTAGCAACTACCCTTACCTATTATGGAGAGTCCCTGCCTTAGTGGGAAACTTTAAAGAGTGGGATTTGACTTACTTTAAGTAGGCAGATACCCACTTTTTAAATTTATGCTGGATTAACTCAACTGGCAGAGTGTCTGTTTTGTACTCAGAATGTTGTGGGTTCAAGTCCTACATCCAGCTCCATAATTAACCTTTAAATAAAATAAAGGAGATAAAGGATGGAATATTTAAGGAAAGATAATGAAAATTTTCTTGATTATTGTGATCGTCTTATAGAAGCAAAAGAAAATAATATTATTGATATTGATAAATCTGAAATATGGGATTTATTATTTAATGAAAAATTATCTTCAGAAGAATCTAGGAAACGTATTTATGGTGTAAGAAAAATTATATCTAAACTTAAAGAAGAAGGATATGAAAATATTACTGAAGATGACGTTTTAAAAGATTTGAATAATAAACGAATTGAATTTGAAAAAGAAAAAATAAAGTTTCAAGACCAAAGAAGAGAGTATTTTAATCTTCTAAGAGAAAGTGCTAGATTAGACCATATTAAAGAACACATAGAAAAAGTTGCTTTAGATGTTTCTAAACAAAAACCTTTAGAATGGGAACCAATTTATAAGTTTGGTAATTATAAAGAAGGCATACTCTTGATTTCAGACTTTCACTTTGGTTTAGAAATTGAGAATTTTTTAAATACATATAACAAAGAAGAATTTTTAAAGAGAATTAATAGATTGACTATGAAAACTATAGAATATGGTAAATTTCATGGTATTAAAACACTTCATGTTGTAAATCTCAATGATCTTGTATCAGGATTAATTCACGTTACCGTTAGAATTGCAAATACTGAAGATGTGATTGAACAAACTCAATTTATTTCAGAGATTTTAGCAGAAGTATTATGTAAATTTGCAAATGAATTTGAAGAAGTTAATTTCTATAGTGTTTTAGATAATCACAGTAGAGTTACACCTAATAAAAAAGAAGCAATAGATAATGAATCTTTTGCTCGTTTTATTCCTTGGTATTTAAAACCTAGATTAAAAGATATACCTAATATTTCTATTATTGAAAATGAATTAGATAGTAGTATTGGGGTTGTTGATGTTTGTGGATATACTTGTTTTATGGTACACGGTCATCAAGACAGTGTAAAAAGTGCTACATCTGATTTGGCAATGATGGTTAAACAATTCCCTGATTATGTTTTTTTAAGTCATTATCATCATAGTCAAGAAGATGAAATACATAGTTGTGAAGTTATCGTAAATTCTAGCTTGTGCGGGACAGATGAGTACGCAAAACGGTTAAGAAAAACCAGCAAGCCAGCACAAAAGTTTATGGTTTTTAATAAAGAAGAAGGAAGAGAATGTACATATTCTATTCGTCTAGATAGATAATATAAATTTAATTTGGAAGGTTAAAAACGGTACTTATATGACCTTAATTAATATATTATTAGGCATATTTATAGGATTATTTTTTGGATTGCTCTGTGAGAAGTATATCTTCCCTGCTCTGGACATGGTTTTAGAAGTATTTACTGCTAAACAGAGTGAAAAAATTGTATTTCACAATGCTAATATCCAGGCTACCAATTGTCAACTCTTAAAAGATTATCCTGAATTGAGTGATCAACATATAAGAGAACAAATTAACGCAATTGGTTTTGAATATAATGCTCCTGAAGATGAGGAGTATTGTGATGAAGATTATGAAGATGAATAATAATTTTATTTAAATTATAAAAATAAAAGGATTAAAGGAGATTAATATTTTGAAGTTAACAGTTAATAACTATTTCGATAATCAAGATGGTAGCCATATTGCCACTAAGTTTTATATAGATGGCAATGAGTGCGGTTTTGATGAATATGCAGAGATGTTGGATAGTTTGAATAATTTTCAGGATGAATGTGATGAAGAAATTAATGATGAAAATTATTGTAAATGTGAAGAAGAACGAGATGAAGATATAAACGAACAATGTGATTGCCCGATTTGTACACTTGAACGGTATGTTGATGAATTAGTAGATATTACTGGTGGTTGTCCAGGGTGTATTAGGGAATGTTTGATTGAGTTTATGAATGAGATTGTTAATCATATTGTAGTTGAAAGTGAAGAAAAACATAATTTATCATTACAAGATTTAGATAATGAACTTAATAAATATGAAAAAGCAATTGATTATAAACTTAATACACTAGATTGTGCACCTAATATAACTATTAATATAAATACTGAGAATTTATCAAAAGAAGGTTTAAATAATCTATTAAAAAGTATAAATGAACAGATTAAATCAATGGGTGCTAAATATCAATAGAATTATAGTTTTATAATGATTTTTTATAATATAAATATAAGTTTTTATGAATTATAAGACACTTGGTTGGTTAATAATCAGGTGTTTTTTGTATCCATAAAAATATTGTGGATAAAGAAGAGAGGTTTTTAGGGTCGCTCCCTATCTCTGCACACCTCTCTTCTTTTTGTTTTGTGGTTATTTGTGTAGAGAGATAAAAAGTGTAGAAAGAGGTAATGAAATATGATTATAGGAAATGCAATACCTTGGAGTGAAGAAGATTTAAATATTATTAGAGAGAAGGGCAAAGATTTAGAAATTGATGAGATTATAAATTTATTATCAGTTAAAAGAACTCATAAAGCAGTACAACATAAATTAAGTAAGTTTGGGATACATAGAAAAAAGAAAGTTATAAAAAATTACGATGAAATTAAACACAAATATATTGATGATGTTCAATATAAATTATGTAAACAATGTGAAAGATATCTACCTTGTAGTGAAGATTATTTTCCTACGGATATTAAAGGAACTATTGATGGATTGAGAAATGTTTGTAGAGAGTGTAAAGGGGAATTATTTAGAATAAACTCACCTATTAAACCTTGGACAGATGAAGAAATAAATTTGATGATAATCAATTATCCTTATTATTCAAATTTAGAGATAATTGAATTATTTTTAAATGATAGAAACGTATCATCTTTAGAACATAAGGCTAAAGAGTTAGGATTATATAAAACTTTAGAAACTAAAAATAGAATAAATAAAGATGCAGGTAAATTAATATCAATAAGGAAAAAGGAAGAAAATAAATGGATTGGTTCGGATAATCCTTTTTATAATAGTCAAAGATTTGGAGAATTAAATCCTAATTATAAAGGTGGCATTAGTGTTTTATCTTTAGAAATTAGAAGAAATATAAAACAGTGGAAATTTGATAGTATGAAAAATTCCAATTATAAATGTTTTTTTACAGGTGAAAGATTTGATGTTATTCATCATTTATATAGTCTTGATAATATTATACAAGATGCATTAAGTGAAACTAAATTACCCTTATATGATAGTATTGGTTGGTATACTCAAGAAGAATTACAAACAATTATAGATAAGTGTTTAGAATTACATTATAGATATCCATTAGGTATTTGTATGCAAAATAAATATCATGTAAAATTTCATTTGGAATTTGGTTACGGTAACAATACACCTGAACAATTTTATGAATTTATAGATAACTATAACAAAGGTAAGTATAAAGATTTAAAAGAAGTTGGTTAAATACTAACTTCTTTTTATTTGGATTAAAGGAGAGTGGTGGTATGCCTAAACTTGGGCGAAAACCTCAAGAAAAGAAGAAACCATTAGTGGCAGAAATATATTGCCCAAATTGTGAAACCACTAAAAAAGCAACTGATTTCTATGCTAGTGCAAGTGTTTATCATGCTAATACTGGCAGAGTCCAATTTTGTAAAGATTGTTGCATTTTACTATCTTGTGATGAAGATAATAATTTTAATATAAATAAATTTACAGAATTGCTTCAAAAGATTGACAAACCATTTTTAAAAGATGTTTTGCAGTATGCATATGATGAAAGCAATAAAGAAGGTAAATATCAAAAAGCAAATCCAATACAACTATACTTCAAAAACATTAACAGTCTTAAACAATATAAAAATTTTACATGGAAAGACTCTGTTTTTAATTATGAAGAAAATAAAATTGGTAAAATAAATTTTAATCAAAATAATACTGATGGTAATAAAGTAGGTTATGTAGATATAGCCGATGATTTTACAGTTACTAGAGATATGATTATTAAATGGGGGAATGGGTTCGAGCCAGAACAATATATGATGCTGGAAGATTTATATCAAAACCTATTTAATAGTTATGATATTGATAATAGATCGCAAGAAGAATATCTAAAAACAGCCTGTTTATATCAATTAAGAAATATTGAAGCAATAAGAGAAGGAAATGCTCAAGAAGCAAGTAAATGGGGTGGATTATTTGATAATTACATGGCTTCTGGTAAGTTAAAACCTAGTCAATTATCTGAATCAGATAAAATGGGTGGAGTAACTAATTTTGCAACATTTTTTCAGTATATTGAAAAGAGTAATGATTTTATTCCTACTTTTCCTGATTTAATTATAGATGATATTGATTATGCTATTTTTATGTTTATTAATTACAATAGAACATTATTAGGATTACCAGAAATATCTTTAGGTGAAGTTAAAAATTTTATGACATATGATTATCAAAAAGGGCAGGAAATTGTATTTACCCCATATATAGAACAAATTGCAGATGAAGAAATGAATGAAGATATAATTGATGAAGATATTGGTGATATAGATGGCGTTTAATAATCATACTTTTCAAACTGATAATAAAAAATATACTAAAAATAGATATAATACAAATAATCCAGAATTTAATAGTTTTTATAATAAAGACAAATCACAAGCAGATAAATTAAATAAACTAAAAGCGAATCAAGATAAATTTATGCTTTGGGCAAGTTTTTTCTTAAAATATCCAGATTATTTCATTGATATGATTACTCCAGCAGATAGTCATTTTGAATTATATCCTTATCAAAGAATTATGCTTAGAGTGTTTTTTAGATACCAATATGTATTTGATACATTAACTAGAGGTGCGAGTAAATCATTTGTTGAGATATTAGCAAACTTTTTATTAGATATTATGAAACCTGGATTAAAAAATAGTGTTACCGCAGCAGGTTCAAAACAACAAGGTAGAGATATTGCTAATGAAAAGTTTAATGAAATTAAATCTTTATTTCCTGCTTTAGAAAAAGAAATAATGAGTCTAAGTATAGGTAAAGACTATCTTGATTTAAAAACATATAGTAATTCTGAATTAAACATTGTTGGATGTCACAACACCTCTCGTGGTGGAAGAAAACACCTAGGCACAATTGAAGAAGCATTTGATATTGATGTTACAACTATGAATGAGGTTATACTGCCTTTATTTAATGTTAAAAGAAGGACATGTACAGGGTATGAGAATCCAGTAGAATTTGATGAACAGGTTTGGTATGTTACTACCGCTGGATTCTATGATACAGATATTTGTAGAAAGCAAATTGAGTTTTTAAAAAATATGTGTAAGACTCCTAGATATACAGGTAATGGTACATATTTTGTTTTAGGATCAAGTTATGAATTGCCTTTATATCATGGATTGTTAAAACAATCTAAAATTGATTCTATTAAGAAAGACCCTTCTTTTTCTCAAATATCTTTTGATAGAGAATATAGAAGTATTTGGATAAAATTTTCTGAGAAATCGTTCTTTAAATTAGATGTTATTAATTCTTGTAGAACTATTAAGTATTGTGAATTAGAAGCGGATTTTAAAAATCATAAAGATGATTTTTATATACTTTCCTATGATGTTAGTAGAATGGGTGGTAGTGCTAATGATGCTAGTATAGCAATGATTGTTAGATGTACTCCTAAAAAAGATGGTACTTTTTATAAGAATGTTGTTGCTATTTATGCTTATGAAGATTCAAATAAGAATAATACAAGTATTAATAGTATAATGCATTTTAAAAATCAAGCCATTGAAATTAAAAGATTGGTCGATAAGTATCAAGTAAAGGCTGTCCTGTTGGATGCAGGGGGTGTGGGGCAGGGACTGACCGATTTTTTAACTGATACAATTGAAGATGAAGAATATGGTAAAACATATAAACCTTATAGTGTTGTTTCAGTAAATGGAGATGAATCAAAAGGAGAAAAGACTGAGGGTGCTTTACCTATTTTACACTTGATGAAAGTGGTAACTTCTGAATTATATAATGATATTCATAATACTACATTAGGGCATTTACAAACAAAATCAGTAAGATTATTAACTACACCAATGGAAGCAGAAAATAATTTAGAAATTAAATATGGGAAGAAACTTACTCCTGAAATTAAAAGTGATTTATTGGTTCAGTATTATCAAAGTGATTTTCTTATTCAAGAGATGATGCAGTTAGAAATTGATATGAAAGGCAATAATGTTGGATTAAAAACAATGACTAAATCTCAGAGAAAAGACCGTTATTCAAGTTTTTCTCAAGCAATTTGGTGGGTTGCTAGATATTATGAAGTTAAAAACAAAAAGAAAACCAATAGTAATATCAATATTCAAGATATATTTCAATTTAAAAAACCTCAGATACATAAAAGATAAAAAGTAAAATATAAATATTATATATTATTTACAAGAAAGGTGGTGACATTTTGCCCACTAATGAAGAAATTATTAAAACAGACCAACCATTAAGTAAAGACGATCAACAGTTTCAGCACATGATGCTCCATTTTGCACAATTTGCTAAATATATAAAGAAGGATTTAAACAATAATACCCAACCAACTTATACTTTTAATAAATCTTTTAAAAAAGAAGACGTAGTAAAATGGTTGGCAAATCCTCAAAAGTATGAAAAAAAACTTAGAGATTTATCTAGGTTTTTATTAGATAGTTCTTCTCACTATAGAAGATTAATTGATTATTTTGCTACAATGTTAACTTTTGATTATATTGTGGATATTTATAATCAAACCGACTATAAAGTAACAAAAGAATTAATAGAAACTATAGAAAAAAAATATATAGCAACATTGAACTTATTAGAAACAATGAATATTAAACATGAGTTTTCTAAACTAATATATAAAGCGTTTATTGATGATGTTGTATATGGATATATTTATTCTACTAAAAATTCGTTCTTTTTTGATATTCTTAATCCTGATTATTGTGCTATAAGTAGTGTTGAAGATGGTTGCTATAATTACAATTATGATTTTAGTTATTTTAATGCTTATCCTAAAGAATTAGAAAGATTTGCTCCTGAATTTCAAGAAAAATATGAAATATATAAAACAGACAAGAAAAATTATAGATGGCAAGAGTTAGATTCTCGTAATACTATTTGTATTAAAGTATCAAATACAGATTATGCAATTCCCCCGTTGGCAGGAATATTTGAAGATATTTATAGTTTGTACGAATATAAAGATTTGCAAATGTCAAAATCTGAGTTAGAGAATTATTTGTTACTTATTGCTAAGATTCCATATCAAGCAGATGCTAAAGATAGGGAAAATGCATGGGCATTAAGTTTAGATATTGCAAAAGAATATTATGGTCTTATGGCAAATAATTTACCTGAGCAAATCGGGATCGCCCTTTCACCCTTCGATTCGGTAGAATCTATTAAACTTAATAAAAGTGAAAAAGATTTAGACGGAGTTAGTTTGGCAGAGAATTCAATTTATAATTCTGCAGGTGTACCTAAATTAATTTTCAATAGTGATAAAGCATCTGGTGCTGCTTTAAATAAAGCTATTGTTAATGATGAAAATACGGTGTTTGCTGTACTTCGTCAATTTGAAAGATGGTTGAATCGTAAATTAAAAGATGAAAATAAAAAAATTAATTTTAAAGTTACTTTCTTGGATATTACAAGATACAACAAGAATGAAATAGCAACTATTTACAGAGAAGCAAGTACAGTTGGACTTCCTGTAAAACGTCATTATTGTGCTTCATTGGGGTTATCCCCTTCCGATGTGATGAATTCAATGTTGTTGGAAAATGATGTGATGAAAATTACAGAGAAGTTTGTTCCCCTTAAATCAGCATACCAGGATTCTAATAAAGGTGGTGCACCAAGTAAGGGTGATAACATAGAGGGTAATACAGAAATAGGACAGGAACTTGATACTAATAACCCTGATAACAGAATATAAATTTTAAATTAATTCCATAAAGAGGTGATAATAATTTGAGTTTTTATGAAGAAGTATTAAAAAATACAAGAGGTAGTATCCTCGTTGAACAAAAAACACAAGCAGATGCATCTTCAAATATAATAACTTTTACTAAAGACATTCATGCAATTGAAATCTATCATTCTGAAACTACCGCACAAAAATTCACGGTAAACGGAATTGAATTAACTGTTCCTGCCAATGGTTATAGAACTAAAATTGGAGGTACAGTTGGAAAAACAGTAACAATTCCGGCAAGTGTAAATTGTATAGTTGGTAGATTAGAGTAAATAACAGATTTATAGGAGGTATCCTAATGTGAAATTTATTCACTGTTTTAATTCTGAATTAAAAGATAAATTAATACAAAAAGGATTTAAACTATTGGTTTCTACCAATGGTTTTTTTATTTTTGAAAACTCCCCTACCCTATCTTTTAATTTTAATAATATAGATAAAAACCAATTTACTTTTAGTAACAAAATGATTTTTTAATAAAGGTGGTGATAAGGTATTGAGTGAGGCACTAGAATTACAACATTTATCTCTTACTACTACATATGAAGTTGATGAATCCTTTGATTCTGAGAAATATATTAAAATGAGACTTAGAGTGTGCCATGATGGTGTAAATCCTAATAAATCAGCATTTGTAGTATCAGATATGGAAAATGCAAAAGGTTCTATAAAAAATATTCCTATTCTTGCAAATGTAATATTTGATGAAGATGGGCAACCTCAATTTGGTGGTCATGATATGGAATTAGAATCTAGTAAAGTTAAAGAGGGAGAGTATAAATTAATTTATAAAGAAGTTCCGATTGGTCTTATTCCAGAAACATGCAATCATGAAATAAGTGAATATAATGGGAAAAATTATGTATTTGTTGATGGGTATGTGTGGAAAGAGTATTCAAATTATGCCCAGGATATTATTGAGAGAGATGAAGATGTTAAACTCTCAATGGAAATTCTTGTTGATGCCTATAATTTCAATGCCAAAGAAAAGGTGTTTAATATAACCGACTATAGATATCAAGGCATAACATTTTTAAACAAAGATTTGGGTACAGGTATGGAAAATGCTTTAGCTACTACTGGAACATTTGAAGAAAATACAAAACAAAGGTTTATCTTAATGATGGAAGAGTTAAAAGAAACTCTTTCTAATTATGATATAAATAAAACTGAAGAAGGAGGTAGTAAAGTGGATGAAAAGATAATTACTTTGCTTTCTGAATATAAGGTAAATCAAGAAGAATTACCTTTTAATATAGAAGAAATGCAATTTGAAGAAATTGAGGAAAAACTAAAAGAATTATATTCAAATAATAATTTAGAAGAAGATAATAATGAACCTGAAAAATTCATAAAATCTTTTGAACTTTCACATTCAGAGATAAGATATGCTTTATATCAATTATTATCTCCTATAGAAAATGAAGATAATGAATGGTATTTTGTAGATCAGGTTTATGATGATCGTTTTGAATATGAGAATTGGGAAGGAACAAAAATATATCGTCAAGGGTATAAAAAAGAAGATGATATTGTATCTTTTGAAGGAGATAGAGTTGAACTTTTCCAAGAGAGACTTACCAAAGAAGAAAAAGATAATCTTGATAAAATGAGAAGTAATTATTCTGCTCTTGAAGCAGAAGTTGAAAAATTGCGTGAATTCCAACAGAATGTATTTACCGAAGTACGTAAAGAAGCAGAAGATACTCTTTTCTCTCAATTTGATGAAAAACTTAAAGGTGTAGAAGAATATGAAAAACTTAAAGAAACTGCATCAGAGTTTGAACTTAAAGATTTAGAAAAAGAATGCTATGTAATTCTTGGTATGAAAAGTGCAAATTTTTCAGCAAAACCAAAAGATAAAAATAAGAATGATAAGGTTAGGTTAGATTTCGGTAAGGTTGATGTTAAAACAAATGATGTTGATGAATTTATTGAAAAATATTCAAAAAGATAATTAATATTGATTAAGATTTGGAGGTTACTCCTGGTGGGGTATGTTCCCACTACCTCTTTATATAAAAGGAGATTTGAAGGATAAAAACCTTCCCTCTCCTTATTTTTGTTTGTAAACAAGGATGAGGAGGAATTTATGGGTTATACAAGTGGTACTAAATGGACTTATGAGTTAGTGAAGGAAACTTTATTAGCAAAAGGTTATATTTTGATTGATTTGAAATATAAGAATGCGCTTTCAAAATTAACATTTAAAGATATGGATAGTTATTATTATTTTCAAAGTATATCGGTATTTTTAAGAAGCAATCCAATGAAATTTGATGTTTCTAATCCATACACAATTCAAAATATGAAAAATTGGTGTGTATTAAATAATAAACCTTTTGAGTTAATAAGTACAAATTATAGCAATGCAAAAACTAAAATGCAATGGAGATGTTTAAAAGAAGATTGTGGAGAAATTTTTCTAGCTGATTGGAGTGGTATTTATAGTGGTAATGGATGTGGTGTTTGCGTAGGGGCGCAAGTAACATTATCAAACTGTCTCGCTACTAAAAGACCAGACCTAACCTTAGAGTGGCATCCTACCAAAAATGGTGATTTAACTCCCTATGATATAACTTATGGTTGTAATAAGTACGCTTGGTGGAAATGTTTAGAATGTGGGTATGAATGGAAAGCAAAAATATTCAGTAGAAGTTGCAATAATAGAGGTTGTTCCCAGTGTGCAGAATCTAAAGGAGAGAAACAATTAGATATTTTACTTACAAAATATGATATTCCACATCACACCCAATATACTTTTGATGATTTAAAGGGCGTTGGAGGAGGTTTACTTAAATTTGATGTCCCTGTATTTTGGGACAAAGAAAAAACCCAATTAAGAATGTTGATTGAATATGACGGGAAACAACATTATGAATGGGTTAAAGGTATGATGACCAAGAAGGAGTTTGAAACTTTACAAATTCATGATGAACTAAAAAATGAATATTGTAAAAAGCATAATATAATTTTGCTTCGTATTCCCTATTGGGAATTTGATAATATTGAGGAAATTTTAAAAAATGAACTAAAAATTTAAAGGAGGAATTTATAATATGGCATACGGAATCGTAAGAACAGATTCAGTTAAAGCTACTAAAGCTGGTGGAATTAAGAGTGGACGGTACTATGTAGGTACTACTCCTACTGCTATTGATAATGGTTGTATAGTAAAATTAGATTCTCTTATTTCCGGTGAAAGAGATTTATGGAAAGTCGTTGCTCCTGGCGCGATTACGGCTGGAAATTTATACATTGTCGCAACTCCGGAGATTATTTATGACGAGACTTTAAAAAGTTCTGGTGCATTAGATAAATTTCAAAATGCGGCTGGAGCAAATATTACTTTAGTACCCCTTGAAGTTGGTGACACTTTTAGTATTTCTGATGATGTGATTACTGAAATTAACGATACGGATGACATTCCCGCCGTTGATAACTATGTAACTCCTTCTGCTACTGGTGTCAAATGGACAGAAATACTGGCAACATCTCTTAATACAGAAGTTTTTCGTGGAAAAATAATTGCTAGAGAAGTTTATAATGGTACAAAAGTATTGAATGTAATTGAAATGGAAATGGTTAGGTAATTATTTTATTAATATAATAAGGAGGAATATTGTAAAATGGAAGATAATAAAACTTTGGTAAAATTAGCGAAAGATATTTATAAAAATAAATTTTCACATGATAAATTTAGTAAATCCGATGCAACAGAGGCATTGCGTCAGCATTTCATAGAACTCAACGGTGGTTCAACCAAATTAGATTATAAATCCCTTCGTAGAAATGGTGCACAGATGTTTGAAATTATGGAAGAGATACTTCAGAATACCGTTCTTGAAGGACTTCCTGAAGATAATTTCTTTGAAAACTTTGTGGAGTATAAAAACCTCGCATTGGGCGATCAGAATTCATTCTACGTCCCCGACAAGACTATGCTTGTAATATCTCAAATTGCAGACGGAACCCAATCTCTCCGTAGACAGAGAATGGACGTTGGAACTAACACTTCCATTACCACTTCTTGGAAAGGCATCAAGATATACGAACATTTGTCTCGTCTCTTGAGTGGTAGAGTAGATTTTAATGAAATGCTTCAAGCATTAGATAAAGCATTTAGACTTAAAATCAATGATGATGTTTACACCGCATTCACTGGTGCTTTCTCTGGTTTACCTGCTGGATTTACTGCTTCTGGTTCTTTTGATGAAGATTCAATGCTTGATGTTATTGAGCATGTTGAAGCATCAACTGGCAAAACTGCTATGCTTGCAGGAACCCGTAAGGCTTTAAGAAAAGTCACAACTGCTACAGTTTCCGATTCTGCCAAAGAAGATATTTATAAGATGGGATTCTATGGTAGTTTCAATGGTACTGCTATGATGAGAATTAAACAGGTTCATACCGTTGGCACATATACTTTCAAACTTTCTGAGAATGATATTTATATAGTTGCTACTGATGCAAAACCTGTAAAATTCGTAACTGAAGGTGAAATGAGAATTATTGCTGGTGATGCTCTTGCTAACCAAGATTTGACTCAGGATCATTTCTGTGCCAACCAGTATGGTACTGGTGTAGTTATAACTGACCTCTTTGGTAAATATGAAATTTCTGCATAATTATAATTAATTTATAAATATAATTTTTAGGAGAGGTATATCCTCTCCTTTTAATTATATTGGAATGAAAGGATGTTTATTGTGAAAGTTTTTGAATTAGCAAAAGAATTGAACGTTGAAAGTAAAGAATTACTTGAAGTCATACAAGGATTAGATATAGATGTTAAAAGTCATTTATCAAATCTTGAAGATAATCAAGTTGAAAAGATAAAAGAAACATTAAATTTAACAGATTTGATTGATTTAGACACTTCATCTAAAAAAAGTGATACAAATAAACAATCGACAAAACAATTTAAACCTGATCTTAATCGTATGATTTGTCTTAAAAATATAGCAAGTGGTAAATTGATTTATGTATCTAAACGTCAGATTGGATATAAGATTGAATGGGAAAAACCAGGAGATACCAATTATATAGAATTAGGCGAATTTATTAATCTTAAAAACTCAGATTCTAGGTTTGTAACAGAACCTTGGGTAAGAATCATTGAAGATGATGAAATTGAGATTTTGAAATATGCAAACATATTTAAACATTATGAAGAGATTCTTGGTTTGAAAAATGTATCAGATATTTTAAGACTTGATTTTAATAAATTCAAAAAGAAATTTGATAAATTACCTAGTGGATATAAGAATTCAGTAGTAGAACAAGCTGCACAAATGATTAAGAATGGTGAACTTGATTCTATTAAGATAAAAAATTATATCGAAAAAGAAATGGGTATTGAGTTAGATATTCTTTTACAATCTGATAGCAAACCAGTTGATAATTCTATTAATATAAAGTAAAGGGGTTGGAAATATATGGCAACCCTATATAGTGAAATTGACAATATGTTTCTTGCTGATATAAAAGATGATACTTTTTTAGATTTTACTGAAGCAGAAAGATTAAGTATTTTAAATGATTTAAGGATAAAAGCTATTACAAGGTTTAAGGCTTGTCAAAAAGATTTAACTGATAGAACTGAAGCAATTGAAGCAAATGAAACTGAACTAGCAATAGAGGGACAATTTAATGAAACTCTTACAGAAGAAGAAAAATTAATTCTTGCTACAATAATGAGAAAATATTGGTTGAATGATAAGATTTATAATCTTGAATTATTGCAACAAAGGATGACTAATAAAGATTGGAAGATGTTTTCACAAAGTGAGCATTTATTGAGACTTACGGTTTTAAATCAGGAACTCGACAAGGAAATATCAAGAATGATCGTTGACTATACTTTATATACCTATGGAGATTCATAATGGTTAAAGTAAACATTGACAACATTATAGATAACGAGTTCTTTTTAAATTATTTAAATTTTTTGATTGGTCGTGTGTACAAAATTTTACCTATAAGTGAGGGCGAACCTGAAACTTTAAGGTCTTACTTGGATTCTTTAGTGCTTGAATTATTAGGCAGTAAGGATTTGATTTTGAAGTTAAAAAAAGATGCTAGTTTCTTATCTTTGATCGCTACATTACAATCTTTGTCCGAAAATCAATATACTCATAAAGTGATAAAATCTGAAGTGTTTAAGTGTATTGATATTATTAAAAAGTTGATAGATAAATATAAAAATTAATTTAATATGGTTCTCATATATGGTTCGAAACGTATATGGGGTAATAGTAGAGACTGTGTTTCCTTAGGCACAGTCTCTTTCCCATTTTGTCTCTTATTAAGGAAGGAGAAATTAATGGGAAAAACAAAATTTACATATGAAATAGTTTATAATGAATTTAAAGAATACGGTTGTATTTTATTATCTAAAGAATATATAAATTGTGATACTTTATTGAATTATATTTGTCGTTGCGGGAATATAACACAAAAAACATTTGCCCGTTTTCATTCAGGTAGATATAACTGTCCAGAATGTAAAAAAAGAAATAAAACATATTTACAGTGGAAGAAGTTTAATTATTATAAGAAGTTAGTTGAAAAAGATGGTTCTATATTATTATCCGAATCTTATATAGACAGCAAGACTTCTTTAAAAATCCAATGTTCTTGCGGAAATATAATAGAGATAGGAACAAGAAGTAAATATTTTAAGTGTAATGATTGTACAATGAAAATGGTTGGTATAAATAAAATAAAGTCAAATAATCAATTTTTATTAGATGTTTACAATTCAGTTGGAGATGAGTATAGAGTTTTATCTGAATATATAAGTGCGATAGAATATGTAAAAATGAAACATAATACTTGTGGTTATATTTTTAAAGTTACACCAAACAATTTTCTTAGTAAAAATTCTGGTTGTCCTAATTGTAAAAAATCAAAAGGAGAAAAAAGAATTAGTAATTATTTAATATTAAAAGATATTATATTTATATCTCAATATAAATTTAATAACTGTAGAGATAAAAATAAATTACCTTTTGATTTTGCTATATTTGATAAAGATAATAATTTATTAATGTTAATTGAGTATGATGGTGAATTACATTATAAACCATATAATTATAAAAATAAAGAAGATGCTTTAGAAAAACTAAGAATAACACAACATCATGATAAATTAAAAAATGATTATTGTAAAAATAACAATATAAAATTATTAAGGATTCCGTATTGGGAATTTAATAATATTGAAACAATTTTAGAAAAGGAGGTTTTTAATTTTGATATATCAAGAATGGTATCTTAAAAGTCGTTGGTTCGCAGAATCGGCTCCGGTGAATCCAAAACATGCAACTGCTAGTTTAGTTTTTACTGATGTGGTTGTTGCGGCAGAGACAGTTACAATTGATGGTACAGTGTTTGAATTTGTTGCTGCTGCTGGTGATATTGCTGAACCTACTAACATTCCTGTTGTTGTAGGTACAACTTTAACATCCGTAAATGCAGTTGCAAAATTAGTAACTGCTATTACTGCCACTCTAGACAATGTTGTAGCATCTGTTGGAGTAGATAGCAATGAGCATGATTATTGTGGTCTTGCATATCATATAGTTGGTACAGAAGGAAATGCAATTACAGTAGCTACTACCTGCACAAATGCATCTTTCGGTGTAGATGTTACTGCATTAAGTGGAGGTCAATTTGGTACTCCTTGTCCAGAAGTTAATACAATTGTTAAAGATACTACTTATCATTATATATGTACAACTGCAGGAAACAAAGATGATGTTGCATGGGAAAGATTTACCCCTGAAACCTATTAAAATAATTGAAAGGAGGATGGACTATTGTCTATTGATTGGACATTATATGAACGTAAATTAAAAATTAATGGCAATACCACAAGAGATAGACAAATTAATTTAATGAAAGATGGTATATTAAACAATTTTAATAATAGTCCATCTTTCCGTTCTGCATATTTTAATGGTTCAACAACTGCCACCGATATACAGATAATTGATAGTGATAAATATTATATTAAAACAATACAAATGAAACCTAATGAAGTTATTGATGTTGGTGATTTAATAGTTTTTGATAGTAAAACATGGTTGTGTACTGAGGTTGATAAAACAAATCCTGTATTTCAATATGGGAAAGTATATTTATCTACACAAACTATTACCATTTACAAAAACAACACATCCTACCAAATCCCCTGTGTCATACAATCTGGTATAAAAACCTCTCAACTAGGTACAGATGAAAACACCTATATTGAAATGCCATCAAGTACTATTACTATGAGATTACCTAATACTGCAATAACTAGGTTAATTGCTAGGGACGAGGTTTATAAAATTGGAACACAGAGTTATAGTATTAAAGATTTGAATGACATTATTGAACCTGGGCTGTTGGTTGCTGAATTGAAATTTAGTGCCGAGAGTGTAGTGAATCATATTTATACTGTTGATATTCAAAACAGTGATGCAACATTATATGTAAACGATACTTTAACATTAGATGTGATTTGTACTGATAATTCACAACAAGTTACATCCCCTACCCTAACTTATCAATCCTCTAATACAGAAGTTGCTACTATTTCAAATGGAGTTTTGACTTGTATTGCAGAAGGTACGACAGTAATAACGGTAACATTTAATGGTATTTCAGATACTTTGAATTTAACTGTCCAAACTGAACAAATTCAAGATAATTATACTGTTTCAATCACGGGAGATACTTTGGTTAAATTAAATAGTAATATTACTTTAAATGCTAGTGTATATAACAATGGAGTTTTAGATTCAAGTAAGAGTGTTGTTTGGAATGTATCTAATCAAGATGAATCTAGCAATTCATATATTACTATTGTATCTCAAGATGGTGGAAGTATTACATTAAAAGCAACAAATAATAGTAGTTATGTTGGTAAATATGTTGTGGTTCGAGTAAGTAAGAGTGATGATGGTTCGGTTTATAGTGAATATGTTGTGCAGATTAAACCATTATTCTAAAGGAGGTGGATTATTGAGCCATTTTTTAGAACTTACACAATATAAAAATAATATTGCATATAAACTGATTACCAATGAAGATTTAGTTAAAGCATTAGTTAATAATACCCGTGACTTTTTAAATCAACCTCTGCCAAATAATTTTGATTCTACAAGTTTAATTTATACACAAATCTTTCCTTGGAGAGTAAATCCTTCAATTGAAACAACACCGAAATCTTATATCACTATGTCTTTTGGAAATTTTAAATATATTAATAATTGTTTTAAATCTGGAATTGTAACTTTTTATATATTTATGCATAAATCATTGATTCCAACAGACGTAGGTTTAAGGTATGATTATATTTTGAGTGAGATTGATGCTTTATTTAATAAGCAATATGATGTTGGGGTATTTGGTTTAGAATTAAGTAATGGTGGTGGAGATTTTCAAGTAAATGATGATTATTTTGGTGCAATGATGTCATATAAATTCACCGATTTTCAGTAGGTGATTTAAAATGTTCAGTAAAGAAGATTTGGAATTAAAATTACTTAGAGGAAAACCAATTATTATAGAAATTGGCACAATACATCCTTTAACATTAGATGAAATAGTTGAATTGGGTTACAGTAAATATAATTATTATCTTACTTTATTAACAATTGATAAATCATATTTAGAAAATCAAGGTGTAGATATTGATTTAAGTGAAATTAAAAATTTTGATATTATATATGAGAATTGTTTGCATCATAAAGATTTTCTTAAAGAGTATTTTGATATGTTAGAGTTATTTTTTAAAGAACCTGTTTCTATTGGAGATGGGTTTTTTTATTTTGGTGACATTAATGAAATTATAAGTGGTGAAAGTAAGAGAGTTATTTATAGGGATAATTTTGATGAGATTGTTGAGTTAATAAAACAATTAAATAATATTTCTTCTATGGATACTGATTTAAATCCTGCTAATGCTAAAGCAAAAGAAATTTTAGAGAAACGTCAAAAAGCAAGAGAAGTTCTTGCTAAAGTTAAAAATGCAGATGGAGATAGTGAACCTTTAACATTATCTGATTTAGTATCAATATTGTGTGCTAATGGTAATAATATAAATCTTTTTAATGTATGGGATTTAACTATTTATCAATTTAATAATCAATTTAATAGAATGAAAATGCTTGAAGATTTTAATATTAATATTCGTAGTTTATTAGCTGGTGGCGATCCAAAGAAAATTGAATTAAAACATTGGATGTCAAAAATTAAATAATACCAATTAAGAGATTAATTATTATTAGTCTCTTTTATTTTATAAATATAATTAAGGAGGAATTATAATATGTCAAAATTTGGTGTAAAGGAAGTTATGGATGTAACTTTCTATGATACTGTAACTGGTAAACCTGTTTTGTTTTGTGATACTTTAAAACTTTCTAGTCTTGAAAATGCTGCTGATGAATCTGATGCAAGAGGTGGTAAGGGAAATCCAAAACTTTTGACATGGGATTTCAATAGGACTTCAAGCATGAAAGTCCAGGATGCCCTAATGAGTCCTAAATCATTTTCTATGCTTTCCGGCAATGCTGTGACTGTTGGGGCAGCAACAATCCATATGCGTCAATCTACTGTATGGGAAACAGTTGATAGTGTAATGACTAATAAAGGAGTTAATTATCCTTTAACTGCTACTTCTGGTGGTGCAATTACATTAGCATTTACACCTAATGAAGCTGCTGCTGATATCCTTGTATATGAAGCTTCTGATGATGGTGGGACTCCTCTTGCTGCTGGTACTTTATCTGGCACTACTTTAACTAATGTAGCATGGGCGAACAAGGAAGTCGTGGCATACTATACTTATGAATCAGGTACTTCCGCAGAAACTTATATAATCACTTCTGATAAATTCCCTTCAACTTATAAAATTGTTGGTGATACTGTTGTAAGAAATGCTAATACTGGTAAGGATGAAGCATTTCAAATCGTTATCAATAAAGCAAAATTAAAGCCCGGATTTACAATGGAATTTAAATCAGATGGTGATCCTTCAGTATTTGATATGGATATAGAAGTTCTTAAAGAAGATGCTTCAAGTAAAATGGTTACAATGATAAAATATTAATTAGTTATTAGGAGAGTTATTTTACTCTCCTTTATTACTTTTAATATTTAGGAGGTTAATTTATGGAATATAAAGTAATAGACTTTAAAGTTGGTAAATATGATTATGATACTTTATTTATAGAAGTTGATAATAAAACCGTACAAATCCCTATTATAAAAGGGATTGGTAATCCTGAATTAATTGGTACTGAAATTGTAATTGATAAATTAGATGCACCAATTGAATCTATTAATTTTTAGATTAGCAATATAAATATTACGGGTAGATATATCTATATATAATGTCTACCCTAAATATTTATATATTTTTTTAATCAATCATCACCAAACCTCGATTTGCTTCAAATATTAGACCCTAAGAATGCCTAGAAATGGGCATTTATTTTTTTGTGTATTTTTAGATTTTAGTGTGAATTTATAAATTGGAGTGATTTTTATTTCAGAACAAATTTTAAAACTTGTATCCCCCATAAGTCCCAGTGTAAACCACTATCTCGCCTATCGAGCTATAATTAAAAACGGTAAACCAATGGCAATGTCCTACAAAACTTCAGAAGCAACGAAGTATCAAAAAGATTTTACTAAATATGCTACAGAACAAGCAAAACTACAAAACTGGATGAAGTCAGAGAATAAATTTCAACACTATTATATGGATACATATTTCTATTTTCCTAGAGTAGATATGGATGCAAATAATTATTTTAAATGCATGGCAGATGCAATAACTGAGTCTGCAAAAATATGGATAGATGATAATCAATTATGTGAAAGAGTCCAGGGTATTTGGTATGATGGTAAAAACCCAAGAGTGGAAATGGAAATCAAGAAAGTGGATTACATAGGTATATTTAAAGATGTATCTCAATTAGATCAATTTGAATCTAGTTGCATCCAATGTAAAAGATATAAAGACGGGAAATGTAGTTTACTGGTCAAAGCAAAAGAAGGAAGAATCCAAGAAGAAATTCAAGATTTAAAGTGTTGTAAATTTAGATTATAATTAAATTATTAAAATAAATATATTGGAGGTATTATTAATATGCAAATTTATGAATTAAAAACAAAAATCGAAGAAGGTAAATCTATACAAGATTTAATAGAAGTAAAACAATATTTATCTATAATCGAAAAACAATTAATAGCGAACAAAATAATAGATAGTTGTATTGTAATAGATGATGAAAGCAATTTATATAAGATAGATTACTTCTATAAAAAATTTACCAGTGATGTTTCTTTTTTGGTGAATTACACTAACCTAGAATTTTCAGAAAATTTAATTGAAGATTATGATTATCTTGCAGAGAATGTGGGAATAGAATGGATTTTAAATCAAATACCTATTAGTGAGGTTGAATTCATATTAGATTTAGTGGATTTTGAACTTGCTCAGATTGTAAAGTTAAATAATAGTATCGAAGGGATTTTGGCAAATAAAC
The DNA here is from genome assembly GCF_021372645.1 of Clostridium sp. Lineage (GTDB taxonomy): Bacteria > Bacillota > Clostridia > Clostridiales > Clostridiaceae > Clostridium. The sequence continues at coordinate 55,869 of NZ_JAJFUC010000015.1, read as the reverse complement.
TTGACAAATTAATTGATAAATTACCCACTGATAAACAAATAAAATCTTTATCTAAATCGTTAGTAAAAGATGTGAATAAGTTGGACGTAAATAAGATTGCTGAATTAAAAGGTATGTTTAATAAGCAAGGTAATTAAAATACTAATTAAATAGATACAAAATTCAATAAAAATAGGTTAAGAGTCGCTATCTTAACTGACAAGAGTGGGATACCTTACACCCACTCTTTTTTATTGTGTAAATGTAAGGATGACGCTAGTAAGGAGTGTTGGAAAATGAGTAGAAAATATACTTTAGCACAAGTACAACAAGAATTTATCGATAGAGATTTAATTCCATTATTTGATGAATATAATGGTAATAATGAAGTTTTATTAGCAAAAACACAAGAGGGATATATTATCAATATTAGTTTAAGTAATTTGAAATCAAATAGAACTCCTAGAAAATTTAGTATATATAATACTTATACAATTCAAAATATAAAACTTTGGTGTAAATTAAATAATAAATCTCTTGAATTATTAGATAAACAAGAATATAAAGGAAATAAAGAAAAACTTAAATGGAAATGTTTAAAAGATGATTGTGGGGAAATATTTTTTAAATCTTGGGATGATATTTATAATAATGAAAGTTGTTCATATTGTACAGGATATTATATAGGATTATCAAACTGTTTAGCAACTAAAAATCCTAAATTAGCATCTGAATGGCATCCTACTAAAAATGGAGATTTAACACCATATGATGTTGTTTATACAAATTATCAAAAAGTATGGTGGCAATGTAGTAAAAATCCAGAACATGAATGGCAAGCAACAATTAGTTCAAGAAATAACGGATGTGGTTGCCCATATTGTTACGGTAGATACCCAACAAAAGATTATAATTTATTAACTTGTAATCCAAAACTATGTGAAGAATGGAATTATAAACGAAATAAAAAGAAACCAGAAGAGTATTGCCCTAATAGTGGAGATAAGGTTTGGTGGATTTGTGAGAAAGGGCATGAATGGCAATCGACAATTTATAATAGAAGCATAGGTAACGGATGTCCATATTGTATAGGTAAACTACCTTCAAAAGAATATAACTTATTAGTTATTAATCCAGAACTTTGCGAAGAATGGAATTGTGAAAAAAATAATAAAAAACCAGAAGAATATACTCCTGGAAGTAATCAAAAAGTTTGGTGGAAATGTAAAAAATGTGGATATGAGTGGAAAGCAACAATTTGCGGTAGAAATAATACTGGACAAGGATGCCCTCATTGTAATAAATCTAAGGGTGAAAAAGAAATTAGTAAAATATTAATGATATTTCGTATTGATAACATATATCATCATACTTTTCCTGATTGTAAATACAAAAAACCATTAGAGTTTGATTTTTATCTATCAAATCATATTATTGCTATTGAATATCAGGGTATTCAGCATTATGAACCAATTGATTTTGCCAATAAAGGTAAAGAATGGGCTTTAAAACAATTTAATCTTGTTCAACTACGTGATCAAATTAAAAGAGATTACTGTAAGAATAATAATATAAAATTAATTGAAATACCTTATTGGGATTTTGATAATATAGAAGAGATATTAAAAAGAGAGTTGATGATTAATAATGAATAAGTCATTTAAGTCAATTTCAGAATTAAATAATTATATCCAGCAAAAAGTTAATGAAACATTACAATCTAAACATTTTACAGACACAATAAAAAATGAAATTACTACAGCAGTATCAGAAGACATTTACAATAGTGGCACTCCCCTCTCATATGATCGCAGAGCAGGAAATGAATATGGTGGAATGAAAAATCCAATAGGAACAGGCAGTATTGCTGATCCTGAAACTATGGATAGTAATTTAATTTCTAATGGTGTGCTTGAAATTTCACCAAATGCTACAAGGAATGAAGAATATGAATGGGTAGGTTGGGGTTATGATATTTCTAAATCTTTGGCTGAAAATCTCATAAAGGGTTACGGTGACAAATGGTATAGTGTCCCCAGGAATTTCTTAGAAACGGCACGTGAAAGTATGAGGGTAAGCAAGTCACATGTAAACAGTATGCGTGATGGTTTAGAAGAGATTTTTGGGAAAGGTAATGTGATTTAACAAAATAGTGGTTTTGTTAAGTTTAAGGGTAGTGGGATTTGTTTTTATATATCCCTGCCCTACTTTATTATGTAGATTTTTAAGGATGTGATTACAATAGCAGAAATAAGTAAAAAAATTAAATTTCATGACCCTGAAAAACTTAAAAATATAAATCCAGAAACTCTAAAATTATATGATAAATATAAAGTTGATATGACAATACGGGAACTTAGCCAAAAAACCATTGAGGGGTATGACAATGATCTTTCCCATTGGTTCATTTTTATCTATGATAATCAAGATAACAAATCAATTTTAAAATTAACAGAAGATGATATTGTAGAATTTCTTTATTTTTGTAAAACGCAAGGCAATAATTCAAGAAGAATGAAACGTAGAATATCATCTATATCTGCATTTTATAAATTTTTAAGACGCAAGAAATTAATCACTGAGAACCCACTTGAATTTTTTGAAAGACCAAAGAAAGATACTGATATAATTACTCAAACTTTTTTAACTAAAGAACAAGTGGATTTAATGAAACAAAAACTAATAGAAAATGGTGATTTACAATTACAAACTTATGCTAATTTTTCTCTTTCTACTATGGCAAGAGTAAATGCTGTATCAAATACTAGATGGGATCAAATTGATTTTGATGAAAGAACAGTTAACGAAGTCCTAGAAAAAGAAGGCAAAATTGTAACTTTATATTTTAGTCAAGAGGTAAAAGATTTACTTCTGAAACTAAAACAGTATAGAGAAGATAATCAAATTGATGATAGTGGATGGGTATTTATTACACGTTACGATAATGCTTTTAATAAGGTTGCCAAGGGAACTATGCAACAATGGGCAAAACGAGTTGGCGAATTAATAGGTGTTCCTACGATGCATGCCCATGATTTTCGTCATAGTGGGAGCCAGTTGATGCTTATAAATGGCGCACCATTGGAGGAAATTTCAACCTTATTGAATCACAGTGGTCTCGATGTGACAAAAAAATTTTACACTCGCGAAGACAAGAAAAAAGTTCAAGAGAATAAAGATAAATATGGAGTTTAATAACAACACAAATCCCTCAATTTATTAAATAATTCCCCCTTCCCCACTTATTATCCATATAACATTTTTATAAATAAATAGAGAGTAACCAATAATTACTCTCTATTTCCTATTAAATACATATTTACTTTAAATCATTTTTAATAAGGTCTATATTGATCTGTTGAATATCCATAATTTTGTGTGGCAGTTGTACCATCCATAAATTCTATAAATATTTCATCAATTACAATTTTGCGAACTACTCCTTGATAAGTAAATAAATTATTACAACATAATTGTTCTCCAGGAGATACTGGCCCTACATATTTAATATTAAATTTGCATTTGCTATTTAATTCATCATATGAAGGGTCTCCTACTGCATTGTAAGTACTAACTTTTAATGTATAATAATTAATAGTTTTCCCAGATAAATTATCTGCTACCCAAGTTAATTTTACTCCATCTGCTGAATTTGTATTATAATAAAAAGTTGTTCTATTATCAGATGGAAGGTTTGTAGGTGCGCTAATTAATTGAGTTAAAGTATTTGGTATATTTGTTGGAGTAGTCGTTGATATATTACTCCCCACACTATTTATAACAATACTATTAGTTTTACTATCCCAACCAATATTATATCCAAAAGCATCAAATGCATATTTAACAGGCAACAAAATTTGATTATTAATCCTTATAGGAGTGACATCCATAGTAGCTTCTTTTTCATTTCTTAAATATATGGTGCTACCTATTTTCATTAGAATAGAATTATCACCTCGTTTTATGCCAATATAATCATTATTTACATATACATAATTGTTTTGAATCTCAAGCATTTGTGATATATATTGGGCAGGAAGATAGGTTCTATTGTTTAATGTTTGTATTGGAGCATTAGAAAAGGTTTTGCCATCTATTACAATATCTTGAGCTGATACAATAGTAGTTAGAGATAGACAGAATAAAAGGGTTAAAATAATGGTTATTGTGAGTTTTCTTAATTTCATGGGATACCTCCTTTAAAATTGTTTTTTTATAATTGTTAATTATATTGTTTATATTTATAATTATAACATTATGTATGGTATTTGGAAATAACTTCTATTATGTTTTTGGTTGTTAAATTAATAATATAATTTCTTTATTTTTTATTGACATTTATATGTTTGTTTGATATTATAATATTAGTTTCAAATCCAAATACAAACAGTTTATATCTCTTGACATTTAATTACATTGAATGGCATAATATGTATAAGAGGTTACGAATCCTATCAAAATCGTATTAATAGAGGTTGCAGTTCCTACCAAATACTGTATTAATAGAGGTTACGAATCCTATCAAAATCGTATTAATAAAATGGACTGGTTAAATATTAGTCCATTTTATTATTTGGAGAATTAAATGAAAATAACATGGAAAATAGTAAATGAGTTTTATCTTAATTATTTAAGAGATAATTATGAGTCAAGAATACCTTATTCAAATTATGGTGATGATAAATATAAACCTTTTTTCAGTCCTTTATTTGAGATTAATGATTTGATTTATATAACTCAAATTTCACATCCTCAAAAAAGACATTATGAATTGAAGAAAAATATTGATTTTTATAAAATTTATCATCCTAATGATGGAAGATTATTAGCAGTTATTAATCTTAACTACATGTTTCCTATTCATAACTCTTTAATGGCTGATTTGAGATATAAAAGTATTGAAAATTATAGATTATTTAAATATGAAGAAGAAAAGAGTAAATATATTGATTTGTTGAGAATTGAGTTAAATATTATTAATAAATTACCTCTTCAAAAAAATGCATTTAAAATCTACAATATGAAATATAAGTATCCTGATAATTTTATTTCTCAAAGAAGTTTTGATTTCAAAAAATTGGAAGATGCATGTTTTAAATATTTAGATGCGAATGATTATAAAAACCTTTTACTGTAAGAAATCTTTTTATATTTATTATTATAAATAATCATCATTCTTATTGTAAATAATATACATTTAATATATTATTTATATAAAGGAGTTGATTTTATGGATAAATTAACTAAAATAGAAAAAAGATATTTTAGTTATATTTTGGTTGCTTTTATATTGAGTGGGATATTAAGTTTGTTTGTGGGTTGTAATGAAAAAGCAAAAATCAATACTCAGGTTTCACCAGTGGTAGAACAAACTAATCAAAAACAAACACAACCAAAACAAAAAATAGTTCCTTCCTTCCCTGTAACTACTTATAATACCCCATTTTTAACTTTCGACTATCCGAAAAATTGGATTGAAGATAAAGAAATAACTTCACCTAATTTAGTTATTGGATTAGTTAATCCAGAAGATGGATTAAATTTTATATATATAAGTAAATTAAATACTTCAGAAACTAAATTACAAAATGTAGTTAAAACTATAAAATTATCAGGTATGTATGATACTAAAATTATTAATCAAGGATATTTAAATCAACAATGTTATTATACAGAGTATTATATTAATAATAATCCAATAACCCATAATAAAAGATATATCTATCAAATTAATGATACTTTTTATAGAGCAACAATAGGTATTGAAGATAGTAAATGGGAAGGATTTAAAGAAGTTATTCAAGTTTTTGAACAGTCATTAAAGTTTAAGAAATAAATTTTATTATTTAATAATTAACAATTAAATAAATCAATCAAGAGAGGTTTAATTTAATAACCTCTCTTTTTTCATGCCAATTTAGAGAGAAAGGAGAGGTTATTAAATGGACTCACTTAATATTATCATTAAGGCGATACTTGAAAAGTCAAGTCGTACACAAATAGAAACTGATATAAAAGAAATTGAAAAGAAATTAAAACCACTTGAAATAAAAACAGATGTAGATAAAGTAAAATCTCAATTTAAAATACTAGAAGATGGTTCAAGAGAACTTCAAAAAGTTGTTACAAATACAAGTAATACAATGGGACAACAAGTTCAAATTATTGAGAAAGTAAATAAAGTAACTAAAGAATTAGTTCTTGATTCAGAAAATGTAACAAATAATTATAAAAAACAAAGAGATCAATTAGCAAAAATAAATGCAGAGCAATCAAAGTATTGGACACAAAGAAGAAAAGAAACTTTAGATTCTATGGTTGGTAAACCCGATACTTTGGTTCAGATGTCAAATTACTATAAAAACTTAGAAAAAGAATCTGCAAATCTTGCTAAAACTGAAGAGAAAAGACAACAAGTAGAATCTAGGTATTGGATGGAACGTAGAAAAGAAACTTTAGATTCTATGACTTCAACTAATACAGCAATTCAACAAATGAAACAGTATTATGCTCAATTAGAAAGAGAAACGGCAGAAGAAGGAAGGCAAAACACTCTCATTAGAGAGCAAATAGCTTTATACCAGCAAGAAATTGCTATAAAAAATAAAAATCTAATGACTACTTATGGGAAGTCTTACGATTCTAAGGGCATGACTTCTATAATTGCTAGTGCCAATAGTCTAAATTCTAATGATTATAAAACTATAGATGAATTAAAAAGAGCAACAAAACAATTAGATTTAGAAATTGCTAGTTCAACTGCTGGTATGCGTCAACTTAGACGAGAAGCAACATATACTGCAAAAGAAGCAGATGGGTTATTTACAACATTTGGTAAAGATGTTTTCAAATTAGGAATTTGGGCTTTAGCGGCGTCTGCTGTATACTCACCCCTTAGAGCCATAAAGTCTGCGGTTTCTTATATCTCTGAAATGGATAACGCATTAAATGAAGTGCGTATTGTTACAAATAAAACTCAACAAGAAGTAAATGATTTAGCCTTATCCTATAATAAATTGGGTAAGGAAATGAATGTGACTACTAAAGAATTGACTCAAACGGCGGCTGATCTATATCGGCAAGGTTTAAATGATACACAAGTAGAAGAAAGAATGAAGGGCATAGTTGAATATGCCAAAATAAGTTCAATTAGTCTTGAGGATAGTAACCGAATTATCACAAGTACGGCGAATGCGACAGGTGAAAGTACACAAAAGATTATAGATATTTTTGCACTCTTAGGAGATACTACAGCTTCTGGTGCTGATGAAATTGGTGAAGCTTTACAACGTGTAGCAAGTGCAGCAGATAATTCAAATGTTTCTTTAGAAAAAAGTGCATCATGGATAGCTACAATTTCCAGTATTACAAGAGAATCGGCTAGTACAATTGGACGTTCCCTAGATTTTGGGGCTTTAGTGGCATAATACATAAACTACTATAGAAAATTTTCTCTAATGGTTGTAATTATTGTGGTGATAATTACAGATAACTTGGAAGTCCTATGGCAAGGATGACAAGGGCGAAGAATTTTGAATAAATAAAAACCGAATACAAGTTAATTTTGATTTAGAAAGCTAGGGTAGCTCCCGAAGAGTGAAATTCCTATTCATCTGCTTTCTATTTTTATTTGTGGAAAATTACTAAGGAGGTAATTAAAAATGGGGAATTTAGAAACTAAAGTTTGTAAAATATGCGGAGAAGAAAAGCAAATTACTGAATTTAATTCTAAGGGTAGTGGGCATTATGATAGTATTTGTAATGTTTGTAATTGGTTTAAAAGACATAATAATATTAATATAAAAGATGGTTGGTTTATAGGAGAATATAAACAAATAATTCATTATATTTTAATTGATAAATTATTATTAAATGAAATTGCAAATAATCTAAATAGAGATTTATTTGATTTATGTGATGTGGTTGTTAATTATTTAAAATTACGTGGACAAAACAAAACTCAATTAAAATATAATTGCGATTATTGTAACACAGAGTTTTTAATGCATCCATATCAATTATTATCACAAAAGGCTCATTGTTGTAGTAAACAATGTTCTAATTCATATAAAAAAGGTATAAATTATCATAAGATTATTGGGAAAAAGAACTGTATATATTGTGGTAATGAATTTGATGTTTATGATAATGTTCCAGACCAAAAATATTGTTGTTTAGAATGTAAAGATAAACATTATAAAGAAAACCCCAAACAAGAAGAAGTAATTTGTTCAAATTGTGGCAAAAGTTATACACGAAGAAAACAATCAAGATATAATAATACTTTTTGTTCTTTAGAATGTGAGTTAGAATTTAAGCATAAAGAAAAATGGGAAATCAGACAATGTGAAATTTGTGGAAAAGATTTTGAATGTCTAAAATCTAGTACTCAAAAAATGTGTTCTATTCAATGCCAAGGAATATGGCAATCATTGTATCTATCAGGAGAGAATGCTAATGGATATAATCATAATATCTCAAAAGAAGATAGAACATTAATTTGTCAATGGTGTGGCACTCTATTTGAAGTTAGTCCACATAAAATTAATACTGCTAAATTTTGTTCTGATAAATGTAGGCAAGATTATTATAGCAATGTATTATCTCAATCACCTGAATGGAAAGAAAGATCAAGAAAAAATGCTGTAAAAAATTTAGAAAATAAAGTTTGGGATACTAATACATATATACAAGTTTTAATAAATAATCTATTAGATGAATTAAAAATAAAATATATAAATGAAAAAGGTTTTACTTATTTTGCAGTTGATAATTATTTAGAAGATTATAATTTAATAATTGAAGTTATGGGGACATATTGGCATTGTGATCATAGGATTTATAAAAATATAAATTATGATATGCAAGTTAAAAGAATAAAAATGGATAAAATTAAGCATACATATTTATTAAACAATTATAATATAGAAATATTATATTTATGGGAAAAAGATATAGTAAATAACCCACAATTATGTAAAAACTTAATATTAAATTATATAAATAATAATGGTATATTAGATAATTATCATTCATTTAATTATGTTTTTAATAAACAATTAAAAGTAAGTAATAAAATTGAAATTCCTTATATGGATTGGGATATTAATAATTTGAAAGAAATTATAGATATTTCAGTTAAAGAAAAAATGTCTCATAAACAACAAGATAAGTGGATTACTTATAATTGTGAATATTGTGGAAATGAAAAAGAAATGTTAATTTCTCGTTATAATAAACAGAATCATCATTATTGTAGCAAAGAGTGTGCCATAAAAGGTAGAGTTACTAAAATTAAGGTTAAATGTAATAACTGTAATGAAGAAATAGAAGTGCCAAAAAGTAAATATAATAAAAATATAAGATTTTTTTGCAATCAACAATGCCAACATGAATATCAAAGACAATTTGGATTTAAATCTGATCATAGGGATTTAAATTATAATATAGTACAAATATAGTGTTCACCACACACTATTAATATTTATTCAAAATTCACGCTGAACGACTAAATGAGAAAACACCATTTTATTATGGTGGTGCGATAGTCTGCTCATCTCCTATATTGTCATTTTTATAAAGGAGAGAGAGAAGGTCGAATGTAACCAGACATTCTAAAGAAGAACCTTCTCCGCCTATTTTAAATAGGTCATAAAAGTAACAGATGGAAACAGTGTAATTAGCCGATATGAATCTATAAAAAAGACCGGATTTAATGATGAAGATTCCACTAATCTAAATCAGGTTACTAAAGCATTATCAGATATTGGAATTAAGGCAACAGATTCTAAAGGACAGTTGCGTGATTTCGCCGATGTGGTAGATGAACTTGGAAGAGATAAATTTCAGACCCTTAGTAAGAATGAGAAGGCATATATTGCTACAACCATGTTCGGTACGTACCAGCGAAACAGAGGTCTTACCTTACTGAATAATTATAATGATTCTCTTAAAAATTACGAGAATGCCCTAAATTCAGCAGGTACAGCAGAACAAAAATTTGGCATTTATCAAGAATCTACTGCTGCAAAAATGGATCGTGCGAAAACTTCTATTGAAGGATTTTGGCAAAATGCATTAAGTTCAGATACACTAAAATCAGCAATAGATGCGTTTAATACTTTAATGGAAATATTAGATAAATTAGTTAATAGTTCAATGGGTTCATTTTTAATCCAGGCTGGTTTGATTTCAACTACTTTAGGAATTTTAAGAATTGGATTTAAATCTTTAGCTGGAACAGCAGGGGTAGGGAGTCTTATATCGGTTATTGGTGGTTTATTAAATTCATTCAAATTATTAGCTTTGGGAGAATCTACGTTAGCATTTGAAACTACGGCATTAAGAGCATCTTTTACTGCTTTAAAAGTATCTCTTGCAACATTTTTACCTACAGCAGTAATAATTGGATTGGGTTTATTAGTTGAATTATTTATTAAAGCAAAGGATAAAGCAAAAGAAGCACAAGAAACTTTTGAAAAATCTATTACAACATTTAATACTAATAAAAATGAAGTAAAAAATTTAGAAGATTTAGCAAAACAATACGATATTTTAAATTCTAAATATAGTAAAACAATAGAAGAAAAGCAAAAACTTATTAATATTCAAAATCAAATTGGGAATTCTTGTAAGGAATTAGGTGTTGCCTATGATAATGAAGGTAATGCTATTATAAATAATAGTCAACAAATACAGGAATATATTAATCTTAAAAAACAGCAATTGGAATTAGATAACCAAAAGATTAAAGAAACGTATAGTGGTAAAAGTGATCAATATTCAGATGATATAAAAAAGAAAAAACAAGAAATCATTGATTTAGAAAAGAAACTTAATCAATCTATTGGATACAAAAAATCTCAAGGTGGAGATACAAATTTTGATGCTGAAATTGAAGAATATATTGATAATATAAAAACTGCAAGGGAAGAATTACTAAAGTTAACACAAAAAAATGATGCTCTTAATTTATCATTATTAAATACACAAGAAAAATTTAATTCATTAAGTAATGGTTTGAAAAGTAATCTCATTGTAGTATTTAATGAATTAAAAAAGATAAATCCTAATGCCAATCTTTTAACTTTTTTAGATAAAATTGATGTAGAGAAAATTAATAAATATTCTGAAGCTTTAAAAGATTTTAAAGAAAACGGTAATATTGAAGATTTAAGTAAGGCATATGATGAATTAAGAATTAATTTATTAAAAGCAGTAGATGGTAATGAGCAAGTAGCAGATAGTTTATTACAAATGATAGCTCCTACCGAATCTGCAAAACTTGCTATATTTAAATTTCAAAGGGCTTTAAAAGATTTAAAGGGTCAGTCTTGGGATTCAGCTTCAAGTATGATTCAAGCATTTGCTAATTTAGGAATTAGTATTAATATGCAAGTAGCTAGTATTCTAGTTGGATTTGGAAAAGTAATACTTGGTATAAAAGATATGGCAACTGCCCTACAAGCATTTGATACTGTTGCTAGAGAAAAATCTAAGGCAGATTGGATAGCTGGTGGTGGCAATCCAGCAGATGAAAGATTATTTACAGAAGGATGGAAAAAGTCACATCCAAATACTAAAGGTGCATTAGAACAAATAGGTTCAGCGTATGAATCTTTGCTTTCTCATAGTAATAGTAATAATAATATTGGTGACACCAATCCCTTGGGTGGTTCATCCCCATCATCATCATCAACCAAAGAGAACACTTACGAGACAGATAAATATGCCAATTCCATAGAAATTCTAAACCAGCAACTAAAACAATCAGAATACTTACAATCTAAACTAACTGAATCATCAGAACAATATCGTTCAGAACTTGAAAAACAAATCCAAATTCATAAAAATCAGCAAGATTTGGCACATTCTGAAGCAGATAGGTTGCGGTCTTTACGTTCTGCTTTTGCTGAAGGCACAGAAGATTTTGATAAATACACTGATAAAATAAATGATTTAGGTTCGTCATGGATGGGTTGGCAAGAGAATATTGATGAACTTTTAACTGAAATTAAAACCAGTAAAACCAGTTCTTACGATCAACAATACGAATCCATCAACTCCCTAATAACACAATCAGAAAACACACTCTCAAAATACAACGATACTTCAAAAGAATACGGAACAACATTATCTTCAATCATCTCTCTACAACAACAAGAACAATCTGCAATTACTGACGAAATAAATTTGCGGAAACAAGAACTATCTACTCAACAGGTCGGTACAACAGAATATAATAATACAATTGAACGTATGCAAACCTTAATCTCTAAGTATTGGGATTTAACTAAAGCAATTCAACAAAATCAACAAGCCCAAAAAGAATATGAAAATAAACTTTTTCAAAATAATCTCGATATGCTTGATAAATCAATTGAACCATATAGTAATATGGTATCTAATATTAAATCTAATATGGATTTACTTTCAGATACAGATTATGAAGGAAAAATAAATTTAACAACACAAGCAATGAATGCAAATAAAGACTTAGTTTCTCAATTACAATCTGAATTATCTAAACTTCAATCTACTGTTCCTGAAAATTCAACTCAAGAACAAGCATTAGCACAGTCAATTAAAAGTACCACAAGTGCTTTATTCTCTGCTAAGAAAGAAACTATTTCATATGCGAAAGAATTAGGACAATTACAACTTGCAAAAATAAAAAGTAATTTTGATAAAATTACTGATTCCCTTTCAAATCAAATAGATGTAACTGAACATCTAATTGAAATGATGCAAGATGGTATTCCAACTGGAGTAGATTTGACTTTTAATTATGCAACAGAAGTTGTTGATAATACTGAAAATGAAGATATTGAGAATCTATCACAAGCAGGAATTGATGTGCAAAACCAATTCTATCAAGATTCAATAGAAGCACAAAAGAATTACCAACAAGAAATGATTGATGAAACCAGAGCAATGTTTGATGAGCAAACTAAATCAATGACAGATTTTTTCAATAATTTCTTAAATATGGTAGCACAAATAAATGGAGTCCATATTTTTGATACTACCCTTTCAGATTTTGCTAAAACTAAAAATGCTTCAGAAGAAACAATAGCAAAACTTAAAGAGTTAGAAAAACAACTTCAACAATTAGAAGAAAGACGTATTAAAGAAACAGACAAAAATACTCAAAAAACAGTTGATATTAATAATGATGGATATGATGATATTACTGGTAAAGCAATTGATTCATTTACTGATAATTTAACTAATACTCAAAGTTATTTTACAGATTTAATTGATACTTATGGAACTAATTGGGATAAGATTATTAATGTAGTGCAAGGGAAAATATCTACTTTAAACGGTTTAACTCCTAGTATTCCTAATGTTAATAATAATACTTCTAATACTTCTAATAATCAAAATAATAATACTTCTTCTAGTTTAGGTACATGGGAATCTCCTTGGGATAAATCAGGTGGTTGGCAAGGAACAGGATATTATAGAGTACGTTTAACCCCTACAAGTAGTCAAGGTACAATATATATAGATTCTGTAGATAAATTTAATAAATACTATGCTAAAGGCACTAAAGGTCATCCTGGTGGATTAGCTATAATTGATGATGGTAAAGATAATGAATTAATTATTGAACCAGGAAAAGAACCATATATTCATAAAGAAAAAGGTGCTAAGTTAGTTGATTTGCCTAAAGATACTCAAGTAATTCCTGCTGATGAAACAGAAGATATATTAAAAAATCGTAGTTATCGTAAAGGTTCTCCTTTATGGGAAGAATATTATCAACAGGCACAAGCAGAAGATTGGGCATGGTTTTGGATTCAAGAAGAATACGGTTATTATGATGAACCTACTCCAATTGAATATTATTGGGCAGACACAGGTAAATATATTGGTAGTAGTGAACCAAACCAGCAAGAAATTGATAAACATTATACTAGTTCAAATAGTTCTAATTCAAATAATTCTAATAATGAAGCAAATATATCTGCACCTGCTAATATTCCAGAAGTTTCACAAGATGTTAATGGACTCTATGATAAATTACTTGGGCAAGTAAATTCAAATATAACCACTCAACGTAATGCGGTCAATAAATATTCTGCTATTGCTAATATGTCTGAAGGTAGTTATTATATTGACGAAGAAAACAATACAGTAAAAGTTACCGCAAATATGATAGCAGAAGCATCAAAAAAAGCTATAGAAGCAACCAATTCATTAATGTCTGCTGAGAAAAAGTTAAAGTCAGTTTTGAAAGATAAGTTTGATTATGAGTTTGATGCTCTTGAAAAGCAAAATAATGGATTAAATGATAGTGTTGCTTTGGAAGATGATATTCAGCATCAACTTAATATGTTGTCAGATACAGATTTACAAGAAAAATTCAATTTAACAGAACAACTATTAGGCACTACCAAAGATCAAAAAGATGCATTAACTAATTTAAAAAACATTGCTATTGCTGAAAGAGATATTTATCAAGTTGGTTCTACTGAATGGACAATTCTAAATGACAAAATAAATGACTACAATGAACAAATTGAAGATGTAGATGAAAATTTAAATCAATTAAATCAAACAATCATAAATACAAAATTTGATGTTATTTTACAATCATTAGAAGTATTTGATGATAAACTAGACGATATAGATTTTGTAGGTTCTTTAATTGATGAAAAAGATGTTGCAGGTAAAATCAATAATATTCAACAACAAATATCAACAACTATGGTTAAGATTTATTCTTTAAAATCTCAAATTGCTAACGCTGATTCTTTAGGTTTAACAACAGAACAAGTTGTAGAATTAAAAGAAACATTAGAAGATGCAGTTTCAAGTGTCTATGACTTAAATAATTCCATGAAAGAATTAGGATATAACGAAATCATAGATAATATTGAAAAATTAAGAGATGTTTCAGAAAAATATTATGATGAACAATCAGAATATTTAGACAAAGAATTAGAAAAGAATAATGAACTTATTGAGCAAAAACTTGATTTATTGGATAAAGAAGAACAATTAGAAGATTATAATAAAGATTTACTTTTTAAGCAAAAAGAACGTAATGAAATTCAAGATGAATTAAATAAGTTAATTGGCGATAATTCTGCTTCTGCTAATACAAAAAGAACGGAATTAACTGAACAATTAAAAGGAAAAGATGAGGAAATTGCAGATTTTCAATTACAAAGGAATCGTGAATTAAGAAAGCAAAATCTTGAAGAACAAAAAGATAGTTTTAGTAATGATATTAATTTAGCAAAAGAAGCATTAACTATTGCACAAGATGCTGAGAACGAAAAATGGAATACTATTATAACTGCTTTACAAGATGGAACTTTAACCTATGACCAATTAACTGATGCTTGGTATCAAGATACTATTACTAATCTTACTAATTTTGATTCTGATACTACGACCTATGTTAATAAAATTAAATCAACTTTTGAATCATTAGGTAATATGGAAATTAATCCTGTTTCGTTTAGTGAATTTTTAAGTCAATATGGTTATACTCCTACTCCTAATACTTCTAATAGTACCTCTACTACAGTTGGATTTGATACTGGTGGTGGAACCGGTAATAATGAAGGATTAGCATATCTTCATAAAAAAGAATTAGTTTTAAATGATAAACAAACAAGTGCAATGTTAAAACTTAAAGATTATCTTCCAGATGTAGTTGAAATGTTAAAAAATAAGAAGGATATATTATTAGAAAATCTTAGATTAAGCATTCCTAGTTTTAGTTTTAATAATTTAATACCTGCTTTTGAAGGTGCTGGAGATAATTCAATAAGTAATTCATATGTTGTAAATTTAAATATTGCATCACTTACAGGTGATAAAAAAGGAGCAGATTATGTTTGTTCTGCGATAAATAAAAGTATTAAAAAATTAGGTAAATAATGAGGGGATATACCCCTCTTATTTATTTGAGGAGTGAATTGAAGGTGATAAAAGATTCTTTATATTTTATATATGATGGAATTAAGTCAGAAGATCAAGGATTATGGAATGTAAATATAGATAGTGGAATGTTAGAAGAAACATTTATTGCTAATCGTAGTATTGAAAAAATTAAATCATATAATAATAAATTCTATTTTAAAAAAATAAATTATGAACCTATAATAATTCTAGTTAGTTTTGCTTTTAAAGAGGAATTTACTAATAGTAGTTTAGATGAAGTTAAAGATTGGCTATGTCAGTCATATTATAAACCATTACAATTTAGTGAAAACCTTGATAGGATTTACTATGCTATGATAACTGAATCATCTGATATTGTACATAATGGATTAAATCAAGGGTATCTAAAACTTACGTTTGAGACGAATGCCTATCATGGGTTTAGTCCTGTGTATCAATCCCCTCTTTATAATTTAGATAATAATACTGCTGATGGTACTATTATTGAATTAATTAATAAAGGTAGTAAAGATTTACTTTTATATCCTGAAATATCATTAGTTAAAACTATTGAAGATGGAGATGTTTCAATTATAAATTTAACAAATGGTGGATTAGAGTTTAAATTTACAGGATTGAAAACAAATGAAGATTTGTATATCAACAATGAAGAAGAAATTATTATAACTAATCTTCCTAATACTTATAGATACAATGATTTTAATAAAAATTATCTTTCTTGCGTAAAAGGAATAAATAGATTGAAAATATTAGGTAAATGTCAAATTCAATTAAAGTATCAGTATAAATTATTTTAGAGAATAATATGGAGGTGAAAAAATAGTTGTCTTTTTACAATATTAATATACGAAAACCTTTAAAAAATCCAAAATTATATCTTTATAAACCTAATCGTGAAATGATTGCATCCTTAAAAACTGCTTCTATAACTAACCACAAAATAACAGTAGCAAATATATCTGAGTTAACTTTTTCACTTCCCTATCAAATAGATTTAAACCATGAATTAGTTAAAAATCCTTATATTGATTTAATAAGATATAGATATTTAGTGCAATTAGTAGAAGATGGTTATGAAGAATGGTTTTTAATAGAAACACCTAATCATAAGTTAAATGATGAAACTGGTGAAGAAAAAACTATTGAATGTTTTTCATTGGCTTATGAACTTAGAAATAAAAAAATTACCTATTCTACAGAAGATATTGGTTCTCAAACTCCTACTCAGGTTTTAAACGCAAATTTAACTTCTACTCTTTGGACTATAGATTATATCGACCCTTATATTAATAGTCTAAAAAGACAATTTGATGTTTCAAATAAATCAGTTTTAGATTTTGTTTTGAATGACGTTGCCGAAACATTTAATTGTGTTCCTGTTTTTAATACTATTAATAGAACAATATCATTATATAAAAAAGATGATTTAGGTACAGGTAATTCTTTAGGTACAGACAGAGGGTTACATTTTAATACAAATAAATATTTAACATCTTTAGATTATACGGAAAATCCTGAAGAATTTTGTACTCATTTTAAACTAAAAGGTAAAGACGGATTGACCATTAATTCAGTCAATCCAACAATGGAAGATTTTATTTTTGATTATTCTCATTTTTTATATCCATATGAAGAAGATGAGATTGGAAATGTAGTTAAATCAAGTTATTATATGAGTGATAATCTTGCTGGTAAAATATTAGATTATCAAAATCTTTTAAATACTAAAAAAGGTACACAAGTTATTACTCAGACAGGTACAACTACTACTAATATCACTATTCCCTCTCATGGGTTAGTAAATGGTGATTATATATTAAATAAGACTTGTAATAATGAATATAGAAAAGTAATTGTAGTTGATGTTGATAATATTACAGTTGAATCAATAACAGGGCAAGCAAGCGGCAATACAATTTATTTATATAAAGATGAAACTTTTAGAAAGTTATTATTCTCAAAGTCTGATAAACAATTAGAAAAAGATACAATAAGTAATGAATTAACTGATTTAGAAACTGATAGAATTTTAATATTAGATATTATAGGAAGACAACAAGAAAATAATACTTATACTTCTTATGATATTATTTATAATAATTCTCCTATAACAAAAACTATAGAATTAAATAGTATTTTATATTATACGATAATGTGTAAGGTATCATCTATAACAAATTTAACTGTATCGTTGGATGACGTACAAAAAATATTAATAGCAGATACATGGGCAGTTTTAGGTAAAATAAGTAGTTCTGTTTCTACTCATATTGATTTTACAGGTATTGGCACAAATATAAATGTTCAATTAGTTTGTGTTGCTATTTCTCATGATGAATTTATTGCTTCTGGAAATGAAAGTGATTTAATTGAAAAATATAATATTTATAATAAAGAAACTCAGATTACTAATAAAAACCTTGAATTAGAAGCAATTGAAACTGAAATTACAAATCTTGATACTGCTATTACTAATTTAAAAAATGTAGTATCTAGGGAAAATAATTTTACTCAGGATGAACTAATTGAATTAACTCCTTTTATTATTGAAGAAACTTGGTCTAATGATAACTATGATAATGAAATAGATTTATATGAAGCAGGAATAGATGAATTTCAATTAAGAAATGAAATTAAAACTGAAATAAAAATTAGTATTGAGAATTTTCTTCAATGTGTTGAATGTCAATTTGATTGGGATAAATTGAATTTAGCAGATACAGTTACTATTCGACATGATAATTTTAATCTAAATGCTAAAGCAATTATTACACAAGTTGAATTTAATTATGAAACTGGTGATGTTGATTTAGTTATATCTAATATTTATAAGGTTTTAACCGAAGAAGAGAAAATAGGATTAAAATTATATCAATCAATGGAAACTACTGAACAACTAAATAAGAATAAAATAAATTGGAATGATGTTGCTACTAATTTTAATGTACGGAATGACAGAATTAGTACACTTCCAGCAAATCCTATAATTGCTGTAGATGGAACTGCAATTGACCATACTTTAAATACAGATGGTTCATGTGATATTGGATTTAGATGGAGTTTTAATCCACAAAAACTAGATACAAATATTAATCTTGAATATAATATTGATGGATTCATAGTTTATATTAGATCTTTATCTATCAATGAACCTTATATTTTTGGTTCTAGTGTTGCTAAAGAACAAATTTATAATATAAAGTTAGATAAACGTTCTTATGTTATTTATGGTGTTTCTGTTGATAAATATTATACTTTTGGTATTCAAGCATATAGGAAAGTAGATAAAGATATTAATTCTGAAGGTGTTTTATATTCTGATATAGTCAAATCCGTTGTATCTACTGAAAATCCATATCATCCAGCAGATGAACCAGTATTTTTAGGAAAGATTGATGATGAAGCTACTATTGGTAATTCACAAGTAAGTACAGTAATTCAAGATATAGAAAATTCAAAGAATCTATTGAATGATATTGTTTCAGATAGCAGATTTACACCTAATGAAAAGCAATTAATTAAAAAAGAATGGGATATTATAACCTCAGAAAAATCTACAATGGATTCGCAAGCTGGTACTTATGGAGTAAGTAAAGTTGATTATGATAATAAATATATTGCATTAAACGATTATATCACTCCTTTACTTGCTGATTTAACAGTAACAAGTGATATTGTTGCAGATACTTTTAGAACAAAATTTAAAGATTACTATGATGCAAAGATATTATTGCTTAATGCAATAACAGATAAAGCAAAACAAGACGCAATTGCTGAATTAAATAATTTTGTAACCATAGTTTATAACGAAGATATAAGTAATTTACAATCTCAAATTGATGGCAGTATTACTACATGGTTTTATGATTATGAACCTACGTTATTAAATCTTCCTGCAAGTGATTGGACAACAGACACTCTAAAAAATAATCATTTAGGAGACTTATTTTATAATTCTACGACTGGATATGGGTATAGATTTGCTCTAATAGATTCAGTATATCAATGGAAAAGAATTGAAGATACTGATGTGGTAAAGGCTCTTGCTAATGCTCAAAAAGCACAAGATACAGCAGATAGTAAACGTAGAGTATTTTATAATAAATTACCAAGTACCCCTACTCCACCTTATGATAAAGGTGATTTATGGACGATTACAAACGCAGATGATTCTAAAGGTGATTTAAAGAAATGTATAGTTTCTAAAACACAAGGACAATCATATGTCGAAACTGATTGGGAATTAGCAACTAAATATACTGATGATACTACTGCTAATGAAGCCATTCAGAAACTTGCGGATATTGCTAATGATAATAAATTAACTCCTTCTGAAAAGCAAGATACATTAAAAGAATGGATTATTATTCAAAATGAAAAAACAACTATAGATTCACAAGCAGATATTTATAGTATCACCACTGAAAAAATCAATTATGATAGTTCTTATAATGTTTTAAATAGTTATATCACTCCCCTTCTATTAGATTTAACTACAACAATTACTATAGTCGGAGATGATTTTAGAACTAATTTTAGAAATTATTATGACAAAAAAACTACTCTATTAGCAAAAATTTCAGAAGTAGCAAAAAATTTAGCAGACAATGCACAAGATACAGCAGATACAGCAGAAGGAAATGCACAAACTGCTTTAGGGGGTACATTAAAATATCGTACTACAGGAGTACCAACAAATAATCCTATTCCTTCAGGAATACAAATAACTGAAAACTCAAATGGGACACGTAATATAAAACTTCAATGGAACCAATATATTCAAGGTGAGTTACAAGCAGATATGCTATTAGTTTTCTGGTGTAAAGCAAATCAAACTCCTGTATATACGGATACTTGTGTACCAGTTAATGTAAATACTTCTGCATCAAGTTATTATATTTTTGAAGGTGTTAGTCCATCAGATACTTTTAGTTTTGGTATTGCTTCTGCTAGAAGAACTGAAAATGGATTAGAGATTGGTCAAATTCAAACTATAAACACAGAAACAGTAAAATGGATAAATATTACTCCTGCCACTCCAAATTATACTGCTAATATTGGAGGGGAAAGTGCAAGTGAAGTAGCAAGCAAAGCAATAAATGCCGTACAAATTGATGATATTGCTCCTACTTTAACTACAGTTACATTATCTGCTGTAACAATTAATAGTCAAACTAATGGTGATATTAAAATAAGCATTACAAAACCAACAGATATAGATTTAACAGGGTTTAATATTTGGAGAAATACTACCAATGATTCTGCTACATCAATATTAATAAAAAGTATTACTATTTCTTATGATAAATGTCCTAGTATATTAGAATATATTGATGATACAACAGTATGTGGGACAGATTATTATTATTGGGTTACTGCAATTGATTTTCAAGGAAATGAATGTGATAAATTTATACCTACTCCTTCTCATTTACAGGCAGTAGACAATGTGTTGCCTAGTCCACCAACTAATTTAAGTATTACAGGCGGTTGGGGTAGAATTGATTTAAGTTGGGATACACCAACAGATAAAGATATTTTAAAGTATAAGATATTAATAAGTGATACTGTTGATTTTGCTAGTCCCACAACAGTTTATTCATTTTCTTCTATTTATACTGATTTTGGTAGAACAAATACTAACACAAGATATTATAGAGTTTATTCTATAGATGTTGTAGGAAATGTATCTAGCGCTTATATATCTGGTTCTGGCTCAGCATTTCAACCAGCAGACAATAATCCACCAATTGTACCTTCAATTCTTGATAGTGGATATGTTTCGGATAATAATGGCAGAATAACAATAACATTTCTTGGTTCTACTTCAGTAGATGCTAAACAATATAGAATTGTAAGGCATAGATGCACTACCAGTACAAGAGTAGATGATGATGGAGGAAAAGAAGTAGGATTAATAAATCATATTTTTGCTATTGGTGGAGTTCAACAGCAACATAAATTTATTGATTCTTATTTAGAAAAAAATAAATATTATTATTATCAAGTTTTTTGTATTGATAATTCAGGAATGATTTCTACTGCTTTAGATATTCCATCAGGAGGATTGGCAGTACAAGCAATTGATACTACTCCACCTAATGCACCTGTGGTTAATTTTGATAAATCTAATATTGGTTCAATCACAATAGGTTGGGAACCCTCTAAATTAGATGGGCAAATTGATACTTCGGTTGTTTCATATAAAGTTTATCAATATGATGAAAATGGAACTAATGAAGTAGTATTAGGAATAACTTCTGAATTATTCTATACAGATAATACACCCAACACAGATGTAATATCAAAACATAGATATAAAATTACTGCAATTGATAATTGGGATAATGAAACAGATAGAAGTGGAATAAGTTTTTATCCAACTACAGGATATTTAAGTTCTTCATTGCCTTGGGAAGTAAATGACACTACTGCTCCCGAATGGGATGCAATTAATATTAATCCTATAGTTGAAACTTTGACAGATGGTACAATACAAATATCTTGGAGTTTATTAGGTCAATCATTCCTTACAGATGACCAAACTGGTGTTGCAGGATATAATGTTTGGAGATATGAACAATATCAAAATCCTTTATATAATAAATTGTTAATAGGAACAGTTGCAAGTGGGAATATTTATAAATATATAGATACTACTACAAAACATGAAACAATTTATTATTATTGGATAACAGCATTTGATAAATCAGGAAATGAATCAAGTTTCCCAGGTGATGTAGGAATAAGTGGTACTTGGCAACAAATTACTGCTATTAATTCAGATAATCCTTTACCTCCTACAAATATTAGCGTAACTGCTAATTTAGGTGCAATTGATTTAAAATGGGATACTAGTTTAAGCAATGATGTTTATGGTTATATAATTGAAAGAACTAAAAATATTAATGATTTAATTAATAACCCTTGGACAGAATTATATGAAGTAAATACTAATAATTATACTGAATATAATGTGTCTACTATAAAAGATGAAATAGTTTATTGGAGATATAGGGTTAAAGCAGTTGATATTATAGGATTATATTCTGATTATTTAGAAAGTGGAAAACCAGATACAAGTAATTATTCTCCTTGTGATAATACTCCCCCATCCCCTCCTAACAAACCAGTTGCAACTAATGAAAATAGATATGATGGAAGTATTAAAATAACTTGGACACATGATAATCCACCTAATGATTTAGAAAAATATATAATTTATAGACGCGAAGATAATAGTTCTGATTTTGGAGAAGATGTTAGTGAATATGGTGGTTCATATCATGCTGAAATATTTAACGGTTATGGTGTTACAGGATATGCTACAAGTTATGCAATAGTAATTGCTGAAGTAGATAAAGACACTACAGAATATGTAGATACTGGATTAGGTAGAGGTAAATATTATAAATATTCAGTTGCTTCAGTTGATAATCAAGGTAATAGCGGCGAAAGAAGTTTAGATAGTGATGTTTGTCAAGCAACTGATGGAATAGCACCAGATGTTAGTAATTTGAATCTTACTGCTACAAGTGGTTTTGGAGCAATTATTTTAACATGGAATGAAGTTGAAGGGGAATGTGGAGAAACATATTCTATTTATAGAAAAAAACCAACAGATGAAATGTATTATAAAATTGCAACTGTAGTTGGTTCTACAAATAACAGTAAGGCACAAAATACTTATGTAGATTATGATCCACCTTCTGATACTTCAGTTACTTGGTTATATAAAATGGTAGTTGTTGATTCATGGGGTAATTATTCAGATGATAGTGAAATAGTAGTTGGTATATCATTAGATAATTATGAAGCAAATATAACTAAGTCTAGTACTACTTTTATAGTTGGTGTAGAAGGGAGTTCAAATAATGTAAGACAAGCAAATTATATTGTTCCCGAAGGTTCAACTTCTGCACAAATAGTTATAAATCAAGCGATAAATGATTTGCCTATTATTATGATTGAAGCAGGTAATTTGGGTAGTAATAATACAATTTCAATCGTAGAATTAGGTAGTAACGCAAATACAATAGATGATTTTTATAACGGTTATACTATTAATATAATTGATACTAATAATAATATACAAAGTAAGATGGTCATTGATTATGTGGGGAGTACAAGACGTGCAATATTAAGTAGTTCATTAACTAGTACCCCAACAAATTCTTATACTTATAATATAACTTCTCCTAGTGGCACAATAACATTATTAGAAGGTAAATATATTATTAGTGATAGTATTAAATTATGTTCAGGAGTTATATTTCAAGGAAAAGGCAATACTATAATAACAACTAATACTAATGGCGTTACTTTAATAAAAAACAAAGATAGTATTAATTGTGATATTACAATCGAAAATATTATATTAGATGGGAATAATAAATTAAGCAATGGAGGAATGTATTTATATATTAACAGAGGAAATATTAATAATTGTAAAATATATAATATTAATGGGAATGGTGTTGAATTTAATAAATCTAATAATTTAAATATAATTAATTCTAATATTAGTTATTGTGCTATACATGGTATTCATACTGGAACTAGTAATAGTATTAATATAAGTATTATTAATAATAAAATATTTAATAATACAAGAGGTCTTTGGATAGTAAATTGTTCCAATATAATGATTAATAATAATACAATTTATAATAATGAAGCACAAGGAATAATGTTTTATAGTAGTAATAATAAAAATACTATATTAAATAATATAATTTATAATTCAGGACAATCAGCAATGTATTTATGGTGTAATAATTGTATTATTTCAGGAAATATATTAACTAACAATTGTATACAAATTCCTTGTACAGATACTACTTATATAGATTGTATTTATTTAATAACGGGGAATTACAATAATATTTCAAATAATATTATTAGAAATGATAGTTTACCTATAATACATTCTGGAATTGCACAAACTGGAACTAATTCTACTATTCAATTAGCAACTACAGCTTCTAGTGATGATGATTATTATACTGGTAAATGTATTTTTATTACAAGCGAAACTGGTTTTGGACAATTTGCTGAAATTACAGGATATGTAGGAAGTACGAGACAAGCGTCAATAAGCACAACGAATGAAAATCATTATTGGACAACTATTCCAGATAATACTTCTGTTTATGAGATTAGAAATGGTGCAAGATATGCTATAAAATCAGGGGGTACAGAAAATTTATTTTCAAATAATGATTTATTAAATGGCTGGAATTTAGCATATAGGTTAGAAGATATTGATAGCACAAATATTTGGTCAAATAATAGAACTGCTTAATAATAGGAGGAGATTATTTTATGTATGTAAGATTATGTGGTGATTCACCTATATTTGCTATTGGTATTTTTACTACTACAAATAATAATTTATATGCAATAAAAGAATTATTGAAATTTTCTATTGCTAATAATAATATTGCAATATTTGAAGAGTATGAATATAATTTAGTGTTAAATATTTTAAATAATAACAATATTAGTTTTTCATATACTGAATTAGATTACTTAAATTACAAAGAAAAAACTAAAGATATTAAATTTAATTCTCGTACTGAATTATTAAAATATTTACAGGAGGACGTAGAACCAGAATCTCAGATTATTTCTAATTTAAAAAATGAAAATACTAATCTTAAATTACAACTT
This sequence comes from Clostridium sp., assembly GCF_021372645.1. GTDB lineage: Bacteria > Bacillota > Clostridia > Clostridiales > Clostridiaceae > Clostridium. The sequence continues at coordinate 30,294 of NZ_JAJFUC010000015.1, read as the reverse complement.
CAACAAACAGAAGATGTTTTATTAACATTAATGTTTAATAATTCTTAGAAGGTGATAATTATATTTGAATTTTTACAGCGTAAATATCAAGAACATAAAATAGGTGAAAATGAACTTTATATAGCAGTAGAAAAAGGTTGGATAACATTAGAGCAAATGAATGAAATTAAAGGTAATTAATATAAATGTAGTTACATAATATTGTAATTTGTTTTATAATTGGATATAATTAGAAGAAAAAGGTTGTGATTTTATGATAAAAATTAATAATTTTAACAACTTTAAATTAAGTATTATTTTAATTATATCCTTATTTTTTATTTTCTATATTCCTTTGCCTTTATATGCAGGATATATAGATGATATAACTTATTATAATTGTCATTATCGCATTAAAGTTATTAAAGATTCACTTGATCAATCATTATTTTGGGGTGCTATATATGCTTATATGGATGGAGAAGAGTGTGGTAATGCTTATGTAGGATTTTATAATTCTGGTGAATATGGAAATTATTATGATTTAGAAGTAAATTATTCTTCAGAAGATTTAGACAAACATCTTACTTTTAAATATATATTTAATGATACTATAATTGATGCAATTTCTAATTCAGAAGTTATATTAGATGGTAAATCTCATAATAGTGATGAGCCATATATTGAATTATCTATACCAGATTTACCATCTTGTCCTATTGCCTTTTATCCTTATGTTAATTATCAAGGAGAAATAACTACTAAAGATAGTATTATTATGAATATCGAAGATAGTGTTAAAATTGAAAAGATTGAAGCAAAATATTCTGACGATAGTTTAAGAGATGTTACAGATATTTGTAATATTGGTGGAAGTAATGAATTTTTTAATGAGGTTCAATTAAACGAATTTAAAGCAATAAAAACTGGTAACACTTCAATTGGTTTTGGCTATATGGGATATAGAGATTTTAAATCCTCAATAGGAATTAAAATAATTGACACTTCCCCTTCCCTTTTAAACTCATCTATTACAGATAATGCAACAAATATACCAATTAATAATGAATTTACTTTTCAATTTGATAAATTAATATCTCAAGGTAATAACTTTAGTGATATTTCTATAATTAATTCACAAGGCAATCCATGTGCAGTAACAAAAACAATTGTTGGTGATACATTAATGATTAAACCTATTATTAACCTAAATTATAATGAAAACTATATCCTCTACATCCCTGCCAATTCTATTAAAAATATGGGAACTCAATCAAATACAGAAGATTTAATGTATCATTTTACAACAATTCAAAACATTGAGAATCCATTAGTAACAGGAATAGCAGTTGGAGATACTGCAATTGCTAATTTTAATCCTAATGTTACAACTTATAATGTAACACTACCTGAAGGAACAACAATTGCTCCAACTATTACAGTTACTTCAGGTGATAAAACAGCAGTAATAAATGTTCCACCTATAACAGTAATTCCAGGTTCTATTTCAATTACTGTTTCATCTGCTGATGGTAGTGTAGTGCAAAATTATGTATTGAATTTAACTTTAGGTGAGAATGATAATTGTTTTATTGCTACTGCTGCTTATGGTAGTTTATTAGAACCACATGTAAAAGTTTTAAGGCATTTTAGAGATAATGTATTAATGAAATTTTCTTTTGGGCAATGGTTTGTGAAGGAATATTATAGGTATAGTCCTCCTATTGCTGGTACAATTAGAGAGAGTGAAGGATTAAAATTTATTGTTAGAATGGTATTAACTCCTATTATATTTTGTATTGAATATTGGGAAAGTATGATAATAGGATTAATTATCTTAGGGATGTTAATTTGGAAAAGAAAATTTAGAGTAAAATATATTTAATAGAAGTAACAAATTAATATAAACAATTTTTGAAGGGTAAATTATTACTCTTCTATTTTTTTGATTGAAAGGAGGTAAATAATTGTCAACTTGGGATAATGATAAACGAATTGACAAAATGAGGTCTGGAGATGCAAACGATCCTTATGTCTATTTACAGGAGCCTCATAAAATAGTTAATCAAAAAGTTGTTCTTGAAGAATATCCTGATGATTTTAATAAAGTTGTAATTGATAACTTTACTGAAGTTTTAACTACCACTCCTTTAGCAAGTCAATTTTATTGTGATTATGCAAATTCAATGTTATTTTTTAATAGTGCAGACGATGGTAAAACAATAACTGCAAAATATTATGGTAAAGGTGTTGTTTTACTACCTATTTCACGTATATGGGTTCAAGAAACTAATGGAGATGTGACCCAGACACTTGAAGAAATGATTGATAATTATAATCTTCATACAGAAGATGAAAGAATTGCTAATGAAGCAATAAGAGTGTCTAATGAAAATACAAGAATTATTTCTGAAAATACTAGAATATCTCAAGAAATCGCAAGGGTAAATGCTGAAGCAGTTAGGGTTACAGGAGGAGCATTAATTAAATCAGGAGATACTATGACAGGAGATTTACATATTAGTACAGGAAAAGGAATTGTTTTTGATAATATTAAAATTGCTAAAAATTCCTCTTTAGGTACACTTGATATAACAACAATATAAAAATAAAAAGGTGGTGATAGGAGGTTTATAAATGGCAATACAAAAGACCACTTATTATAATTTAGATAAACCAGATAAGGGGACATTAAATTGGCATATAAATAATAATAATAATTTTGATGTAATAGATACTGAATTACATAATCAAGATGAAAGAATAGATAATCTAGTTACTGGAGTAACGGTAGATTCGGAAGTAATTGATGCAAGACGTTCTGCACAGAGAAATGCTACTTATAGTACTTTAGATGCCAGATTAGAAGATATTGAATTAAAAGGATTAAGAAAAGATGTAGCAGATACTAAAACTGGTGATTTAACTATGAATAATGATTCAGGAATTATTTTTGGAGGGAAAGTTAAGTTTAGTTTTAATGAAGCATTAGGAACTGTTGATATAACAACAGTATAGTAACTATATAAATATTTAAATAGAACGAACATTTTATCATGTTTTGAGGTCTTAGAAATCCCAATTTATAGGTATTTATTTTTTTGTTATTTTTTAAATTATTAATATAAAAGGAGATGATTCTTTAATGAGTCTCGTTGACATTTTAACACTAAAGGGTTACTGGAAAAATGTGTCAGATTGGGTGAAAGGGACAGATACAGTTTCCAGTCCTAAAATTACACTAGCGGGAAGTAATTCGTATGAAGTAGTGACTTTAGCTAATGCAGTAGCTTTAACAGATACAACAGTATATTCCTACCCTTTAGGAAGTTTAAGTAAATACATTGATTTTGAAATATTTATCACTGATACCCACAAAGCTAATTCTGCTCTTATAAATTTACAGTTTGGAGTATCTTCAGGAATTTATATGCCCGCAACAAGCGGGAAAAACTATATGGCCCGTTTAGAGTATAAATACTCTACAACACAGACAGTAATTAATAAGATTACAAGTACGTATTTAAGGTCATTTTTGCCATTAAGTCGCTGTTTTGGGAATCCTGTTTTTTACTCGGGACTAGGTGAACAAACTGATGCTTACGCAACGGGAGCAATAGAATCACTATATAAACAGCTTTTACAAACTCAGAGTGTACGTAATACTTCATTACAGTTTCAGTATGAAACAGCCCCCACAGAAGGTGCGTTAACTATTACGTTAGTAGGGAGGATTAAATAATGCCAGAACAAACACAAGATGCTATAAATTGGGCTTTAACACAAAAAGATGTTGATGGTAATGAGATTACCAAAAATACGACTCATTCTTTAGTTGATAAGGTGAGAGATTACTTCAACAGCAATAATATTAATTACAATTCGTTCTCGTATGATGATTTAATACCATATCTTATTTAACTCTCGGAATAGCGAATGTTGAATAAGAAATAAATTCTAACACCCATATTTACAATTTACTTACAGTATTATTAAGTCGAATATTAATATATTTTACTACAATATGAAAATAAACATAAAACATGATAAAAGCTTCATTTTATCATAATTTCGTACCTCACAAACGCCTATATATAGGCGTTTTTATTTTGTAAATTTTTTAAAAGAAGGTGATATTTTGCAATTAAGTGGTGATACATCAATAGCTAGTAATGAACAACCTATTAAATATATTAGAGATAGAAATATAAATTATGCTCCAGATACAGGAATAGCAGATGCTTATGTTGTGACTTTAAATCCTATACCAACAAGTTATGTGGAAGGAATGAATTTTTTAGTTAAAATAACTAATCAAAATACTGGAGCATCAACTATCAATGTGAATAGTTTAGGAACTAAAACTATTGTCAAATCAGTTGATGCTGCACTTGCTAGTGGAGATTTATTAGCAGGACAAATAGTAATGCTTTGTTACAATGGAACAAGTTTCCAATTAATATAAAGTTGGTGATTAATTAAATGACTGTAATTTCTCGTATAAATCCTACAACTAATATAATAGAAACCAAAAACTTATTTTACGAGATGATTCAAGCATGGGATGAAACTTTGACTTGCGATGATAGTCACACAATCGATGAATTAATGTCTTTCGATGAGTCTTTACCAGCAGAAGATTTATTAAAGGTTTTATTTGATGGAAATGATTTTATAATGACTAATGTATCAAATATTCACATAGATGAATTAGGTAATATTTCAGCAAAAGAGTTTTATGAGATAGAACCATATTTAGATGATTCTACAATAATTGATGATACTACATTAATGTTGGATGACACATATGTGTTCGATGATACCGCTGAATTTGATACATTTTTTCAATATGTTCTTGGGTTAGATGTTACTATGAATGATATTCAAACAATAAGAATTGATCCTAGTAATCAAAATATAATAAGTAAATTAAAAGATGGAATATCCTAACACAAATGGATGATTTATTACAATTTTACCTTTTAGAAATTGACATATTGAATTATTAATATAAAAGGAGATGATTTTTTGGCTCAATTTCCATTTTCAAATTTAATGGATGGCACAAAAAAATTAGCCACAAGAATATATAATGCTACTGGAGAATTATTCACTTCTACTAATCCTGGTGTTGTTTCACTAACGGGAAGTAAGGTAGAAGAAGAACAGATAATCACTAATTTGCAATTAGCAGCCGGAGCAACATCGTCAATAATTGTTTGTGATGTTTCTAATTCTTCTTTTATCACTTTTGCAATTACGGGAGTCAATACAACTGGAAATCTATCATGGAGTGCCACAGCGGCATTTTTAAGCTCAAGTCAGACTCGGTTAGAAGTGTCACAAAACATCATATCTACGACATCAACGCCATATGGAATTAGTGCCAAATTACCTGTAAAAAGTAAAAAGATAGGGTTATATTTAAAAAATGAGACTGTATCAGATACTCTTACTTTTGCAGTTGGGCATATAAATAGGATGGTGAATTAATATGACGTTAATAGAAGCGTTGCCGAAAAATGAAGATGGTCAAATAATACTGAATCCTGGAGGCATAATGGATGGGGTTTCCATACAATGCACCGTTGATACCAGATGGTTTGAAACAAACTATTCTAATATTGCAAATGTGGAAGTACCTTTAACTCAGGAACAATTAAATATTTTAAAAATTGATGTTTTTTGGAGTGAAAATGTTGATAAGTGGAAAATGCAAGGCATTATTTAACTCTCGGAATAGCGAATCTACAATAAGACAATAAAATAATAATTGAATAATTATACATATCTTTGTATAACTATACATTAATTAAAATCAACATAAAATCTATTTTTTATCATGATTTTTAACAAATGCCTATATATTGGGGTTTGTAACTATTATTTAACGCCTAGATTTGGGCGTTTTTATTTTTGCAAAAATAAAGAAATAAGAAATGAGGGAGATGATAATGGAAAAGGTTATTGAAAAAATTGAGAAATGGATAATTTATAAAATATCCCAACCAACAAATCAATATAATCAATTCACCTTTGAATGGAGTAGAGGATACAAAAAAGCATTATACGATTTAAAAGAATTAATTAATGAATGGAAAAAATAATTCTTAAAATAGCAAATAGGTGTAGGAATCTTCCCTTCCATACACCTATTCTAAACAACCTTGAGAAAGAACGTAAGGTTGTTTTAAATATTATAACATAAGGGAGGTAATTTGCAAAAGGAGTGTTGTGGATTGGATAAAATAGATATTCAAGAAATAAAAGATGATATTAAACATTTAGATAAAAAGATTGATAAACTTGAAGTCGGTTCAATTAAATCAGAAGAAAATACTAATAAAAGATTAGAAAAAATTGAAGATAATATGATGGAGTTTACTAAAATTCATAATGAATCTATGGGTAAACTAACAGAATCTATCGGTGATATAAAATTGATGTTAGTGAAAGATTATGTAGAAAAAAAGGATTTAGATGAAGTTGAAGTTCACTTAACAGAGAAAATTAATGAGAATAATATAAATAGAAAAAAAGATATTAAGGAACTTAATATAAAAATAGATACTATGAATAATAATAATTCTTTAAATATTCCAAATACAATTAAAGGTTTTTTAATATTAGCAATGGGTTCAGGAATAACTATATTGGTTGAGAAGTTGTTTAAATAGAAGGTGAAATTATGTGGAAAGAACTTTTATCTGGTAGTGAAATAAGAATTTCTACTTTAGCTTTTTTATTAATTACTACAGCAGTTGTTTATTTATTTATATGTTTATTTAGTATATTAACTAGTTATAAAATTCCTGAATTACAATTTATATTAGATAGTATAAAAGGAGTTATGGGATTTTTAACTGCTGGAGTAATTGGGAATGGTTGTGTTTCAGTAGGTAAAGGGTTTGTTGAAGCTAAAAGTGGAATTAGTAAAGAAGGTGAATAGATGCTTATAAAACAAAACCCATGTGACCAACGTAATTATAGAGCAAAACGAAATGGAAAGATTGAATATATAGTTATACATTATACAGGTAATGTTGGTGATACAGATGAAGGCAATGCAAATTATTTTGCAGGTCGTGATACTGGAGATACATCAGCTAATTATTTTGTAGACGAAGATAGTGTAACTCAAAGTGTTAATGACAATGCTTGTGCTTATCATTGTGGAGCAAAAACATATAAACATCCTAAATGTAGAAATGATAATAGTATTGGGATAGAAATGTGTAGTGATAAAGATGTTAATGGTAAATTTATTATTATGGCAAAAACAATTGATAATACAGTTGGATTAACAAAAATGAAAATGAAACAATATGGTTTAGGAATAGATAGAGTTTTAAGACATTTTGACGTAACTGGCAAAATTTGTCCTGAACCTTGGGTACGAGATGAAAATCAATGGAAAAATTTTAAAGCAAGATTAGTTGAACAGGAGGAAGAACCAATGGTAGAAAGATGGAAAACTGAAATAATGAATAAAGCAATAAATTATGGATTAATTGAAAAAGACAAACATAATGCTGATGAATCTGTTACTAAATGGTTTGTACTTTCAATATGTATTAATTTATTAGAGAAATTTATATTAAAGAAATAATATAAAAGTAGGTGAAATTATGGATTATAAATCTATACCATTAAATACAATTCCTTCTCCAGAAGATAAAAGAGACTTCCCTATTTCTAAATTAGTAGCACAAGTTAATGTATTCCCAGATGAATTTATAATTCCTTATAACCATAATATATTAGACCAGAAACAAATTGGAAGTTGTGTTAGTCACTCTATAGAAGGTTATTGTAGAAGTACAACTGAAGAAAAACAAACTGGAAAATATCAATTATTTTCTGTTGGTTTTAGATATGGTATGAGAGATTCAGATGATTATTGTGGAGAAGGTATGTGTCCTAGAGAAGCATTAGATAGTAGTTTAAAATATGGTTCTGTCCCTTATAATGTATTTCCATATAATGAAGACTATCCCTCAGTAAAAGCACGAATTGAAAAAGATAAAGACAGATTATTAAAAATAGCAGAACCATATAAAATATCTGCATATTGTGGATTACATACTGTTGATGAGATTAAAAATGCTTTAATGCAATTAGGAATGGTTACTGCTTGTATCCCAGTTTATGAAAGCTTTTATCAAACAAATTCTAATGGAATTGTAAAAAACCCTAATACAAATGAAAAATTACATGGATACCATGAGATTTCTTTAAGCGGTTGGAGAAAAGATAATAGATGGATAGTATTAAATAGTTGGTCAAGTAATTGGGGAGATATAGGTAAATGCTATATTCCTTTTGATTTTCCTTTTGTTGAATATTGGTCAATAACTGATAATATAGTTCCGCATCCTGAACCTGAACCAGAGAAGCAAAAATATTGGAGAATACAGTTAGGAGCATATTCTACTAAGGAACGAGCAATAAATGCTCAAAAAAAGATGTTTGATAAAACAGGATGGAAATCATATGTTACTTATATCAAACCTTATTATAAATTACAATTTGGAGCTTATATTAATAAAGTTGGAGCAGAATTTGTAAAAAGTCAATTAAAAAATTTAGGATATGATTCCTTTATTGTTTATTATTAAATATTAATTATAAAATATAAATATGATAGGAGGTTTAAATAATATGGATTTATCTATTTATACAATTGGTGGAGTTTCGGCTATTTTTCTAGTGGGATTAATTGTTAATTTAATTAAAGGCACAGGTAAAGTAAGTTCTGCTTATTTGCCTATTGTTTCACAGTTTATAGGAATTTCTATAGGTCTTTTATGGGCATATACTACTGAGGATAGTTATATTACTGGTGGTGCTATTGGAATGGTACTTGGGGCTGTTACATCAGGATATTATGATGTGTTAACGGGAATAAAAAGTACCACTACAACTATAGATAGTAAATAATAAACAATTTATTATTTTAACACTCAAAATGGGGATTTGTAAAATTACATTTCCCTATTTTTTATTGAAAGAATTTCATAGAGAGGAGTTAAAATCATACTATATAAAACATTAATAGTACCAGTTAATTGCAATAAATCAGATTATCAATATCTTATGCAGTGCAATAAATACTCAGCAATAATATGGAATAAGTGTGTAGAATCAGATTGGGAATATAGAGATATTTTTGATAAATCTCTTACTCAATCACAATTACAATTTATGATGAAAAAATCAGTTCCACATATACTAGCAAACAGTATTAATTTTGTAATTATTAAATATATAACTGCTAGAGATGCAATGTGGAAATCAATAATGGCGAAACACGAAAATAGTAATAAAGTTAAACTACCTTACAAAGAAAAGAAATTCTTTAATACGGGTTGGACTTATCAGAATATAAGAGTATATAAAGATAAAGGTTATTTAACTTTAGCAAAACCTGTAGCACCAGACATAGAAACAAATTATAGTTATAAGAGGCAAAAACCTATTAAATGTCATTTAAAATCTATACCTAACAATATAGTAGAGATTGAATTGATTTATTGTAATGGTTTAAAACTTGCCATAAAAACCAAAGAAGAAAACAATAATGTTTTAATTCAATCCAACAATGAATCGGCAATAGATTTAGGAGAGATACATAGTATTACTGCGATTGATAATAATGAAAATGCAATTATAATTACTGGTAGAAAAATTAGAGATATTAAACGGTTAAGAAATAAAGAATTAGGTAAATTAAAAAGCAGACAAAGGAAATGTACTAAAGGTAGTAAGCAATATAGGAAATATAGTAAAGCAATATGGAATTTAAAGTATCAAACTGATAAAAAGATACTTGATGCAGTACATAAGACTACAAAATTATATTTGGATTATTGTTTACAAAATAATATTTCTATCGTTTATTATGGTGATTTAGATGATTGCACTAGAAATACTAAAGAAGAAGGTAGGGGTAGTAGAAAAACACGACAAAAACTTAGTCAATGGAATTATGGGTTAATAATATTACAATTAAAAAATAAATTAAATAGACATGGAATTGAATTGATTAAGGTAAAAGAATATTGGACTTCTAAAAAGTGTCCTTGTTGTGGCAAACGTAATACTCCAAAAGGTAGGAATTATCAATGTAAAAAATGTGGGTATATAATGCATAGAGATGTAAATGGTGCAATTAATATTCTTAATGATAATTCACAATATAAATATAAAGTTATTAAGTATAGTAACTTAAAGTATCTACGGATAGCATAAAAGCTGAAGTAGTAGATGTTGCGGAATACAACCTAGTTTATGACTGGTAGCCTATTAGGTTTGATAGGAAAAGTTAAATGGAAATATTTAACTGTGTTCCAAAGAAAGGTTTTATCACGATTTTCTCTTTGAAATACAGAGTAAATTAAAGAAAATTAAAGAAAAAGAAGCATTTAAGAGGTGTATTTTTTAATATCACCTCTTTTTATATTTTTGCAATTTAATAGAAAGGGTGAGAAAAATATGACTCTTAAATATATAAATGATTTACAACATTATACTTGTTTATTTGCAGATGATAAATCAGCACTTGAACGAGATGGTAATGATGGTAAGGTTGTTGTTTATTATACGGATAAAGGATACCGTGAAATTTGGAGTAATGGGCAATGGAGAGGTTATTCTGAAAATGTTCAAATAACAGGCAGAAAACCTGACTACACAATCCCGATGATGGATTTATTGGCATGGAGTGGTTTTACTAATCAACCTGCCAATGATGGCGTTGAAGTTGTGTCCAACTCCGCCAGTGATGTGGGCAAATGCACAATATTTGGCACAACCAACGGTACCGGGGCGTTTGCCTATGAAACCATTACCCTTACCGGAGCGACCGCCAAGGCTACCACCAAGACCGATTGGGGTAATATTTACGGTGTTTTTCTGGGTGATATTTACGGCAAGAACATTAGTCCTGCCGTTGGCACTATCACCGTAAGAGAAGCAAGCGACGATCAGACCATAACAACCCTTACGGCAGGGGCTATTAGTAAGGGCATGGTAGTATTTGACCTCACGGGCAAGTATATAACCCTTAACGTCCATAACGGTAATGCCTGGGTAAAAACTACCGGAGTTGTAACAACCGCGAATGGTTTTAAAATAAATTTTACAGGCGGTAATATTCTTGAATTAGACATTGATACATACCTATATATGATTTCTGACACCACAGGAGCAACGGCGCAGATTCTTGTTTGGCAGTAGGCGGTGATGGTATGGGACTGAGACGGAGCTTAAAGATAACTAACTTGGTTGTGAATGGTGATTTTCGTAATGGAACTACAGGATGGACATTTGGTGCAAGTGTTACTGATAAAACTATTGTTAATGGGGCATTGACATGGACTTTACCAGGTTTTATAGGTTATACAGAAGATAACTGGGTGTCACAAAATATTATACCCTCTGCTGGTAAATATTATATAAGATTAAAAGCTAAAAGAAATAATAGCGTTAGTAATAATCAACTCCTTATTGGCAGATCATTCTGGGATTTAAATGTATTTGATTTATCTACAGAATTTAGAACCTACTCAAAAATATGGAATTGTACCGGAAGTGGTTCTTTAGTTTTTGGTGCAAGTGAAATAACAAACGGGTTAAATGTAAATATTGATGATGTTTTTTTAATTAATCTTACTGATATTTTTGGAGTAGGTAACGAACCTATGCAAGCTCAGTGCGATATTTGGTTTGCCAACTGGTTTGATGGTACTCTAGCAGAAAGAATAATGGGCAGAAAAGGAGGGTTGCATTAATGCACCTACGAGATGGCAATATAATCGTTTGTGACTGCGGGGCAGAATTAAACCCAGAGATTACTGCCCCGCAGGGCTATATAATTTACACCGATGGCGTGGCAACCTGCTCTAATTGCAGTGCCAGCGAAGCAATAGAAATACCAAATACTAAAAATATTTGTCCTATGTGTGGACAAGTGATACAGATTATATAAAACAAGTATTTGGTTATGATTTTTGGTTTGTATGAATGAGTATGAGTGAGTAAATGGAAGAAAAACGGAGATTGTGGAATGTGATTTTGATATTTGGTAATAAATGGTGTAAAATAAGGAGTGAAATTAATCACTCCTTATTTTTTTCGTTTACTTATGCAACTTTTTCTTCACTTGAATAATAAATATTTGTAATCCTATGGGATAACACTATTACAACTATCTCAAATTGCCGACATGACACCAATGGCACATCTGCAATTTGAGATATAGTTTGTAAGGTTCCTGTGTTACCCCACGAAAGAAAATTTACGTCTATGATGGGTTTTTCATCTCCAATACGTGTCCATATAACACTACCTAAAACTGTTTTATATAAATAATTTTTTTCAACAGGAGAAATATTAGGATCATTTATATGTTCTAAAACAAAATTAAGTTTTTGCAATCTTTCAATATTTGTTACAAAATATTCTTTTGCTTGGTTAGATTTTTCTAACTCCTCAATATTCTTTTCTAAAATATCTATTTCTTTACACCAATAATTTTTACTATCTTCCCATTCTTCATCTGAATACTTTCCTAAATCATAAGATAGTCTTGCTTTCTGAAATGCTTTTCTATATTTTTCAAGTGTTTTGTATTTAATTTCTAACATAGAATTTATTGTGTTGTTTGTTTTAACATTATCTTTTTCTTTATTTTGTTTTTCTGCTTCAATTAATTCATTTTTATAATCTAAAATTATTTGATTTATATAATCTAAAATATTTATTTGTTTACCTCGATTAACACATTTCTCTCCAAATTCATTTCTATGCCAACATGGTTTAACACCTGTTTTCTCTCCACCTTTTCTTTCAAAATATAAACCATATCCACAAACCCCACATTTTAAAATACCAGATAATTCATGTTGCCCTGCTCTTGCTCTGTGAGGTTGTTTTTTTCTAGCACTTATTAATCTAAGTAATTGCTCATGTTCTTCTTCTGTTTTTAATGGTTCATGACAATTATTAATTACAATCCATTGTTCTTCAGGTAATCTCATAGCTTTTTTTGCATTAGGTTTTTTCTTTTTATGACCATCTCCACGACTTTTATTAATAACAATTCTTCCTAAGTGTGTCTGGTCTATCAAAAGTCTATAAACACTTACCCCTGACCAAGTTCCCCCTCTAGGAGAAGGAAACTCTTTTTTATTTAATTCCCAAGCAATATCATCTGGTGGTACATTTTTTAATCCTTGTTCAATTATATATCTATATATAGGTTTTTGATTTAAATTAATAACTAGACTTTTTGGTTTAAAATATCTTTTACCATTATCATCAAACCATTCTTGATAAACATATGGATATGGTGGAATCCCATTTGTCCATTTACCTTCTCTTGCTTTTTCAATTTTACCTTGACGTAATCTTCTTTTAATAGCGCGATATTCTTGGTTATTCATAATACCTTCAATATCGACCATTAAATTATCACCATCATCTTCTAAATTTCTTACTCTTTGAGGATCAATAATTAATGTTTCGCTATTACGGAATACACGTTTAATAATACCGATATCTTCTAAATCTCCTCTACCTAATCGAGAAAATTCATGTACTAAAACTGCATCATACATTCCTTGCTCAACATCTCTAAGTAATCTCATCATTTCAGGTCTAGTTTGTATATATTCACTATTTGCTATTTCTTCATAAATAACATATTGCCAACTATTTTTTATACACATTTCTATTAAGGTTCTTTTATGAGTGCTTAAACAATCAATATCATCTCCCCTTGATTTGCGAAGATAAAGAGCTACAATATTAATTTTATATTTACCTAGATACAATGGATTTGATTTATCCATATATGGATTTTGCATTGCCATTACGTGTCACCTCTTTGAGATTATTTTAATATCAATAATATCATATATTTCTATTATTTGTAAATAATATTTCGCATTAAAAAAGAGTAGTTAAACTACTCTTTCTCTTTTTGTTGTTTTAAATAATATTTATCATAAATTTCTTCTGCTACATTTAATAAATTTATTAATGATTCTATTGAAGGTTTATTATGTATTCTTATTATAACTTCATCATCTTTGTGTTTATTCATTTATCCTCCATATTTATTTTTCTATTATGTTACATGTTTCCATGCTTTCCCTGTTTTTATATTAGATATAATAGAATGACAAACATTATATAATCTTGCTATTTCTCTTACTCCCATACCTTTATTTAAATAATCTTTTATAATTATTACATCATCTTCGGTTAATTTTGATTGTTTTTTCTGACTACCTTTAAGTTTAGGAGCATTTCTTATTTTTTCTCTTGTTTCTTCAGAAATAATGATTCCCGCCATATGCTCTCTGGAATGTTCACTTCTTGATTTTAATTCTAAGTTTTCTAATCTATTATCATGTGTATCACCATTTATATGATGTACAACCTCATTAAAATCTAATTTTCTACCTAAATATTGTTCCATTATGTATCTATGCTCGTCTATTGTTTCATCTTTTGATAATCTTATTTTTTTATATTTAGATGCTATAAAGATTCTCCCTTTCTTTATTAATATTTATTTTTCTATTATAATAACTTCCTATAACAACCTCTCTCCTACCTCACTCCAATCCCTACCCCATTCTCCTGTCCATTCACTATTCCAATCAAACCTACTACCAAACAAAATTTTTCTCTCAGCATTTGAACTATCTAAGTTACTTTTAACATCGTCAATGAAAATCGAACCAGGATAATTCATATTTACTATTCCTTTATCCATTTTTATCCCTTGATTAGTTAGTAAAATAGCATCTTTAATATAAGGCATATTATCTTTAATCCATTTAGCTTTTCTTGCGATATTAATATAACAACCAAGACTACATATAATTATTTGATATTTATTATTTAATTTTTGAATAACATTTTCTGCATTAGGCATAAATTCAACAAATTTAAAGAATAATGGATGACTAAATATATTTAATGGGTTTTTCTCTAATGGACAAATTTCATTAAAATCCCAATGTTTGTTTAATTCTGGATCAGCAGGAATAAACCCTTTTTTATTTATGTATAATTCATTATATGTATCAGTGTAAGCAGTTACAGAATCAACAATAACTGAATCGAAATCTAAGAATAGTTTTTGTTTCATTTAACCTCCTAAATAATTAATAAATTTATCTATTTCTAATTTAAGTTCATCTATCCCAGAATCATTATGTATATAATAATCAAACTTATAATCATCTAAAGCAGTTTCAGAAGGATGATTTAATTGCTCGGTAGTTAAATTACTTATGAAATTACCCCTTACCACTCTCACAGTAACATTAGACCAACCATCAATCTTCCATGCTTCACATTCATTGGGAAATCTACAATCTGGAATTATCACATAATCCCATTCGTTTTGAAACATTGTTAAAAATTCTTTAACAAAATCAACCCAATAATTAGGATTTTTTGCTCTAATTACGTCTGTCCCTATGTATTGAAGAATATGCCTACCTTGTTCATCTTTTAATCCATTCCAATTAAAAAATTGTTTTGCTTCATATTTTAATAAGTCTGCATAATGTGCTATTAATACTTTTTTATTTTTTGACTCTAGTTTTTCTTTTAGAATTAAAGATGTTGTATCTTTACCATGTTGGGCTTTTCCTGATATATTAATTATTTGCATATTTAGTTCCTTTCCTTTTTATTCAATAGTTATCAATTCACTATAAGGCAATTCTTTAATCATTTTACAAAAATCTAACCATTCAACTAACTTATGATACCTACGTTGGAAATATATATTTCTTAATACTTGATAATTTGCTGTCCAAGTTCTTGTTTGATTTAATGAAGAAGGTAAATCTTGAATTAATTCTCTCCATATTTCCTTATTTGTTTTATTAGAATCTTGCCATTGTTTTATAAGTTTATTTAAATGATAAATTTCATTATCTCTATGTGGAGTAATTTTATCCCAAGAAAAATCTTCATTAGTTAATAATCTAGTTCCCATTTTATGCATTGAACTGGTTGAATTTGCAACTGTACTTATTTTATAAGTATCAAATTCTTTATAAAAATATAAAGGTGCGGTAATATCTATTGAAACAAATATCTGGCGTATGAATTTAGCATGTTCCGATCCTGCTTTAACAAGTTTTAAAGCAAGTTTCATATCTTCTTCGCCAATAACATATTTTCTTTCTTCTTCAAAATTATTATCATAAGTATAATAACTATCTGATTTATTCCATGATTCTAAGGGGTTTCTCATACCTTTTAAAGCACCTTCAAAATTAAACACTTCTATATGTTCAAATTTAATCAAAAATTACCTCCTATAATATTTTGGTTTTATTATTTTAATATTGTGATGAAAGACAAAGTTTATTTTAATAAATTTCTAAACACATCTAAATTATCGTTTAATAATTCAGTTATCATATGTAATTCATATAACATACTACTAGTTAATTGATGACTCATAGTTTCACAATCCACATAAACATTATTGTTTTTTAAATCAATTATAATAGGTACTTCAGATTCATAGATATAAAACCATATTTCATTTCCGGCAATATGAATAGATATATCACTAGAATCAAAATTACCAATTATCTTACGTATTTGTTTTATAATATTTGTCATTAAATACTCCTTTCTTTATTTTTAATTAATTATTCATAATCATAAAAATCTTTAACTCGTTCAATATATTTATTTTTCATTTGTATTATTTCATCTTGAGAATAATTCAATTCTCTACAAATAGTTTGGCAAGCATTCAATAACGCAGTATCTAAAATATCATTTTGTATTTTAAGTTTTTGATTTTCTTTTTGAAGTTCAATAAGTATTTTTTCACTTCTCATATGGTTGCTCCTTTCTGGTTTAATAAATATTTTTGTTGTTTCTCATATACAAAATCAGCTAATTCCTTTTTGCAATTTTTACATAAATTATAATGATCTATATCTAATTCAAATTTTGGCATTAAAATAACTGTACCTCTCCCACCACATATATGTAACCAAATTGGCAAAGAATATTCTTGATCATCATTTGTATCTGAACCACATAAATCACAAGTATATTTTTTCATAATTTAACTCCTTAACATTACTTCCAAATAGAACTTTTATTAAAACTTATTAAGCAATCGTTTTATTTCAATTAATTCAAATCTAGGTTTCTTTTCACCATCAATTTCTATAAAACTATAAAACTCATCATATGGTCTAACCCAAATTTGATTATCTTCGTACAATGCTTGATAAACTACAACAGGTTCAGCATTGTCAGTTTCTTTTGCTTGATCTGAAAGTAATAAATATAAATTACCACTTTTAGTATGTTTATAGATTCTTGACATTCAACTCTCCTTCCTCATTTCCTGTCATCTCTTTATACATCTCTAATCCCTTCTTATAATTCTTATCTAATTCCCTTAACAACTTAATAAAATTATCAGTTAACTCCTGAATATAATCACAATCTGAACATTTTAATATAACTTTATCATCCTCTTCTACTGGTACTAAATTCTGATGATTTGAATTTTTCCCACAGGTAAGAGGATGAACCATTGGATTATCTTGATATGAAGTTAAGATTTTTAATCTTTGTTTATTGTCCATTGTAGTAAGTTTCTCCTTATATTTATTTTTTGTTTCTATAGATTAATATTAAAATTACCATACAAAAACTTAATAACAAAGATGCAGAATTAGTAATTAAAAATGCTAAACCTGAACCGTTAGTTAAAACCCAGTGAAATCCATATGCCTCCATCATACTAATTCCAATTAACAAAGATAGGTAATTGATAAAACTAATATCTTTTACAGATTTACTTTTAATAGTTTTATAAATTTGAAAACATACACCAATAGAAGTTATAATACCACCTGTTAGTTGTAGAATATTATAAAACATTTAACTCTCCTTTACTATAAGGAAGAATCCTCTATGGCATAAATAATACATATTTAAACTCCCGTCCTCTGCCTCAATAAAATAATCTTCTTCACCAAATCCATCTTCATGTTTAATTAACTTATACATCTTATTAGGAATGATAAAGTCTTTTACACTACTTTCTTTATCTGGGTAAGAAATCCAAAAATCAGCCTTAGAAACGTCATTTGTTAAAGAAAAATCCAATAAATCGTACCTCCGTATGTAATTATTTTTTATATATTTATTTTACTATTTTAATAACCTATTATCAAGACATATTCTTCCAATTTTCTTTTAATTTTTGAAAAGTTTTATGGTTTTCGCAATTTTCGATTTTATCTATGTTTGTGTAGTTAATTTCAAAACCATGCAAGTCACAATATGTCTTAGGATTATTAGGATTATCAATAGATTCATGATAGTAAATACAAACGGGTAACGTACATTTCAATATGGTTAACCTCCTTTATATTTTTAGTTAACGGTTAATAAATAAGCAGGAAATAACTCCTGCTATAATTTATTTACCCGAACTACCTAAATTACCCAAACCACGTTCTGAGGTTATTTCTAATATATCATTATAACTAATCTCATTTACTTCAATTTTTGGAACAGGTAATAATACTGCTTGACATATAGCTTTTTCATAGGGATAGAAAATAAAATTGTCATTACTACCACGGGTTGTTCCAAATAATTCTTCTAACACTTCTGATTTAGATATGTTTTCTTTGATAATAATTAATTGTTTATAATTATGATTAGTAATAGGCACAAACCATTCATTTCTATACCCACTATCTATTACTCCACATCTTTGACCTATCCCCTTAGTTCCCGTACTTCCACGTTCAAACAATTGGAAATAATAATTTGAAGAACATGCACTAGCAATACCAGTAGGTATCATTGCAGTATTATGTGGTTTAATCCATATAAAATCTTCCTCAAAACAGGGATAAATATCCATACCTGCATTTTCTTCAATTTTTGATGGTATTATTGCATTTGGATTTGTTTTTGCAAAATAAATTTTATCCATAATAATTCTCCTTTATTATTTTTTTCTATTCATCTAAATATAAATCACAAGGTTCAACCATAATTTCTTCACCAGTATCTAATTTTACTTTAACTGGTCTATATGAGTTAAATCCTTGATCTTCAATAACAATTCCAAGTTTATCATCTTCTAAGTAATTATGACTTTCAACAAACACTCTATCTCCTTTTTCAAAATAACGAGTTTCTTCTATATACATATTTCCTCCTAAAATTTATTTTTATATCTATCTATTGCTAATTCTATTAGTTTAATAAAAACCATTGTAACCATAAATACTACAAAATATAATAAATATTTCATAAATTTACTCCTTAACTTTTAACCAAATGTCTCTTTTATCATGTTTTACTAAGAATCCCTATATATTGGGTTTTGTGGGTATTATATAAGCCCAATATAACGGGATTTAGGGATTTTAGGGTTATTTTTATTGCCATTTTCCTAGTTTTTCTAATTCGTTGCTTATTTGCTTTAATAATTTATCAACATCAATATTGGAAGAATTCTCAATATTAATATTGAATGTATAATTATTAGAAGTAGAGCATGTTTCTAATAGTGTTAATTTTTCTTTTATTAATTCCTTATCGAATTTTAATAAACATTCTTTATTTTTATTTTCTAAAGCAATAATCTTATCATCTAATGATGCTAAAAAATTTATAAATTTATCTTGAGGTTCTGATTCCTCTATATTCTTAATTTTTATATTTATTATTTCATTCATTGCCTTTTCATAAGTAGTTGTTCTATCTACAATTGATTTATATAGTTTATCAAAAGTAGAATTATTTGTAACATTTGAAGTAATACATATATCTTCTAAAACCTTTCCGTCATTATCTAATAATTGAATTAACAATTCTTTACTCACTAATTAATCCTTCTTTCTTTTCTCATGTTTCTTATCGAATTCTTCTTTCATTTGTTTATAATTTGGATGCATTTTACATAGAGCAAAACCATTTAAACTACATTCATTACACTTATTATCAATAGATAACCTAGGAAAATAACAGGTGTCCCAACTTGGTTTAAAATTTGGTTGGTTAGATTGATCAGATTTCTCCATTAGATGCCTCCGTTTCAGTTTTTGTAACTTCTTTTGAATTCTGATTCTCTAATATCTCTTCTAATTCTATTACTTCGTCTTCTGGACGTATTTTCATGAAAAAATGATAATCGTCTAAATCATTACAAATTGAAATAAAATCAGTATATGCTTGATATTTGTCTAATGATATAGCGCGAAGACGGTAACATTCATTTGCTTTAGGACAATTATATTTTTTACACATTACAATATCAGGCAAGATTGTTTCCTCCTTTATTTTTTAATTTATTTTATATATTTTTTGGTTTGAACTTGCTAGTTTAATACCATATTGAATATTATTGTCAATAGCAAGTTCTTCGATATATCTTCCTGTTTTTATATAAGAACAATACTGCTTAATATTATTTGGAACTTCATTTAATTCATAAGAAGTGTATAACCATATTGGTTTTAATTTATACAAGATTTCTAAAAGGTGAACCAAACCTTTTGAGTGGAGTGGTTCGCCTCCTAGAATTGCTATATATTTAATTAAATTTGAAAAATCATTTATTTTAATTGATATATTTGGTAATTCTTCTTCATATAATTTACCAATATTAAAATCCCAAGTTTCTTCATTAAAACAGTTTTTACAATGAGGATTTCTTGCACATCCTGCTAAATATATTTCAAAAGTTTTTGTATTTGCAGTATATTGTGTCGATACTATATTCATATACTTTCATACCATTTTCTACTAGGATAATCTTCTTCTCTTCTAACTTTATGCCAGTTTTTTGTATTTGTTAAAAATCCAACTACTCTAGTATAATTATTAATGATTAGTTTACCGCATATTTCGCAATTATCTTTTCTGCCTACACTCATATGACCTTCTTCACATTCTTGCAAATTATAATTAAGTGCAAAATAAACTACACCCATTTTTGCTGTCGATCTAATTAATTCTATAATAGAATTTATATCTTCTATTGGACTATCAATATTAATATGAAGAATACTTCCACCACTAAAATGTTTATCAAATAAACCTTGTAGTTTAATTCTATCTAGCATATCTGCATTGACTATCAAAGGAATAAACTGGTTACTATAAATATTATATTTGGTGTGATAATTTAGTAATTTATCCTTTTCTGCCATTTTGATACTCATATTTTCCCCAGGTACTTGTTCACAGTTATGAGGAGCATTATAATTTTTTTCAAATCTTTTGTTAATAATATTGATAACGTCCATTATTTTTACAGCAAAATCTTGACCCTGTTTATTTAAAATGTCATATCCCATTATTTCTACACATTCATTTAATCCGTTTACCCCTACCGTAGAATATTGTTTTGATATGTCCATATACCCTAATGCATATAAAGGTTCATTACCATTCTCTATTCTTTTTTTGATGATATGACGTTTTGCATTATTGATTTTTGCACAAACTTCAACCATTTGTTTTAAGGATTCAAAGAAATCATATTCATTATATTTATTTTTTAAAGCTAATCGAGGAAAGTTTATACTACAAACTCCAAGGCTACCAATTTTAGATGAACCTGAACCAAATGAATTAAAATACTCTGATTTTTGTTCACTTCTAAGTCTACAACAACTAGAAAGTGTAGATGTTTTCCCACAATAGATATTTATGAATCCATATTTCTGATTCTTTTCAGATATTAATTTTAAAAAGTCTTCATCTTGAATATTATTTTCTTCATCAATACTAAAACAAGCTGTTGTGATTGGGAAAGTAATAGGAGTCCTATTCATTTCTTTATTCATTATATCCATGAATAATATTTGAAGTTTTTGTACTATTTTTATATCTGCCAAAGAACCATCAGGGAAAACATAATCTTCACGTAATTTTTCTAAAAAATATTTATCATATATACTTATATTAGTGAAAGGACTTTGATTAGCCCTCATGGGTTGATTTATTGTATAAATAAAAGAAATTATGCTCTCTTTAATATAATTCCAACAATCTTTTTCAGTAGCAAATGTAAAATGTGCGTCTGTTTTTGAATCTAAAATATTTTTAACATAATAAGACATTACTATTAATAAATCCGCTAAGCCAGTTGCCCCTAAAGTTGAATTTGAAGCAATAACTGTAAACTGTTCAAGTTGTGATTTAAAAGAGTATAGATATTTAGGATTAAAAGATTTAATCTTTTTAACCATTGGCAAACCATTTGTCATAATGTCATAAGTAGAATAATTAAAACAATACGGCATTCCTGCTGCCACTCCATGAAAATCATGAATATAAATATCTCCTGCTAATTGCATTTCTACTATTTCATTAGCAACTTGTAAATTATATAATCTTCTTAGTTCTTTCCATAATATATAATAACTATTTAATCTAAAATATGGTTTGGGTAATTCTGTATTATAAGCAATAACACTTATATCATCAACATTTGCATTAGCATCAATAGAAGCATCCGATGTGATATTAGCGGAGAAAAACTTTTTACTAAATTTAGACATATCAGTTTGTTCTCCAATACCATCTAAATTAAATAGTTTAACAGGGTATTTACTTTTTAAATGCATATATAAATCATCAAATTCTTGATCATATGTAATTTTTAAATACATTATATTATCTCCTGTACTTCAATTATTTCATCATTTTTTATTATTAATGGGAAATTCAATAATCCTTTAATTCTTGCTTTTTTCATATACTCATTAAGTTCTTCTTTGGATATATCATTACTAAGTTTATATGTATATTCAATATTTTTCTTATCCAAAATTGTTTTTGTCATATTACAACGTGAACAATTTTGTGTACCAATTATTAATATCACTAAATACCTCCATTATTTATATTATTATTCTATACAAATTCTGCTTGGCAATTTTCACAAACAAATACTTTCATTTCTTTATATGTTTTATCTCCACAATATTCACCTTTATCTTCTAACCATCTATGTATAAGAAGATCGCCACCACAGCGAATACATGTATTATGAGATATTGCATATTCTTCAAGGTCATCCCTATCAAAATCTCTTAACATTTCTATAATTTCATCTGATTTATAATGTTCTTCCAGTATTTCAAATAGACTATCCATATTCTCTCCTCTTATTTATTTTATTATTTTAATTAATACTTAATAAAGTGTGGCAATAAATGCAATATAAATTACCCTTTTCATCTCTATAAACATCAATTTCTAAATTGATATCTTTATAACAATTTAAATTAGGGCATCTTATATATTCAGCCATATTTACTCCTTTCTTAGTCATGAGTACGGCATTGAGATTAGTTTCATTTAATTTTTATCCCTCCTTTTTATCTGCTTCTATATTATTATATAATTTTATTACCAAAATGTCAACCATTTAAATCGTATTTTTATTTTACTATTCTTATTAACTTTCAAAAAATACTTAATACTTATTGTTCAAAGTTTTTAACTAAAATAACATCATTGTTTTCATCTTTAATAACAACATTAAGCAAATCTACACCATTATTTACCGTAAATATAATACTGCCATCTTTGATACATTCAGATAATAGTTTTAAAAATTCATTCTTATTCACATTCACTACGAGATTCCTCCTTTCTTTACTTTTCCATTTTTATAATTCATACACATAACCCATAGCTCTCCATTATTATGAAAACAATTAACACAATCTTTGAACATAGCACTTGGATTACCAAAATTACTACATTGCTTCTTAACTAATTCTAATGTCATAAAACCACCCTCCATTATTTTATGAATCGTATTTATGTTAATTCTAAATCATCTTTATGAAACCAATCAGCTTCATCATTTTCAAACTTTAAACAAATAAAATCTTTAAATACTTTGGATTGATGAGGATGCTCAACTTGCGTCCCTATTTTATGTATATATCTTAAATGATAATCTACGTTAAAATCTTTTTCTTTCTGCAAAGTATTGTATATGCGTACAACTCTATATTGTTTTGGTTTATTAAATAACTTATTAAATTCTTGTATTTTTTTATCTATGAGTTGTTGATGTTTTTCATCCACTTGCTTTTCTCTTTCTAAAAATCTTTTTGCATCTTCACCTTTAAGAATTGGTCTTTCTCTTATTTTCGCTGGCATAACTACCTCCTATCATTTGAATGAAATATCCATTTTATCATGATTTTTGATTTTAAGAATCCCATTTTAATGGGGTTTCTTCATTTATTATTTTTATTAATTCTAACTTTTCTTCTTGACTTAATACTTTTGGTACATTTTCAATAAATTCTTTATGTTTTTGTTGTCTTTCCTCTTTAGAAAGCCTATAAAACCCGTTTTCAGTCAGTAAATCTTTAATTTTATCGTTCATTAATTACCTCTTTTCAAAGTTGTGACAAAACAAGTCATCTATTCACAAAAATAACATTTTTAAAGGAGCAACCTGCCACATTCTCCCTCTGTACGGGTTCAGTTTTTATCGGGTGTGGTCACTGTTTTTCAGCCCCTCGCTCCTTAATAATAGTATAGATTACTTTGTGTTGTTTGTCAATATATTTATTTTATAGTTTTGTTAATTATTGTGCAGTTTAATTAACATATCTTTTAGATGAGTCTTTCTATTTAAATTTGCTTTTTTCTTTAATGCTCTATTAATAGTATCTGGATCACCCAAATGATAACATCTTTGCTCTGCCCTGGTTTGACCAACATAAATCAAGTTCGCATTTAACATAAAAGTATGTGCTTTAGGAGTAATCATAATAATATTTTTACAGCTACCTCCTTGACTCTTATGCATAGAAATACTATATGCTAATTTTAAATTTAGCCCCATATCTCTATCATAGATAATTTTTTCATTATCAAATTGTACTACCATATATTCACTGTCAATTAAAATTACTTTTCCAATATCACCATTACTAATAAAAGTTTGCATTGCCATTTCATCATCAAACGGATTAAAATCTTCTGGATTATAAATAATTGCTTTATAATTATTTTTTGTTTGAATTACTATATCATCCAAATAATATGTAGTATTTCCACATTTAAATTTTAAATCCGAATCATAATTCTTATTTGCTATTTGTTGAATCATTTCATTGATTTTTTCAGTACCGTAATCACCGATATTATAAGATGATAAAATTAAAATATCTTCAGGTGAAACACCATTATTCATTAACTTAGTATACAAACTTTTTATAGTAGGCATAATTTGTTTTTGTTGCATCGGCATATAAATATAACCTTTATCTTCACCAAAGATATTAATATTATTTCTATCTTCTATCCATTGTTCGCCAAACCTTGTCTTAGTAGATATAGTTGATATTCCACCAATACCAAATCTAAATACTTTTGTTAAAATAGTAGTTGGTATTACTTCACTATTAATCAAATCATATAATACATTTCCTGCTCCCACTGATGGTATCTGGAAATCATCTCCAATAAATAGTAATTTAGTTCTAGTAAAATCTATTGCCTCAATTAGTCTTTTCATTAAGAAAATATCTGTCATAGACATTTCATCTACTATTACAACATCATATGGAATTTTATTATTTTCATTATATCCCCATTGTACTTCAGCAGAAGGATTATAATATAAACCTCTATGAATTGTTGAAGCGTTTTCTTTAGTGTATCCAGATAATACTTTACTGGCTCTACCTGTAGGAGCAAAGAGATCAAATAATTTTTTTAAAGTTTTCATTATAAGTATTTTAACTTTTGTTGTATAAGATTTTCCTACGCCTCCTCCTCCTATTAACATAGAAATGTTATTATTATAAAACATCTTAACTGCTTCAAATTGCTCATCGGTTAATTCATTATCATCAATCTTTCTAAATTCTTCAATATCTATTTCTTCCCATTTATTTTCTACTTTTAATCCTTCAATAAGTTTCTCTGCTATGTATAATTCTGTATTATATGTTTCTAAAAATGAAACTGTTTTACTATCTTTATCTACATAAAAATCTTCTGAATTTTTAATAGCATTAACAAACTTATCTTTGCATTCTGGTGTAAGTTTATCAAATAATTTTCTTAACTCAGTAATTAATATTCTAGTATGACCATCGTTTTCATTTTGTTCTAATAAATATTCAACCGAAGCAATTGCTCTTTGAACAGAAGTTTTAATATCAAAATCAAAATATACCGAAGGATTTTTACCTTTTTCTTTTTGCTTTTTTGATTCTTTGTCTAATTCAATAATAATACTATCTGCCGTTTTGAAACCTATTTTAGATAACGAACACAAGCATTTATAAGGTTCATTCTGTATTTCTTGTTTGATTTTCAATGTTGAAGGATACTTATCATATAATTTTCTGATGGTATTCATATCAATTAAACCCTGGAACATTTCAATCAATTCAGCAAAGACAAAATTTTCTTCAATTTTTCGTTTAATAACATTAAGTCTATATTGACCAATATTATATAATTTGTTTAAATCAATATCATCAAGTCTATTATTAATTACTCTATCAATTATATCTGGATAATTTTCCATGATAGTTTTAACTTGATCTGGTGTTAGTATTTCAGATAAAAACATTTGAGTGGTAATTTCATTTGTTGGTCTATCACGTTGGATATGGATAATCTTATATTGATATCCGTATCCGTTTTGAGATTTTTGTTCTTCTGCCTTAACGTGATAAGGAATATTACCCAAAGCAAGATTATGTGTATTGCCCATAATGGTATAATTATCATACTTATTCTTTTTGATATCAGGAAATTTTTCTTCATTAACGTCTACCGCATATATTTTAAATTTATCTGTATCATAAGAGCATATAAAAGGAGTACAAGTAAATTCTTTAATTATTTTATCCAATAATTATCTTCTCCTTTAATATTTCTTCAATATTGTCAAAATCCCAATACCATATCTCTAATAATTTTATATTATGATTATTAGCATACTCCTTTTTACGTCTGTCATGTTCTTGCTGTTGTTTTAAATTTTGTTTTGTATATCCTTTACCTTTACCTCCCCTATTATCATGAAATTCTCCTTGATATTCAATTAATAGATTATATTGTGGCAAGTAAAAATCATATGATAATAAACCATTACCTAATCCCAAAAGTCCGTTAAACTCTTTTTGAAATATATAATATTTATTTTTTGTTTTGTCAAAATTATTCAATTTTTCATATTCTTCTTGCGTTATATTTATATATTTATTTTCTTTCAGCCATTTTTTAATTCTCTTTTCTCCTTTAGATTTTGAACAAATAGGGCAACCGCTACCGTTTATTTTATTTCTATTTGATATAGTTGCAGGCCATTCATAATCACATTCTCCACATATCCACCAAACTTTTTGTTTGCATCCATAATGAATATCATAAGGAGTCAAATCACCATTTTTAGTTGGATGCCACTCTTTTGCAAGTTCAGAATTTTGGATCGCTAAACAATTAGATAATCCTACTTGCCTACCTTTGCAATAACCACAACCATTACCTCTTTTAATATCAGTCCAAGCAGACTCAAATATTTCTTCGCAACCATCTTTTAAACATTTCCATTGAAGTTTTTCATAAACTCCTTTATATTCTTCGCTTAATAATTCAAAAGGTTTATTGTTAATTTTGCACCATAATTTTATGTTTTGAATTGTATAAGGATTAGATGGATGAAATTTTTGTATTTGTTTTGATTGTAAGACAATCCTGAATTCTGTTAAATAATAATATCCTTCATAATCTTTTAAAGTTATTTTTGAAACTGCATTTATATATTCTTTATCTAATAAAATATATCCTAAATTATTTAATTTTTCTTTCACTGAATTATAATTCCATTTTGTCATACCATTACATTCATGACATCTTCTTTTATTATGACTTTTAAATTCATTAAAAACAGTTGAAAATATATTTCCACATTTACATTTTATATCAAGTGGTTTTATGGATGAAATATATTCTTTACTTAACAATTCACATCCACTATTACTTTCTACTTCTATGAAATTTTTTACATATTCATAAGTATGTATATTAATACACCACCCATTCATCAAGTATATCTTCATTTTCGTCTGTTCTCTCCCATTTACCACCGACATTCTTCATTTTCTTTTGTGTTTTAAAGTTTAGAACTTGTAAAACATCATATAATTTAAATGGATTTTCAGTAAAAGTTTTGCTGTTTTTAACTTTGGTTTTTAAATCGTTACCTGTTTTTAAATTTCTTAAAATCAAATAAGGCTTACTTTTGTCTTTGTATGTTTTATATTCAGTAATGATATATAGACTTTTATCGGCTTTTTCATATTTAACTGTCGTATATTCAAGATAGGTGTATTCAAATTTTACTTGTTCTTTAACTGATAAAGGCTTATCTTCTATTAACTCTGAAACTTCTTTTATATACGAAATAATATCTATATCTTTATACAATTTATCAGTTATTTTTTGGGTATGTTTTAATAAAATATCTATATTTAATCCTAATTTATCCGCTTTATCCTTATTAATTTGTTTAGCATCACCAATTGATTCATATAAATCTAATAGTCCTAATAGTTTTTTATTCTTACCAAATTGACTAAAGAAATTTAAACCTGTAAGTATTTTACATTGTCTTGCATCCGTAGAAGTTTTTTCTTTAATATCTTTAATCAAATCTATATAATTCGTGTAAGTATGTTTTTGTGCCAGTTGATAAAGTTCTTGTGCAATTTGAGCATTAAGAAATTTAATTGATGTAATAGATTTATATATTGTATTTGTTTCTCTATCAAATGAATATGTATCTGTAGATTTACCAAATTTAATATCTGAAAGTTTAATATTAAAATAAGGTAATTCTGATTGTATTTTACGCGTTCTTTCAGAGTCCGATTCATATTCATTAAGCACTACAGTATAATATTCAAGTGGATAATTTGCTTTTAAATATGCTCCATAAATACTATCCCATGCCACACTTAAACTATGACTAGCATTAAAACTGTATCGTGAAGCATCTTCTACTACTTGCCATACTTCTTCAAATTTTTCATCATTGCCTACATTATTAATAAATCCATTACGCAATTCTTCTTTTAATTCAATTAATTCTTCTTCTTTAAATTTCTTTTTAGCAATCTTTTTAATAATATCATAAGTATGATCTTCTTTTAATCCACACCAAACAAGAAATGCCATAATAGATTCTTGATAAAGCATAAAATGATATGAAGGTTCTAATATATTATCAATTTCTCCTACACCTGTTGAATATTTTTGCCTATTTAAAAATGTATTCAAAAGACTTGCAAATCCTGGTCGAATAGCTGCTACAAAAGCACTAGTCTCTGCTACACTATTAGCACAATATCTTTTCATTAATGCTGTGCTTAAATCAGTATCAACTTGATTAAGGGTTGCAGTTAACCCATTTTTATATAATTTCCAAACCTTATTATCAA
Organism: Clostridium sp.; assembly: GCF_021372645.1. Classification (GTDB taxonomy): domain Bacteria; phylum Bacillota; class Clostridia; order Clostridiales; family Clostridiaceae; genus Clostridium. The sequence goes on along the minus strand of NZ_JAJFUC010000015.1, from coordinate 781 downwards.
GCATAGGTTTTAATTCTCTAATTGTTGGGATTGGTTTATTCAACAACTTAAAAGTATCAGATATAATTTTCCAAACTCTAACAGTAAGAAAGTCATTTTTAAGATATTTCCAAACATCTGAAGTATAACCATCTATACATGCACAAATTTCATCTCCTACTTTGATTAATCCTAATTCTTTAGATATTGGTTTATTTAACATAACAAAACTACAAGGACTAGGAGATATACTTTCTATGACTCCTTGAAACATTTTAGATTCTTCAATTAAATCTTTCCACTGTGAATCATTTTTATATTTATCTAGTTCTTTACCAACTTCATTATATTGTTCCATCGGCAAATCATATGCTCTACATAGATTTCTAAAAGCAGATGATTCTTTCATAAATCCAATAGCATACATATAATATACATTATCTTCTCCAAGAATATCTTTTGATGCTTTAATAGGTGCATCAACATTAGCCCAATTGAAATCAATATCAGGTAAGGATTTTGACTCTAAGATTCTTGCAATACTCATGAATCTGGTTGGATATAATGGTACTTCTGCTTCAAATCTATCAATTTCAGTAAAACCTAATAATTTATTGATATAGAAACTTACTGCTGACCCCCTACCAGTTCTAGTGAGAATACCATTATATTCATTTACTGCTTTATCTATAATCCTTTCATTCAAAAGAAAATAATCTGCCATATGTGTCTTTTTAATAATGTCATATTCAAATGCAATACCTTCTATATATTCCTTATATCTTTCGGGGTTTATATTCTT
>NZ_JAJFUC010000013.1 GCF_021372645.1 Clostridium sp. | reverse complement strand
GGATGAAAATAAAGAAAGAATTGAATTAATGTTTTTACCCCCATATAGTCCTGAACTTAATTTAATTGAGGGGTTATGGGGATGGTTAAAATCATCAATTATAAATAATGTATTCTTTGAAAGTATATTTAAGGTAAAAGCAGTTATAGGGAACTTCATTGAAAATATAAATAAAGTTCCTACACAAATAATAGACAGGCTTTGCATTAGAATGTAGAAACTTTATTAGAACATATATATATACTATTTTCTTTCAAGGAGAAAAGCTAAATATACTTGAATTATTTATTAGAACATCTATTTTATACTTTATGTTATTTGGTTCAGCTAAGGTAATGGGATTTCGTCAGCCTGGTATATTAACTCCATACAACTTTTTAATGGCCGCAGGCATTAGTCATATTGCAGCTTCTCGTATGGTCAATCCTAAATCAAGATTAGTAGACGCAATAGCTATAATTATAGTATACACTTTAATTAATTTGTTTATTTCATACTTATATTTTAAAACTCCATCTATAGTTTCTCAAAAACCTATCATACTAATTAAACATGGAAAATTGATAAAGAATAATCTTTCAAAAGCAAAGCTAACAATTGATAATTTATTTTCTATACTAAGACAAAAAGATGCACATAATTTTAAAGAAGTGGATTATTTAATTGCTGAATCTACAGGAGATTTTAGTGTAGCTATAAATAGGAATAGTCTTCCTATAACTAAATTAGATATGGCAATGGAACCTGCACAAGATATTTTATCGCAAATCCTTATTTATAAAGGAAAAGTCGATGAACAACTTCTTAAAAAGAATCTATTAAGTTATGATTGGATTGGGAATGAACTTAAATCTAATAATATAGACAATATAGATGATATTTATTTAGGAATTTTAACTCCTGATAAAAAATTATATTTAAGTGCATAGGGAGGAAATTTATGCTGAAAGTTTTTGGTGTTATAAAAGATATTTCATTATTTGGTTTTGTAATAAGAACCTTTTTTGTAGGTATGATAGCCTTTTTAGTAGGAAGATATATTTCAAAAAGAACTATAAATCAGCTAACTGCTTATGACTTCGTAGTAGTATGGATACTTGGTGCGCTTACAGTTGCGCCATTATTAGATGGCGAGATTTCTTTTACATATATAATTGTTCCGTTAATAACTTTGTTTTTTTGGCATTATATAATTAGTTTAATATCTCTAAAAAATAGAAATTTATCTTTATTTTTTAATGGTAAACCCATAATTTTGATAGATGATGGGAAGATAATAAGAAATAATTTGAAAAAACACTTCATAAATATTGATTTAATTATGAGTGAATTAAGGCTTAAGAATATTTTTGATATTTCGGAAGTTAAATATGCAATTCTAGAGCCTAATGGTCATTTTAGTATTATAAAAAAAGAAGCTTATAGACCAGTTAATCCAACAGATTTTAAGCTTTTTGTTAAACCTCTAGATTTACCTTTAGTTATTATAAATGATGGTAAATTATTTGAAGAAAATTTAATTAAATCAGGGGTAGATAAAGAATGGCTTATGAATAATCTATATATGTATAATGTTGATGATATAACAAACATTTATCTTGCTACTATAGATAATTCTAAAAAATTATATGTTTCTAAAAAAGAGTAACAATATATATAATAATAGAATTTAGTTACAATATTATTAAACGACTAGTAGGTGGTTGTCGCAAAATGATTAAATTTTAATCAGGAGTGACGCTCCTTTTCGGTTCAAAGCAAAAAATCTCTAAATAATTGATATTTTATTTCAATTATTTAGAGATTCTTGTATTTTAGGCATTATACGGTATACTTCTAATAAAATAATATTTAAAGTTAACCATACTCCACCAAAAATATATCCTGCATAAACATCACTTGGATATTCAGTTTGATAAAACAGAGGGTTTAATCCTGAAAATATGCAAATAAGTATAGTTGCAGTAATTATAGTAGTTCTAATCCAAGTTTTCTTTCCATGACGTAGTATTATAAATGCAATAAAACCATAAGCAACAAGTGACATTAAGGATTGATTACTTGGAAATGTATATTGAATAGTTCCTATTATTCCCATAGTAGATGGTCCTAAACGCCTAAAAACATATCTTAATATAAATTGTAAAGCTTCTCCACCGCCGATTGCTATCAACAAAAATTGAATTTCAAGAAATCGATCTATATTTCTTCTTATAATCCATATTAATATAATTATCATTAATGGTATTAATATTTTAATAGAAGTTATTACTCCAAACAAATCAATCAAATAAGACCATTCATTGCCAAAGATTGCTTTTACTAAATAAGATACAATAGTATCAAATTGGTCAAATTCATGAGCTAAATAATCTTGTGTGACACCAATTACAAGAGCTGAAAAACCTAACAAAGCAGCTCCCATGATAGCTATTGCAACTTTTATTTTTCCCATTGAATGAAATGTAACCATAGTTCTATTAATGATTTCATAAGTAAATTCTATTATCTGAGTTTTATGATTCTTATAAGAATAAATAATTATCAAAATCAAAGCAATAATTAAACTCCCAATAATCGTATACTTTTTTATATGCCCGTGAAAGTTATCCCAATTTGGTCCAAGTATTTTGCCTAATGAAATAAAAGTAGATGTCCATATCAAAGCTCCTATATATGAGTTTAAAGCAAATTTTTTATAGGAGATTTTTGTTATTCCTGAAAAATATCCAGTGATATGTCTGACTCCAGGAATGAAATAAGCTAATATCAATAATTTGTTACCATACGATTTAAACCATTTTGATGTTTTTTCTAACTTCTCTGGTCCAAAATGAACATATGAACCATATTTTTTAAAAAATCCTTCCCCTAATTTAGTACCCATAAAATAAGATATTGTAATGCCGAGTATTACCCCTGCAGTTGCAACAATAATACTAATAATCCAATTCATTTTAGATTGATAAACTAGAAAACCACAATAAGTCATCATAAGTTCCCCAGGTAGAGGAAAGGCAATAAGCTCAAGCACTAATGCACTGAATATAATTATATAGCCATAATTATTTACTAATTCTATTATAGACTGCAAAATATCACATCCTATTTTTTTATACTTTATAATCATTTATAAAATTAAACTATTTTATAATAAGTAGATCATGGTATTATAACCACCTAATACTATTATTATTTATAAAGCCAATTAATTCCTAACTTAGTTGCAACCATATTTTCGATTTTATCATATATTTTGTTAATTTTATTACTTGATTTAGCATTATATATGTAGCTCATAATAAATACTATTATATATGTCCCAACTACATCTGCAGGCGAATGATGACCAACATATACCCTTGAAAATCCTACTATAATTGATAATATTGTTAATACTATTCCCAAAAATTTATTATACTTATTTATACCTAGTGCAATACTCATTGTTACTGTGGCATGGTCGCTTGGAAAAGATGCATCCTCTACATGTGGGTAAAGTAAATTAACCTTATTATGATTTAATTATCTCCTATATTCTTGTTATTAAAACTCAAAGTACAAGAGTTTATTGTTGAAATTTCTGAATTTTTTACAGTATGATTGCTATTAGTAATCCAATAACCACAGCTAAATGATATTTTAATCCAACTTGACCTATAAGTCCCATGCTTCTACCTTTTGTATGAATACTTTTATCATAAGATAAAAAACTAAAAACCAGTTTATAAGGAAATAATAAAATAATCGGCACTAATACAACAATAGGATAAATGTGCATTAAAACTAATCCAAATGTTAATACAAGTAACATTATTACATTAAAAATCCACAATTTCTCAGCATTTTTTCTCCCTATCATAATAGGCAGCGTTTTTCTCCCAGCTTCTCTATCTTCTTCTATATCACTTAAATTATTAGTCAGTAATATAGTACCAATAAATAGTGCAGTAGGAACTGCAACTAAAATTGTATTCAAATTAAATACACCCGATTGAATATAAATCACGGTTGTTGTTATACCAATTCCCATGGTTATTCCAGATACAATTTCACCAATTGGAGTATATGAAATTGGTACAGGTCCGAAGGCATATAAAATTGAAATAAGCCCTCCTATTATAGCAACAAGCAAGATGTAATAACTTGTTTGACTAGCTATAAAAACACCAATCATAAGAGCAATAAATTGATATAAGAATATTATAAACAGTACTTGTTTTGGTGTAGTTTCACCACTAACTAGCGCTTTTTCATCTCCGCTCTTATTGCTGTCTGCTCCACGTTTAAAGTCAAAGTAATCATTAATCATATTTGTAGCACTTTGAATCAGTATCATAGCTATAGCTAATAATATAAGATAAAATACATTTAACCTTCCAAAAGCATATTTTGAATAAATCGAACCTAAAATTACAGGAACGAGTCCTGCAACAAGGGTTTTTATATCCATAAGTTTAATTATTGTTTTAGCCTCCATTATTTCTCGCTCCTCATCATGACATTTAATCTTTTTATTTTATACATTTTATCATATAAAATACTTATAAAGATTTTATGAAGATGTTTGAGTAAAAGCTAAAATTATCAAATAATTGTAAACATAAAAAAAGAGCATAAATTCGAAATCATAAAACTCCTCAAAGATTTTATTTTCAATGTTTTCTGCTCTCTTTCTTTTTCCTCTAATTTTCTTTCTTAACATCCTAAAATATTATTGTTATAATCTCTAATTGAAACATTCATATTTTTATATACTTTTAAAACTATTTTAGAACAAATTATCCCAAGTAAAATTCCACCTAAAATATCTGATGGATAATGTACAAACAAATACATTCTTGAAAAAGCAATTAGTGATGCCAATATAATAGCATGAATCCTAAATTTCCTTAAAGTACTAAATATTATCCCTGCTGCAGCAAATGAAGATGCTGTATGTCCTGATGGGAATGAATATGACATAGGCTTCGATATTAATAAATGAGCAGTTGGAATATCTATAAACGGTCTTGGTCTTTGTATTAAATTTTTTAAAATTCCTTCACCAATAATCGAAGTTAATATTAATGAAACAATAATCATTACACCGACATCCCTATGCTTTTTACTAAAAATCAATATTAATGCTATCATAATCCAAATCAAGCCCATATTACCTAATGATGTTATAAACGGCATAATCATATTAAAAATATAATTCTGTGAAAAGTCATGAATAAGTTTTAATACTCCTAAATCCAAGTTTTTCAAAATTTCTAGCATATCTTCCTCTCCCGTTAAGTAATAATCCTATAGACTATGTCCTACTTATTTATTTTCAGTTTTTCTTTTTGCTTTATCTGAATTGTTTTAAAACAGGAAATCTATTTGCTAATAAACCCTCTATTTTAAAGTATGTTGTTTGAACTATATTCTTCAAAAAGCGATCATAAAGAAAACTTGTAACAAATACTATAGCATATCCACCAATTACATCAGATGGATAGTGATGTCCAACAAAAACTCTTGATATTCCAACTATTATAGATAACATTATTAATAATCTTCCATAAACCTTATTCCACTTGTTTACACCAACTGCTATACTCATTGTTCCTATAGCATGATCACTAGGGAATGAAGCATCTATTGTATGTGGCATTAATAAATTAACTTTATTATTAACAAAAGGTCTTGGTACATACCAGAATGCCCCTATAACAAAACTTAGAAGTAAATTTAAAATTGTAATCATAAAAGTATCAACAGTTATAACTCTCATTTTTTCATTCATTGTAACTAATCCTATAATATACGTAACTGCTAGTGTAGCCATAAAAATATCTGGAACATAATTAGAAAAAACTATCATTAATTTGTCTAAAACTATGTTGTGATTTGCTAAACCATTGATTGCATTAAATATCATTGTATTAATATTCATTTGTAAGTACCTCCATTTTGTATAATTTCTTTGCTTTCATATATTACACGTATAAAAAAAAGTTAGGTTGCAATTTAAACCTAACTTTTTTTATGCACATGAAAGAAAATAATAAACAAGCATGATGATCTATTATTTTCTTGATTGTGCATTATATTTTTTGACCACATTTAGAACAATAATTATTTCCTTTAGTTATTATATTTGAACACTTATCACATCTTTCATGAAGCTGAATCCCACAATGAGTGCAGAATACATTCTCTTTATCCTGCATAGTTCCGCATTTGAAACACACTATATTACTTTGTTTATAAATAGAATAAACAATCAGTCCGCCTAAATTGGTAAGCAGCACTAGCATCCCCCACAAAGGTGCATTTGTACGCTTTTGATTAGCATCCTTATATACCCATAGTGCTAAGCCAATCCAATATATTGCAAAAATAAGTCCTAGCAAAGTTCCCATAGTTTCTAAAAGTCTTTCTGCATATGGAATTGGTGTAACGTTTCTAATAATATAAATTTTATCATTAGTTTTTTTATCAACCATATAATTTAGAAAATAAATAGTTTTTCCACCAAAATCTTTTTCATAAGAAAATTCTTCATCTATATCATCGCTTAATTTATTATTATTTTGAATATAACCTAAATTTAGTAACAGATTTTCTTCTTTAACGGTTTTATATAATACGTCATGATTTATGTTATTATAAAGATATTTCTTATTTGACTCATAAGGAGTGAAAAATAAGTTATTATTTTCACCTATAACATTATCATTAGCCTTAAAGACTACTTTACTATCCTTATCAACTACAACTACATTTACTATATCCTTAGAATCAGAAGCCAGCTTGTTTAATTGCAAATTTAATGCATCGTCTGTACCTTGTTTTTCAAAAATATGTGATGCTTTCTGATAATCTATAGCCATAAAAATTTTATCTTTTGTTGCAAATAAAGTAATAGCTATACAAATTATAATCATTGCTATTGCAGTTATAATATAACCTATAGTAATTTTCTTGAAATTTAATCTACTTAAAAATTCATCTAGTCTACCCATAAAGATACTCCCCCTTTAAATAATTTCGGAATAAATGGAACTGCAATTAAAAGTATAGTTATTTGATAATAGATGGCTATAAACAATAAGCTTATGTTAAAAATCTTAAAGAAAATTTGTGCCAGAAATGAGATTAATATAAATATACAACTAAAAAAGAATATTTTTTTTAATTTTCTCTGCCTTGCTTTTTCTTTTAGTTCTGCACATTTTAAATATATTTCATTATCTAACGATGCCAAAAGTATCGCATTTGCTTTTTCATCAATCTCTTTCATTAATCCTCATCCTTTCCAAACATTTTTCTAAGCTTCACTATTCCATTATGAATTCTACTTTTAACTGTCTTAGGCTGTAAATCTAACTTATCCCCGATTTCTTTTAGACTCAAACCTTCTATATATTTCATCTTGATTACTATCTTCTGCTCTTCAGATAAATCTTCTATTTTATCTAGTGCTTCTTCGCTTTCCATTCTATCCATCACAATATTTTCTATATTCATATTTATATCTTCTAAATTGATATTTTCATCTAAAGAACTTTTAATAACCAAATTCTTTTGCTTTCTTAAATAATCAATATAACAATTCCTTGAAATAGTAATAATATAAGTTGATAAGCTAGCCTTGCCATTAATATCAAATTTCTCAATGTTTCTAATGAGCTTTACAAAAGTCTCTTGAGTAAGATCCTCCGCCAGATATTCATCACCTGTAATTTTAATAAGAAACTTATATACATATGGATGGTATTTGCTTATAAGTTCTTGAAATGCCTCTTTTTCTCCTTCCTGACATTTCTTAATCAACCCATTATCTTTCATATGTCACCACCTTTATTAACAAACAATTACCTAAAGTACACTAATATCTTATCCTTATAAAGTGCTATCATACCTAAAGTCTAAACTGAAAATACATATACATAATAGTCCTATAAATCTGTTGTGCTATTACCTCTTCATTTATTAGTTTTTTCATCACCTAAGCTATTTTTGTGGGATATTTTAAACTTACAGTCACTTATTACACGTAATAAAAAAAATTAGGTTGCACTATTAACCTAATTTTTTTATAAAATTTTATTTAAATATCTTCAAGCTTCGGTAATACTCCATAGATTTCCAGCAATATAATAGACAAACTTAACCATACTATTCCGAACTCAAATCCTGCTGCAACATCACTAGGATATTGTAGGTTTAAATAGACAACGCTTAACCCAATAAGAAAACAAATACTTAAATATATTCCTATTATTATTGAATTAATCCATGTTTTTTTACTATTTTTTAATATCATATAAACAAAAAAGCCATATACTACGACTGACATTAAAACTTCACTACTTGGAAAAGTATATATATTTCCTGATGGTCCTAATCTATGAAATACATTTTTTGATGCTATGTCTAACAATTTTCCATGCTTATTAACTATATATAAAAAAGCTAAAATTAAAATTATTGACATAATCATCATTCCAAACCAGCCTCCCATCATATTATCTCCAAACCAATATCTCATCATAGCTAGCTTTCCTTGCATTTTAATTCCAGTTGTGATATTTTTGATTGGATGTGCAGCATCATATTTTATGAGTTCAGCATGGGGAACATGGGCATTACTTATGCCAATAGCTGTGCCTTTAGCTGTAACTACAGAAATTAGTCTGCCTTTAGCAGTCGGTGCTGTTCTTGCAGGTGGATCTTTAGGTGATAATGCATCACCCCTTCAAGAAACTGCAATTCTTTCATCCACTATAGCAGAAGTACCACTTATGAAACATGTTAAAACAATTTTGCCATACAGTATTGTGGCTATAACAATTTCTGCAATATTATTTATAGTATTTTCGTTTTAAGAAACAAAAAAATCTTAAGAGAAATTTGAATACACTCTTAAGATTTTTTTTTAAATTATTCATGATAGTAGTAGAATTTATTACTAACTTACATTGTTCCAAAATATCTTCTTATTTTCTCTTTATACTTTAAATACTCTTTTCCAAAAACGGTTGGCAGATATTTCTCTTCTTCTAATATTTGAAGATGAAATAATACAGTTGAAAAAGATGTAAATATTATATTGAATTTATTAGGAAATACCAAACCCATTCCTATATATAGAAGGTCAAACCCTAAAAAAGCAGGATTTCTACTATACTTATAAATACCAGTATTAATCATTTTAGTTTTTTGAGTATTATCAATTCCTGCTCTCCAACTATCACTCATTGTTACAATAGCAGTAATAAATATTATTACTCCTAATAAAGCAATAACTAACCCCATACATCTTATTAAATTATTTTGTATAAATATTGGTAGTTCATTTGTAAATATAATATTGATGCTGCACTAAAATAAATACCTAATTATATATTCTCAGTTTTCATAGCTCTCATAGAATTTAATACTGCGAGTAAAGTTACTCCAACATCACCAAATACTGCTTCCCACATTGTTCCTAGTCCTAGTGCTACTAAAACTAACAAAATTGCTTTAATACCTAGTGCAAAAATTATATTTTGCATTACTATAGTTCTTGTTTTCTTTGCAATTTTTATTGCAGAAGCAATCTTTGAAGGTTCATCTGTCATTATTACTACATCAGCAGCTTCAATAGCTGCATCAGAACCAACGCCACCCATTGCTATACCTATGTCAGCTCTAGCTAAAACTGGTGCATCATTTATTCCATCACCAACAAATATTAACTTTCCTTTTACTGACTTCTCTCTATCAAGTGCTTCTACCTTTTCAACCTTTTGATCTGGAAGCAATTCAGCATGAACTTCATCTAAGCCTAATTGTTTAGCCACTTTAGTTCCAACATTTTTATTATCACCTGTTAGCATTACTGTTTTCTTAACACCAATAGCTTTTAATTCCTTAATTGCTTTTTCTGAATCCTCTTTAACTTCATCAGATATTATTATATATCCTGCATATTTTTTATCTATAGCCACATGGACTACTGTCCCTATAGTTTCTACTTTTTCATAAGGTATATTCTCTTTCTCCATTAACTTATAGTTACCAGCTAATACTTCTCTACTATCAACTATAGCTTTTACACCAAATCCTGATATTTCTTCATAATCTTGAACTGATTCTTTAATTATTTTTTTGTTATGTGCATTAATGATAGAAGTTGCTATCGGATGATTAGAATAACTTTCAGCATATGCAGCATAAGATATAAGATCATTTTGTGAAAAACCATTTTCTACTTTTGCTTCAGTTACTTTAAATACACCTTTTGTAAGAGTTCCTGTTTTGTCAAATACCACAATTTCAGCGTTATTTAAAGCTTCAAGATAATTTCCACCTTTTACAAGTATCCCATTTTTTGAAGCTCCACCTATTCCTCCAAAGAAACCAAGGGGAATTGATACAACTAATGCACAAGGACAAGATACTACTAAAAATGCTAGTGCTCTATAAATCCATTGTGAAAATGTTGCATCTTCAATAACAATTGGTGGAATTACTGCGAGTGCCAATGCTGCAAAAACAACAGCTGGAGTATAGTATCTAGCAAACTTTGTTATGAAATTTTCTGTAGGAGCTTTTTTGCTACTTGCATTTTGAACTAAATCTAGTATTTTAGAAACAGTAGAATCTCCAAATTCTTTTTCTACTTCTATTGTTAAAAGTCCGTTCTTGTTAATAACTCCACTTAAAATATTATCTCCAACTCCTACTTCTCTAGGAACTGATTCACCAGTTAACGCTGCAGTATCAACCATTGAAGTTCCTTCAATTATTTTACCATCTAGCGGAACTTTCTCACCTGGCTTTACTACTATAACATCACCTATTCTAACATCTTCTGGATCTACCTTTTTGATATCACCATTTATTTTCAAGTTAGCAAAATCAGGTCTTATATCCATAAGAGCTGTAATAGATTTTCTTGAGCGATTAACAGCTATATCTTGGAACAATTCTCCTACCTGATAAAAAAGCATAACGGCTACACCTTCTGGATATTGGCCTATAGCAAATGCACCAATAGTTGCTATACTCATTAAAAAGTTTTCATCAAATACTTGACCTCTCATTATATTCTTTATAGCTCTTAATACTACTTCTCCTCCAACCAATAAATAACTTATTAAATACATTAATAATTCTACTATATCAGGAAGTTTCATAGCAGTTGCAATTCCAAATATTGCTGCACCTGTAACAAATCTAATAATTTCGCCCTTATTACTTTCTTCTTCAACTTCTTCTTTCTTATATTTTAGCGCTTTATTTTTATCCTCAAGTACAATTACATTAACATCTGGTTCAATCTTTTTAACTATTCCTCTAATATTATCAATAATAGCAGTTTCTTTTGTCGAATCATCTATTTCCATAATTAACTTAGTTGATACAAAATCTACAACCGTTGATTTCACACCTTCTACATTATTTGAAGCTCGTTCAATTTTTGCTGCACAATTAGCACAACATAATCCTTCAAGTAGAATCTCTTTTTTTAACACCTTATCTATTCCTTTTTCTATAACCTTAACATGTGATTCAATACTTACTATAGTATTTTTTACTTTTTCTATTAATTCTTCTACTTTGTTATTTTCTTTTAGATCTAACACTAATGTTTTAGTCAAGAAATTTACGCTGGCAGAGTTGATTCCTTCTACCCCATTCAATTTTTGTTCAATTTTATTTGCACAATTTGCACAGTCAAGTCCTTCTAAAATAAATTCTCTTTTTAATTTTTTGATATTGTTTTTATTTAGTTCAATATTAACATTATCTTCGACTATTTTTATATTACTTGCCATGATCTTTCCCCCATTTCAAGTTTAATTTTTTTCTGATATATGAATTAATCCTTGATCAAAAATCCTTTTAACATGCTCATCCTCTAACGAATAATAAACTACTTTGCCTTCTTTTTTATATTTTACAAGTCTTGCTTGTTTTAAAACCCTTAACTGATGTGAAATAGCAGATTGAGTCATTCCAAGTAACGCTGCTATATCACACACGCACATTTCGGCTTCAAATAATGCACATAATATTTTTATTCTTGTTGAATCTCCAAGAACCTTAAATAAATCTGCTAAATCATATAAAGTTTCTTCTTCTGGTATACATTCCTTAACTTTATTAACTATATCTTCATGAATCATTGTACAATTGCAAATTTCAATATTATTTTTTTCCATACTTATCACCTTTCATCACTTGAACATATGAATATTTGTTCATATATTCATTATATGCATCATTACTTTATTTTGTCAATAAAATTAATAACTCATCACAATATTTTTAGTAAAATAATAATAATATAAACTGTTAATATAATCCACTTTAATCTATACTTATTTAGAATTGCGAAAAATGCCAGCACAGAATGTTAAAAAAATAACTCTATGCTGGCTCTCTTTAATATTTCTAATCCAAATTATGATTTGTGTTTAAGGTTTTCTTTAATTTATATGACTTAAAAAACTTGTATTTTAAGATAGTTTACTCTCTTTTTATAATAATTATTAAACATATCATATAAATAAAACTCTTCTGTAATTCAAGATATTACGTGTTATTTAGGAACAAACACTAAAAAAACTCAAAATAGATTTAGAGTAGTTGAATTTACTGATTATTATGGTAAATCAATAAAAGTGTGCACTGACCTAATGGATATTACTCCAGAAAAAATAGCAAGCATATACAAGGAACGCTGGAAAATCGAAACCTTCTTTAAATTTATCAAACAAAATTTGAATGTAAAAAGAATATTTGGAACAACTGAAAATGCTGTCTATAATCAACTTTTCATATCATTGATAACTTATGTTTTGCTTCAATTTACTTACGTTGAAACGACTAAAAATTTAAAATATGTGAAACTATCACTGATTCAATTTATAAGAAAATTGCTTGAAAAAAGTCTTAAGGCTGAAGTCTATGTATCCATTAACTTATTTTTGAAAAATATCAAAAACAAGTTAATGATTTGAAGTAAAAAATTGGTTAATCAACACTTGTGATTTAAAACAATATTTTTTTGACCATCTACATAGCAACCACACATTCTGGTAAACGTACATTCGTCCTTTTTTAAACGTCTTTTTAATTCCAAGATTTCTTTTTTATTCATATATCGCCCTCTCATTTCATGAGCATAGTAAAGAATATGCTACATAATATAGTATAATATTCAATGAATAGCTCTGCAAGTAACTAAATAAATTTAAAAGACTATACTTCATAAGTTAGTAAAATATTTTGATTTATTATTATAAAAAAATGTTCCTCAAAGTAAGGCTTTGGGTATAGATTTTGTATCCATACACTTTGATTTACACCTTAATTAGGCTATAATGAAGGGTATTAGAAAAGGTGGTGCTATAATGAGTTTAAAAAAGCAAAAGAAAATTGCTGTTGTGAATGATGTTACTGGCTTTGGACGATGTTCTGTAGCAGTAGCATTACCTATTATATCAGCAATGAAGATACAATGTTGTCCAGTACCTACTGCAATATTATCTGTCCATACGGGATTTCCAAGTTTCTTTTTTGATGATTATACTCCTCACATGAGGGATTACATAAATAATTGGAAAGAACTTAACTTACAATTTGATGGAATCTGTACTGGATTTTTAGGTTCAAAAGAACAAATTGATGTTGTTGTAGAGTTTCTTGAAAATTTTAAAACAAGAAATACTATTGTCATGGTTGATCCTGTGATGGGTGACTATGGTAAGCTTTATTCTACCTATACACAGGAAATGTGTGATGAAATGAAGAAGTTAATTAAATATGCAGATGTAATGACTCCTAATCTCACTGAAGCCTGTAGACTTCTTGATATTCCTTATCCAGAAAAAACATTGGATCCTAATCAACTTGAAAATATTGCAAAAGAGCTTTGCACAAAAGGTCCAAATAAAATTGTTATCACTGGACTGCAGCATAATGGGAATATACGAAATTTTATATATGAAACAGGAAAACCCTATACTATTATAGAAACAAAAAAAATTGGTGAAGATCGTTCAGGCACTGGAGATGTATTTTCTTCTATTGTAGCTGCGAGTATTGTAAAAGGTGTAGATATTGTTACCGCAGTAAAAAAGGCTGCTGATTTTATTAGTAAAGCTATTGATTATACTGCTAAAATTGGTACTCCAGTAAATGAAGGTATTTGCTTTGAAGAATATTTGACGGAACTGCAATAATTTAAGTATATTTAGTAATTATTATTAATTACGTAATTTAAAACATAAAGAAAAGAGGAAGATATATTATGGTTATATTGTATACATATAACAATGGTGTTTATATTAATTTAAAAGATGTTGATATGACTACAAAAGAATCAGGACATAGAAATATTTATGTTAATTTAACTAACAAATGCCCTTGTTCTTGCACCTTTTGTTTAAGAAATACTAAAGAAATGGCTGAATCAAATAGCCTGTGGTTAGATAGAGAACCTACCATTCAAGAAGTCATAGGAGAGTTTGAAAAATATGATTTAAGTAAGTTTGATGAAATTATATTCTGCGGCTTTGGAGAACCTTTAACTCGTCTTGATGATTTATTAGAAGTGGCAAAATACTTAAAAAATAGAAGCAGCAGTACGTCAATTCGTATAAACACTAATGGATTAGCGGATTTAATGCATAAAAAGAAAATTGCACCATTGTTAAAAGATTTGATTAATACCGTATCTATAAGCCTTAATGCATCAAATGCGGAAGAATATTTCAGATTAACTCGTAATAAATTTGGTATAGAATCTTATGACGCCATGCTGAAATTTGCAGTAAGTTGCAAAGAGTATGTTCAAAATGTAGTTATGACAGTAGTAGATTGTATTGGACAAGAAGAAATTGATGCTTGTCAAGCCGTATGCGATACTATTGAAGTACCTTTAAGAGTGCGTCCTTTTGAATAAATAAAGCAATATACTGTTATCGTAAATAAGGCAAGCTATTAAATTTAATAATAGCTTGCCTTATTTACACATATATATTTAATATTTATATTTCCTTTAATTTGTTTATTATATTGGATTGCAATAATGTTGTAACTAAAACAAGTGATAAAGCGACACCACTTACAGTTTGAATTATTAACATAGGAAGTTCAACAAATCCCATAGCTGCTCCATATAAAAGTATTCTTACAAATGTATACCCTGCAATTTGAAATAGACCTCCAACAGTGGCACCTATTAACCAGCCAAATCTTAAATTAGGAAATAATTTTTCAGTCATTATACCCATAATCATAGCCATTATAGCTTTTATGAAAAGTGTTGGAATAATCCACTGAGTGTATCCACCTAAAAGGTCAGCTAAAGCAGCACCAATTCCACTAGCTACAGCCCCTTTGCGCCAGCCTAAAATTAATACTGACACAAAAATCATACAATCCCCTAAATGTGTATATCCACTTATTGAAGGGATTTTTATAAAAAATGTTCCGAAAAAAACTAATGCAGCCATTAAACCCATTTTTGTTAAGTCTTTTGTTTTAATTTGTCCTTTTTCCATATTATTCTCCTTTTGAAATCATTATTAATACTGTTTTAGATGTTATTACAGATATTCAACGTTATAATCAAAGATTATTTACTTGAAATTAAAATTCAATTTTTCTTTTATCATAAAAGTAATACTTTAAAATTAAATACATACCAACATGGAAAATATTATCACAGAATTTTAAAACAGTCTATTGTATCGATACATATATAAGAGCGAGATAATTAAATGTAAATTTAATAAAAAAATGGATTTATGTGGATTGTTGAAAATATTAGGATATGGAGAGTTTCTTAAACTAAAAGAGAAAGGGATAACTATGTGTCATCATAACTTAGAAACTAGTAGAGAGTATTTTGATTAGTGGATTTCGCCAACCACGCTTCGCCTCCACCATGAAACCCACGAAAATGATATGCTCCCTTTATAGTAGACAGTTAAAATAAAAAAACTGTTTCTATAAAGGGGGTATTTTATTTTGGGTAGAAAGTCAAAAGTATCATTTGAAATTAAAGTTAAGGTTGTTCAAGAGTATTTAGCAGGTTTGAAAACTATGTCTCAGATAACCTATGAATTAGATATAAACTATAGCACCATTCAAGAATGGGTGCGCAAGTACAAACTATTTGGAATTAAAGGGTTGCTTACTGAAAGAATAAATACTAAATATTCTGATGAAATAAAGGCTAGAGCAATAAATGATTTCTGTAATGCAAATGGATCATTGAGAGACATTTGTATTCGGTATAATATTTCATCTCACAGCATTCTTAGAAAATGGATAAAGCAGAATACTTGTGATACTATAAATTCATCTTATAGTGTCAAAGGAGCTGCTACTATGAACAAAGGTAGAAAAACTACATATGAAGAACGAATGGAAATTGTAGCATTTTGTATTGCTAACGCGGACAATTATAAATTGGCTGCTGATAAATTTAATGTATCGTACCAGCAAGTTTATTCATGGATTAAAAAATATAGAGAAAATGGCTATTCCGCTCTTGTCGATAGACGAGGACAACATAAAACGCTTGATGAATTAGATGAATTAGAAAGATATTCTTTAGAATTAAAACTATTAAAAGCTGAAAACAGAAAGCTAAAGATGGAGAATGATTTCCTAAAAAAATTAGAGGAAATAGAAAGGAGGTAGATAAATCAAGTATAAAGCAGGAATCTAAATATATGACAATACAAGAATTAAGCAAGCTAGGATATTCTATTTCAGAATTATGTAGATGTGCAAATATTGCACGTTCAGCTTATTATAAATGGCTAAATAATTCGAAAACTTATCGAATGAAAGAAAATTCAATTATTAAGACAGAAATTATCAATATTTATAATGAAGTAAAAGGTATCTATGGTTATAGAAGAATAACATTAAACTTAAATAAAAGGTTTATGGAGTGCTCTAACCAAAATAGACACACAATAAGTACGATTTTCTTGTATTTTCACAGCATTTCATGTAATGTTATATTTTGAATTTATGTATAAATATTGAATAATATATGTATAACAATCCAATACTTAATATCAT
>NZ_JAJFUC010000012.1 GCF_021372645.1 Clostridium sp. | reverse complement strand
AATCTTATTAAGCACTAAAACATCCATAGTTAACACCTCTCGATAATTTTATTTTTAGTTTGGATATTTTAGTTGATTTATATTTATGGATATTTTTTCTTGATAGTTATTTTTGAAGTTTTCATTTTGCAACATATATATCTATAACTTAAGGATACTACTTTACAGAAGTTATCATTTAATTATTACCAATCCTTTTTCTAGTAAGTATATCTCCAATCTTTAGTTCTTGTTTGCACTTCACAGTAAAAATCATTTGTGGACAATTTGCACTTTCTATAACTTCACCATTTTCTTTTCTCATATCTTCAAATTTTATAATCTTGTTATCTCCTTTTATGGCTAAGACTTCAACCAAATCCCCATTGTAAACTTTATTTCTTTGCTGTATCTTTGCAATATTAGTATCCCTATTGTAATCTTTCACAATACCTACCATATCATAATTTTGAATATATGCTGAACTTTTATAATTTTGTCTTGCTTCTTCATCAAAGTAAAAACCTGTTGTATATGGCCTGTGACTAGGTTTTTCAAGTTCTTCTATCAATTTAGAATCAAATTTATAATTTTTAGGATCACTTATAAATTTATCGATGGCCTCTCTATAAACTTTTACTACAGATGCCACATAATATGAACTTTTCATTCTTCCTTCAATTTTAAGAGAATTTATACCCACTTCAATAAGTTCAGGAATATGTTCTATCATACATAAATCCTTTGAGCTCATAAAATTAATTCCATTATCATCTCCAGTGATTTTATTATAATCTCCAAATTCTGTCTCTTCATATAGTTGGTACTTAAATCTACAAGGCTGCGTACAAGATCCTCTATTAGAATCTCTGCCAGTTATATAATTTGATAATAAACACTTACCAGAATACCCCATGCACATTGCTCCATGAACAAAAACTTCTATATCACATGTTTCTGGCAGTTCTTTTCTCATTGTCTTTAATTCTTCAAGACTCATCTCTCTTGCAGCTACAATTCTTTTAACCCCTGCCTTATGCCAAAAAAGCGCAGATTTGTAGTTTAAATTACTTGCCTGAGTGCTTAAATGTATTTCAAGATTTGGAGCCACTTCACGAGTTATACTAAAAATCCCTGGATCAGCAATAAGTACAGCATCAACACCTATTTCATATAATTCAGTAATGTAATCTTCAATACCTGTTAAATCGTCATTATGTGGAATTACATTTAATGTAACATGTACTTTTCTTCCTCTTGAATGTGCATATTCAAGTCCTTCTTTTAATTCTTCTATTGTAAAATTATCTGCGGCTGCCCTTAAATTTAGTTTATTCCCTCCAAGATATACTGCATCAGCACCAAAATCTATAGCGGTTTTAAGTTTCTCTAAATTTCCAGCCGGTGCCAAAAGTTCTGGTTTATACATACTTAATTCTCCTCATACTTAAAAGTCTTCGTCTTATTGCTAGTAATTTTTGAATAAACAACTGGTCTTCTTAAACTCATAAATGGTTTCTCGTTCCTATATTTAGCCGCTTCATTGATATTGATATCAGCATAAATTAATTGTTCCTTATCATCAGCCTTAATTGCTACATTCCCACTCGGTTCAACTACTATGGACTCTCCCGCAAAGTCCATCTCCCCCTCTTTACCAACTCTATTACACATAACTGTAAAAACGCTGTTTTGCATTGAAGAAATTATTACTTCCCATTCAAACATTTCTAAAGGCTCACTTTTCACGTTAGCAGTAGGAATTATTATTATATCTGCTCCTTCTAAAGCACATACTCTAAAACTTTCTGGCAAATGTCTATCAAAACAGATTATAATACCTATTTTTCCTATTGTTGTTTCATAAACTTTAAATCCAGTATCAGACGGCTGATAATAATCTTGTTCATAAAATTGATAACACTGAGCTATATGAACCATTTTTGACGTCCCTAATATTTCTCCATCACTGTTAACTACTAATGAAGCATCAAAATACTTATCTCCTTCTTTTAAATATATATTTGGAATTGATATTATTTTAAACTCTTTGCATTTTTCTTGAATACTTTTAATTTTCTTATCATCAATTGAAATTGCATAATTAGATGCATCTAATCCTTCATACTGGGGAAAGAATGGAGTTAACTGCAATTCAGGAAAACAAATAAGTTGCGCTCCATTTCTAGCTGCTTCTTCTATTAAATTTAATACCTTCTCTAAATTATCGTTAATTTTTCCAGTAATTTTCATTTGTGCTAAAGCAATTCTCATAACTATCACCTCATTTTTAATTTAAATGTAATAAATATTCTAAAAAGAGCATTGTGTGATCTATATATTTAGCTATAGTCATGACTTTCTTTCTCCTTATTTCAAATTCTCCTATTCAAAATCAAAATATAAGTCTGGTCTTTCACTAATACCTTCTAATGTAGAATATTTATCTACTAATTCTCTTATTTCTGTTTCTTTATTTTCTATAAATTGAACAAAATCTTCATATCCAGAATTAACTTTTAACTGTGCTAGTTCTTCAAAGAAGGTAGGTATTTTTTTAGCTGCAACTTCTCCATAAACTTCACCAAATCTTGCAACATCTGGTCCTGCCTTACCGTTAAATAGTATAGAATATGCTGGTATCATGCCATCTTCAGTACGCTTTCTCTTTCCAATAAGGCCAATAATTCCTTTTTGAGGTTGGGCACATGAATTTGGACATCCTGATATAAGCAATTGTGGCAGAGCATTTTTCACTTCAAAAGGTTTATCCTTAAAAGTTTCAATAATTTTTTTTAATAATCCTTGAGAATTATTTATTCCAAACTTACAAATCTTAGGTCCAGCGCAAACCACCGAGCTATCTATGTTAAATATAGAAGAAAAGTCACTTGTTAAGTCAATTAATTTTTGTGCATCACTTTCTTTTAAATCTCTTACATAAAATCCTTGTGTCATAGTTAATCTTATAGATACTTTATACTCTAAATTTGCTAAGAAGTTCAATATAATATCCATCTTATCAGTAGTAATATTACCGCTAACTGGATGGATATATACTGTGTAGTAGCCTTCTTGCTTTTGATTAATTATTCTATTTTCATACTTCTTATCCCATTGTTTTGCATTAACTTCTTTTATTTTTACTATATCTTCTTGCTCTTGGTTATAATCTATGTTAAGTGTTAGATTTTTTTCAGTTCTCACTTTAGCAAGTTCAGCTATAAACATTTCTCTAAATGCTTCTTCCCCTAATCTTTGAAGAACAAATCTTAATCTAGCTTTATGCCTGTTTTCTCTATCCCCTTCTCTTTCAAAAATCTGCTTCATAGCTTGTATGTAATATAATGCATCCTTGTGGTCTATAAAATCTTCAAGCTTTATACCCACTCTTGGCCCACCACCAAGTCCTCCTGCACCATATACTTCAAACCCTCTTTTTCCATTAACTATTTTAGCTATAAATCCTATATCTGTTATTGTCGCATTAACAGTATCTTCTGAGCTATTTGAAAATGCTATTTTGTACTTTCTAGGTAATTTAAGATTTTTAGGATCTTCCATCATATAATTTGCAACTGCTTTCATATATGGAGTGACATCAAAAACTTCATCTACTGCTACACCAGAAAGAGGAGAACATGCAACATTCCTTACACCATCTCCTCCAGCTGCTTTGGTAGTTAATCCTGCTTCTATCAATTCATCTAACACTTTGCTTAAATCATCTATTTTTACAGAATGAAATTGGATATCTTGTCTTGATGTAAAACGTATTTTACCTTCACCATATTTTTTTGCTATTTCGCTTATTGTTCTTAATTGCTCTAATGTTGCACATCCGCCTGGTATTCTTGGTCTCACCATATATGTCTCAGTCAACCTTTCTTTGTATATTCCCATAATAGAGGTAAAAGACTTAAAATCTTCTATCTTTCCTTCATAAAATAATTGTAAGTTACTTTTAAATTCTTCCACACTTTTTAAAATCTCTTTTGTGATTGTTATCATATGAATCTACCTTACTCTGCAATATAGTTTTTAGAACTTTTGTTAGAACCATTGTAATATCTTTTACTATGTAAAACATAACCATTCCTATTCTTGTATGGATAATTTAAATACATCTGGTCTTGAATAATGACCATTAACATCAAAATCTAATCTGCTTTGTGTAATTTGGTCTAATTGTAAATCAGCAATTAGGATATCTTCTTTATTGTAAACTGGTTCTTTTACATATTTTCCAAATGGATCAACAATACAGCTTCCACCAGAACACATAACATCAGGTTGTGATTCTAATTCATTATAATAATTAAGATCAGTTGGATACATTCCTTTTTCCACATATTGATTACATCCAATTACGAAACACCTACCTTCTAAAGCAATGTGTCTCATAGTGCACTGCCATTCTTCCCTTGAATCTGCTGTTGGAGCAATATAAATTGATACTCCTTTTGCATACATAGCAGTACGTGCTAATGGCATATAGTTTTCCCAACATATTAATGAGCTCATTTTCCCATAAGGGGTCTCTAATACAGTTAAAGTGCTTCCATCCCCTTCGCCCCAAATACAACGTTCTGTGCCAGTAGGTTTTAATTTTCTATGTTTACCTAATAATTTCCCATCTGGACCAAAAAATAAATTTGTACAATAAAGTGTACTATTTAATTCATCTCCATCTCTCTCAGTAATACCTATAGATAAATATATTTCTGCATCTTTTGCTGCTTTACCTAATATGTCAGTAACTTTGCTAGGAACTTTAACAGAATTCTCATAGTATCTTTGCCAATCTTTACGTCCTTCCATTGTCCTACTTCCAACTACAAATCCAAATGACAGCCCCCTTGGATAAGCAGGGATAAAAGATTCTGGAAAAACCACTATCTCTGCTTTAGCCTTCTTTGCTTGATTGATCAATTCTAAAGTTTTAGCAACAGTACAATCTAAATTCATAATTACAGGTGCCGCTTGTACTACTGCTACTTTTACAGTTTTATTTATATTAGCCACATTACTCACTCCCCAAATAATTTTTATTCATTGCTTTTATCGCAAGTTCTTATCTTTGTACTCATATTAATATAGTGTAAATTTTATATCAACAAATAAATTCTCTATCTGTGCTAGTACAGATAGAGAATTATAATTAACTCATTAAATTTTACAACCAACTTTTTCTCCCATAATCACCTTAGTTTCAAAGCCTTTCTGAGTTTGATATACTATATCACTATCTATCTTCACAGCGCCTTTTTGTAATATCATTATAATTGTAGATCCTCCAAATTTAAAATATCCCTTTTCATCTCCTTTAGTAACATGCATATTAGGTTTATAAGTTTGAATTATTGAACCAACACAAGTTGCTCCAACCTCAATGAATAGTACTCGTCCAAAATTTTCTGTTGCGAGAATACTCCATTGTCTTTCATTTCTACAAAAAATCTCTGGAATATTACTTAAAGCTATTGGATTTACTGAATAGTAATCTCCATGTATTCTAAAGCTTTCACTACATATCCCACTATCTATAAAATGAAATCTATGATAGTCTGTAGGACAAAGTCTTAAAACTAAACAAGTTCCACCTAAAAAATCTTTAGATATATTCTCATCATTAATAAGTTCATTTATTTTATATCTAGAACCTTTGATATGAACTATTTTATTCAAATCAATATTCTCATAAACTGCCAGCTTTCCATCTCCTGGTGAGGTTAAAGATTGCTCCTGCGAATCTATTGGTCTAAATTCCTTTTTTAACTTCCTTGTAAAAAAATCATTAAAGGACTTAAACTCACTAGCTTCCTTTTCAAAAATTGAAGAATCTATATTAAAATCATTTATAAATGAATTAATTTTCTTTCTGCTTATCTTAGTATTACAAAAATATCCATATATTTTTGAAAAAAACTTCTTTTTAATTATTATTTCTAACAAACTCATTCCTATAGGTGATGAATAAATATAATTAAGATACTTATCACCTGCAACATTTTCAATTTCATATTTTTTTGTATTTCTATCAAAATACTTAATCATAATTAACCTTTCTTAATTGAGCAAAACTTGTCCCATTGCAAAAATACATTATATTCAAATTACCTTCTTTCTAGAACCAAGTTCTTTTGATACTGTTCTCCCTATAGAAGCTATCTTTCCATTAATGCAATTCCAACATTGATTTGGTGTATCATTTATGCATATTTTCCCTGGATAAATGGCATATAACTTTCTATATTCTCCTTCTGTAATATTTGGCATAACAACGTTTGCTCCACTTGAAAGGGCAATTATTCTACCATTTCTATTTAAGCTTTCCATTGCAGTTGTTGCAGGTACATTAGAATCTGGAAGTAACAATCTAACTAAAGCCATTGCTTTTAAGCTCATTGTAAAATTATCTGCTTTAAAATCTCTTAATGGAGTGTCTTCATTTGGAATAAATGGACCTAAACCAATCATATCTGCATCTATCTCTTTAAAGAACAGTATATCATCAGCTATAGATTCTATAGTTTGATTAGGCAAACCTACTAAATTACCTGTTCCAACTTCATAACCTAAATATTTTAAATCTCTAAGACATCTTTTTCTATTCTCATAGATCATTCCTGGATCTAAATCTTCATAAAGTTTTTTATTAGTAGTTTCTATTCTAAGCAAATATCTGTCCGCGCCTGACTCTTTATAAGCTTTATATTCCTCCAAAGATTTTTCTCCCAAACTCAATGTAACTGCTATATACAATTTCTTTATACTTGATATTATATATTTAAGCATATTTACTGTATAATAAGAATCTTCTCCTGATTGTAAAACAATACTCTTATATCCATATCCTACTGCTTTCTTTGCTAAATCTATTATTTCATCTGGCATCAACCTATATCTTTTAATATTATAATTAGACTTTCTTAAGCCACAATATAAACAATCCCTTTTGCATATATTAGAAAATTCGATAATCCCCCGTAAATGAACCTCATCTCCCATATATTTTTCCCTAACCCTATCAGCTGCTTCAAACAGTTTCTTATCTATACTACTATCTTTAAGTATAGATATTAGCTCTTCCTTATTTAAATTATGACTTTTCTCAGCCTTTTCAATAAGCTTTGTATTCATGGATATCCTCCTAAAACATAATAATATTTTTAGTTCTCTAAAAGCAAAGTGCTATGTATCATCCAATTAGCATTCATCATTTAATTAACAATCAGTTACGATTTCGGCTGACTATAATATTTTGTTTTCCTCTTCAAATTTTTTCATGAATTCTACTAAAGCTTTAACACCTTCTATTGGCATAGCATTGTATATACTTGCTCTCATTCCACCAACAGTTCTGTGTCCCTTTAAGTTTTCGAATCCTGCCGCTTTAGCTTCTTTTACAAATTTAGCATCTAATTCATCATTGGCAGTTACAAATGGTACATTCATCAAAGAACGATCTTTCTTTACAACTGTTCCTTTAAACATGCTACTTGAATCAAGGAAATCGTATAATATATCCGCCTTTTTTTCATTTATATGCTTCATTACTTCTAATCCTCCTATTTTTTGAAGCCATTTAAATACTTTTCCACATATGTATATCCCATATGCTGGTGGTGTATTATATAATGATTTGTTGTCAGCATGGATTTTATATTCTAACATTGTCGGAGTACCTGGAAGCACATCATCTGTAATTAGATCTTCACGAATAATTACTACAACCACCCCAGCTGGTCCAATATTTTTTTGTGCTCCTGCATAAATTAATCCATACTTTGATACGTCTACAGGTTCAGATAAGAAATCAGATGACATATCAGCTACTAATATTTTATCTCCTATTTCAGGAATTTCATTATATTTAATTCCATGGACTGTTTCATTGTGGCATATATAAAGATAATCTGCATCATCAGAAATCTTTAAATTCTTTAAATCTGGTATATATGTGTAATTCTTATCTTCTGAAGAAGCTATAATGTTAACTTTTCCAAATATTTTTGCTTCTTCTATTGCTTTTTTAGACCATTGTCCAGTTTTAATATAATCTGCAACTCTATTCCTCATTAAATTCATTGGAATCATTGCAAACTGTTGTGAGCCACCACCTTGAAGAAATAGTACCTTGTAGTTATCTGGTATATTCATCAATTCTCTTAATGTTTTCTCTGCATCAGTTATAATCTCCTCAAAAGCTTTCGAGCGATGACTCATTTCCATAACTGACATACCAGTACTATTGTAATCCAGCATTTCCTCCGCTGCTTGTTTTAGGACCTCTTCTGGTAATACAGCAGGTCCTGCTGAAAAATTATAAATTCTTGACATTTTTATAAGCCCCCTTTAATAAAACCAATCTAATTAATTGGCCATTACAATGAAATCATGTCTTAGAAACATGTAGATAATAATTATGAAAATTTATTTATCACTTACAACTAATCTATAATTCTTCCTCAACAATCTATACAAAACATAGATCACAAGCAATAAATTAAATTATCTATTTTAGTATCTCTACTTCATTTTGTAATTTATAATTTATATTAGAACAATATAAATATCAAGAAATAAAATTTCAATCTGTACTAGTATAAATATCTATATGTTTTATATAATCAAATTCTCATAATTGTTAAGCTTTTATAACTGACATAAACTATTTAACTAAGTTTGTCTCTTCTTCATCTTTTCGTACACAGATAATAATCTCATTTTTGAGATTGATATTATCTACATAAATTCTAGCCAATTTTTCTATCTCAATAAATTCTTTAGCTGCTATTGACGAACAAAAAGTTACTGCATAACCAGATGCAGAAACCATAAGTGCTTCATGAAGTCCGTTAAATTCAAGTTCTATTTTAGGCAGTTTAATACTATTGATATAGCAAATTGATTCCAAAAGTCTTCTAGTATAACTTCCATCTTCTCTCATTATAATAGGCTCTAACATAATATCATTTAAACTGACTGTTTTGTTGGCGTATTTGTGGTTTGAAGAAGCTACAAACCATAAATCATCATCCATTATTTTAGCACTATTAATTTTGTCTGCATATTCAGCTGCACCACTCCCTAAAATAGCAACATCTACCCCATATGAAATAAGCTTATTAATAGCATTTTCACTGTTCAGCGTGTTAATCATCTTTATTCTCTTGTTTTAATTTAGTCACCCATATAGGTATCAAAAAATTAGTTGAGAGATAATTACCTGCTATTTTCAAAGTACCATTTTTACCTTGCTTATAATTATCAATTAATGTTTCCATTCTATCTTCTATTTTAAAAATTGCCTCTGTTTCCTTTATCAGACACTTTCCAATTTCACTTAAAGAAATCCCTCTCCCTTGTGGTAAAAACAATTTAATACTATTTTCTTTTTCAATTTTTTTAATTTGCGCTATAATTGCAGGCTGGCTTATTTTCAATTGCTCTGCTGCAACTGTTACGCTTCCTGCTTTAGCTACTTTATAAAATAATCTTAGTCCATGTAAATTCATATTTGCTCCATTCATAAATTTTATTTATGAATACCATAATAGCATATATTATAAATATATATTAACTTTTGCTATACTTTCCTTATAAATTATTGCTGGCATTATTTATAATAAATAATTTAGGAGAAAAATATGGAACAAACTATTATCTATTTGATTTGACATGGACAAACAGAGTGGAATTTAGAAGGAAGAATGCAGAGACACAAAGACTCTCCTCTAACTAAAGTCGGAGTAACTCAAGCTGAAAAATTACATGATAGACTAATAAATGAAAAAATCTAATTAATATATTCTAGCGAATGCAAACGAGCTTATGATACTGCTAAAATCATACAAGGAAATAGAAATATTCCTCTTTATACATCAACGAAATTGAAAGAAATCAATATGGGTGAATGGGAATGAAATAAACAAATTGATATTATAAAAAAATATCCTGAAGCTTGGAATAATTTTTGGAATGATCCTGCAAAATACACTCCAATTGGTGAAGGTGAATCTTATGATAAATTAAAAAATAGAGTTATACCTACACTCAAAAACATTATAAATTCAAATCAAGGCAAAAATATCATGATTGTAACACATAGAATCACTGTAAAGGTAATAATATCATATTTTAAAAATCAAGATATAAATGTAATTTCTAATAATCTAGATATCAATCCAGCAAGTCTTTCAAAAATAAGTATCTGCAATGGAGTGCCTAAAATATTATTATACAGAGATACCTCTCATTACAAATAATTATTACACTCTTTAAAAATATACATAAAAATTCTTTTCTGTACTAGCACAGAGGAGTTTTTTTTATGTTGAAACAGATTAGGTTATGACCTAAAATATAAACACCCCCACCCAGGGTGCAGTGTATTTCCAACAATTTATTCAATATAATCTTAAGAAGTTAAAATTATAATTGAGAAAATATTTAATCGAGATAGGAGGGAAAAATATGAAAGCTGAAAAAGAAAAAGTAATACGTCTTTTAAAAACTGCCAGAGGGCAGCTTGATGGTTTACTTAAAATGGTTGATGATGATCGTTATTGTATTGATATATCCAATCAACTTATGGCTACAATTGCAATTTTACGCAATGTAAACAAGGATGTACTTCATGCACACTTAAATGGCTGTGTAGAAGAAGCCTTTGAAAAAGGCGATCAACACAAAAAAATTACTGAAATAATAGAAGTTATGGACAAACTTTGAAAGTAATTTTTGAAATGAAAATTATAGCAATGTTATTGCAATAATAGATAAGCGAGGTATTAATATGAAAAATAATATTTTAGAGGTTAAAAATTTGAAAAGAACCTTTCATATGAAAAACGGGCATAAAATCGAAGCTGTAAAAGATATCAGCTTTAATGTGGAACGAGGTGAGGTATTTGGCTTTTTAGGTCCAAATGGCGCAGGTAAAAGCACAACCATAAGCATACTAACTACGCAAAGAACTGCCACTGCTGGGGAAATAATACTAGATGGGGTATCTTTAATTGAAAATCCGGTTAAAGCAAGAAGAAAGATTGGTGTTGTCGCACAGCACAACAATTTAGACAGAGGATTAACAGCAAGAGAAAATCTAATCTACCATGCAAAATACTTTGGAATTGAAACAAAAACCGCAAATAAAAAAGCTGATGAATATCTGGAAAAATTCGGTCTTGCAGACAGACAACATGATTATGTGCGAAGTTATTCTGGCGGTATGGCGCAAAGGCTAAAAATTGCTAGGGCAATGATGCATACTCCAGAAATACTTTTTTTAGATGAACCAACAACAGGACTCGACCCTAGCTATCGAGCTATTTTATGGGAACAGATGACTGCACTTAACAAAACTGCTGGTACAACAATTTTTCTTACTACCCACTACATGGAGGAACCAGAACAACTTTGCGAGCGTATCGCAATAGTCAATCAGGGCGAATTGAAAGCACTTGGTACTTCCTCTGAACTTAAGGCAATGATTCCTTCCAATAACATTGTATCTATGAAATTATCTAACTTAAATCCAAGTAATGTGGAAACTGCAAAAACATTACCTGGTGTAAAAAAAGCCGCCATTCAAAATGGATTGCTTCTGCTTTATATGAATGACGCACAACCTGATTTCAACTATTTAATCAACTGGATAAAACAGCAAAATACAACATTACAAAATATAAGCTTGAGTTCCAGCACATTGGATGATGTTTTCATTCATCTAACAGGAAAGGAGATTATAAATCATGAAAACAAATAATAAAGAAAAAGGTACAACATTTACAGCTTTTAAAACCATGGTTAAGCGTGACCTTATCATTCAGCTGAGAGATAAATGGGAATTTGTTTTCCGTGTTGCAATGCTGCCATTTATTTTGATATTAACCTATGGATATGTCCTTCCAAGAATCGGATTACTTCCACCAAACTTTCCAAATAGAATGTTTTCCGGAATGATAGGAATGAGTATGCTGATTACAGGTATTCATGGTACAGCTGTTCCATTCACCATGGATTTTAACAACTTACGTGAAATTGAAGATCGATTGTTAGCTCCTGTGCATATTAATATAATCGCTTTGGCGAAAATGGTAGTCGGCATTATTGAATCTTTTATAGGCGGAGCTATTGTTTTACCTATATCACTCATTTTCATGGGAAATGCTCTTGATATTGTTGTAACACCATCACAGCTCCTTATGCTTATTCCTGTATTGATTTTAATTTCAATTGCCTCAGCATGTTTGGGTCTTTTAGTTGGCACTATTATCAAACCTATACAAATTGCTGCCATGTTTCCTGGATTTTTAATGCCTGTTGTGTTCTTAGGCGCCATCTTCTTTTCCTGGGGAGACCTTTCCACAACTCCAATCATTCAAAAAATTGTACTTGTGAATCCTCTTGTGTACGCAAATGAAGCCTTAAGATCGATTCTCACACCAAATATTACGCATATGCCTATGCTATACAGTATTATCGGATTGATAATAAGTATTTTGATTATGGGATATTGGGGTGGAAAAAGATTTACGAAAATGGCAACTGGTGCTAAGTAATGTATATTATTTAAGCCATTGTGCTAGTAAAAGTTATAATATTTAAATGGTGAAAATTTAATTTTCATATATAAAAGGCGCAAATCTGCGCCTTTTATTTTGTATATATAAGTGTTTTTTATTCTTCGCTTCCTAACGATAAATTAATTTCTTCATATGTTATAACCCTATTTTTACTTTCTCCAAACTTTCTAACAACTTGTGTAGGATTTTGATTAAAATTCATGGTTAAGCTTTGGTTTGAATAATGGTCTGCTGGATCAATATAATATTTAAAATCTATTGTTTTTTCTACATCTATTTCAGCATACGCTATTCCTTCCGTTTCTGCTGAAATCATTTCACTGATTGGTTCTCCATCGGGTCCATAAATGCAAGTGTGTCAAAGTATTCTCTTGTTCAGGTGTTAAACAAATCATATCTTTCATTTCTTCTGAATAAAGATCTTTTTCTAAATTTTTTATTATTTTACTAAAACCTTGCGCCGAAATAAAAAGATCTTTTGAATCTTTAGAAATACTTTTCATTTCACATACTTTTAAGAAACTAATTAATTCATTAATATTCATAATAAATATCTCCACACATTAAAAAAATAGCTGCTAAACATATTTCAGAATAGACAGCCATTGTCAAACATCAAATTATTTTATATAGTTATTAATAATAAAGCTACATTAATGATTACTTTTGTAAATTCACATATCAAGTAAGTCATATAAAATCTTTAACACGGCTTATATAATTATTTTTGCTCATTGTATTTTATGTGTAATAATTTGTGTGCCCAGCCTTCTCCTGGAGCTTCTTCATAATTTTCATACATTTTTAATAATGCTGTATTTTCATGGGATTTTCTTTTTTTCAAATTTTTGTCCTGATTATATAAGACAGAAGCTCTTAATGCTTTAATATCTACTTTTTCTCTTTCCTTTGCACTTATATGTGGTTGTCCTCCTCCATTTATGCATCCACCAGGACAAGCCATAACTTCTATAAAGTGATATTGTTTTTCATTTAATTTTCCACTTTTCATAAACTCAAATAAATTTGAAGCACCATTAATTACAGCCACATTATATTGCTCTCCACCGATTTCTACCTCAGCCTCTTTTATTCCATCAAATCCTCTAACTTGAGTATAATCTATATTATTTAAATCTTTATTTTCTATAAAATCCTTAGCACTTCTAAGCGCTGCTTCCATAACACCACCTGTAGCACCAAATATAACTCCAGCTCCAGTATATTCTCCCATTGCTGGATCTGCTTTACTATCCTCTAAATCAGCAAAATTAATCTTTGCTTCTTTAATCATTTTGGCTAATTCTCGTGTAGTAATTACAGCATCTATATTTTTAATCCCATTACTAATCATCTCTTTTCTATCTGCCTCATATTTCTTTGAGGTACAAGGCATTACCGTTACTGTAAATATATTTTTGGGATCTAATCCCTCTATTTGCGGATAATAAGTTTTACTTGCAGTTCCAAAGATTTGCTGAGGAGATTTTGCAGTAGATAAATTTTCCAAAAAATCAGGATAATACTTTTCAACTAATCTAACCCAAGATGGACAGCATGATGTAAACATCGGAAATGGTCCATTCTTTTTAACTCTTTGAACAAATTCAGTTGCCTCTTCCATTATTGTCATGTCAGCTCCAAAATTAATATCAAATATTTTTTTAAAGCCAAGCATTCTTAATACTGTATATAACTTTCCTGTTACATCTACACCATAGCCTAATCTAAACAATTCTCCAATTGAAGCCCTAATTGATGGGGCTATTGCAACTATTACATGTTTATTAGGATCTTCTAAGGCCTCTTTAACTCTATCTATATGCGGTTTTTCAGATAAAGCCGCTACTGGACATGCTGCAATACATTGTCCACATAATAAGCAATTAGTATCATCAAAGCATTTATCATCTACTGAAGAAACTTTTCTCTCTGCGCCTTTACCTACAATTTGAATCATTTCAGTACCTGTTTTTTCTTTGCAGGCTGCTACACATCTTCCACATAGCACACATTTACTTCTATCAATAATTATTGATTTACTTCTCTCATTAATATATTCTGTTTTATCTTCAACTACAAAGGTTTTATTCGCTTTTGCCTTTGTTTTTATTACTAATTTCAAGAACTCACAATTTTCTCTTCTATTACACGGTCCACATTTAAATTCATGTTTATCAAGTAATGCTGCTACTCTCGTTTTTACCCTTTCTTGTACTTTTTCCGAATCTGTTCTTATGACCATTCCATCTTCAACCTTTGTTATGCAGGCAAGTGCTATATTATTTTTCCCTTCGATCTCTACAGCACAAACCCCACATTTTCCTACGTTTCCACACTCATTGAGATAGCACAAAGTTGGTATATCTATACCATTATCTAATGCTGCTTTTAATACAGTTGTATTTTCATCATTTATATTAATATTTTTTTCATCAATTGTTATATTTATCATTATAATAACCCTCCATGTGTTGTATCTTTCAATTTACCAATATAACTATAATATAGTTTGTAAATTAAAAACTTCTCATTTCAAGCGCTATTAGTTAAAATTCAATAAATATTTTTTGCGCTCTTTTATACTATTTTATTTATAATCTTCTACAAATTTAATTATTCTTCTAATGCCTTCTTTGACATTATCCATAGAGGCAGCATACGATATTCTTACAAATTCACTAACTCCAAATCCATCTCCAGGAATAACTGCTACCTTTGCCTTATTTAAGAGTACATTTGAAAAATCTATAGAGTTATTAATTTTATTCCCCTCAACTACCTTCCCAAGCATTTTCGATATATTAATCATAATATAAAATGCTCCATCCGGCTTTTTGCAGGAAAGCATCTCAGTATTATTTATCTCTTCAATTATATAATCTCTTCTTTTCTTAAACTCATCTACCATTTCCTTTACAGAGATTTGGTCGCCATTCAATGCCTCTACTGCGGCATACTGTGCTATTGAATTAGGATTAGACGTAGTATGACTTTGTATACTTGACATTAATTTAATAACTTTTTCATTTCCAAGGGTATAGCCTATTCTCCATCCAGTCATAGCATATGTTTTTGAAACTCCATGTATTATTATGGTTCTATTATATGAATCACTGCTAATACTTGCTATGCTAGTATACTTATCACTTTCATAATTGAATTTTTCATATATTTCATCAGATACTATTATTAAATCATGTTTCCTTGCGAATTCTGCAATCATAGTTAATTCATCCTTAGTATAAACTGCTCCTGTTGGATTATTAGGATTATTTATTAAAATTGCTTTAGTCATTGAACTCACGGCATCTTCTAATACAGATTTAGTATATTTGAAATTATTATTCTCATCTCCAAATGCAAATACAGGTATTCCATCGGCAAGTTTAATTAATTCAGGATAACTGACCCAATATGGTCTAGGCACAATAACCTCATCTCCTGGATTTAAAATGGCAGCAAAAACATTCCATATGCATTGCTTTGCCCCAGTTGATACCATAATTTGAGAGTTAGAATAATTTAAATTATTATCTCTTTTGAACTTATTAGCTATTGCACTCTTTAATTCATCTATACCAGAAGCTGGAGTATATTTTGTAAATCCTTCATCTATTGCTTCTATTGCTACATTTCTAATATTTTCAGGTGTATTAAAATCTGGTTCTCCTGCTCCTAAAATTATAATATCAGCACCATCTTTTTTCATTTGCTTTGCTTTAGACGTAATTGCTAAAGTAATTGATGGTGATATTTGTTCTGATTTCTTCGAAAATATCATATTACAAGTGCCCCCTTTAATCATTTTACAATTCACGGTTTATATCTTTTTTATTTAGCTTCAATTGCCTTTGCTTTTTTATATGCTTCAACAAATCTTCTAGCTTCATTTTCAACTGCTACATAATCATCAGTTGCTGCACCCTTTGTTAGGTTGCTTCCAGTTCCAACAACAACAGCTCCTGCTTTTATCCATTCACCTACATTCTCAACCGAAACTCCACCTGTTGGCATAAAATCACCTTGTGGAAGAGGCCCTTTAAATGACTTAATTACTGCTGGTCCATATAAATTACCTGGGAATATTTTAATTATATCAACACCATATTCTAAGGCAGTTATTGCATCTCTTACTGTCATTACACCTGGAGTAACTAAAACTTTATATCTATTACAAAGTATTAATGTATCTACATCTAGACTTGGGCTTACAATAAATTGTGCTCCAGCAAGTATGCATGCTCTTGCTGTTTCAGTATCTAAAACTGTTCCTGATCCAATAACTACATCTGTATCTTTGTACTTTTCTACTGCTTCTTTAAGCATTTCTAATGGATTTGGTACTGTCATTGTAAGTTCCATGATTTTTATTCCACCTTTTACTGCAGCATCTACACATTTAATTGCTTGTTCTTTTGAACCACCTCTAATTACAGCAATAACTCCAGCCTCTTTTATACTGTTTAATACTTCTTCTCTTTTCATTTTGTACACCTCTTCTTTATTTCTTATTATAACTTTTTATTAGTTCAATCTTTTTAGCGATGTTTTATGGCCTAATTAAAACTTTTGACTTATTTAATAACTTCACATACTTTATCAATAATTTCTTCCTTGTATCCAAGTCTTTTTAAAAATAGTCTTACTAAAATTTCATTTTCCTTTAAGTTATTATTGTTATTTCCTTCCATAACTTTTCCCTCCTTATCTCCTCTAAAAAGCTACACAATGACTTACTTTTTTATGTGCTAAACTAAGATTTACTATACAAATATGGTATTATAGTGTAATCTATATATCAACAAATAAAATTCAAATCTGTGCTAGTACAACATTTAAGGAGTGATTAATTTTGCTTAAATATGAAGAGATTGTAGAATATATAAAAAATAATATCAAAACGGAGAAATTGACTCATCCCAAAAAACTTCCCTCTATTAGGTCTATTCAAAATCTGTTTCAGTGTAGCGCCGGTACAGTTTTAAAAGCATATACAAAACTTGAACAAGATCATATTATTTATTCTGTTCCTAAAAGTGGGTACTATATAATTAATGATTTTCATGATAAAAGTTTATCAAAACATCAAATAATTGATTTTTCAGCTGTAAACTTAAATTGTGAGTCTTTTCCATATAAAAATTTTCAACATTGTTTAAATCAAGCAATAGACCTATACAAAGAGAAACTTTTTGCTTATTCTGATCCTAGAGGATTAGACTCTTTAATTAACGTATTAAAAAATCATATTCAAAACTATCAAATCTTCACAAAGCCGGATAACATAATAATTACATCAAGTTCTCAACAAGCATTAAATATACTATCAACTATGCCGTTTCCAAATGGTAAATCTAATATTCTTGTTGAGCAGCCTACATATTATGGAATGATAAAATTTTTAGAACTTAATAACATCCCTACTCTAGGCATAAATAGAGACTTTAGCGGAATAAATTTAGATGAATTAGAAAAGTTATTTAAATATGGCAATATAAAATTCTTTTATAGTATTCCAAGATTTCATAATCCAACTGGAACTTCATATAGTAAACTTGAAAAACAGGAAATTATTAGACTCGCAGATAAATATGACGTATATGTTGTTGAAGATGACATTGCTGCCGATTTAGATATGAATAAAAAAAATGATCCTATGTTTTCATACGATACTTCTTCAAGAGTAATATATCTTAAAAGTTATTCAAAAGTACTTATGCCAGGCTTAAGGGTTGCTGCTCTTATAATGCCTGAATTATTGATTAAAAAATTTTTAGAATATAAAAGATGGACTGACATAAGCAGTCCTATACTATCTCAAGGAGCTCTAGAAATATACCTAAAGAATGGAATGTTTGATTCTCATATGAAGCAATTAGTTAATTTATATACCAATCGTATAAGCGCTTTAAAAGATACTTTATTAGAATATGAACATCCAAGAATAAAACACAATATACCTGAATCCGGATACTTTGGCTGTTTTTATGTTAACACTCCTTTGAATTACGATAAAATAATCAATTCGCTTTATCATAAAAATATAAAAATATTAGATACACGTGAATGTTTCCTCAAAGAATACAAGAGTGATAACTATTTTAGAATTACTATTAGCGAAGTAAATGAAAAACAAATCACTAAAAATATTCCTATAATACTTAATAGCATTGAAAATCATCTAGATTAGCATCGCCCTTTATAGAAACTATTAAATAAAACCTAAACATAGAAATACAAACTTATGGAGTGCTCTAACCAAAATAGACACACAATAAGTACGATTTTCTTGTATTTTCACAGCATTTCATGTAATGTTATATTTTGAATTTATGTATAAATATTGAATAATATATGTATAACAATCCAATACTTAATATCAT
>NZ_JAJFUC010000033.1 GCF_021372645.1 Clostridium sp. | reverse complement strand
TGAGCAAACGCTTCATGCTGATTTACTTCTAGCTGGAATAACTCAACTAATAACAGTCATCGTAGCAGATAAAATACATAAACATGAATATATACGAAGCCTTAAGCCATTAATAGCATAAACTTTATTTGTAAAAATTAGAATGCAGTTTTGCTTTATTTTGTGCGCCCTTTTTTAGCTAATCAAACCATTGGAATTGTATAAAAGCAACTTTTCCATCAATTAATGATGTTTTTGCAATTTCTAATCAATTTTTATTCAGTTTTATAAATGAGTTTCGCAATTACCTACCTAAGGTACATAAAAAACAATTATATAAACATTCAAAATAGACCTGTATAATAATTAATTATTTTTTAATGTGCCTAATATACCTAATTATATCAAAATGCTGATTTCTTCTCTACTTATATTTTAATCATAAAATATATATTTCATTTTTTCCCATGTATATAATTTTGCAAAACTTCTAATATATATACATATATTAATTTTTTAAATGGAGTGATGTTATCTATGTGGTTTGATAAAACTTCACAAGATATTTTGCAGAAATTAAATGTAGACTCAAGTACTGGGCTCTCTACATTAGAAGCAAAAAAAAGACTTGAAGAGAATGGGGAAAATAAATTAAACTCCCAAAAGAAAAAAAGTACCTGGCAACTTTTCTTATCTCAAATAAATGATGTTATGATTTATATACTTTTAGGTGCTGCTCTTGTTTCTGCCTTTATGAAAGAATATAGTGATGCTGTTATTATATTGATTGTAATTTTAATAAACGCACTCATAGGAGTTATCCAAGAGTCAAAGGCAGAAAAATCCCTTGAAGCATTAAAGAAACTGTCTACTCCTAAAGCAATAGTCAAAAGAGATGGAAATATAAAAGAGATACCTTCTGAAGAAGTTGTTGTAGGTGATATTATTATTTTAGATGCAGGAAGATATCTTCCTGCTGATTTAAGACTAATTGAAAGTGCAAATTTGAAAATTGATGAATCAGCTTTTACTGGTGAATCTGTTCCTGCTGAAAAAAATAGCAATATAATAAACTCAGCTGAAAACATTCCTATAGGCGATCAACTTAATATGGGATTTATGTCTACTTTAGTTACTTATGGACGTGGAACTGGAGTAGTTATAAATACTGGTATGAATACTGAAATAGGTAAAATAGCAGATTTATTAAATAAAGAGGATGATAATACTACTCCTCTTCAAAGAAGATTAGCCTCCCTTGGAAAGACTTTAGGTTTTGGAGCTGTTGGAATTTGTATATTGATATTTATCATTTCTATGTTTCAAGGAAGAGATTGGTTTGAAATGCTCTTAACTGCTATAAGTTTAGCTGTTGCCGCAATTCCTGAAGGACTTCCTGCTATAGTTGCTATAGTTTTAGCTATGGGTGTTCAAAGAATGATAAAACAAAATTCTATAATAAAAAAACTTCCAGCTGTAGAAACGCTAGGTTCTGTAAATATAATATGTTCTGATAAAACAGGAACTTTAACTTTAAATGTAATGACAATAAAGAACTGTTGTATAAATAATACAATTTTATCTATAGACGATTGTGATTTAAATAATAATAATACCAAATTATTATTTGAAGGCATGATTTTATGTAACGATGCTACTTCAAAGAATGGTTCAAAAACAGGTGATCCTACTGAAATAGCTCTTTTAGATGCAGGAATTAAATTTAACTTATATAAA
Source organism: Clostridium sp. (assembly GCF_021372645.1). Lineage (GTDB taxonomy): Bacteria > Bacillota > Clostridia > Clostridiales > Clostridiaceae > Clostridium. Next base: position 20,664 of record NZ_JAJFUC010000033.1, on the reverse strand, counting down.
GAAGACTTAAATTCACTTCATACTAGAATTGATGAAGTGCCCTTCGATTCAGATAGAAAATTAATGACTACAGTAAATAAATATGACTCTAAGTTTAAGGTTTTTACGAAAGGTGCTATTGATCAGTTACTTAAACTTTCAAATAAAATATTATTTAACGGAGAAATTATTGATTTTACACAGGATAAAAAAGATGAAATACTGAAATTTTCTAATTTAATGTCTGATGAAGCTTTAAGAGTTCTTGGCTTAAGTTATAAAGATATAGCAACTGAAAATATTAGCTTAAATTCATTGGAAAAAGATTTAGTGTTTGTTGGACTAATGGGAATGATAGACCCACCTAGACAAGAGGTCAAACCATCTATTGCTTTATGCAAACAAGCTGGTATAACTCCTATCATGATAACTGGTGATCATAAAAATACTGCTTTTGCAATTGCTAGCGAACTCGGTATAGCAGAAAATTTAAATGAATGTATGATCGGAAGTGAAATTGATACTTATAGCGATGAAGACTTTAATAAAATAGTTAATAATTATAAAATTTTTGCTAGAGTTTCACCTGAAAATAAAGTTAAAATTGTAAAAGCATTTAAATCTCATGGAAATATTGTATCCATGACTGGTGATGGAGTTAATGATGCACCTTCCTTAAAAGCTGCTGATATCGGAGTTGCTATGGGGATTACTGGCACTGATGTAGCTAAAGGTGCTGCTGATATGATTTTAACAGATGATAATTTTACTACCATAGTAAGTGCAGTAGAAGAAGGTAGAAATATTTATAATAATATAAGAAAATCTATAATGTTTCTTTTATCTTGCAACTTAGGTGAAATAGTTGCACTTTTCATAGCAATTTTATTCAACTTCAATCCTCCATTATTGCCAATTCATATTTTATGGGTAAATTTAATAACTGATAGTTTCCCTGCTCTTTCCCTTGGTGTAGATCCGAAAGATTCAAGTGTAATGGAATATCCTCCTAGAGATCCAAAAGAATCTCTTTTTGCAAATAATATGGGAATATTCTTAGCATTAAACGGAGTATTAATTGGAGCTGTAACCTTAATTGCTTTCAAAATTGGTGAAAATTTATATATGAATTCTTTAGTTCATGCACAAACTTTAGCCTTTGTAGTATTAAGTTTTTCTCAATTATTTTTCTCACTTTCTATGAGAAGCAAAGAAAAATCCCTTTTTAGAATCGGATTTTTTACAAATAAATATTTATTAGCTTCAGTTTTACTTGGTATTTTAATTCAATTTTTGATTATTATAATTCCTTTCTTTGCTCAAGTATTTAATGTATTTACTTTAAATGTTAGAGATTGGATTATAGTTACTTGTATATCTTTTATACCATTTATACTTAATGAATTATTCAAACTTATAAGGCATATAAAATAACAAGTCAAAGATGCGATATATATTTTGCATCAGGCTCTGTAAAATTTAAATATAACTAATAATAAGGTTCTGCTTAATCGCAGAACCTTATTAAATTGATAATTAATGAAAGGCTCATAGGCTTTTCTTCCTTAATTGATAATTATCAATTATCAATTATATTAATATTATATTCTTTAAGCCAAATATTCACTTGAATTAAATAAGCAATTAATTGTGGTCCTGTCATTAGTTGTCCATACCATGGTGATTTATATGATTCTCCTTTAGTTGCTACAATTTTTCTAATTACCTTATCATCAATGAGTTCATGAATAGGTGATGATTTATCATCTAATATTTTTGTCATCATGTTACATACTATATCTGTATATATTGGATTATGAGTTTTGGGATATGGGCTCTTCTTTCTGTATATAATGTCATTTGGCAATATTCCTTCAAATGCTGCTCGAAGTAATCCTTTTTCTCGGCCCTTATATAATTTTACATCTGCAGGCAAATTGAAAGCATAATCTACTAATCTAATATCTGCAAATGGAACTCTTGCCTCTAAACTATTATACATACTAACCCTATCTTTTCTAGTAAGAAGTTGTACCATAAACCATTTTAAATTTAGATAAGATACTTCCCTCATTCTATAATCTCTCTTACTTTCACCATCAAGATGAGGTACTTTACTTAAAGATTTTTCATATTGTGTTCTAACTAAATCTTCTAGTGGCATATTCTTTAAACCCTTATTCACTATAGCTTTTCTATCACTAACAAATCTTGACCATGGAAAGGTATCTAAATAGAACATTTCATCTCTTGTAAACCAAGGATATCCTCCAAAAATTTCGTCAGCACATTCTCCAGTAAGGCCAACTACAAAGTCTTTACGAATCTCCTTGCAAAATAATAGCATAGATGAATCAATATCTGCCATACCTGGTAAATCTCTTGAAATCACAGCATCTTTTAACGCTACTGCCAAATCTGTATGATTCAAAACTACTTTTCTATGATTGCTACCAATGAATTTAGACATTTCTTCTGACCAATATTCATCTGATGTAGGTTGAAATAATGATGATTTAAAATACTTTTCATTATCTTCATAATTAATAGAATAAGTAGTAAGTATCTTTCCTTGTTTTTTAAATTCATCTGCCGCTATTTTGGAAATAATTGAAGAATCTAATCCTCCTGATAAAAATGTACAAACTGGTACATCTCCAACTAATTGTCTTTTTATTGCATCTGTTAGTAATTCTCTTGTATGAACTATTGCTTCTTCTGGAGTTTCATGAAATCCCTTTGCTTCCACTTTCCAATATTCCCACGTTTTAATATTATTATCACTAGTAATCAAAAGACAATTTGCAGGTGCAACTTCTTTTATATTTTTAAATATTGCACTTCCTGGTATTGTAGCAGGTCCAAGTCCAAATATTTCAGTCAACCCATCTCTATCAATTTCTCTTTTAATTCTTGAATTTGCTAAAATAGTCTTTATTTCTGAGCCAAAGATAAGAGTATTATTATTCATAGTATAGAATAATGGTTTAACTCCCATTTGATCTCTAGCTAAAAATACTTCTTTTTTACCTTCATCAAAAATTCCAAAAGCAAAAATACCTATTAATTTATTAATACATTCTTTACCCCAACAAATATAAGATGTAAGCAATACTTCAGTATCAGAGTAAGAATCAAAAGTAAATCCGTTAGATTTCAACTCTTCTCTTAAATCTTCTGTATTATAAAGTTCTCCATTATAAACTAATGTATATTTTTTACCTTGAAATATTTTAGTCATTGGTTGCACGCCACCCTCTGGGTCCACTACAATTAATCTTCTATGCCCTAATAAAACATTTGGAGAAATATAATAACCCTTAGCATCTGGACCTCTTCTCTCCAATGTTTTTATCATTTTTTCTAATATTCCTTTATCTTGTACTATATCTTGCTTGAAATTTACTAATCCTGCAATACCGCACATTTATTTCACCTTCTAATAGTATTTAGACGTATTAAAAAAATAACAAGTCAGTATGCTAGTCTATTTTTTTCATATGCCTTACACTATTAAAATATGACTTAATGTGTAGGTTGTGCAAAACTCTGATTTTTTTTCAGAGTTTTATACATATTTTTTTTAAGTATTCTTCTTTCATACTTAAGAAAATAATTCATGAATACAATTTTTTAATATATCACATACTATCTGTATAATATTTCATAAGAGAGAGAAGGTTAGATAATTTGAATGTCACATGTGATTGCAAACAAAATATTGAATTAATCCATTCCCATTTAGCCATAGATAAAAGTTTCGATATTGTTGAAAGAACATTTGTAGTAGGAGGACGTGACGCTGTCCTATATTTCCTGAATGGTTTTATTAAAGACAATATTATGGAAGATATATTAAGATCATTTTTTAAAATATCTTCTGAAACTATGAATTCCTATTCAACAATTGAAGATTTTATGAATAATGAAATTCCTCATGTATCTATTGAAAAACAAAGTGATTTAGAAAAAATTATACATGCATTATTAACTGGTCAAACAATAATGTTTGTTGGAGGTTTCGATTCATTTATAGCGCTTGACCTACGTACTTATCCAGGAGCAGATTCATCAAAACCTGAAAAAGAAAAAACTTTAAGGGGTGGAAGAGATGGCTTTGTAGAAAAATTAGTATTTAATTCAGCTTTTATCAGAAGAAGAATACGAGATCCTAGATTAGTTTTTGAAATGCATTCCGTTGGTGATATTTCAAAAACAGATGTTTGTCTTGCGTATATTGATGGAGTCGCAGACAATAAAGTACATGATTTAATAGTTAATAGTTTATCAGAATTAGATATAAGAGCCTTAACTCTTGGCGATCAAAGTTTAATTGATATTATGTGCAAAAAAAATTGGCTTAATCCATTTCCAAAAGTAAGATATACTGAGAGGCCTGATATAGCTGCTGCACATATAGTTGAAGGAAAAATAATAGTTATTGTAGATAACTCTCCAAATGTTATGATTCTTCCAACTGGAATTTTTGATTTTTTACAAGATGTAAATGATTATTATTTCCCAGTATTTACGGGCAACTATTTAAGAATCATTAGAAATATAACATTATTATCAACTATTTTAGTGACTCCTCTTTATTTACTTTTTGTAAACGGCAATGTTTTCTTGCCAACTTTTTTTGATTTTTTAAAACCTCAAGACTACTTTGCTATTCCTATGGTAATTCAATTGATACTTTTAGAATTCGCTGTAGATGTATTAAAATTAGCGGGTATAAATACTCCAAGTCCACTTGGAGGCGCACTTTCTTTAATTGGAGGTTTAATTCTTGGTGAATATGCAATAAAAACAGGTTGGTTTACAACTCAGTCTATATTATATATGGCTACAGTAACTCTTGGAGATTTTACTCAGCCTAGTATAGAAATGACTTTTGCTATAAAATTTGAAAGAATGCTATTATTAATACTTTGTGGAATGTTTGGATTTTGGGGATTTATAGGCGGTATTGTAATTTTACTTATAATCATGGGAACTACTAAAACAGTAGCAGGTGACAAATACTTCTACCCATTAATACCATTTAATTGGAAAAAGCTTAAAAATTTATTATTCAGAACAAAAATTTCAAAAGATGTTCAATAATTTATTTTTATTCCTTATGTAATAAATAATAGAAGGTATTTGAAAGATAATATATCTACTTTCAAATACCTTCTTTATTTAGACATACTTACTTGTTGTCTTTTTTAATAACGTTGCTTTATAGAAGTCTAGTTCCTTCTTTATCTTGTGCTATTAACTTTTGTTTCATTAATCCACCAAGAGTCATTTTGAAGTAATTTTTACTTGTATTAAATTCTTTCTTTATATCCTCCGAAGAAGATTTATCATTAAATGGCATAAACCCTCCGTTTTCGTTTAGATACTTAAGTATTTTCTCTGTTAATACTTCTCTTTCATCTAATCGCTTTTTTCTTGTTGTTATTCCAAGGGTACCATCTTCGTAAATTATTTTAACTCTTGCTTTTATTTCTTGACCTGGATATATGTAATCAAAATGTTCGTTTGCTAATATTAAGCCTCTATATTTTTCATCAACCATTACATTTAAAGTTCCATTTTCACAGGTATCATAAACTATTGCATTAACCTCATCAGAAGACTTATACTTACCTTCTTCTGCTATAGCCAAGTATGAATCTATTCTTGTTGTACCTGCTAATCTATCAGTTTTATCTACGTACATATAAAATAAATATTTTTTACCTTCTTTAAGCTTAAAACCTTGCTCTCTTAACGGAACAAATAAATCTCTCTCAAGTCCAATGTTTACAAATGCTCCAATGTTATTTTGGCTCACAACTTCTAAATAAGCAATTTCACCGACTGTAATAAGTGGTTTTTTTAAAGTTGAAATCAATCTATCCTTAGAATCTCTATAAATAAATACTTCTAATTTATCTCCCTCTTTAATTTCATTTCCCTTTGCTGCACTATTAGGAAGTAAAACTTCATCACCAAAGTTATCCTCAAGGTAATATCCAAAATCTACCTTTTTACTTACCTTTAATTTATTGTACTCTCCAACTATTATCATATTATTGTTTCCTCCATTAATTCTAATAAATTTAATCAATATCTTTGCTTTCCCTTATTTTCTTGAGTATTTTAATTCAAAGAAAATTTATCTAATTTAATCAAAGTATATTTAATCTTATTTAAATTCCTTACTTACTTCTAAATAACTTAAACAAGCCTTTTTATTCTCTTCAATTTCTTCTTCTGTTAATTTTCTTATTACTTTTGCAGGGTTGCCAAGAATCAATACCCCATCCTCAAACTCTTTATTTTGAGTTACTAAACTCCCTGCACCTATAATAGTATTATTTCCTATTTTAGCGCCATTTAATATTATAGCTCCCATTCCAACTAAAACATTATTTTTGATATTACATCCATGTATTATTGCGCCATGTCCTATAGTACAACCCTCTCCAATAACTACATTATTACCATAATTAGCATGTACTACACAATTTTCTTGAATATTAGTATTTTCACCTATAACTATAGGTGATTCATGACCTCTAAGAACCGCACCAAACCATATATTTGCATTCTTTTTAAGTGTTACATCTCCAATAATTACTGCTGTTTCTGCAATATATAATTCATTGTCCAGATTAGGACTTTTATCTTTAAACTCTTTTATCATTATCATCACTCCATTGATATTCTATAGTTATTTTAACATTACATTTAGTTATTGTCATTATTTTGATCATTGACAATTCATATTTATAAATTGTGCATTGTGAATTGTTAATTGCAATATATATATATTATAAATAATTTTTAGAGGTTATAATATTGGGCAAAAAAAAATCAATTAAAAACAACTTTAATATAGATGATTTAAATTTCTATTATGGCATCCCCCATGCTCACTGTAGCTTTTCAACTGGACGTGGCACTCCTATAGAAGCTTTTGATTATGCAAGGCATGCTGGTCTTGATTTTCTAATTTTAACAGATCATAATAATTATTTAACTAAGACTGTGAAATTAAAAGGCGTTGAATTAAGTAAATGGGATACAGCTAAATATTCAGCTTCACGTTATAATAAAAAACATGAAAACTTTTTAGCATTAATAGGCTTTGAAAGTAAAACTAATCCCTTTGGGGATATTAATGTAATAAATTCTAATAGATTCTTCACAGGGACAGTAACCAATCTTCAATTATTAGTTCTTTGGATGCTTAACAACCCCACTGCATTTGTTTCAATTAATCATCCACATAAAACAATAGAATATTTAGAATATAATCCTATTTTGAATAAATTAATAACTTCTATAGAAGTTGGTAATGGTTCCTCTCCTAACAAATATTTAAGATATGAAAAATATTATTATTACTTACTTGATAATGGTTGGAAATTAGGTGCCATAAATGGCCAAGACAATCACAAATTAAACTTTGGCGACGATGAAAACTTAACTTGTGTAATTGCAGACGAACTTACAAGCACTTCATTAGTCAATGCTTTTAGAAATCGCCACACATATTCAACTGAATCCAGAACCTTAACTATGTACTTTACAATAAATGATAATTTTATGGGCGATATAATCCCATCAGAAGATAAAGAATTGCAATTTTCAATTTTTGTTCATGACTCTATTCATAAAATATTAGAAATTGATATTATTTCTATTGGTGGAATTATAGTGAAAAAAATAACTGATTTGAACTTAAATAAAGTAAAATATTTATATAATCATGAAGCTCTTCAAAATGAATTGTGGTATATAATAAAAATAACATTAGATAATAATAAGATTGCCATTAGCTCTCCCATCTTTAGAAGCTAAAAATTCACTAGTATTTCATATGCTTTATATGAAAAGAAATAGAATTTATAATTACACAACTTTGCTAGCTCTATAAATTATACATTCTATTTCTTTTTTATATCCAACTTATTTAATTTTCTTTACTCTATTCGGCTTGGCTTTTGGTTTAATTACTATTTGCTTCTCTTTCTTTTTAGTTCCACCTGTTTGTATACTATCCATAAACCATAGTAAAAACAATAATGCAAATATTGATAGTCCAATTGAAATATATTTATTTGTAGTACTTAATAATATTTGAGCTATAAATAATATTATAGATATTGATAAAAGAATCCACTTATTTATGCGTACTTTACCAAATACAAAGTTTTTACATAATACATAAGCCACCAATATAATTGCAAACATTACTATAAATGAAATAATTGTTATTAAAGAACTCATCTGTTACACATCCCCCTAAAAAAGCATACTTACTTGTTATTTTTTAATATACCTTATATAGTTATAATAATTTATATATAAACTATTATCAAGTATTCCTTTTAGTTTATTTCAAATTTTATAATTTTCTACCATATTCTGAACTCAATAAATTTTATTAAAATATCAAAATTATAAAAATTATTTTTACAATTATATATTTTTATATTTAATTTTCCCTATATATTTGATAAAATTAAAAAAGTATATTATATAAATAATGTGAGGTGATATAATGACTTTAGTTTCAAATAATAATTTAGATGAATTAGACTTACAAATATTGGACTTATTAATAAAAGATTGCAGAACACCCTATTTGGAAATTGCAAGAATATGTCATGTTAGTGGTGGTACTATTCATGTGAGAATGAAAAAAATGGAGGAGATTGGGATAATAAAGGGCTCTAGAATACTTCTAAATCTTCCTAAATTAGGATATGACGTATGTTGTTTTGTTGGAATATATGTTGATAAAACTTCTTCTTTTAATGCTGTATTTAATGAAATGTCACATATAAATGAAGTTGTGGAATTACATTTAACTACAGGCAGCTATTCTATGTTTGCAAAAATAGTTTGTACTAATATGTTAGATTTACAAGATGTTTTACTTAATAAAATAAACAATATTGATGGAATCCAACGAACTGATACCTTTGTTTCTCTATCTCAACCTATAGATAGAAATATTTCATTATAAAAAATTTATTTATAAACCTTTTATTAAATGTAGAATAAACATATTCCTTTTATAATATACTATACGTATATTATAAAAGGAATATGTTTTAATTCTTATTGCTATTAATTTTCCTAACTATATCCTAAGAAAATTTTAATGTAAAATTAATATTATTATATTGTATTTTGATATATAATATATATATTCTAAATACTTAATATTTTATTAGGGGGTAGGTATATATTTGCGTACGATATTGAATTTTAGTTATTATGATTTAATATATTTCTTTGCTTTTTATTCTTTTGCAGGTTGGTGTGTTGAAGTTTTATATTATTTTAAAAATGAACATAAATTTGTTAATAGAGGATTTCTATATGGTCCTTTTTGTCCAATATATGGTTTTGGAGTTGTATCTCTTATAATATTTCTTGATAGCTATAAAAATAATATCTTTAAATTATTTTTCTTAGCTTGTGTGTTAACTTCAGTTTTAGAATATTTTACAGGCTATATATTAGAAAAGACCTTTAAAACTAAATGGTGGGACTATACTGATGATCCATTTAATATACATGGTCGAGTTTGTTTACTTTATTCCTTACTTTGGGGTGCTAGTGAAGTTGTTATAATTAGAATTATACATCCTATTCTTAATGATCTACTTATGAATATTCCTGAAGTATTAAGAGACATATTTATCTCTATTATTGTTATTTATTTAATTATTGATTTTTGCTTTACTATAGCTTCTTTAATGCAATTTGAAAAAATGTTTTATGCATTTCAAATTGTACCAGTTAATTTTTTATTGGAGAAACCTAGTATTTTATTAAATTCTACAAGAGAGAAAGCTATTGATAAAATTAGAACTTTCGAATCTCTTGTTGATAAATTTAAATTTAATTTAAATAATAAACAATTAAAACACAACTTCTCTAATCTATCATATAAACCACTCAACCATGTATTTAAATCTTTGATAGATAAATTCAAAAAAGATTAAGGTAAAATAATTACTTTAATCTTTTTTTACTTTTATTTCATTTTCTTTATTTCATCAAATAATTCTATTGCTGCATTTTTGGGTCCATCTTTTTCTTGACCATTTACTCCTAAGCAAGTTCTAATTTGTCCAACCTTAACTTGCCCTTTTTCGAACATAGTTTTAAAATATTTATCAATAAGAATATTCGTTTCATCTTGTTTTTGAGCTGGTCCAAATGGATTTGCAAAAAATGATTCTACTAATCCTGTTTCAGTAGTGGTTCCTTTAGCCATTCTAGCACCTGATTTAAATACTTTTATTGCCTCTTCTAGAGTTCCAAAGTAATTTAAATATTTACCTCCATCTTCAACACGTTCATAGTTATTCGCATAGAAGAAGAAATCTATTGGATGTCCTTTAGATATTTCTTTATATGATGCTACTGGCACAACTAATCTTGCATTAATCTTATCTGGATTCATAAATATGCTTCTATCCATTTCTTTAAATGCATATCCTTGATCTAAATCATCTAATCTAACAAAAGCACCAATTTCAGTTCCATATCCTTTAATAACACCATCTTCTAATTTAAATGTACCCATATCATCAAAGATAATTGTCATGTCTGAAATGTAATCTTCACTTAAGCTTCTAAATGCCTCTAAGCTTTCAGACTTACCTGCACCACTGTCCCCCATAATAACGACATTAGCTTCATCTCCACTTTTAAGAATAATATTTACCATCGATCCATGTATTGGTAAAAAGTCTCTTTTTATCATAATTAAATTGTAGAGTGTTAGTGTCATCTTCTTTATATAACCAAAATAATCAATTTTTTCAGAATGGCTTACATATCCAAGCATCATATCATTTTCATCATCATCATAAAATACTGTTTTCAGTTCTTCTCCATCATCTTTAGCTCCAAACACATAAATAATATCTGGCTTTCTGCCTCTTGTCTCTTCACTTCTTGCCATTTCAAATAAATTACATAAACTTATTCCATGTTCCATAAAATCTCTATGAAAATAAATAAAAGTAAGTAATCCACCTATTTTAGCTGGATAGCAGAACCAATGCTCCTTATTTATTTGAGCATATTTTAACGGATTATATTTTATCTCTGTAAACATACCATCTCTTGTATTTTTCTTAGGGTAAGTAATAAATGGTGTTTCTAAAAGAATATGATCTATAAATGGTATTTCATCTAATACTTCATAACCCTTTGGTCTCACCCATTCCATTTCGTGAATCATAATACAAGCATTTCCCCCTGCGGGTATCTGTCTATAAACCTTTGGTTGATATCCTGCCACATGCTTTTCAATTTTTCTATATAACTTTAAAATTAATGTAGAAAACTTAGCATTTGCTTCTGTAAAACTAACAGCAGCAAGACCTTCTTGAACTTTATATCTATGAACTATAGTATATCTTTCAAGTTTTCTCCAAAATAAATACAAGTCTTCTATAAATGCTATAAATTTATCCCTATCTTCTAATAAATTTGAATAGGCTACACTAATTTCAACAACCTCTTCCACACTCATAACTGTTAAATATTTTATTAGCACCGTTAAATCTCTTCTAATATCTAGAAGACTCTCTGTATCTAAGGTTTCATTTAAGTATCTATATGATATTGAATTTCTCTTTTTAGCCCTTCTTAAATAAACCTCTAAAATTCGTCTAAATCCATCACTTTCTAATATAGATTCAAAACTGTTACAGTACTTCGCTGTAAAGTTTATCATCACTTTGTCATTACTCATGGAAAATTCTTTTTTCATTTTTTTGCCCCCCACATGAAATTTTATTAACTATAATATTGCATTTTTTCTTCAATTTCCACATATTAAATTAATTATATCACGCTTTTTGCAATATTCAAGCTTACTTTTTTCATTTATTGCATATTCACTAAGTAATCGCAAATAAATATCACATCAGGATTTAAATTTAATTACACATAAAAACGAATATATCCATTACAATCCTTATTATACTAATATAAGCAACAACAATGAATTATATGAATATTATATTCATTTTTTGTCATCTTGTTCGTATTTACTACGATTATTGAAATATTTCAATTTTATATTTTTAAAAATATTCCCTACTGTATTTCTAAAATATTATTAATAATGATACAATGATATAAGGCATATTCAAAAAATAACTATATAGTCAGCATATTTGTTACTTTCTCTCACATTTGTAAAAAAACTGTATGATAAGGAGGAGAATTCAACTTTATGAGTAAGAATTATCTTAAAAAAAAGTATTTATATACATTATTTATAGTTATACTAATTTCTTCTTTAACAATAGGCTGTAATCTTCTAGTAAATGATTCTAATAAAAATAATCAAATTAAATCCAATAACATGATTGTACATTACATAGATGTAGGTCAAGGAGACTCTATTCTTATTCAGGTAAATAATAAAAATCTTTTAATAGATGCTGGCCCTAAATCAGATAAAAAAAAGCTTTTAAATTACTTATCTACTTTAAGCCTAGACAAATTAGATTATGTAATTGCAACTCATCCACATGAAGACCATATTGGTAACATGGCTGATATAATAAATGATTACAATGTTTTAGCTTTTTATGCACCAAAAGTTGAATCTACAACAAAGACTTTTGAAAAAATGGTAGAAGCATTAAAATCTAAGAATTTAAAAATAAATGTAATAAAAAAAGGTATGGATTCTATTAATTTAGGTAAAAATACTAAAGTTACAGTGTTTTCGCCTACTAAAGATTCTTATGAGGATTTGAATAATTATTCGCCAGTTATAAAAATTGAATATGGGAAAACTTCATTTTTATTTACTGGAGATGCTCAAAAAGATGTTGAAAAGGAAATGCTAAGTACTAATGAAGATATTAGTGCTGATGTTCTTAAGGTTGGTCATCACGGTTCGTCAACTTCTACCACAAAAGATTTCCTTAATAAAGTAAATCCTTCAATAGGAGTAATTTCTGTAGGTCAAGATAACATCTATAATCATCCAAATGATGACACTATTAAGCAATTAAATGAGAATAAAGTAACCATATACAGAACTGATAAAAATGGAACAGTAGTAATTTCTTCTGACGGTTCAAAGATATCAAAAAAATAATTTAACTTTTATGCCCTTTCTTGGCTTGCATAGAACTTTAGGCATATTTTAAATTTATTTGTTATATAAAAACAAATTATCTTTACATTAGTATTTTCAAAATGTATAATTGATTTGTGTTTTGTAAGTAGTAATTACAAATTCAATAAAATGCGTTGAAGAAGAAGAGTAAATAGTATTTTATTTTTAAGAGATCTAGGGATAGTGTAATCCTAGAATTTAAAACTATTGAAAGAAGCTTTGGAGCAATAAATAGAAAGTCTATACGAGGAGTATATTTATGGGGTTATTCCCTTAAAGATAATTAAGTGGATTAAATAAATTAATCAATTTAGGTGGTAACGCGGAAGTTAGCCTTTCGTCCTAAGTATTTTTAGGATGAAAGGCTTTTTTATATTTATAATTAAAGGAGATGTAATTAATGAATTTTGAAAAATTAGCAAATATGATATTTGAAAATGTTGAACATACAACTGAATATTATATTGAAAAATATCCAAAGAGAAATCTTAAAGAAGGTGCAAAGGTAACAAGATATGCGCCAAGCCCAACTGGATTCCAACATATAGGTGGAGTATTTGCTGCATTAATAAATGAAAGATTAGCAAGTCAAAGTGAAGGTGTTTTTTACTTAAGAATAGAAGATACTGACCAAAAAAGAGAAGTTGAAGGTGCAATAGACGATACTGTAGCAACTATGCATAACTTCGGTATGGACTTTAATGAAGGTATGACAGGTCAAGAAACTTCTAAAGGTGAATATGGCCCATATAGACAAAGTCAAAGAGCTGATATATATAATACATTTGCAAAAGATTTATTAAAAAAAGGGGTAGCTTATCCATGTTTCTGCACTCCAGAAGAATTAGCAGAACTCCGTGAAAAGCAAGTAGCTAATAAAATAACTCCCGGTTACTATGGAGAATATGCTAAGTTCAGAAATATAACTGAAGAAGAAGCTATAAAGAGAATTGAAAATGGAGAACAATATATAATAAGATTAAAATCTCCAGGAGATTCAGAAAAGAGAGTTGAATTCCATGACTTAATAAAAGGTGATATATCATTCCCAGAAAATAATCAAGATATAGTACTTATTAAGGGAGATGGACTTCCTACATATCACTTTGCCCATGCAATAGATGATTTCTTAATGAGAACTACAGATGTAATAAGAGGAGAAGAGTGGTTATCTTCACTTCCTATACATGTTCAATTATTTGAAGTTTTAGGCTTTGAAGCTCCAAGATATGCTCATATCCCAACAATAATGAAGCAAGATGGTGGATCAAAAAGAAAGCTTTCAAAGAGAAAAGATGCAGAAGCTGCTGTTTCATATTATAAGGAAGTTGGATTCCCAACAATAACAGTAATAGAATATTTACTTAATATAGTTAATTCTACTTTTGAAGAATGGAGAGCTGAAAATCCTAAAGCTGATTATCATGAATTTGAAATTCACTTAGAGAAGATGGGTAAGAGTGGAGCATTATTTGATTTAATTAAATTAAATGACGTATCTAAAGATCGCATAGCTGCTATGAAAGCTACTGATGTTTATGAAAATTATACAGCTTGGGCTAAAGAGTTTGATGAAGAAATGTATAAATTAGTTACAGAAAATGAAACTATGGCAAAAGAAATGTTCAATATAGATAAAGAAGGCCCAAAACCAAGAAAAGACTTTGCTAAATGGGATGAAGTAAAAGATAAGGTATTCTATTTCTTTGATGAATTATTTGATAAAGAAATCGCAGAACAAATAGAATTACCAAAGGGAGTTATATTAGAAGCTGCTAAGGCTGTAGTAGAAACTTATAAAAATGAATTTAACTTTAATGTAGAAAGCCAAGAAGCTTGGTTTGATGATTTAAAGGAAATCGGACTTAGACTTGGATACTGTGCTAATAGAAAAGATTTCAAAGCAAATCCAGATCAATATAAAGGTATGATTTCTGATGTTGCAGGAGCAGTTAGAGCTGCCTTAACACATAGAACTAATTCACCTGATATTTATACTATAATGCAAATAATTGGCGAAGAAAAGACTAGAAGCAGATTTGATAAATTTTTAAGTATATAAATAAAAGGCACAAAACATTTTATTTTTAAATGTTTTGTGTCTTTTAATTTATCTTTATTTAATAGAATGTTCGTTTTCATAATAAAGAATAACAAGTAAATATGCCTAACTTAATTTAAATGATGATTTTAAAGATACTATTCTATTAAATACTAATTTTTCAGCAGTAGTATACTTAGTATCTACAATAAAGAAGCCATTTCTAACCATTTGGAATTTATCTTGAGGTTTAGCGTCTTTAATTGCTGTTGGTTCGATGAAGCCTTGTAATATTTCCATTGAATTTGGATTTATTTGTTCTAGGAAGTGTTTTCCTTCATTTTCTTCAGCATCATCTAATATTAATGGTTCAAATAATCTAAATTCAGCAGGAACACAAGATTTTGCATCTACCCAGTGTATAGTTCCTTTAACTTTTCTACCAGTGAAGCCAGAACCACTCTTAGTTTCTGGATCATAAGTACAGTGAATTTCTGTAACTTCACCGTTTTCATCTTTAATTATTTCATTACATTTAACAAAATATGCTCCCTTTAGTCTAACTTCATTACCAGGGAATAGTCTAAAGTATTTCTTAGGTGGAATTTCCATAAAATCTTCTTTTTCAATATATACTTCTCTAGAAAACGGAACTAATCTAGTACCTTGTGACTCATCTTTAGAATTATTTTCTATTTCAAGCATTTCTGTTTCATTTTCAGGGTAATTAGTTATTACAAGTTTTAGAGGATTTAATACAGCCATAGCTAGTGGTGCTTTAAGTTGTAAATCTTCTCTTACAAAGTAATCTAACATTTGAGAATCAACGATAGAATTAGCTTTAGCAACTCCAATAGCGCTACAGAAGTTTCTTAATGCCTCTGGAGTGCAACCCTTTCTTCTTAGTCCACAAATAGTTGGCATTCTAGGGTCATCCCATCCATCAACAACTTTTTCATCAACTAATTGCTTAAGCTTTCTCTTACTCATAACTGTATTAGTAATATTTAACCTTGCAAATTCTATTTGTCTTGGAGAAGCTTCCATTTCACATTCACTTACTACCCATTCGTAAAGTGGTCTATGATCTTCAAATTCTAAAGTACAAATTGAGTGAGTTACATGCTCAATAGCATCTTCTAACGGATGAGCGAAGTCATACATAGGATATATGCACCATTTATCACCAGTATTATGGTGAGTAGAATGAGATATTCTGTATATAATAGGATCTCTCATATTTATATTTGGTGAAGCCATATCTATTTTAGCTCTAAGAACTTTTCCACCATCAGCAAATTCTCCATTTTTCATTCTTTCAAATAAATCTAAGTTTTCTTCAACAGATCTATTTCTGCTAGGGCTTTCCATGCCAGGCTTAGTTAATGTTCCTCTATACTCTTTAGCTTCTTCAGCAGTTAAATCACAAACATACGCTTTACCTTTTTTTATTAGTAAAACAGCTCTGTTATACATTTCATCAAAATAATCCGATGCAAAGAAAAGTTCATCCCAATTTCCACCAAGCCATTTTACGTCTTCTTTAATTGATTCAACATATTCTGTGTCCTCTTTAACAGGATTCGTATCATCAAATCTTAAATGAGTTTTTCCTTTAAACTCATCTGCTAAACCGAAATTTAAAAGAATAGATTTAGCATGACCTATATGTAAGTAGCCGTTAGGTTCTGGTGGAAAACGAGTAATTATTTCTTTATGTTTACCGCTATCTAGATCCTCCATAACGATATTTCTTATAAAATTAGACGAATTAATTTCGTTTGACATAATATTACCTCACTTATAAGTGTATTTTAATTAAGAAGAGAATATTCCTTACTTAAAATAACATCCTCTCTTAACTATATTGTTATTTTACTAATAATAATTTTAATCTAATATAAAGAAAAAATAAAGATAAATTTATTCTAATTGCCTGAAGTTGTTAATAAAATAATAAAGAAACTATCTCAAAATAACTATTTTGAGATAGTTTCTTTATTATCATAATCTTCTTCTATATCTTCTATCGCCTCTATATCTTCTTCAAAGTCGCTTTCTTCTATAACATCTTCAAAAATATATTTTTTCCAATTTACATATATATAATATAGATTTATAACGTCTTGCTCATTATAAAGAAGAATTTTTTCTATTTTTTCTTCTGGCATTCTTTTAAAATAACTCTTATCTTTCATAACTTTATGAAAGGTTTTTGCTAAATTAGAGCCACTAATAACGTCACCTTCTCTTTCAATGTCGAATACCTTTTCTAATTTTTTAAGCCCTGTAGATACCTTTTTTTCTTTTTCATATTCCTTTTGAATATCAATTGAATCAAATTCTTCGGTAAAATTATACTCTATTCCATTTTCCTTAAAAAGATAATTAATAACGGTAAAATCGTTATTCCCAGAAAACGTAACTATTGTTTTCTTACCTTTCACCTTCATTCTTATAAAATACTCTTTTGCAAGATGTAATATATTTATCGCTTCATCTCTATCTTCAATCATATATTGAGTAACCAATATATTCTTATTTTTATTATCATATTCACATGCACCGAATACTCCAATACATTTAGGTTTCTTATAAACATAATGTTCAAGATCAAAGAAGATAAGTTCTTCTGGGTTATACTCTTTTTCCTCCAATTTCATCATAAATTCATTATTATATGATTCCACCTTCACCTTGTTTTCACGAATAATCACGGTATCACTCTTTCCTATAAGAATTGTATATCTTCAATGTCTAAGTTATATATTACATCTTTTCTTTCAACTACAACATTAATTTTTTTAATTAATTCTCTATCTTTTAGTACCTTTTGCAAAAGCTCCTTAGTTGGATTCATACAATAAGGGTGTTTCACATTTTTAAACATAGTATAATCTCCCGCTGTATCTCCATAAGCATAACTTGCACTCAAATCGATATCATATTTCTTAACAAAATCATTTATTGCTTTAGATTTACTTTTACTGTCCCACATTGGAATAACTTCTCCCGTATATATGCCTTCATTATCTATAGTATATTTCGCACCTATGTAATCTGTAAATCCATATTTTTTAGCCATTTCACCCACAAGTTCTGAAGGTGATCCTGATATTATTATTAAAGTATGCTTATTAGCATTATGCCACTTTATTCTATCCCTTGTAAAAGTATATACTCTATCACCTTTTTGCTCAACAACTTTTTGGGCTATATAGTCCATTTGATATTTTTGCAATCCTTTAATAGATTCAATATATATATCTATCATCTTTAAAAGGTAATTATCATAATCACCTTGCCTTTTATCCCATTTCATGAAATAAGGTCTTACATCATTATACCATCTTTCTTCCCCTATAATCTCATATTTAACCATTTTTTTAAATACTTCAGTTATTAACCCTTCTCTGTATAGAGTTCCATCTAAATCAAAAAAAGCACCTATATTTGACATTTCATCACATCCCTTTTTACTTAATTTATTATACTTTATTTTTGCAATTCAGAAAAGCTTATAAAAACTATGAAATTAATTTACGTACCTTAAATAAAATAATAAGTCAAAGATTAACCAACATAATTAAAGGGGGTGTTGCAAAATGATTTTTCAAATCATTTTGAGCAACATCCTCTTTTTATGTATTTTTGAATAAACAGAGTAAAAATCTATGATAAAAATGAGTCCATTTTGAGTTAATAATTATTTTTGAACATAACAAAAAGGAGATTTCAAAACCTCCAAATTTTTATATTAATTTCTATGTTTTATGCAATTTCTTTTTTATGCAATAATGAACCGCATCTATTTTTTTGAATCTTATTATGTAGTTTGTTTATATTATAGCCAAAGCATAATAGTGTAAATTCAATCTTCACATTATTTTTCCCTTTGGTTAAAAATCTTCGAAATCCATAATCCTCTTTTAAAACTCCAAAAGCACCTTCAACTTGAATTGACCTGTTCATTCGTAATAGAATTCCTTCTGATGTTGTTATATTATCTAAAGATTTTTGTCTTTTTTCAATAAATGTTTTAGATACCTGCATTTTTCTATTATCTTTAGCTTTCGTACATTTTGATTTATACTCACAATCATTGCAGCTTTCGCATTCGTAGATGGTTACATCCGCTTCATATCCTGATTTTGACTTTCTTATTTTAGTTCCAATCGGCTTTAATTTTTTATTGTTATGACAAATATATTCGTCATTTATCTCATCATAAATCATATTTTCACGTTTACTTATGTTATTCTTGAAATTTTTCTTTTTCATTCCTTCATATGCTTGTGGCTTTATAAAAGTATTTTGATTATTATATTCTAAATAAACATAATTTTCTTCACTTTCGTAGCCGGCGTCAGCCACTATATTTTCAAATTTTTGTGGTAGCTTTTCTTGTAACTTTTCAAGAAAAGGAATTAGTGTAAGTTGGTCAGATCTTTCACTTGAGATATCAACTCCCACAACATATTCAGCTTCAACTCCAATCTGAACATTATAACCAGGTTTTAGTTGTGAGTTTCTCATATGATCTTCTTTCATATGCATAAAAGTTGCATCCTTATCAGTTTTAGAAAAGCTATTTCTTCCATTAAAAGTTTCATTATAATTATCATATTTACTTTGCTTCTGAATAAATTCTTCAATATTTTCTATAAACCTTTGAATTTGAGTTTTTCTTTTTCCCTTGCCATTTACAAATTCTATTTTAGCGTCAAGTTTTTTATCGTCTAAAAATACTTTAATTTCTTCAAGTTCGCTTATTGTAATTTTAGAATCACCAAAATCATATGTAGTCTCAAATTCTTTATTAATAGATTCAATTAAATTGCTTATTTTTATTTGTAACTTTGCCTCAAACTTATTTGTTGCTTTTTTCCAAACAAAAGTATATTTATTGGCATTCGCTTCGATTTTTGTTCCATCTATAAAAATGTTTTTATATTGAATTTCACCTAATTCACTTAGTTTTGTGACTAGTTGACCAAATAAATTATCTATTATTCCATCTTTAAGTCTTTCAGTTCTAAATCTTGCAATAGCACAATGATCCGGTGCTTTTTGCCCTTCCAAAAGCCAAATAAAATTTATATCTCTTCTGCAAGCAGTTTCAATTTTTCTACTAGAATAAATATCATTCATATAAGCATAAATTAATATTTTGAATAGATTTTTCGGTTCGACATCTGGATTTCTACCTTTGGTAGAGTACGCCTTATACAATTCTGTATAATTTAATTCCTCCATAATCTCGCTTAGAAGTCTAACTGAATCATCTTCTGCAATTAGCATTCCTACTTCTACCGGAAAAACTAATTGATAAATATTTGTATTATTGTTATAATTCTTTTGTATTAATTTGTTAGTTAACATGAATAAATTATACAACAAAGAGCGGATTTTTAGGAGTCCGCTCTTAACTTTTTTGTAAAAAAGTGAGCTGTCCAAAATAGAAATTATATTTCTATTTTGCAACAGCCCCTTT
>NZ_JAJFUC010000079.1 GCF_021372645.1 Clostridium sp. | reverse complement strand
TCCGGAGTCAAATGGTTTAAGAGATGTTATTATTCTTGTAGAAGTGGTTATTATTTAAAATTTTGCTTCACACTCTATGAAAGTTAATGTTTAAAATTTACATTGACAAGATACATTGCCATAACTGAAAGCATATAATTATATTTAATTCCATTTATAATATAATGTTACATTTTATAAAAACAAATAAAACCATAATAAGTTAAATTAGTAGATATTATGGTTTAATTTAAATTTATACAAAACAACTGTACGTAGGTCAGAATGAAAAATTTACTACAAATTTTGAATAGCGTATGCTATATACCTTAAAAAATGGTATAATTAATAAACCTACTGGTAAAAGTAGATTTTTGGAAGTGTTTGGGTTTTATAACTTATATGCAAGATTTCCTTTGAGAATGATGCTTTTTCCTTGGGTGTTTGTTTTTTCGCTCATAATTACGGTTGGGACGTATTTGTGAGCGTATTTTTTTGGCTTTTTCTAATATATTTTCTAATATTCTTTTTCCTGAAATAGGCTTTACCATCATAGCTATAATCTTTTGTAAAACTTCACTTAATATAAAATTTCTATTTGCTTGATATTCTGATTTTAAATTTTTATTATCATTATCACTTGCTATCGCAGCATCGGCATCTTTCTTAATAAGTGACGCAACCATGGATATATAAATAGATGCATAAAAATCTTGTTCAATTGCAATTGGCTTAGTTCCAGAAAATTCTTCTATTTCAATACTACTTTTAAGTTCTTTATATTTGCATTCAACTCCCCATCTAAGAAAATATAATTCTTTAAATTGAGGATGAGTAATAATTTCATCAAAAATATTGGTTACTAATATTTCAGTGGTATCATCAGAAAGCTTTATTTTTATAACCCTTAATTTTTTCAATTCTCCTTTTGACTTATATTCAAAAGTACAATCTTCAGAAGAAATAGCTTGCATTATCTTAAATGAAGATGATACTCTCATTAAGAAAAATAGCCCCTTTTTGTTTAAATAATCAAACATATCATAAGAAGGATAGCCCCTATCAAAAATTACAATACTATTGTTTATCAACTTTTTATTATTAAGTGCATTTATATGTTGTTTTGCCATTTCTCTTTCACTAGTTCTAAATTTAGTTATAGATGCATCAATTATTGTATCATTTAATACATCATATAAGGCTGACGCCGACGCAATAGCAGTTTGTACTTTATTTTGATTTTTACTTAACCCGAAATATTCACCACATTCAATTGTATCAGGAACTTGCAAAGATGTTCCATCAACAGCAAGAACATTAAATCTATTCCACTTTTTTAAATTGTTTGTTGAATTATAAAAAGAATCAACAAATAATCTGCATAATTCTTTAAATGTCTCAGGTGAAATATTTTGTCTTGCTTTAGAAAATGCTTGCTTTGATATATCAGGAAAATCTAAATATGTATGTTCTTCAATAAAATTACTAATTTCTGTAGCCATAGACTTTCGTAATGCGGAGCAAATAAAATGTACTGCATTAGAAAAAGATAATTTTCTTTTCCTTGAAAATGAATTACCTAAGCTATATGCTTCTTTAAACTCATTAGAAATAATTAATTTATTTGTTTTCTTTAAAATTTGGGATAATAATTTAATATTTTGCATAAAATCAAACCTCACTATAAATTTAATATCTATAGCGAGGCTTCATTTTTTCTAATTATTGTCAAGTGTTTTTTGAAATTTTATATACATTTCTTTAAGTTGACGACATTGTACGTACGGTGGTGTGAGAGGACGATAAATAAAATAATTATTTAGCTCCTACTCGATTGTTAAGAATTTATATATTTAGAATCACTTAAAGGAAACTCGACTCACATGGGTTTGCTGATTAAGTGATTCACACAAAATCATTTTTAAAGCAAGTTAACTCGTATGCACGAGTTAACTAAGTTCGAGGAACCCAATATAAAGGAACCTAATTTGGACTCTCACTTATCTACTTAAGAAAAAACAGTAGATATAAGAAAATAATTGTCAATGCCCAATGTTTGATTTTCAATTATTATAGAATGTATTATGATATAATTAGAAAATAAAAATAAAAGTGAAATTTTAAAATTAAATTTTATGTAAAAGATTTGGAGAGATTCTATGGAAGTTGTAAATGGTTTTGTTGAGAACATTGTCTTTAAAAATGAAGACACTGGTTATGTAGTTTGTAAAATTAGGAATGAAAAAGAGTTAGTTAGTGCTGTAGGTACAGTTCCTTTTATGAAGGAAGGTCAAAGCGTAAAATTAACAGGTTACTGGACAGTACATAAACAGTTTGGAAATCAATTTAATATTCAAGATTATGAAGAACTTCTTCCTAATTCATTAGATGGAATAGAAAAATATCTAAGTGCAGGAATAATACATGGAATCGGACCAGTTACAGCTAAGAAGATAATTGAAAAGTTTGGTGCCGAAACTTTAGATATAATGGAAAATCATATTGAAAGACTTACGGAGATAGAAGGTATAGGAGAAAAAAAGTTTCAAATTATATATGAATCTTATATAGAACATCAGGACTTAAAAAATATAATTTTGTATTTTCATAAACATGGAGTTACGAATAATCAATGTGTTAAAATTTATAAGAAATTTGGGCCAAATGCAAAACAAATTGTATCAGATAATCCTTATATATTATGTGATGAAATTTCAGGCATTGGATTTAAAACTGCAGATAGAATTGCTATGAGTATTGGAGTTGAAAGTAGCTCAGAATTCAGAATTCAAAGTGGTATTAGGTATGTAATGAATCAGTTTTGTGCTATAGGAAATACATTTATGCCTAAAAATAATATAATAGAGGAATGTGAAAAAAATTTATTGATATCTAAAGAATTAATTGAAAAAAATATATATAATATGGCAGCTGAGCAGAAAATAATTATTGAAAAAGTTAATGATGTTGAAGTTGGATTTTTGCTTCAATATTATTATTGTGAACTTGGAGTAACTAGTAAAATAATCACTTTAGGGCTACAACAAATACAAACTATAAATTCAGATGTTGATTTTGAAATTGATGTTTTTGAGAAAGAGCAAAAAATACAGTTTGCACTATCTCAAAGAGAAGCAATTAGTGGTGCTTTTAACAATGGTATAGAAATAATTACAGGTGGTCCTGGGACAGGTAAAACTACCATTATAAAAGCTATAATTCATATTTACGAAAATAATGGTATGAAAGTAGTACTTGGAGCTCCAACTGGAAGAGCAGCCAAGAGAATGACTGAATCTACTGGGAGAGAGGCAAAAACAATACATAGACTTTTAGAAATGGGAGTTTCAGAAGATGATGAATCAGTTTTTGAAAAGGGAGAATCATCACCATTAGATTGCGATGTATTAATTGTTGATGAAGCATCTATGATTGATATAATTTTAATGCAAAGTCTGCTTAAAGCTATTAATTTAGGCACAAGATTAATAATTGTTGGAGATGTTGATCAATTACCATCTGTTGGGCCAGGAAATGTATTAAAAGACCTTATAGAGAGTGAATATATAAAAGTAGTAAGATTAAAAGAAATATTCAGACAAGGTGCAGAAAGCTTAATTATTGTAAATGCACATAGAATTAATCAAGGTAAAATACCATTATTAAATCAAAAAGATAAAGATTTCTTCTTTATTAATGAAGATAATCAAGATAAAATTTTAAACACTATAATAGATTTAATGAATAGAAGGCTTCCTAAATTTAATGAATCTTGGGATATATTAAAGGATATGCAGGTATTAACTCCTATGAGAAAAGGATTACTTGGAGTCAATAATTTAAATATTAGACTTCAAGAAATATTTAACTCACAATCAAAGGATAAAAAAGAAAAGACTTCTCGAGATATATTATTTAGAGAAGGAGATAAAGTCATGCAAACTAAGAACAACTATACTCTAAAATGGATTAGAGTAAATGGTTTTGGTGAGAATGAAGGTGTTGGAGTTTTTAATGGTGATTTGGGATTTATTGAAAGCATTGATGAAGAAAGAAAAGCTTTAACAATTATATTTGATGATGAAAGGAAGGTGAGTTATGATTTTAATTTTCTAGATGAATTGGATTTAGCATATGCAACTACAATCCACAAGAGTCAAGGAAGTGAATTTAAAGTTGTAATTATTCCAGTATTTATGGGATCACCTTTTTTAATGAATCGTAATTTACTTTACACAGGAATTACAAGAGCAAAGCAATTAGTGGTTGTAGTTGGATTTCAAAAAGCATTAATGTATATGATTAATAACATGAATAGTGTAGAACGATATTCAGCCTTAAAGCATAGAATTAGAAATATAATAACTAAAGATGAGTTTGAAGATTAAATTGAAAGGAGATATATGTATGAGGGAAGTATGCAAAGTAACTCAAGAGGACTTAAAATATGCATGTGATAAAATAGATTATTGGTACAAGAAAAGTATTAAATTTTTAACAATAATCACAGTTCCATTTAATACACCATGTATTTTTTCAAATATAATAAGTAATATAGCTCAAAATAATGGAAAAGTATTATATGTATGGGGAAAAAGTGGAGAAAATAGAGAATTAATTAATATAATAAGAGAATTTAATGCAGGGATAACTCACTCATATATTCAAAAAGGAGTTTCAGATACAAAGTTGACATTCATACATCATGATAATTTAGCAAGAATTAATGATAAATATGATTTGGTGATTTTTGATGATATAACTTATTTTTCAAATTTAAGTAGCACTAATGTGAGAGAGGGATTGGATATCTGTGCAAGCTTAGGTGAAAGAGTTTTATTGTATAGTATAGAGAAAATGGCATTAGTGGGTGAAAAATTTGAGCTCGCAGCATACAATTATAAAAAACCTTTTGTAGAGCCTAGGATATTGACAACTCGAATAGATTTAAATGTAGACATTCCATATACTCTTTATGATTATCTTAAATGGTTTAAAGAAAATAATCATAAAGTAGCTATTTATGTACCTAATAAAGAAAAGCTTAATATAGTTTATGATTATTTTTCTAACAAACTAAAGCTTTCAGAAGTTAAAATAATAAAAGTTTCAAAAAATGAAGAAATAAAAAGATGTGAAAGAGTATCAAAATATAAATATAAGGCAATATTTATAATAACTAATAAAATGGAGGAGTTACTTGAATATTGTTATATTGATGATGGTGTGATACTGTTTTCTGATAATGAAAAATATAATTATAAAAAACTTTTATATATATGTGGTCAAATAAGAAATATAAACTCAAAATTACCAGAAGTTCTTTTGGTATCAAATGATGTATCGGAAGATATGGATAAGGCAAAAAATATGGCAAGAGATTTCAATAAAAAAGTATGGGAAAAACGGTTAAGAGAATTATAAGAAAGTTATGGGAAGGGTTAATTGAAGTAGTATATCCAAGAGAAAATTATTGTATTATATGCAAAGAAGATGATTGTTTTGGGATATGCGATACTTGTAAAAAAAGTATCAAAACTATAGATGATTTATATCAAGATGAAATAATAAGTTATGGATATTATGGTGGAGTATTAAAAGATTTAATACTAAAGTTTAAATACAAAAATAATTTTACAGCTGGAGATATATTAGCAGAATGTTTAGAAGAATATATTTTTAAAAATTTTAAGGATAAAAAATACGTAATAACATATATACCATTATCAAAAAAATCTAAAAAAACTAGAGGCTTTAATCAATGTGAATATATAGCAAAAAAGATATCTAGGGATTTATCAATTGAAATTTTAGGGGTACTGATTAAACCAAAAGAAACTAAAGAACAAAAGAGATTAAAAAGAGATGAAAGATATGAAAATATAAAAGATGCTTTTATTATAAAGAAAGGAATAGAAGTAAAAAATTACAATATTATATTAATAGATGATGTGACAACTACAGGTGCAACTCTCCAAGAAGCATATAAATTATTAAAAAAATTTGAGGTAAAAGACATAAAACTCTTGACCTTAGCCAAAAGTCATATATAATATTAATGTAAAGCTAGGTTTGTGGTTGAAAGTCGAAGCTAGTCGCAGGCAAAACGATCCACGTAATTTAGACAAAATGTCTAAGGAGCATGGTGCGGTATAGAAGTAAGCCCTGCCAGTGTACAGTACTGAGAGGGTTAGTAGTGAGGGATTAAATTCTATTAGCAAAAGCTCCAGCAGGCGAGTGTGGGGTCAAAAACCAGGTCAACTAGCTTTACTCTTTATTTATATGTAAAAACATCTCAAAAAAATATAATTCAAAGTTTATCTAATCCACAATTTTAAGGATTAGTTTTTTTTGAAATAAATTATCAGAATTTACTGATAATTATCTTGTAAAATTTGTGAAAAAGTGATAAAATATTATTAACTTAAATATATTAAATTTAACAAATCTTTTTCATGCAGAGAGGGGCTGGAATTAATGAAAGTGACAGTTATAGCAAAAAATATGGAACTAACAGATGCACTAAAGGAAATAGTGCAAAAAAAGATAAGTAAATTAGAAAAGTATTTTGAAGCCAATATAGAAGCAAAAGCTACATTGAGTGTTCAAAAAAATAGGCATATAATTGAAATCACTATTCCATTTAATGGAGTCATATTAAGAGGGGAAGAAGCAACTTCAGATATGTACAAATCATTAGATTTAGTAGAAGATAAGTTAGAAAGACAAATTAGAAAGCAAAAAACTAGATTGTCAAGAAAACATAGCGGATCATTAAGATTCGGTGAAATAAATAATATAGACCTTAAATCAGAAGAAGATGAGGGTAAATTGGTTAAAGTAAAGAAATTTGGTGTTAAGCCAATGAATTCCGAAGAAGCAATGCTTCAAATGGATTTATTAGGACATAATTTCTTTGTATATCAAGATGCAGATAGCAATAAAGTAAATGTAATTTATAAAAGAAAAGATGGAGATTATGGTTTGTTAGAACCAGAATTTATATAAGAAGTAAAAAACAACAACTGTCCAATATGCATGTTTAACTTGCAGAATTTGGACAGTTATTTTTTATATGCCTAAGTAAAAACATTAATTTCTAAACTAAAAGTAAGGTGAGAGTATGTTTTGTCTAAAAATGGGCCAATATTATTATAATTTATGATTTAAATATTAAAAAATAATTAAATTTAAATGTTTTATATAGGATTTAATACAAAAATCGCAAGTTTTATTGAAAAATAGATAGTTAAAATGATATAATTAAAAAATACGTGATTTATAAAATAGATTGTAAATTAATAATGATGTATTAGAAATTAATATGAAATATAGAATTTCGAAAGGATGACATTATGGGACTATTAAATGCCGTATTTGGAACATATAGTGAAAGAGAAGTAAAAAGACTTAAGCCTACTATAGAAAAAATAAATAATTTAGAGGAAGCGATGCAAAAACTTTCAGATGAAGAGTTAAAAGCAAAAACTTCTGAATTTAGAGAAAGATTAAGTAATGGTGAAACATTAGATGATATTTTACCAGAAGCATTTGCTGTTGTAAGAGAATCATCAGTAAGAGTATTTGGAAAAAGACATTTTGATGAACAACTTATGGGCGGAATGGTACTTCATCAAGGTAGAATATCAGAAATGAAAACAGGTGAAGGTAAGACTTTAGTTGCAACATTACCAGCGTACTTAAATGGATTAAGTGAAGATGGGGTTCATGTTATAACAGTAAATGACTATCTTGCTAAAACTCAATCTGAAGAAATGGGTGAGCTGTATGGTTTCTTAGGATTGACTACAGGTGTAATAATTCACGACCTAAATAATGACCAAAGAAGAGAAGCTTATGCAGCAGATATTACTTATGGAACTAATAATGAATTTGGATTTGACTACTTAAGAGATAATATGGTTGTTTACAAAGAAGAAAGAGTTCAAAGAGGACTAAACTTTGCTATAGTAGATGAAGTTGACTCAATTTTAATTGATGAAGCTAGAACTCCTCTTATAATTTCAGGTCAAGGCGAAAAGTCTACTGAATTTTATAAGGTTGCAGATTATTTTGCAAAGAAATTAGTTGCAGAAAAAGATTTTACAAGAGATGAAAAAGCTAATGCAGTAATGTTAACTGATGAAGGTGTTAGAAAAGCAGAGGTAACATTCAAAGTAGAGAATTATGCTGATGCTGATAATATAGAATTACAACATTACGTAACTCAAGCATTAAAAGCAAACTTTGGCATGAGAAGAGATAAAGATTACATGGTTAAAGATGGAGAAGTAATAATTGTCGATGAATTTACAGGAAGACTTATGGAAGGTAGAAGATACTCAGATGGTCTTCACCAAGCAATAGAAGCAAAAGAAAGTGTTAAAATTGCAAGAGAATCTAAAACTTTAGCAACTATTACATTCCAAAATTACTTCAGAATGTTTAAAAAATTAGCAGGTATGACTGGTACAGCATTAACGGAAGAAAATGAATTTAGAGAAATTTATGGATTAGACGTTATTGTTATTCCAACGCACAGACCAGTAGCTAGAATAGATAATCCAGATTTAGTTTTTAGCAGTGAAATAGGTAAATTTAAGGCTGTTGTATCAGAAATAGAAAAGGTGCATGCAAAGGGTCAACCAGTATTAGTTGGTACAGTAAGTGTTGAAAAATCAGAACTTGTTTCAAGCTTGCTTAAGAAAAAGGGAGTGCCACATCAAGTATTAAATGCTAAGTTTCATGAACAAGAAGCTGAAATTATAAGTCATGCTGGAGAGCTTGGTATGGTTACTATAGCTACTAATATGGCAGGTCGTGGTACTGATATTAAGCTTGGTGAAGGTGTAATTGAAGTTGGTGGCCTTAAGATAATAGGTACTGAAAGACATGAATCAAGAAGAATAGATAACCAATTAAGAGGTCGTGCTGGTAGACAAGGAGACCCTGGTGAATCAACATTCTTTATTTCACTAGAAGATGATTTAATGAGAATATTTGGATCAGAAAAGATTCAAGGAGTTGTTGAGAAATTAGGACTTCAAGAAGAAGAAGCAATTGAAAGTAAAATGGTTTCAAAAGCTATAGAAAATGCTCAAAAGAAGGTTGAAGGTAATAACTTTGACATAAGAAAACAATTATTAGGTTATGATGATGTAATGAATATACAAAGAGGCCTTATTTATAAGCAAAGATCAGAAGTTCTTGAAGGTGAAGATGTAAAAGAAGAAGTATTATCAATGTTAAAAGAAATTATAACAAATGCTGTTAATACTCATATTACAGGTGAAACTGAGGAGTATAGAGAAGAATTCTTAAACTTAATGGTATGCTTACAAGAAATATGCATACCACCAAATTCAGTTAATTTACCTAGTCTTGAAAATCTTTCAAATGAAGAAATAGCTCAAAGTCTTTATGAAACTGCATGTAAGTTCTATGAGCAAAAGGAAGAAGAATTTACTTCAGAAAGATTAAGAGAAATTGAAAGAGTTGTTCTTTTAAAAGCTGTTGATACTAAATGGATGAATCATATAGATAATATGGATCATTTAAAACAAGGTATTGGACTTCAATCATTTAAGCAAATTGACCCAGTTCAAGCATACCAAATGGAAGGTAGTGAAATGTTTAATGAAATGATTGGAGCAATCAAAGAAGAAACAGTTAAACTATTATTCCATGTTAAAATAGAAAGAGCGCCAGAAAGAGTAAGAGTTGCACAAGAAACTGCAGCAATTCATATTGATACCTCAAGTCCATCAGCAAAACCAGGAGCAAATCCAGGACCAGGAGGTCCAAGTGTAGGGCCCGTTAGAAATCTTGATAAGCATGGAAGAAATGATTTCTGTCCATGTGGTAGTGGGAAGAAATTTAAGAATTGCTGTGGAAGAGAAGCTTAATTCAGTGAACAATTAAGGTGAAAAGCTCTAAGAAGTTTTTGAAAGAATATATATGATATAATAAATTCCGTAGATATTTTAAGAATAGTTGTTTACTATCTAAGTAGCAATTTTGATTGAGATTTTCTACGGAATTTTTGCAAAGTAGTTTTTTTGAAATTGTCAATTATTAATGGTTGATCAATTGATAATTAACTATTGAGAAATTATTATTATTTAATTATTTGAAAGAGGTGAAAATAGATGATTATTGAGCTTGAAAAGGAATTAATAAAGCTTCCAATTATAAAGAAATCTATAGAAGAAATGGGGGATTCACTTTGACAGGGGAGGTTTAGAAAGAGAACTTCATGAATTAGAATGCCAAATGCAAGAAGCTGGATTTTGGGATGATACTAAAAGATCGGAAGAAGTTACTAAGAAGAGTAAAGCTGTAAAAGACAAAATGGAGGGTTTTGATAAATTAAAATCTCAGCTTGAAGATGTGGAAGTATTGAAAGAAATGATGGAAGAAGATGATGAAGAATCTGCTAATGAAATAATACAAACAATGAGAGATATAGAAGCTCAAATTGATGATTATAATATGAAGGTGCTCTTAAGCGGAGAATATGATAAAAATAATGTAATCTTAACTTTACATGTTGGCGTTGGGGGTACTGATGCTAATGATTGGACTCAAATGCTTTTAAGAATGTATACGAGATGGTGCGAAAAGCAAGGTTATAATGTTGAGACTTTAGATTTAATTCCAGGAGATGAAGCAGGAATTAAAAGTGTTACCTTAAAAGTTACTGGTGAGTATGCATATGGATACTTAAAAGCTGAAAAAGGAATTCATAGATTGGTTAGGATTTCACCATATAATGCTAATGGCAAAAGACAAACTTCTTTTGCATCTATGGAAGTGCTGCCAGAACTTACAAAAGAGCAAGATATAAATATAAAACCTGATGATCTTAGAATAGATACCTATAGATCAGGAGGTGCTGGAGGACAGCATGTTAATACAACTGATTCAGCAGTAAGAATTACGCATCTTCCTACAGGGGTAGTTGTCCAATGTCAAAACGAAAGAAGCCAATTTTCTAATAGAGATACAGCTATGGAGATGCTTAAATCTAAATTAGTTGAATTAAAAGAAAGAGCACATAAAGAAAAGATTGAAGACTTAACTGGAGAGTTGAAAGACATGGGCTGGGGAAGTCAAATAAGATCATATGTATTCCATCCATATAGCATGGTTAAAGATCACAGGACAAATGTAGAAACATCAAATGTTACAGCAGTTATGAATGGGGAAATAGATATGTTTATAAATGCATATTTAAAGCAGTAATAATGTAAATATAAAAGGTAAAAACTGCACTTATGCGTATATTCCGCAGAAATAAAGGGTACTCTGATGTAACACTACACAAAAGAGGTCCCTTTATTTCTAGTTTGCATATATTAAAAGTATAAAAAGCCCGCTTTTGTTTATAACAGAGTGAGCTTTCTTTATACTTGTGGATAAATTTTATGTTTTTGAAAGTTCCGTATATAATCAAGCAATCTTATAAAACATATCAACCAAGGAATATACTACAGTAAGAATCAGACAAACATATAAAGATATATTTAATCCAGGTTTCAGAATTGAAATAACTCCACCAATTACTAGTGCTAGAATTATTATTACACTAACAAATTTAAAAAAAACGGATTTATTTGTTAATAAGGTTGTAACAGAAGAGAACATTATTAAAATGAGCGTTAAAAAGTAAAATATTTTTTTTAAATCAGTGGAATAATTCATTATTTTAAATTCATTTAATGCAAGAAGTCCAAGTAAGAATAATAATAAAAAAGAACATATTTTACTAATGTTTTTAATCATAAACCCACCATCCTTTGGTAAATATTTACATAATAATTATACAGTTAGATTTTTATTTGAGCAATATAAAAATTTATCGTTATTTTCTTTCTAGTGCCTTATTTACAATAAAAAGTATCATAATGAAATTAATTCCTAGGATTGCATAAATATATGGTAAAATATATTCATAATTTAAATTAAGGGGTTGCAGTTATATATGAATATTTTAATAGCAGAAGATGAGAAGGATATTAGAAATCTCATTTCATTACATATGAGAAAAGAAAATTATAATGTTTACGAAGCATCTGATGGAAGAGAAGCTTTAACAATATTTGAAAATGAAAAAATAGATTTGATTTTATTAGATACAATGATGCCTAATGTTGATGGTATTTCGGTGATACAGAATGTACGAGCTGTTTCAACAATTCCTATTATCTGTATTACTGCAATGGGAAATGATTCTGACAAGGTTTTAGCATTAGGACTTGGAGCTGATGATTATTTGGTAAAGCCAATAAGTCCAATTGAACTTTCGGCTAGAGTAGCATCTAATCTTAGGAGATGTTATAAATATACTGAACACAAAGATATAATATATACAACTGGTGAATTAAAATTATTTACTGAAACCTTTGAAATTTATAAGGGGAATAAAAAGATTGATTTAAACCCAAAAGAATTTAAAATTCTAAAATTATTAATCTCTAATTTAGGAAAAGTATTTACCAAAAAACAAATTTATGAACAGGTATGGGAAGATGCATATTTTGGTGATGCTAATAATATAATGGTTCATTTAAGCCATATTAGAGAAAAGATAGAAGATGACCCTAAGAA
Organism: Clostridium sp.; assembly: GCF_021372645.1. GTDB lineage: Bacteria > Bacillota > Clostridia > Clostridiales > Clostridiaceae > Clostridium. Next base: position 6,027 of record NZ_JAJFUC010000079.1, on the reverse strand, counting down.
TCCTGTTTACATAAAAACTATAAGGGGAATAGGCTATAAGGTTGAAAGGGTTAATATAAATGAAGTCTAAGAAAATAAAAAGAAGTGTTACAGCAGAATTATTTTTTATATATTTTCTTGGGTATATTGCTATTACTATAATATTAATAGTAGGTGTATTATTTTCTATTGTTACATATGAAATTTTGTGTAGTCCAAGTACATATAATTCATATTTTAAAGAGTTAGAAAATAAACTAAATGATGATTATACGAGTATAACTGATAAGGATTTATTAGACATAGATGCTTTTATTATAAAAATTAATAATGAAAGTGAAGTATCGTATTCTAGGGGAAATGTCATAGAGGAATTCAAAAGTTTAAATTTGCAAAGCTACATGTATTTAGCTGGACTAACAAAAGAAAATGAAGTTTTATTAAATGATGATCTTAGGGCATATTCTATGTTGGAAAACTTCAACAATTCAATAATTGAAACTAAAGATAATATTCAGTATTCATTATATAGTAAGTATTTACAAGAAGAAAATTCAATAATTGTAGTTGGATGTCCATATTTAGAAATTACAAAACCTAATATATTCACAAAAATAATTCCACATAATATATTTATAAAAATATTAATTTTGTTTAATGTATTATTAATTCTTTTAATTGTATATGTTTTTGCAAAAGCAACTTCTAAGCTTTTTATAAAGCCTATAAAAACATTATTGAACGGGGGAATGGAAATAACCAATAATAATTATGATGTAAATATTAAAATTGATACAAAAAATGAATTTTTAGATTTAGCAAATGGTTTTAATATGATGGCAGAAACTATAAGAAATGAGATAAGAGAAAAAGAGAAACTAGAAAAGATAAGAGAAGGTTTAATATTAGATATATCTCATGACTTAAAAAACCCGCTTACATCTATTTTAGGATATAGTGAAACGTTAATTAATAATAGAGAGCTAGATGAAAATGAAAAAATGGAGTATTTGAATATAATTAATAAAAATTCATATAGAGCAAATAAGCTTATGAATAATTTATTTGAATTTTCCTTATATGATAATTCTGATTATAAATTCAACTTAATAAAAACAGATATATCAGAATTTATGCGTGAAACAATTGCAAGCTATATTCCAGAATTTGAGCATAATAAATTTGAATATGATTTTGATATCCCGGAAGAGTCTTATTATGTAATGATTGATGAAGAGAAATTAACTAGAGCAATTAATAATATTTTAGATAATAAGATTAAATATAATTCCGCAGGAAGTGAAATCAATGTAAGAGCTGAAATTAGAGAAAGATACTTTTGCATTGTTTTATCAGATAATGGAGAAAGTATTCCAGAAGAGTATAGAGAAAATATATTTAATCTGTTTGTAAGATTAGATAAATCAAGGAATTCTAAAACTGGAGGCACGGGACTTGGACTGTCTATAACAAAAAAGATAATAAACAAACACAATGGAGGTATAAGGATTATAGATAGTATAATTGGGACAAGCTTTGAAATAATGCTACCAATTATTAAAGTAAAGTAAGTAGCAATAAAATAAGATTAACTTATTACAATTTCAGTTTTAAATTATAGTTTAGATTACTTTTTTAGACCATCAGAAATAGATTTGTTTAAAATCTTGTCTAGAGCATTTGCTATAGCATTTGGTATTTGCTTTGGTGATGTGATGTTTTTTGAAAAGAAAGAAAATTAAAGTTATTATTCCTTTTGTAGGTGCTGCAATTAGAATAAAAGAAGAACCTAAAGATGCAGTAACAGAAGCAAAACTTGCAATTGGTGGTCCTTTGGTTGGAAGCATAGGTGCATTTACAAGATTAATATTTGCCTTAAGTTATTTTGGGTTAATGTTACTTCTTGGTATTGAAATAACATATGTTCATGGTATCCATGTAAATATGTTTATTCAATAAATTATATTTATTATTGGTTTAGTAATTATAACTGTGGATTGTATAAAATTCTTGATTTGAACTCAAATAAGTTTATAAATTAATAGGAATATGAGATTATTATTGCCGTTACTAAAAAAATAGTAATGGCAATAATAATTTATGTGGTAAAATATTGTTAGGATAGTAACAATATTACTAAGGTATATAAAGAAATAACAGACCAGTATATTTGTCTGTTATTTTATTTCATATGCCTAATACAAATCAGGAGGAAATTATGAATTCAATTGAAGAAAGAATTGCAAAAGAGTTAGAAATAAAATTAGGGCAAGTTCAAAGTGTTATTGAACTTTTAGATGATGGGAATACAGTTCCCTTTATTTCAAGATATAGAAAAGAAGTTACGGGTGGACTTTCAGATGAAGTTTTAAGAAAGTTATCTGAAAGACTTACATATTTAAGAAATTTAGAAGAAAGAAAAGTGGCTGTTACAAGAATAATACAAGAACAAGAGAAGTTCACAGAGGAAATTGGAAACGCTTTAGAAAAGGCAACAACTTTAACAGAAGTTGAAGATATATATAGACCTTATAAACCTAAAAAAAGAACTAAAGCAACAATAGCTGTGGGAAAAGGATTAAAGCCTCTTGCAGAATTAATTTTAGAAGGTAAATTTAGCAGTGATTTAAATGAAGAAGCATCTAAATATATAAGTGAAGAAAAAGGCGTAGTAAGTAGTGAAGATGCTATTTCTGGAGCTTTAGATATAGTTGCTGAAAGTATCTCAGATGAAGCTAAATATAGAAAATATATAAGAGACTTTGTTATGAGAGAAGGAAACATAGAAAGCAAGGGAGAATCTAAAGAATCAACACCATATGAAATGTATTATGAATATTCAGAAGCAGTAAATAAAATACCACCTCATAGAATATTAGCTATTAATAGAGGAGAAAAAGAAAAAATACTAAGTGTTAAAATTACTGTAAATGAAGATAAGATAGTGCAATATTTAGAGAATCAAGTATTAAAGAAAAATCCAGTTTTAGATGAAAAACTAAAACTTGCAATAAAGGATTCATTAAAAAGATTAATTTATCCATCAATTGAAAGAGAAATCAGAAGTGAATTAACTGATATTGGTGAAGAAGGTGCTATTAACATTTTCAAAGAAAATCTAAAAGCATTATTGCTGCAAGCTCCAATCAAGGGGAAGGTAGTAATGGGATATGACCCTGGATTTAGAACAGGTTGTAAGATTGCAATATTAGATGCGACAGGAAAGTTCTTAGAAAATACAGCAGTATATCCAACAGTGCCTAAAAGAGATATTGAAGGAACAAAGAAAACTTTAAAAGCACTTATTGCTAAACATAATGTTGATGTTATTTCACTTGGAAATGGAACTGCATCTAGAGAATCAGAAGAAGTAATTGCTGAAATGATTACTGAAATAAAAAATGAAACTGGAAGAGAATTAGCATACGTAATTGTATCTGAAGCAGGAGCATCAGTTTATTCAGCATCAGAACTTGCAACTAAGGAATATCCAGATCTAGACGTTACCGTAAGAGGAGCAATTTCAATAGGTAGAAGACTGCAAGATCCACTTGCTGAATTGGTTAAAATAGATCCTAAAGCAATTGGTGTTGGGCAATACCAACATGACGTAACGCCTAAAAAACTAGAAGAATCTTTAGCTGGAGTAGTAGAAGATTCAGTTAATACTGTTGGAGTTGATTTAAATATAGCAACACCATCACTTTTAACACATATTTCGGGAATAAATGCAGCTATTGCTAAGAATATTGTTGATTATAGAGAGGAAGTTGGACACTTTACTTCAAGAAAAGAATTATTAAAAGTCAAGAGATTAGGACAAAAGGCATATGAGCAATGTGCAGGTTTCTTAAGAGTAGATGATAGCAAAGATCCTTTAGATAATACATCAGTCCATCCAGAATCTTATAGTGTAGCTAAAAAGTTAATTGAGCTTTTAGGATATAATAAGCAAGATCTTAAAAATAATAAACTAGGTGATATTGATGAAAGAGCAGAAGCACAAGGATTAAAAACTTTAAGTGAAACTCTAGAAGTTGGAGAGCTTACTTTAAAGGATATAATTAAAGAATTAAAGAAACCAGGCAGAGACCCTAGAGAAGAAATGCCAAAACCAATACTTAAAACAGGAATAGTTGAACTTAAAGACTTAATGCCAGGGATGGTTTTAGATGGAACAGTTAGAAATGTATCAGACTTTGGTGCGTTTGTAGATATTGGAGTTCATCAAGATGGATTAGTCCATAAGAGCCAAATGGCAAATAGATTTGTAAAGCATCCTTTAGATATTGTTAAAGTTGGAGATATAGTAAAGGTAGCTATAATAGAAGTTGATGAAAAGAGAAAAAGAATTTCTTTAACTATGAAAGATATTGATGAATCAGTAGAAATATAATTAGATAGTGGATAAAAATTTTAATAAAAGTCTTAAGAATAAATAGATTCGTTTATTCTTAAGGCTTTTTAATATATTATAATGCATATACTTTTTAATAATATCTAAGCAATAAAGTCTTGAAGTAAATATGATATAGTCAATTCGTGTCATGAAGGTATTAGATCAAATTAAATATATTTATGGTGGAGTGCTTATTGAATATGCACTCTTTTTTCTATAGAAACAAGTATATGATATAATAAATTGTTTATATAGAGCAAAATATAATTAAATAATTTACTACATAGGAGAAAAGTAAAATGAATAAAATTAATAAAATTAAATTTTATACAAACAGAAGAAATATTGTATTACTAGCAACCTTATGTTGCATTTTATGGGGAAGTGCTTATCCATCAATAAAAATAGGATATTCGTTATTTAATATAAACGATGTAGGATCTAAATTAGTATTTGCAGGATATAGATTTACCTTTGCAGGGATTTTAGTACTTTTATTAGAGGCAATTACAAAGAAAAATATATTTAATTTTTCTAAAAAGCAATTTGAACAAATAGCACTATTAGGTTTAATACAAACTGCTCTTCAATACATATTTTTTTATGTAGGAATGTCATATACCACAGGAGTAAGAGGGGCAATAATAAATGCAACAGGGACTTTTGTAAGTATTATATTAGCTCATTTTATTTATAAAAATGATAAGCTTAGCTTTAACAAGATAATAGGATGCATCATAGGCTTTCTGGGAGTAGTAATTGTTAATTTAAACGGACAATTCTTAGAGGGAACTTCTTTTGCTATTAAAGGCGAAGGATTTGTAATGATTGCAGCAATTATATTTGCAGTTTCAGCAATATATGGTAAGAAAATAACTCAAAATCAAGAACCATCAATAGTTACAGGATTGCAATTATTTATAGGTGGAATTATATTAACAATTCTAGGATTTATTTTAGGTGGCAGTTTAAAAGGATTCACACTAGCATCAACATCACTTTTAATTTACATGTCATTATTATCTTCAGTAGCATTTGTTATATGGACTCAATTATTAAAATACAATAAAGTAGGAATAATATCAGTCTTTAACTTTTTAGTACCTGTCTTTGGAACATTCTTATCATCAATATTTCTTCGAGAAAATATATTTGATATTAAGATTTTGATAGCATTAATGCTTGTATGTTATGGAATATTCTTAGTCTATAGAGTTAAAAAATAAAGAAGATCAACTTATTAAAATGGAACCTATAAGATAGACACTATAAAAAGAGTCTATTCATATAGGTTCTTTTTCGTTCTGCATTGCTGAGGTAATTGATGATATGTTTTTTTTATCTTATTGGAACAATTATCTTTGGATTAAAATCCTAATCTAAGTGATATAATTATATTAGATGTTTATGAGAAAGAGGGAGTTACAATGTTAATAGAAAAAATTAATTTGTGGGAAAATAATAAAGAGGCAGACAACAGTTGAAAAAAGTTTATAAAAACTTATAAATATATATTTATTTTTAATACAGTTTATTGCATAATAATTTCAAGGAGTGATTAACTTGAAATATTATTCAATAGGAGAATTTGCAGAACTTATAGGTAAGACAGAGCAAACATTAAGAAATTGGGATAAAAAAGGTACGCT
>NZ_JAJFUC010000031.1 GCF_021372645.1 Clostridium sp. | reverse complement strand
TCCACTAATAGTAGATGGAATACATGAAGCAATAATAGACCAAGAGCTTTGGGATAGGGTGCAAAAAATGATGGAAGATAGTAAAGGTAAGCCATCTAGAATCTATGATGGAGAATTTCCATTGACAGGAATACTAAAATGCCCTGTATGTGGAGCTGGAATGGTTATCTCAAGAAGCACAAATACAAGAAAAGATGGGACAAAACATAGGATAGAATATTACTGTTGCGGTGCTTGGAAGAATAAAGGAACAGCAGTTTGCCATAGTAATACAATAAGAGTTGATGATGCTAATGAATATGTCTTTGGTAAGCTATCTGAATTACTAAATAATGATAAGTTAATTAAAGAGATAGTAGATAATATAAATTCAACTAGAAAAACTATGGTAGATCCATCGAAGGAAGATCTAGAAAAGACTTTGAAGGAGCTAGAGAAGGTAGAAGCTAAGAAGAAAAAAGTTTTTGAAGCTTATGAGGAAGAAATAATAACTAAAAAAGATTTCTCAGACAGAATGGCAGACATAAAATCTAGGGAAGAAATGCTCCAACAGGAGATAAATAACATAAAAAGCAATATCCTAGATGATGGTGCACAAGAAGTTTCGTATGAGTTTGTAAGGGGTATACTGTCAAGTTTCAGTAAGATGCTATCAGAGTTGCCTTCAAGGGAACAACAAAAGAAATTATTGCACATGTTGATTTCCAAAATAACCATAAACAAAACTAGAGATATAGAATCAATAGAGCTTAATATAAATGATAACTTAATAAGTTACCTAAGTAATAGAGGAGAACCAAGCCCAGATGGAGGAGGTTCTCCTTATTGTTTTGTTTCTAGAAGAAAATTACTGATAAAGCCTGTGAATATAAAGATTTGTATATAATGGTGAAATTATTAGATGGTATCAAAGCATTCTAGCCAGTCAGCTATCATGGTAAGTAATTCCCATATTGCTAATGCACCAACAAGAAATGTACTAAAAAGCATGCTGTTGAGAGGCATGAACATTATTTTATGTTCCGCAAAATTATAAAAGAAGACAAAAAATACTGCTGATAAACATGTAACAAATTTGAACATTAAAACAACAATTTTTAAATGCTTCCATAATTTCAAATGACCCAAATATCTTGGAAAGAGTATTTTTAAAAAGAGTATTGCAAAAAATAAAATGACTATAAATTTAATACTATCATTAAGCATACCCGATAATAGTTTATCTCCAGAAACGAAAGTTTCAAATGAAGAATTATTATTCATAATAAAAGACCTCCTTTAAATATCTGCTTCATAGTTATAAAAAATTATAACTATGAAGTAGGTGAATAAATTAATATTTATATTTTACAACTACAGATGGGTCATATTGCCAATATTGAGATAGAACTATTCTTCCAGCTTGAGTTTGTTTAATTAATTCTTGTGGAGTACCATTTGGAGCTATCCAATTAGCAACAGATATATTATTCATATCAGTTAATTCAAATGGCATCAATATCATAATATTGGCTTTACTTCCTGGTTGGTTGTTTAATGTAAAACTTGATAGTGGAACTATTGTTTCTAATGTATTAATTTTTGTTGTTGGATCATTTGCTATTTCTTTAGAATAAGAGAATGTAATGTATTGTTGTCCTGCTGGAATTACTAAAGCTTGGGTATATTGTTTCATTTCATTATAAGCCGTAATAATTTTGACAAGATTATTCATATTTTCATTTGTTGGAGAATCAGAAAATACTTTTAATGAATCTTGCATTGAAGAAGCTAAATTATTTACATCAACTTCGGTAGTAGGATCAAACGTATTAACTATTGGAGTTCCATCAGGAAGATAAACTTTTGGTGTTTTAATTGAATCGCAGTTTGGAAGTAAAAATTTAGTGTCTTGAGCTAGGGGTTGTGCTAATTTGATATTTGCTGTGATTTTTGCTAGGTCATTTTGACGACCATATAGTGATAATGGTGTAACATCGATTGTTACAGATTCAGATAATATTGGTAATTGTTTCAAACTTTTTATTTCCATATAAAAAGCCTCCCTTAAAAATTATTATCAAAAACTTAACGTTTTGACAATAATAACTATAACAGATGTTATTATAGCTTGTCAATAACAAAATGTAAAAAAAATAATAACAAAACGTTATGAAAGTTGAAAAAATGATTAGTATGTGCTATTATTATATTATCTTAATTGATATTTTTTAGAAGGAGGACATAGTATGTCTGTATCTCAACGTATAATAAAAAAACGTGAGGAACTTGGATTTTCACAAACAGAGTTAGCAAAAAGAGCAGGATTAAAACCGCCAGCTATTAGTCAATATGAATCAGGAGCAAGAAATCCATCATATGAAGCGATTATTAAACTTTCAAATGCTTTAAATTTATCAGTTGATTATTTGATGTCTGGAAAAGAAGTGAATTCCGATATAATTAGTGATAAAGCAGTAAAATTGATATTAAAGATTGTTGAGACTTTTTCTATAGAACAAAAGGAAAGATTGCTAGAATATGCAAAATTCTTAGGAAAGTATAATGAAAATGAAGAAGTTCAATTACTTAATGATTCTAATGAATACGCTACTTTTATATTGAAAAAGTATTGTAATAATAGTGTTCCTGTAGACGTTTCATCAATAGCTAAGCAATTAAACATTAATGTTTATGAAAGTGATTTGGGTGAACATGGAGAAGGTATGCTTTTTAATGAAAAAGAGAAGGTAATTATTATTAATAATGTAATAAAAAATGTGCAAAGAAAGAAATTTACTTTAGCTGTTTTATTGGGGCATGCAATTATACCATGGCATGTTAAATCAACATATGAAATAAGAAAAAAGGGAACTTCAACAATATTAACTGAAGACATTGAAGAAATGGAAGCACAAAATTTTGCGGCAAATTTGATTATGCCTTTAACTGAAATAAAAAAAGACTTTATTAAGGTTGAAGCAACAATTGAAAGTCTAAAAAAATTAGCAATTGAAAAATACGATGTATCATTATTTGCATTGCTAAACCGTTTAGTGGATAGTGCAAAAGATAGGCATTCAGTTGTACAATCTGAGAATTGGAAAATATTAATAGAATATCAAGGTAATAGACCTTTAATTGATAAAATAAATTCTGAAAGTATTGCAGCAACTTTCTTCAATAATACACCTGAAATTGAAGAGATAAGAAAGGGAACTGTACCAGCCCAATGTTGGTTGACAGATGCAAAGAGTGATGAAGTTGTTTACGAAGAATCAGTATATAATCCAGCATTCAATAAGGTATTAACTTTATTAACAATAATTTAAATACATAAGAATAAAAAATTATTAGGTTTTAAATGTTAATTTTGCATTTAAAACCTATATTACTGTATAGGGATAATATTTTATGAACAGAAAGGTTATCACTTACTACTGATACGGTGAACCATATCATAAGTAAATGCGAACTTTACTAAAATTGGATAATTTAAAGAGAGATTTTTCATAAAAGACTTAGGAAATCACAAGTAATTTCCAAGTCTTTTTATTTTTGGAACATGTGAATAATTATTACCAAAAGGTAAAGAATATACTAGAACGTATGTTCATAAAAGGCGTAAATTTACCACCTGGACAAATAAGAAATATTATGTTAAATTTATAGTAGAAGAATAGGAGGAATAACAATGCCATATGCAATAGACTTATTTTGCGGAGCAGGAGGAATGAGCGAAGGTATTATTCAAGCTGGATTTCATATTTTATTTTCAAGCGATATAAATGAGGATGTAGAAAGAACCTATAAGAACAGACATGAACAACTTGGGTACATACAGGGATATAACACATTTTTTAGAAGAACAGATATAAGAGAATTGGATGGGCATATAATTTGGGAATCTATTAATAGTTTAACGTTCTTCAACGAAGAAAATCAAAGACCAGAAGAAATAGATGCTATTTTTGGGGGACCTCCATGTCAGGGATTTAGTAGAGCTGGTAGAAGAGACCCAAATGATCCTAGAAACATGCTGTTTAGAGAATATCTTAGGGTTATAAGAGATATAAATCCAAGATATGTAGTTATGGAAAATGTGGAGGGATTTAACGATACTAGATTTGATGGATTTCAAAGTTTTGATGGTGAGATTTATGAAGATAATACATTAGTTAGGGAAATATTAATTAATGAGTTTAATAAATTGCACTATAATGTTCTAGAACCAAGAGTACTTGATGCATCTGATTATGGTGTTCCTCAAAGGAGACGACGTGCTATATTCATAGCGTATAGGAATGGAGAAAATATACCTCGTTACCCTGAACCAACACATATTGGTGATGATAAATTAACTGTTTTAGATGCTATATCGGATTTAATAAAGGATGATAACATAAGAAGAGCAGTTAGTACTAACTTAACTCAGTATCAAATCGAATCTAGGCAAGGTCGTACACCTACGGTACAAGGAAATATTCCATTAGGAGATAGAGCGTTGACCAATATTGAAATATCAAGGCATTCTCCAATAATAGTGGAGAGGTCTTCTTTATATAATGAAGGTGAGGATAGTGCTGCACTAAAAAGAAGAATAATATCTAATGGAATAGATATTAGAGGAAAAGTATCATTAATTAATGAATGCACTGAAAAACTTAATATAAATGAAGAAGAATTAATTAGAAGATTTGGAAATGCTGATGTAACTGAAGAAATGATTCGAGTTCTCTTAACAAAGAAGTCTATAAGAACTAGATTATCTAGAAATAGACCTTCAAATACAGTTGTAACTTTACCAGATGATTATATATCACCTTTTGAGAACAGAATGTTTTCGGTAAGAGAGATGGCAAGATTGCAATCTTTTGATGATAATTTTGAATTTCTAGGAAAAAGAACTACTGGTGGACAAAGAAGAAGAAGCGAAGTTCCACAATATTCTCAAGTAGGAAATGCAGTTCCTCCATTGTTAGCAAGAGCAGTAGCAAATGAAATAATGAGAGCATTAATGTGATTTATTATAGAGGTACTTTATTAGTACCTCTATTGTTTTAAAGTTTTATTTCTTCAGTTTGACCAAATAGAAGGTGTCTATATTTTGGCTTTAATCTAAAGCAATGTCCCTTATCTTTGTAACCGCTACGATCGGGCTTAACTCTTCCACGCCAATCATAAGTAATGATTCCTTGAGAAATTAATAATAAAAATGAGCTGAATATAGGAGAACAAGTATGTTCAACAGACTCGTAGTTAAAATAAATTTCGTCATGTTTGTCTACTTTTTTACCAATAACCCAGAGCGTTTCGGGATGTTTAGAATAAAGACGTTCTTTCAATTCGTCAAAAGTCCAAATGCATGTATCTGATACAGAACCATTAGAATCTTTATACTTTTGGATAACAACTTGATTGTCTTCATCAACTTCTAAATATAAACCTTGGGCATTAGGCTTGTTAGAAACAGTAACATATAGGTCGATAAAATCATCATGTTTTCTGGATTTATATCCGAATGTTAAAATCATATCTGTAGATGTCTGAATGTTACTTTCATTCCAATTAGGAACCATGCTAAATAACGTATCTTTAGTTTTTACACCTTTACGTTTAGCTTTTAGTTCTATTAAACCTCTAAAGTCAGCAAGTTTACTTGAATTAGATGGAATATCAAATTCTCTTTCTAGGGTATCTCCAATGTCCTTTGGATTTAGTTTATAAGGTGAAACACTTAATATATCTTGATGTGCAAGTTTTTTTAGTATATTAATACAATCATTAATATTAGATGAATCATCGTTTTTAAAGAAATTCGAAATTTCACCAATATTAAAATAATGTGAAACAAGTGGAATAATACATACTTGATTATTATATATGGTTATATATATTAATTCACCTTTGCGTATAATCTTTTTTAATCCATATATCCAAAAACGAGGGTCACCTTTTTTTGTTTTTGGGCGATAGCAACTTATCTGTACAGGATAAGCTTCATCTGACAATAGTATTGCATCTAGTATTATTTTATCGCCACCGGGAGTAATAGAAGAGTAGTCTATAATTTCATTTTCTTTAAATAGATTACGCATGCCTTCTCCAGCATCAATTATTGATTTTTCGAGCATAGTAGAAGTCAATCTTATAAGAGAGTATTCTGCATGATGTATACTGATTATTTTTGACAATAGATCCATTTCTTTAGTGTCTGGTGTAAATACCATAAAACCACTTCCTTTTATTAAAATAGCCACATATAAATAATTAAAACATGTGGGTAAATCCACCATAGAATCACGAGTTTAGTAGTAAAACTCGATGTGGATTTGCAACTTAAAATAAGTATAACTAATTATACTCAAAATGTAAACAGAAAAAAATAGACATATTGTTACAATATATTTGCATATATAGTTATGACAAGAAGTAAAGAGCTTAAAAAAGTTATACTGAAAAATTATATATTATTATCGCAGTAATAATTTACATATAAGGAGGAATCAATTTTGAAAAAATATAATAACATATTAGAGAGTGACAGAAAATCAATAACAGAATTTCTTCAATGGAATGATAAAAATGGATGCTATACAGATGAAAATTGTGATATTGAAGGAGTAGAAAGAATGACTTATGAAGATGCAGTAAAATATTTCTTTGGAGTTATGAATGAAGATTTCTATTACAATATTACAGATAATATTTTTGAGCTTACATATGAGGATGTAATAAGATATGCCAAAGAAAATAATTTGTATGATAAAACAATGTGCAAGTTAGAAATGCTGTTTAATCAAAAAAATATAGCAGAAACATTTTATAGAGGGTTATTAGATTAGGATTAAAATAAATATAGCTTTAAAAAGATAAATATGTTTGTTATACTCTACATAAAATATAATTAATGTGGGGTGTAGACTAATGATAGAATGCGAAAGATGTGGAAGAGATTTTCATGCAGATGAAATAGAAAGTTGTCCTAAATGTGATAAAGAATTATGTACTGATTGCTATAATAAGCATGTAGGCAAATGTATGCTTAAAGGCGAATTTGAGGATTAAGACAGTTAGCGTTGCTAGAATTATTTAGGGTAATAATACTAAAAATAAATATATATTATAATAATAGATTAATATAAGTAAAGGTAATACTTGGAGTAATAGTAGCTTTGAGTATTACCTTTTCTATTTTTAGGAGGAATTGAATATGAAAAAAGTATATAAATTGGAACAACTAGAAGCACTAAAAACAAAATGCTCGAAGGAAATGCTAAAAGAGGCAGAAGAAATAATAAGGCTACTAGATGAAAACTATTCTGAAAACAGAGAACTAGAAGACATGGGAGGGTATATTGCAATATTGGAATCAAAAGAAGATGTTGCAGAAATAAAAGTTAATAGTATAAAAGGACTACTTCCAGAATATACAGACATTATAAAGAGTGATGATGGTATTGATTACTATTCATCACTTTTTCTATTATCCGATGATTATTCGATTGTAGTATATTCAACTAAGGAGCTTCATGAAATTCTAATAGAAAAGGAGTTGTAATTGAAATGGCAAAGCAGAGTGAAACTAAAATAATAAAAGAAACAAGCTATTGCAAAATCTATAATAAAGTCAGTATAGAAGATGATGATTATTATAGTTGCATAGAAAGAATTGAAGTAAAGGAAAAACAAAGGGAAGAAATAAGATTTGCATTGTACAAAGATACAATAAGAGGAGATAACAGATACATTCCCAGAAGTCTTGATGTAACTGAAATACAACTGTTGGAGCTAATAAAAAAGGCTATTCAAAACAAAGTGTTTTCAGATGAATTCACTGATATGC
>NZ_JAJFUC010000021.1 GCF_021372645.1 Clostridium sp. | reverse complement strand
GTTGATAGGTCAGAGGTGTAAGTATGGTAACATATTTAGCTGACTGATACTAATAGGTCGAGGGCTTGACCAATATATAATCAAGTTGTAAATAATACATTAATATTTATATGCAATTTTGAAAGAACATAGTTTTTTCAAACATCTCGTGACGATGGCATAGAGGTAACACTCCTTCCCATTCCGAACAGGACAGTTAAGGTCTATAGCGCCGATGGTACTGCACGGGTGACTGTGTGGCAGAGTAGGACGTTGCGAGGTAAGATTTGCGTGATTAGCTCAGTTGGTAGAGCACCTGACTCTTAATCAGGGTGTCCAGGGTTCGAATCCCTGATGACGCACCAGAGTGAAGATTGTTAAAATTTATTTTTAACAGTCTTCTTTGTTTTACAGTTAAATATTATTAAATTAAAAATTTTATACACAAATTCATTATATTTATTGAGGATAAGTATAATAAATTTGTTAATTAATTAAATTATAGATGATTTAATTAGTTTATCAATATAATAGGAAGTTGAAAGAATACTTTTTATCATACATAATACTTATTATGAATATGTATTATGTATAATAAAAAGCGAATAATTGGTTAATTAGTAAGAAACAATATAAATTTAAATAATGATTTTGAGGCAGGCATTTATATGAGTTTAAAGAAAAGTAAGGTTGCCATTATAGGAACAGGCTTAGTAGGCTCTAGTACAGCATTTAGTTTAATAACACAAGGAGTTTGTGATGAAATATTAATGATTGATATAAATGAAGAGAGAGCTCTCGGTGAGGTTATGGACTTAAATCATTGTATTGAATACTTAAATAGAAATACAAAGGTTATTAGGGGACGCTATGATCAATGTGGGGATGTGGATATTATAGTAATAACAGCGGGTGCGCCACCTAAGCCAGGTCAGACAAGAGTAGACACATTAGAGTTATCGGCTAGAATAGTAGAATCTATTGTAGATCCCGTAATGAAGAGTGGATTTAAAGGTCATTTTATTGTCATTTCCAACCCTGTGGATATGATTGCATATCATGTTTATAAAATATCAGGATTACCAAAGAATCATATTATAGGTACTGGGACTTCAGTTGATTCAGCTAGGTTAAAGAATTTTATTGGAGAGTTATTAAATGTAGATCCACGTAGTGTTCAAGCATACTCAATGGGTGAACATGGAGATTCTCAAATGGTACCTTGGTCACATGTGACAGTTGGAGGAAAATCATTTTATGAAATATTAACAGATAACAAAGAGAGAGTTGGAGATGTAGATTTAGATAAATTAGTTTTAGAAACGGCTAAAGCTGGCTGGGAAGTATATAATAGAAAAGGAACAACATACTACGGAATAGCAACAGCAACAGTTGGAATAATCAAAGCAATTCTGAATGATGAAAATAGAATAATGCCAGTGTCTACGTTACTAGAAGGTGAATACGGTGAAAATGATGTATTCTGTGGAGTACCTGCTGTTTTAAATGCTGATGGAGTTAAAGAAGTTGTGGAAATACACATGACAAATGATGAATTAGACAAATTTAAAAAATCAGTAGCATTAATAAAAGAATATATAAAAAAATAAATCAACATTTATTTTAAATAAAGGTTGACATAAAATAATATAGCATGTATAATTATATCTTGTTGAGACAAATATTCGACAAGATATAATTATACATAGATTTAGAATAAGCGATATAAATTCTAGGGATTTATTGAAAAAGGAAACTTCAACTCATTATTCATTCGTTGGAGTACAGCTCTTTTATCTAAATCAAAGATTTAACTAATAACGAATACAAATTCTAAACGAATTTGCATAAGTTCGTTTAATTTAATCAAAGATTTAGAGACTCACTTAATCTCGTGATGATGGCATAGAGGTAACACTCCTTCCCATTCCGAACAGGACAGTTAAGGTCTATAGCGCCGATGGTACTGCACGGGTGACTGTGTGGCAGAGTAGGACGTTGCGAGGTAAATATGGTTTACTAGCTCAGTTGGTAGAGCACATGACTTTTAATCATGGTGTCCCGGGTTCGATTCCCGGGTAAGCCACCAATTATTTTTAACAAAGTAATTTTTATTAAAAACTTGCTTAGTGTTTATATAAAGGGTCTTTACTTAGAGTAAAGGCTCTTTTTTATTCTTTAGGAAATTATAATCAAGTCAAATCTGTGGATAACTTTTGAAAGTAGTATAAATACATGGTTAGTAAAGCAATTTTAAATATGAATAAATTATTAACAAAAATTATTGCTAAAGGAAATAAGCAGAAACACACAGTCTGCGAAGCAGATTTTCTTGTTTATATGATATATTAATTAGTAAATTGTATTTACATATGATGAAATGAAATAATAAGAAATTTTTATCAACGTCACTAGTTATGTATATGAAAAACACTTTATATTCCTAGTAATTACTAAGGATATAAAGTCTAAATGTAATTATACTGCATGAAGGCTCGGCAAACCCAATATAAAGGAAACACGGCTCGTGGTCACTCATTTTTAGCTATCTACTTATCAAAATTAAGAATGAGTAGCTTTATAGATTATATTATTTCAAGAACATTTAAATTTATGGAATATATCATTTCTTATAAATAATAAGAATTTTTTTAGTGTTTCGAGGTCATCTTTAAAAGATGTATCTTCACTAGATGATAGGTATCCGTTATTAAACATAGTAAGAGTAAAAAATAATATGCTCAGATTAATATATAGATCTTTTATATCTGCAATAAATAGATTGCTGATTCCTATAAAATCTAAACTGCCTCCATAAAATACTTTATCAATCAGTGAACAAATAGCACCACAAGTTACAAAAATAAAGCACATGTCTGACCAAAAATCTTTATTTCCTTTATGTAAATAATATCTGAATACTTCAATAAAAATGAAAATAGCAAGTATATTTAATGTTATTAAAATTGGGAAGCTAACAGATGTACCAAATCGGGCATTTAGCCAAGATCCATCAGTATTAATTATAGGCCTAAAGTATAGCATGCCATTAATTATAGGAAAATCATTATTAAACCACAGGAATTTTATTAATATCTTTATCCCTTGATCAAGTAAAAAAAAGAATAAAAATAGAAGTAACAATATATTCGATTTAAATCCGTTTTCATGCTTAATGCCAAATTTATAAGTAAATAGACCAACAAGTGCAAATAATAGAATCAGTATTATGTTAAAAGAAATTGTTTGAAAATCAATAATTCTTCCAGTGAAAAGCTCAAATAAAACATATAGAACCCACATTATAGGAAGAATACTTATAGTCAACACCTTTTTATTTTTCATACAAGTACCTCCAATTATAAATTATATTAATGCTATATTAATGCTATATTAAAGTGTAACATATGCTGAAAAAAAATTCACTACTATTAAAATAACTTAATTTGGCTTAATATAGAAATAAAGAAAATATACATAAACTAGTTGGAAAATATGGGGTGTGCATAAAGTATATTAATAAAAAGTGTCAAGGTATAAAAATAATTATGAAAATATGAGAAAGAAGGTATAATATTATGTTAACAATTTTAGCAGTATCAGATTCTATAGGAGAAACTGCAAATCAGGTAGCGGTTGCAGCAGCAAGTCAATTTACAGAAAAAGTTGAGGTGAAAAGGATTCCATATGTGAAGGCATTAGAGGATGTTGAAGATGTAATGAAAATTGTAGATGAATGTGAAAATGTAATAATAGTATCTACGATAATCACTGTTAACGTAAGAGAACACTTAACACAAAAGGCAATGGAAAAAAATATATCAGTTATGAATGTATTAGGACCGATACTCAATGTAGCATCTATTTTATTGAAAACACAACCTACATATAACCCTGGCGCTATGAGACAAATAGATGAAGTATATTTCAAAAGAATAGAAGCTATGGAATTTGCAATGCAATATGATGATAGTAAAGACTATAGGGGATTAAAAAATGCAGATGTTGTATTGGTGGGGCTTTCAAGAACATCAAAGACACCACTATGTATGTATCTAGCTAATAAGGGAATAAAAACTATAAATATTCCATTAATGCCAGAGGTCGAGGTACCAAAAGAAATATATGAAATTGATAGGAAAAAAGTATTTGGGCTTACTATAAATCCACTTAGATTAATTGAAATTAGAAAAAAGAGATTAGATAAGTTTCACAGAATCACATTGGATATTGAATATGCAGGAGATGCTAGAGTATTAGAAGAATTAGAATTTGCAGATAAGATAATGAGAAAAATAGGTTGTAAAACTATAGATGTTACAGAAAGAGCTATTGAGGATACTGCATTAATTATTTTAGAGGAAATAGGATATAATAAAAATAGCAAAAATCAAATTTAATTTTTATTAAATTGTTTAGGCATATAAAAAAGAACTGCCCCCAATACGTTGTATATTTAGTGTCACACAAGGAAGTGAGTTTTGAGCACAGCAGGTTATCAACGAAACTTACAACCCTAGTGTAATTAAAAATAGGCAAGAATACTGTGCAGTTCTTTTTTTATGCTTCATTATAGTAGTGGAATTGCATATTAAAAGTAAATTATTATACTGATTCTGCACAATAAATCCGTATAACTATTCCGAGTGTATCACTAATAGGATAATAGAGAATAGTGGATAAATTACGGACTATAATGAATATAAATGAGTTAAATGGTATATATTAATATATGGGCGTCATAAATATATATGTTAAGATAAAATACGTCACAAAGAGACGGAAACAACTTAAAAGAATTTGATAAAAACCTTTTGAAAAAAGATTTTAAAAGATTTTAAAAAAGTTGTTGACAGGATTCAAGCCAAGTGATATACTAAATAAGTCGCTTGAGTGTGACAAATAAAAACAAATAGTTACAACGAAAGTTGTGAAAGAAAATGGTCTTTGAAAATTGAACAGAATAA
>NZ_JAJFUC010000014.1 GCF_021372645.1 Clostridium sp. | reverse complement strand
GCCAGCGTTCGTCCTGAGCCAGGATCAAACTCTCAATAAAAAGTTTAATCTTAGCTTACTCAAATAAAAATTGCTGGTTTACTTAAATGTACTTATATATTCTGTTCAATTTTCAAAGACCATTTTCTTTCACAACTTTCGTTGTAATTTTTTGTTTTTATTTGTCACACTCAAGCGACATAACTTAGTATATCACTTAGTTTTAATCTTGTCAACAACTTTTTAAGAGATTATTTAAAAACCTTTTTTCAATCGTTTTTAAATTTTCATTAAGTTGTTGATGCATCTTTGCGACGTTTTTTATCTTAACACATAATTTACATTTATTTATATAGTATAACCCTATTAGGTTAACTTAATCTTATATATCTCTATTTATCTACCTTATTCTCAATATTAATTGTTATGACACTCCAGGCACATATTACTTATTATTCATTTGAATAATAAGTAATATGTCATATAATTTCATCGTATTTTATTTTTTTAATACAAATAAGGCTCTAACATACTTTTTTATTGTTAGAGCCTTATTTAAATAATACTAAATCAATAATTATAATATTATTCTTCTATATTATTTATTTCACTGTTATCTTCTACTTCTTCACCCATAACATTATCATCTTGATTTCCTTCAACTAATTGTTTTTCAGAATCATAACTACTCAATATCTTAGCTATAGCAACTACTTTTTCATCTTCATTACTTCTCATTAATGTTACACCCATTGCAGATCTACTTGTGACAGAAATATCAGATACATTAATTCTAATAGCTACCCCCTTAGAATTTATAAGCATTAATTCATCATCAACTTTACATATTGTAGCACCAACAAGTTTTCCTGTCTTATCACTAATCTTATAAGTTATTAATCCTACTCCACCTCTGTTTTGTAGCTTATATGCAGTTATAGGAGTTCTCTTTCCATATCCATTTTCACTTATTACTAATAATTCTTCTCCATCAACAGCAATATCCATACATACTGCTATATCATCATCTTTTAAATTAATAGCTTTAACTCCTGATGCAGTTCTTCCCATAGACCTAACATTTGCTTCATTAAATCTAACAGCATAACCATTTTGAGTTATTACCATAATATTAGCATCTCCATAGGTATTTTTGACTTTTAATAATTCATCTCCATCTTTCAAACTTATTGCAATTAATCCATTCTTCCTTAAATTCTTAAATTCACTTATTGGAGTTTTCTTTACTATACCTTGTTTAGTTCCCATGAATAAGAATCCTTCTTTTTTATCATCTGTTACTGTTAATACTGTTTGAATTTTTTCATCAGCTTCTATTGCTATAAGATTTATTAAATTTGTTCCTTTTGCTTGTCTTCCAGCATCAGGAATTTCATAAGCTCTTAATTTATATACTCTTCCCTTATTAGTAAAGAATAATACATCAGAATGTGTTGATGTTATCATTACATGTTCAACAACATCATCTTCCTTTGTTGTCATAGCTTGAATACCCTTACCACCTCTTCGTTGTGCTGAATAGGTATCTGCTAAAATTCTCTTTACATATCCTGAATTAGTTAATGTTATAACAACATCTTCTTCTTGGATTAAATCTTCTATATCAATTTCGTTTAGAATTTTTTCAATCTTACTTCTTCTTTCATCTGAATACTTAGTTTTTATCTCCATAAGTTCATCTTTAATAACACTGAATAATCTTTCTTCACTAGCTAAAATAGATTTTAAGTATTCTATTTGTTTCATTAATTCATTATACTCATCCTCAATTTTATCTCTTTCCAAACCAGTTAATCTTCTTAATCTCATTTCTAATATAGCTTGACATTGCTTTTCAGAAAAATCAAATCTTTCTATTAAAGTATTTTTAGCTATTTCACTGGTTTTGGAATTTCTTATTATACTTATTACTTCGTCTATATTATCTAATGCTATTTTTAGACCTTCTAATATATGAGCTCTAGCCTCAGCTTTATTTAAATCAAATATAGTTCTTCTTGTTATTACTTCCTTTTGAAATTCTATATAGTTTTCTAATATTTGTTTCAAATTTAAAACTTTTGGCTCATTATTAACTAATGCTAACATAATTACTCCAAATGTATCTTGAAGTTTTGTATGTTTATATAATAGGTTTAATACTATATTAGGATTGGCATCTCGTTTTAGTTCAACTACAATTCTCATACCATCTCTATCTGATTCATCTCTCAAATCAGATATTCCAGTAATCTTTTTATCCTTTACTAAGTCAGCAATATTTTCTATAAGTTTTGCTTTATTTACTTGATATGGTATCTCAGTAACAATTATTTTATGTCTTCCATTTTCCTCTTCAATTTCAGCCTTTGCTCTTACAACGACTTTTCCTCTTCCTGTTTCATATGCTGCTCTTATTCCAGCCTTACCCATTATAGTAGCTCCAGTTGGAAAATCTGGACCTTTAATTTTAGTCATAATATCTAATACTGTTACATCAGGATTATCAATGAGCATTATAGTACCATCTATTATTTCACCCAAATTATGTGGTGGAATATTAGTTGCCATTCCAACAGCAATTCCTGATGAACCATTAACCAAAAGATTTGGATATCTAGCTGGTAATACTACTGGCTCTTGTTCTTCTCCATCAAAATTAGGCATAAAATCAATTGTATTCTTATTAATATCTCTTAACATTTCAACAGCTATTTTATTCATTTTTGATTCTGTATATCTCATTGCAGCCGCTCCATCACCATCAACAGAGCCAAAATTTCCATGACCATCAACTAGCATATATCTCATTGAAAAATCTTGAGCCATTCTTACTAATGCATCATAAACAGAAGTATCTCCATGTGGATGATACTTACCTAAAACGTCTCCGACTATTCTTGCACATTTCCTATATCCCTTTTCCGGATATAATCCTAGTTCTTGCATAGAAAAGAGTATTCTTCTATGTACTGGTTTTAAACCATCTCTTACATCTGGCAATGCACGCCCAACTATGACACTCATTGCATAGTCTATATAACACTTCTTCATTTCATTTTTAATATCTACAGATAGAACTTTTCCTTCATTAAAATCCATGTATTTCACCTCATATTTAGCTTTAAATATCTAAATTGACAACATTTTTAGCATTTTGTTCTATAAAATCTCTTCTTGGTTCAACTTTTTCACCCATTAAAATTGTAAATATTTCATCAGCAAGCATTGCATCATCAATATTTACTTTTAATAATATTCTATTCGCTGGATCCATTGTTGTTTCCCATAATTGATTTGCATTCATTTCACCAAGACCTTTATATCTTTGTATATCAGTAGAATTATCTTTTCCACCAATCTCTTGTAATACTTTTTCTAGTTCCGCATCTGAATAAGTATATATTTCTTTTTTACCTTTGCTAACCTTAAATAATGGAGGTTGTGCAATATACACATGCCCGTCTTCTATTAGTTCTTTCATGTATCTATAAAAGAATGTTAACAATAATGTTCTTATGTGAGCACCATCAACATCGGCATCTGTCATAAGTATAATTCTATTATATCTAAGCTTTTCAACATCAAAATCTTTTCCTATTCCTCCACCAAATGCAGTAATCATATTTCTTATTGAATCTGAATTTAATATTCTATCTAATCTTTGTTTTTCAACATTTAGTATTTTACCTCTTAATGGTAAGATAGCCTGGAATTGTCTGTTTCTTCCCTGTTTTGCAGATCCACCCGCTGAATCCCCTTCGACTATATAAATTTCACATTCTTTAGGATCCTTTGAAGAACAATCTGCTAATTTCCCAGGTAATGCAGATCTCTCTAATACTGATTTTCTTGTTAATTCTCTTGCTTTTTTAGCTGCATCTCTAGCTCTAGCTGCCATTAAAGCCTTGTCTATTATTATCTTACCTACATTAGGATTTTCTTCTAGGAACATACCTACATTTTCACCAACAACTGAATCAACAATTCCTCGAACCTCACTATTTCCTAACTTTGTCTTAGTTTGCCCTTCAAACTGTGGTTCCTCAATCTTAACAGATATTACAGCTGTAAGGCCTTCTCTTACATCATCACCTGTAAAATTTTTATCATTTTCTTTTATATATCCAAATCTCTTAGCATAATCATTGAGTACTCTAGTTAATGCTGTTTTAAATCCAACTAAGTGAGTTCCACCCTCAACTGTATCTATATTATTTGCAAATGAAAAAATATTTTCCGTATATCCATCATTATACTGCAATGCTATTTCAACAGATATGTTGTCTTTTATCCCCTCTACATACATTGGCTCTTCATGAAGAGATACTTTATTTCTATTTAAGTAACTAACAAATGATTTAATTCCACCTTCATAGTGAAATATTTCTTCTTTTTCTGTTCTCTTATCTACTAACTTTATATAAATACCTTTGTTTAAAAAGGCTAACTCTCTCAACCTTTGAGCTAAAATTTCAAAATCAAATACTAAATCTTCAAATATTTCTGAATCTGGCTTAAAGTATACCGTTGTACCAGTTTCATCACTATCACCGATTTTTTTTAGATCTTCAACTATCTTACCTCTTCTATACTCTTGTTTCCAAATATGACCTTCTCTTTTTACTGTAACAGCACACTCTTCTGAAAGAGCATTAACTACAGATGCACCAACTCCATGTAATCCACCTGAAACTTTATATCCTCCGCCGCCAAATTTACCTCCAGCATGTAATATTGTCATTATAACTTCAACACTTGATTTTCCCATTTTAGCATTTATTCCTACTGGAATACCTCTACCATCATCACTTACTGTAATTGAATTATCCTCATTAATATAAACTTCTATTTTATTACAATAACCAGCTAATGCTTCATCGATGCTGTTATCAACTATTTCATAAACTAAATGATGAAGACCTCTTGAACTTGTACTTCCGATATACATACCAGGTCTTTTTCTTACTGCTTCTAATCCCTCAAGAACTTGTATCTGATTTTCATCATATTCTCTATTATTTTGTTCCAAATCAGAATCCTCCTAAACTTAATAAATATTAAAATTATTAACCCTTTAAAAATTAAGAACTATAATCCATATCAGTTCTTTTTGTTAATGTCGTCGATGATATTGGTGAAAGATATATCTTACTTTTATTATTAACTTCTGCTATGATAAAAGACTTAGGTTGTTCCTCTGTAATTCTTTGAACAAATCCATCTTCTTCTGCCAATCTTAAAAATTGTATTGTATCAGAACTATACATTGTATTTTGTAAATCGAATATTCCAATAATGTCTTTAATAGGAACTACAACATTTTCACCCAAATGTAAAAACACTAAATATTCCTCCTTCAATTTAAAATTTGCCCATTCGATACATTAAATATCTTAGCCTTATTATCTAAATAATCTCCTAAATCATCAATTCCAGTACATGTTATTACTGTCTGTATATTGTTTATTTTACTCAATATATATCTTTTTCTATTTACATCAAGTTCTGAAAGAACATCATCTAATAATAAAACAGGATATTCTCCGGTAATTTCTTTAATAATTTTTAGAGATGAAAACTTCATAGTTAAAATTGCTGTCCGCTGCTGTCCTTGAGAACCAAATATTTTAGCATCTATATCATTTATAAAAACATTAAAATCATCCCTATGAGGTCCTACTGAAGTTAATCCTCTTTCTCTATCTCTCAAAATATTATCTTGCAATTTTTTTAAATAATTATTTTTAAAATCATCTAAATTAACAGTACAATTATATTTAAACTCAATTTTCTCTTTACCATATGTTATTTCATTGTGGATCCTACTACCATAAAAGTTTATCTTATCTATATATTCTAACCTTTTTGAGATAATATAATCAGCATATTCAATTAATTGTATATCATAGACTTCTAAAACATCTATATTGAATTTTTTACTCTTTAATAAAATGTTTCTTTCGTTAAGAATCTTATTATACTGAACCAAGTTAAAGTAATATTTTGAATTTATTTGAGACAACTCCATATCTAGCAATCTTCTTCTTAGATTAGGAGCTTCCTTTATAATTTTTAAGTCTTCTGGTGAAAACATAACAACATTAAACGTTCCAAACAATTCACCTATTTTATTTACTTTAATATTGTTTACTTTAATAGCCTTTTTACCATCCCTAAGAATATTTATATCAATCTTCTTATCAAGTCTATCTTTGCCAACAAGTAAACTTATGTAAGCCTTATCCTTTTTCCAATTTATTAATTCTTTGTCTTTTGAAGTTCTATGAGACTTCGCAAAAGCTCCATAGTAAATTGATTCCAGAATATTAGTTTTCCCCTGAGCATTATCTCCTATGAATACATTGACATTTTTTTTAAATTCAATTTTTAAATTCTCATAACTTCTATAATTAATTAAAATAATATTTTTAACATACATAAAAAATACACCTATAATAATTATAACATAGTTATTATATAACAGTTTGTTTTATTACTTAATAACTACGTTATACTATTTCAAAATCTGAATCTTCGAAACTTACAATATCTCCAACTTTTAATTTTTTTCCTCGTTGAATGCAAATTTCATTATTAACTTTTACTAATCCATCTTGTATATAAAGTTTAGCTTCTGATCCTGAACTAACAATGGCTGCCCACTTTAAAAAAGCATCCAATTTTATAATTTCAGTATTAATTTTTATTTTATTCATTTTATTGTATAAATATTAAGTTTAATATTTATCCTCCTATCTCATTAATCTTACTGGTAAAACTAAATACTTAGCATTTTCATTATTTTTTTCTTCAATTACGCATGGGCTTATTCCCGAGGTCATTTTCATAATAACTTCATCAGACTCCACATTTTTCAGTACATCTAACAAATATTTTGAATTAAATGCAATTTGTATATATTCACCTTGCAATTTTATCGAAATTTCTTCTCTTACTTTTCCCAATTGAGAATTAGATGTTATTATTAAATTATCTTGTTGCAAATCTAATTTTATTAAATTAGTATTTCCGTCTTTAGCCATTAAAGATGCTCTTTGTATAGCATTTTGCAATTCTTGTCTATTAATATTAACAAATAATTTATGTTCCTGTGGCAATAATGAATTATAATTTATAAATTTACCCTCTAGTAATCTAGATATTATCTTTGTTTTTTCTAAATTAAATAATATATGATTATTAGTAAATGTTATGTCTACAATATCATCAGCATCTTCTAGTATTTTAGATACTTCATTTAAAGTTTTACCTGGTATAACAACTTCCATATTAATATCAGTATCTAAAAATTCACTTCTAATAGCTAATCGATATCCATCAAGGGCAACTAAATTTAAATTTTTATTTTTCACTTCAAATAATATACCTTGGAGAATTGGTCTAGTTTCATCTTGAGCAATTGCAAAAGACGTTCCTTTAATCATATTTTTTAATATATTTTGATTTACTGATATGGTTAAGTTTTCATTAATTTTAGGTAACTCTGGGAATTCATTTGTATTCATATAAACTACATCAAATACAGATTTTTCACAAGTTATTTTTATCAATTGATTTTCAATAGTTTCTATTTTAATAGTTGAGTTAGGTAATTTTCTTATTATTTCTCCAAAGATTTTAGCATCAATAACAATACTTCCTTCTTCTATAATGGTAGCATCGACAAATGTTTGAATACTAACATCCATATCTGATCCTATAAGTGTCAATATTGATTTATTTGCATTTATATATATTCCTTCAAGTATAGGCATAGTCGATTTACCAGTTATAGCTTTTTGAACTATTGATATACCTTCTAATATTTTTTGTTTTTCACATGTAAAGATCATTTAAAACCCTCCTTATTTGTTAACAGGAACTTAAAGACAATAATAAAGATAGATAAATATTTTTTAGTAATAGTAGTAGTAGGGGCTGTTGATTTGTTGATAACTATCTCGAAGTAAGTAATATCAACAAAATTATATACAAAATTGTTGTTGATAAGTAAGTAACAAATTAAACAAGTTATCCACATTATTCAATACTTTATTACTTTAAAAATATTATCCACAGGTTATTATGTACTTATTATATACAGTTGTGGACTAACTTTGAGTTAACTTTTTAGTAATATCATTAACAGTATGTTGCAAGGAATCATCAATTTTTAGATTTTCAGATATTTTCTCATAAGCATGTATAACAGTAGTATGGTCCCTTCCACCAAACTCTTCTCCAATTTTAGGTAAGGACATATCTGTTAGTTTTCTACTTAAATACATTGCAATTTGCCTTGGATAAACAACATTTCTAGTTCTTCTTTGAGACTTTAAATCTTCGATACGTAAATTAAAGTAACTAGAAACTACATCTTGTATAATATGAATAGTAATATATTTTCCTTGTTTTTTAGATATGATATCCTTTAATGCTTCTGTAGCTAAATCTACAGTAACTTCTCGATTAGTTAGCGAAGAATAAGCAATTATCCTTATTAAAGCCCCCTCAAGTTCTCTTATATTAGATTTAATTTTAGTAGCAATATATCCCATGACTTCATTTGCTACATTTAAGTTTTCAACATCAGCCTTCTTTTTTAGAATAGCCATCCTAGTTTCAAAATCAGGAACTTGAATATCTGCAATTAGTCCCCATTCAAATCTAGAACGTAATCTATCTTCTAATGTTGGAATTTCCTTTGGTGGTCGATCGGATGATAATATAATTTGTTTATTTGCATCATGTAGTGCATTAAATGTATGGAAGAATTCTTCTTGGGTACGTTCTTTTCCAGCAATGAATTGTATATCATCTATAAGTAAGATATCTACATTTCTATATTTATTTCTGAATTCTTCATTTTTATCATCCTTAATTGCATTAATTAATTCATTAGTGAATTTTTCAGAGGAAACATATACTACTTTGGCATTGGGATTACTAGCTAAAATATAATGACCTATGGCATGCATTAAGTGAGTTTTTCCAAGTCCAACGCCACCATATATGAATAGAGGATTATAGGCTTTAGCAGGTGACTCTGCAACAGCTAATGATGCAGCATGAGCAAATCTGTTACTGTTGCCTATTACAAAAGATTTAAATGTATATTTGGGATTTAATGTTGAAGACATTTCATCATTAACGATAATTGATTTTGATATTTCAGGAGCATTACTTTCATCTTTATCATAATTATCTGACATTATAATGAATTCAATCTTATATAGTTTTGAGCAGACTGCTTTTATAGAATTAACAACTAAATCTTTATAGCGTTTATCTAAAATATCTTGAGTAAAGGAATTCGGAACGCTTATCTTTATAGTATCAGAAGAGATAGACATAGGTTCGCAGCTTTTAATCCAAGTGTTAAAGCTAACTTCACTTAGCTCACTTTTTATAATATCTAGGGTTTTAGCCCACAAATTTTTAAGATCGGCATCCATTCTTATTCCTCCAATATTTTAATAAAAAAAAATTTTATGATATTATGTACAGTTTATCAACAGAAATATTAACATTTGTATATTATAGCCATGCATGTATATAAATATATCAACATGTTAATAATTATGTGTATATATTAATTTGGTATAAATTCAATAACAATTTACAAAAAAAGTTATAAACATATACTAAATATAGTATAAGTGTGGTATATGATATGTAGCAATAGCAGAAAATAAACAACTTATCCACATACTTGTCAACATATGTGGATAAGTATTAATATTAATAAGTTATTCACAACATAATACTTATGATAACATAAGTAAATATTGATATTCAATAAGTTATCCACAAAAAAATATATATAAATATATTTATCAACAATTATTACCACCTTGACAGAAAATTATTATGTATATATAATAAGTAAAGTAAAATTTAAAATCATAAAGTATAGTTTTTACTATAAATAATCAATTTAAGGGGGTGCATGTGTAATGTTCATGACTTATCAACCTAAAAAGAGAACAAGAAAAAAGGAACATGGCTTCAGAAAGAGAATGAGTACTTCAGCAGGAAGAAATATTCTTAGAAACAGAAGACAAAAAGGAAGAAAAAAATTAACAGCTTAAGGGCCGCATTAAGTGGCCTTTTTTCTGCAATGCAGGGAAAAAAGGAGTATAAAAATATCTATGATTTATAGATTAAAGAAAAATTTTGAATTTTCATTTGTATATAGAAGAGGAAAGTCATTTGCAAATGACTTTCTAGTTATGTACATATTAAGGAATAAAAAAAATAAAGATAAGAAATTTAATCTTTATAATAAACTAGGTGTTTCTGTAAGTAAGAAAGTAGGAAATAGTGTTGTTAGAAGTAGATGCAAAAGATTAATAAGTGAAAGCTTTAGGTTAAATTATAATTCTATAATAAAAGGATATGATTTTGTTTTTATAGCAAGAAATCCTATCAAAGATAAAAGCTACTTTGAAGTAGAAAAATCTATGAAGAATTTAATTAAGAAGGCAGGCTTATATAATAATGAAGAAACTACTAATAAGTCTAATTAAATTTTATAGAAAAGGTATTTCACCTGGAAGACTTTCATGCTGTAGATTTACGCCAACTTGTTCACAATATGCTCTAGATGCTATAAATCAATATGGAGCGTTTAAAGGTAGTTTAATGGCGATTTACAGAATATTAAGATGTAATCCTTTTTGCAAGGGTGGATATGATCCAGTAAGGTAAGGTATAGGAGGTATGTATTTTAATGTTTCAAAGTATAATTGACTTTATGGCTGATATATTTAACTATTTCTATATTTTTATGCATGATAGTATAGGAATATCAGATAAAGGATTAGCGTATGTTTTAGCTATATTTGCATTTACAGTAGTTATAAGAGTACTGATATTGCCATTTAATATTAAGGCTGCAAAATCAACTCAAGGAATGCAAAAGATTCAACCAGAAGTTAAGAAGCTTCAGGAAAAGTATAAAGATGATCCACAAAAATTAAATGCAGAAACAATGAAGTTATATAAGGAAAAGAATGTTAGCATGACAGGGGGATGTCTTCCATCATTATTACCATTACCGATATTAATGGCTCTTTATTGGGTATTTATGGGTATAAAGGGGATAGACGGATCTTCATTTTTATGGATTAAAGATTTAGCAGCTCCTGACAAGTTATTCATATTGCCAGTTCTAGCTGCATTATCGACTTATGTACCGTCATATTTAATGACTAAAGCTACGCCATCACAACCTGGTGGAATGAATATGGGAACTATGAATTTAATGATGGCAGGAATGATGGGATTTATGTCATTAAATTTTAAATCAATATTGGTTTTATATTGGATAATGGGTAATTTAATTCAAGGTATACAAACTTATTTCTTAAATTATAAACCTGCAATGAAAGAAATTAATTCTAGAAAAGAAAAAGAAGTTCAAGCAGATACAGAAAAGTTTGTGATGGCAGTTGAAGAACCTAAAAATTTATCTAGTAAAAAGAGAAAAAAGAATAAATAAAAAAAGTGATTTAAGTTTGCTTTGATATTAGAGGTGGTGAATTAACAGATGAAATCAATAGAAGTAGAAGGAAAAACTGTTGAAGAAGCCTTAAATAAAGCTTTAATTGAATTGGGTACAGATAAGAACATGGTGAATGTTGAAATTTTGAATCATGGTTCAAAGGGTTTATTTAATGTTATAGGAGTTAAGCCAGCTAAAATTAGGGTTTCTAATAAATATAATTATATTGAGGAAGCACGAGTTTTTATAGCAAATATACTTAATTGTATGGAAATAGAGGCCAAGATAGATTTTAAAGAAGAGAATGATGTTCTTAGAATCAACTTATCAGGAGAAAAAATGGGTATGATAATTGGTTACAGAGGAGAGACATTAGATTCTATACAATATTTAGTTTCATTAGTAGTTAATAAGGTACATGAACTTCCTCATAAAAAAGTTATATTAGATACTGAAAACTATAGGAGCAAAAGAGAGGAAACTCTTAATGGTGTTGCTATTAAGACAGCTAATAAGGTTAAAAAGACACGAAAAGTATTTAAGTTAGAACCAATGAATCCGTATGAGAGAAGGATTATTCATTCTGCACTTCAAGGGCATGCTTTTGTTAATACATATAGTGAAGGCGATGAACCATTCAGAAGAGTAGTTGTTGAATTAAAAAAAGATTTGTAGAAGAAAGCCTGAGGGCTTTCTTTTTAAATTTATAATTAAATTTTATAAATTTAAAAAGAAAAATTTGTTTAATATAACTTTGACTAATTAAATTTTGTTATGTAAAATTGATATTAGTTTAAAATTGATATTAATAAGAAAAAAATTCTTCTTTATAAAGGAGGACAATAAATGAAAGAATTTGATACTATCTGTGCTATAGCCACACCTATTGGAGAAGGCGGAGTTGCTATAATTAGAATTTCAGGGGAAAATGCTTTAAATATTGCTAGTGAGATATTTACATCTAAAAATAATTATAATGTTAAAAGTATGCAAACATATACTATGAAGTACGGAAATGTGGTAGATGTAGAAAATAAAGAAATAATTGATGAAGTTATTTTGAGCTATATGAAGGCACCTAACAGTTATACTGGAGAGAATGTAGTTGAAGTTAACTGCCATGGTGGAGTTGTATCAACTAATAGTGTGTTAAATCAAATTATAAGAGCTGGAGCAAGGCTTGCAGAGCCAGGAGAATTTACAAAGAGGGCATTTTTAAATGGTAGAGTAGATTTAAGTCAAGCAGAAGCAGTTATGGATATAATTACAGCAAAGACTGAATTATCAATGAAATCAGCAATGTTGCAAAGTAATGGAGCACTTTCAAGAGAAATAGCAGAATTAAGAAAATATTTGTTAAATGTATTAGCACTAATTGAATATTCAGTTGATTTTACAGAAGATGATGAGGATATTATTGATGACAACTTAATTCTTCAAATTAAAGGGGGTATTGATAAAACAATTTTAAAAATAAATGACTTATTATCAAATGCTGATGAAGGAAAGATTATAAGAGATGGTCTTAATATAGTTATCGTTGGTAAACCCAATGTAGGAAAATCATCATTGCTTAATGCCTTACTAAAAGAAAAAAGGGCAATAGTGACAGATGTTCCTGGAACAACGAGGGATGTGATTGAAGAATATATAAATCTTGATGGAATACCTATTAGAATAACTGATACTGCAGGAATAAGAGATACAGAAGATATAGTAGAAAAAATGGGTGTAGAGAAATCGAAAGAAAAGATTGAAGAAGCAGATTTAATAATATTAATGCTTGATACATCTAGAGATATAGATGATAATGATAAAATTATAATTGATAAAATTAAAGATAAAAAATACATAGTATTATTAAATAAGATAGATTTGGATATGAAGATATCACAAGATGTAATAAATAATTTTAATAATAAAATAGATATATCAGCAAAGACTGGAAAAGGGATTGATGATTTAAAAACAGAAATTAAGAATTTATTCTTTAATGGAGAAATAAATTCAGAAAGTTTAATAATTTCAAATACAAGGCATAAACAGGCATTATATAGAGCACTAGAAAATTGTGACACAGCTTTAAGTAGGATTAATGTTAATGAATATCTTGATTTGATATCAATTTATATAACAGCAGCTATGAAGGCATTAGGTGAAATAACAGGTGATGAATTGGAAGAAGATTTATTAAATAAAATTTTCAGTGAATTTTGTGTAGGAAAGTAGGTAAAAGCAATGGCAGTAAATTATGATGGTGGTCAATTTGATGTAATAGTTGTTGGAGCTGGTCATGCAGGGTGTGAAGCTGCACTAGCTTCAGCAAGATTAGGACTCAATACTTTAGTATGTACTATAAATTTAGATTCAATAGCACTAATGCCTTGCAATCCCAATATAGGTGGCACTGCAAAGGGGCATTTAGTTAGAGAAATTGATGCACTTGGTGGAGAGATGGGAATTAACATTGATAATACATTTATTCAATCAAGAATGTTAAATACGTCAAAAGGACCAGCAGTTCATTCATTAAGAGCTCAAGCAGATAAAAGGGATTACCAGTTTAGAATGAAAAGAGTTTTAGAAGAACAAGAGAATCTTAAAATAAGGCAAATTGAAGTTACAGAACTTAATGTTGAAGGTGGAAAAGTAACAGGTGTAGTTACTAAAAATGGTGCTATTTTTAAGTGTAAAGCAGTAGTGCTTGCAACAGGTACATATTTAAAAGGGAAAATTATTATTGGGGAGGTATCCTATAGTGGAGGCCCTAATGGACTATTTCCAGCAAATGACTTGTCTCAATCATTATTAAACTTAGAAATTACATTAAGAAGATTTAAAACAGGGACTCCAGCTAGAATAAATAGAAAATCTGTGGATTTTTCGAAAATGATAGAACAAAATGGTGATGATAAAATAGTACCTTTTTCATTTATGAATGAAAAATTAGAAAAAGAACAAGTGGCTTGTTATTTAACTTATACAAACGAAGAAACGCGTAAAATAATTCGAGAAAATATAGATAGATCACCAATTTATAATGGAAGTATAAAAGGAATAGGACCTAGATATTGCCCATCTGTAGAAGATAAAATAATGAGATTTCCAGATAAGCCTCAGCATCAAATATTCATTGAACCAGAAGGAATTGATACCTTAGAGATGTATGTAGGGGGATTTTCTTCATCATTACCTGAAGAAGTTCAAATTAAGATGCTTAAAACTTTACCTGGACTTGAGAATGTTGAAATGATGAGAACTGCATATGCAATTGAATATGATTCAATTGATCCTACTCAATTAAAGCCTACGCTAGAATTTAAAGCTATTGAAGGTTTATATGGAGCGGGTCAACTTAATGGGAGTTCTGGATATGAAGAAGCAGGGGCACAAGGATTAATTGCTGGATTAAATGCTGGATTAAAAATTAAAAATGAAGAACCATTAATATTAACTCGTTCAGATGCCTACATAGGAGTTCTTATAGATGATTTAGTTACTAAGGGAACTAATGAACCATATAGAATGATGACATCAAGAGCAGAATACAGATTGCTATTAAGGCAAGATAATGCTGACTTTAGATTAACTGATATAGGGCATAGAGTTGGATTAGTTACAGAAGAAAGATATAGTAGATTTTTAATAAGAAAGAAAAATATTGAAAATGAAATAGAGAGATTAAAAAAATTAAAGGTAACAAACAAGAAGGAAGTTAATGAATTTTTACTTTCATTAAATTCAGTTGAATTAAGAAAGCCTATTAGTTTTTATGAATTAATGCAAAGACCAGAATTAAATTACTTTGAATTAGCACAATTAGATACTGAAAGACCTGATTTACCTAATGATGTTGGTGAACAAATTAATATACTGACAAAATATGAAGGATATATTCAAAGTCAACTTGAACAAGTTGCTCAATTTAAAAAGTTTGAAAAGAAGTTGTTGCCTATGGATATTAATTATAAGGATATATATGGATTAAGAACAGAGGCTGAACAAAAGCTAAATAATATTAAACCAGTAAGTGTAGGGCAGGCATCACGTATTTCAGGCGTATCTCCAGCAGATATTTCAGTTCTATTAATTTATCTTGAACATCATTATAATAAATAATATTAATTATTAATGGAGGACTTATGGATTTTTATGATTTAATGTCAAAATCAACAGAGGATGTTGGCTTACAATTATCAAAGGAACAATATGAAAAATTTATAATTTATATGAAACTTCTTCAAGAATGGAATGAAAAGATAAATTTAACAGCTATAGTAGAAGATGAAGAAGTAATTAAAAAGCATTTCATAGATTGTATAAAAGCATTTAAAAGAGAAGAATTAAAAAATGCTAAAACATTAATAGATGTCGGGACAGGTGCAGGATTTCCAGGGTTACCAATTGCTATTATGAAAGAAAACTTAAATGTTACATTGTTGGATTCTTTAAATAAGAGAATTAACTTTTTAAATACTGTTATAAATGCGCTAGGACTATCTAATGTAACTACAATTCATTCCAGAGCAGAAGATGGTGCAAGGGACCGTAAATTACGAGAGCAGTTTGATATAGCAACATCTAGAGCTGTTGCTAATATGAGTGTATTATCTGAATTATGTTTACCATATGTAAAAATTGGTGGCAATTTTATTGCATTAAAAGGACCCTCAGTTGATCAAGAAATTAAAGAGAGTGTAGGTGCAATTAAAATTCTTGGTGGGGAATTGATAGATATATGTGAAGTTAATATTGAGGATACAGAATTAAGACATAATTTGGTTGTTGTAAAGAAAATAGGAATATGCTCTAAGGTATATCCAAGAAAAGCAGGATCAATAACTAAAAACCCACTTTAACCATATGTAAAATAGTGTGAATAGTATTTGAATGAATTCATTATAGAACAAAAAATAAAAAGGGAAAATATAGTTGTAATAGAATAAAAGTAAGTAGTATAAAGTGAATGTACCATAGTATTTTAATAAGGGATGGATTGGAAACATGAATAATGAAATAGTAAAAATCAATACAGACAAAGTGATTCCAAATATTTATCAACCACGTAAATATTTTAATGAAGGAGCAATTGAAGAATTATCACAATCAATTAAACAACATGGAATAATTCAACCACTTACAGTAAGAAAGATAGGGGAAGTTTTTGAGTTAGTGGCAGGAGAAAGAAGACTTAGAGCTGCTAAATTAGCTAACCTAGAAGCAGTTCCGTGTAATGTTATTGATATAACAGATTCTGAATCAGCTCAAATAGCTTTATTAGAAAATCTACAAAGAGAAGATTTAAATTATATTGAAGAAGCAGAAGCATATTATAATTTGATTGAAGATCATAATTTTACACAAGATGAATTGGCAAAAAAGATAGGAAAAAAACAATCTACGATTGCTAATAAATTAAGATTATTAAAATTAAGTCCCGAAGTTAGAGAAATATGTTTAAAGAATAAATTAACAGAAAGACATTCAAGAGCATTGCTTACTATTCCAAAGAAAGAATTGCAATTAGTAATAGTTCAAAAAGTAATAAAATATGGATTAAATGTAAATAAAACAGAAGAACTTATTAATAGAGAATTACTTAAACTAGCAGGCGAAGAACTAAAGAATAAGGGAAAAAGAAATATAAAAAGTGTTTTACCTGCAAAGTTATATGTAAATACAATTAAACAAGTATTACAAAAATTTGATATACCAGCTGAATATACTTATAAAGATGAAGATGAATTTATAGAAGTAACAGTTAAAATTCCAAAAGTAAAGAAATAAAATTGAATAATAGCTTAAAGTAGTGGAAATTAAGGTTACAATAATGTAGCCTTAATTTTAATTATGCGTAAAACTATGGAATAATTAGACTGTGAGTAACTTAAAAAAATGCTTATTTACAATTTAATAATACCTTTTACATTAGATAATAAAAACTAATTTCAAAAATGTATTTTTTTATAAGATAAATTTTATACTAATTATGTTTTTTAGAACATAATTCTTTTATTATATTACAAAAGTATATATAATATTAATATGGGAAAGGGGGGACGTTCATATTATGAAAACAATTTGTATTTTTAATCAAAAGGGCGGCGTTGGAAAAACAACTACTAATATAAATTTATGTGCGTATTTAGCAATGGAAGGTTATAAAGTTTTAACCATAGACATAGATCCTCAAGGAAATACAACAAGTGGATTAGGATTAGATAAGAATAATTTAGATTTATCTATTTATGATGTTTTAATTTCTGATACTCCTATGAAGGAGTCAATATTAAGAAGTGATTTAGTTCAAAAATTATTTATATCACCTTCAACTATGGAACTTGCAGGAGCTGAGGTAGAGCTTATAAATAGAAAGAACAGAGAAAATATAATAAAAGACAAATTAAAAGAAGTTGAAAATGAATATGATTATGTATTTATCGACTGTCCACCATCTTTAGGTGTATTAACCATAAATGCACTGACTTGTGCAGATTCAGTTTTGATTCCAATTCAATGTGAATTTTATGCGCTAGAAGGTGTTAGTCAATTAATTAATACAATACAATTAGTAAAAAAATCACTTAATAAAAACTTAGATATTGAAGGCGTAGTAATGACTATGTTTGATTATAGAACAAATCTTAGTAACGAAGTTTTAAAAGAGGTTCAGAAGTATTTTAAGGATAAAGTTTACAAAACAACAATTCCAAGAAATGTAAGGCTAGCTGAGGCACCAAGTTTAGGATTACCAATTATGTTATATGATGAGAAATGTAAAGGTGCAGAAGCCTACGTAAAATTAACTAAAGAATTTTTGAAAAGGCAGTAGGTGATAAAATGGCAAAAAAATTTACTTTAGGAAAAGGATTGAGTGCACTTATACCTGAAGAAACTGAAGGGCTTAGAGATGAAGATAATAAAATATTGATTTCATTGAATAAAATTAAAAGTGATGAAGAACAACCAAGAAAATTATTTGATTCAGAGAAAATAGCTGAATTAGCAGAATCTATAAAAACTTATGGTATAATTCAACCTTTGATTTTAAGGAAACATATGGAGGATCAATATATTATAGTAGCTGGAGAAAGAAGATGGAGAGCTGCTAAAATTGCTGGACTAAAAGAAATACCTGCGATAATAATGGAATTAAGTGATAGGGATATATTAGAAATTTCATTGATTGAAAATATTCAAAGGCAAGATTTAAATCCAATTGAAGAAGCTTTAGCTTATAGAAAGTTATTAAATGATTTTAAGATTACACAAGAAGAATTAAGCAAAAGAATTGGAAAATCAAGAGTAGCAATTGCTAATACAATGAGGTTAATGAACTTAGATGATAGAGTTCAACAATACATAATTGAGAGTATTATTTCAGAAGGACATGGTAGAGTGCTTCTTGCTATTAATGATAAACAAAAACAATATGAATTAGCACAACAAATAATTGATGAAAAGTTATCGGTTAGAGAATTGGAAAGATTGATAAAGAGGTTTAGTGAGGAAGAGGAAAAGGAAAAGATCATTTCAAGTAGTGATGATTTAAATCCATATTATAAGGAAATAAAGAATCAACTTGAAAACTATTTTGGAACAAAGGTAAATGTTTCAAACAAAAAGAATAAGGGAAAAATAGAAATTGAATATTATTCAGAAGAGGATTTACAAAGGATATTAGATATTATTAATATATAATGTTTCACGTGAAACAATTATGAAAGGAATGACAAGGGATTGGATATACTAATTAATACAATCAATGAGCTAATACCATATTTAATAGTTGGAATGATAATAATAATTATATTATTATTTATAATGGTAATAGTCTTATTTAAAGCAGTAGGAAGAGTTGAAAATAGATATAAAAAGTTAATGAGAGGAACTTCTAATAAGAATTTAGAGGAAGTGCTACTAGAAAGATTAAATAGTATTGAAGAGGCTAAAGAAACTTCTGAAAAAGCATTAAAGGAATGTGAAAGATTAGAAATAAAATTAAAAGATTGCATTCAAAAAGTAGCTATTATGAGATATAAAGCTTTTGAAAATGTAGGAAGTGATCTAAGTTTTTCCATAGTTATGTTAGATGATAAAAATGATGGTGTGATTTTAACAGGCATATATGGAAGGGAGGAAAGTACAACTTATGCTAAACCAATTGATAAAGGCATATCAAGATACGATCTTTCAGAAGAAGAATTATATGTTTTAAATAAAGCATCAAACAAAGAAAATAAATAAAGATTACATATCAAATAGAGTGCCGTTTTTAGTTTGGCACTCTTTATTTTTTTATTAATAAAAATTAAATTATAAAGTTGATTAATATAAAATTGTTTCACGTGAAACAATTTTAGGCTATTTTGAATAATTACATATTAAAATGGCATTTATCAATTATTTGAATAATAATAAAAGATAGGCATAGTTCAAATTAAATGATACAAATGAAGACTTTATTGAAATAGCACTCCGTAATTTGGTTATAGTTTCTGGATTTAGATTAGGAGCTGTGCTGAGCAATATAGAATTTATACCGTTTTAGCTGATAAGTACAAAATTCAACTCTTAGTATAATTTTTATATATGAGAAAGATTTATACAATAGTAGCTAACTTCTTGATTATTGCTGTAAATTTTAACTGTTGTTGTTTTAAAAGATTACTTTTTTCTTGAAAGTAAGTCTTCATATACATTAGCTTTATGGCTATGGGGTGTGGTCCTTGTCCGTTATAATCGTCTGGTTGTTCATACTCAGCACACTATTTTTTAGCTTTTGTTATAGAATTTTGACTGTATAGTTAAATAGTAGAATTAAGGAATGTAAAGGGAAAAGTCCTTTAGAACTTTTAACTGAGAAATATTACGGAAATTGGATTCATATATTAGGATCTGACTTACGGACAGTTAATAACCAAATAATTACCAAGATTGATTTTAAGAAAAAATTTAATTTGAAAATAATAAAAAACCACTCTTTTCTAGTGTAAAATTGATTTGCGAAGCCAATTTACATAGGAAAGGTGGTTTATTTATGATCAACGATCAAGAATATATTACTACAGAATTAAGAAAAACACTAGAAAAAATGATACCTTTATCTTTAAAAAGATTGAA
>NZ_JAJFUC010000077.1 GCF_021372645.1 Clostridium sp. | reverse complement strand
AATCTTATTAAGCACTAAAACATCCATAGTTAACACCTCTCGATAATTTTATTTTTAGTTTGGATATTTTAGTTGATTTATATTTATGGATATTTTTTCTTGATAGTTATTTTTGAAGTTTTCATTTTGCAACATATATATGTAGATAAATGCAAAAATTAAAAGTAAATATGCTAAAATACATAGTATTAAATAAATTATTTAAAAAGGAGAAAATAAAATATGGCAACACAACATTTTTTATCAAGAACAGAACTTTTAATAGGTAAAGATGGATTAGATAAATTGAGAAATAGCAAAGTAATTGTCTTTGGCGTAGGCGGGGTAGGAAGTTATACAATTGAGGCACTTGCTAGGTCTGGAGTTGGAAAATTAATTATTGTTGATGATGATACAGTTTGTTTGACTAATTTAAATAGACAGGTACATGCTACGTATAAGACTATAAGTCAACCTAAAGTTGAAGTAATGAAGGAAAGAATAGAATCTATAAATAGAGAATGCAAGGTTATAACTCATCAAGTTTTTGTTACTGAAGAAAATATATCAGAGATAATCCCAAGTGATGTTGATTATGTTGTAGATGCAATAGATACTGTTTCAGCAAAACTAGGATTAGCACAATATTGTTATAAAAATAATATAAAAATAATTAGCTCTATGGGAACAGGAAATAAATTAGATCCAACTCAATTCAAAATTACAGATGTATTTAAAACTAAAGTTTGTCCTTTAGCAAAAGTTATGAGACATGAATTGAGAAAAAGAGGTGTAGAGAAATTACAAGTCTTATATTCTGAAGAAATACCTATAAAGCCTGATTATGAAGATGTAGTAACTTGTAAAACGGGATGTGTTTGTACAGGAGGTACTAAAAAGTGTGCAATTAAGAGACAAATACCAGGAAGTATATCTTTTGTTCCTTCAGTTGCAGGATTGATAATTGGTGGAGAAGTAATTAGAAAGATATTAGAAACAAAGTGATATTTAATTCTAGCAAATTGAATAGAACTAATTGGAATAAATTAAAATAATGAAGGGAAAAAGAAAGCCCACAATATATTGGGATGGTGATGAAGGTTATTAACAATATATTGTGGATTATGTGTATAAGTAAATAGTTTTAATCGAAAATGTAGATAAAATATATTTCTAAGTACAATTTTTATGTACATTCTTTTCCAAGATATATGTTATATATTAATTTTAGAATCGTATTGAATGAAAAGTGAAAATTAGCTAACTGTGATGCAGATATACCTCCTTATCTGATGCAAAATGTAAATCATATCGTTGACTTGTTATTTTCTTTCATAGTGTCTTAATAATTTTATTGGAAATTAATTAAAAGATAAAGTTTGGAATAATGGTTAGAAGGAAATTCAACATAAATGTTGAATGAGTATTGTTAAATGGTATTAGGAATATTCAAAAAATAACAAATTATAAAATATAAAATATGTATGTTAATAAATGTAGGAGAGAACTATATGCAATTAGATGTAAGTGTAAAAATACAAGTAGATAAATTAAGCAAAACAGAGTATTTGATAAAAGATATGAATGATATTATTATTGGCAGATTTAGTACTATGGAATTAGAAAGTTCAAGTAAGACATGCGATATAAAATTTAAGTTCTATAGGGAATATAATTATGAACTATTAAATGATACGTTAACTCTTATTTTAAAAGCTACATTTAAAGATTCAAATATTTATAAAGTTAATATTAAAGTTCTTGAAAATATAAATTTTAATCCATTTTTAGATTTAGGATTTACCTTAGAGGGAATATTTAATCAGAATCAATACTTTAAAGGTGAATATTTTGATGAATTATCATTTGGAATAACTCGAATAGAATATAACAAAATGAGTAGATATTCATTAGCAGAGTTGAAGGGGGGAGATATAATTCTTAGAAACCTAACTGCTATGAATGCAGAGGAAGTGCTAGAATACTATAAAAAAAACAAAAACCATTTAGCACCTTTTGAACCAACTAAAGATAGTAATTTTTATACATTAGAAGCTCAAAAAAGATTCTTAAACAAGAGTTATAGAGAATTTTTAAATGGAATAAGCGTTGATTTGGGAATCTTTAAAGAAGAAAAATTAATTGGGAAAATAAAACTTTCAAGAATCCTACATGGATCTTTTAAGAATGGAATATTAGGTTATTCTATAGATGAAGATGAACAAGGTAAAGGGTATATGAAGGAAAGTGTTAGACTTTTACTTAAATATGCATTTGATGAATGTGATCTTCATAGGATAGAAGCATCCGCTCTAGTAAGAAATGAAAAATCAAGAAGGGTGTTGATAGAATGTGGGTTTAAGTTAATTGGGATAAATGAAAAGTATCTTTTGATTAATGGGAAATGGGAAGATCATGCAACTTATTGTATTTTAAAGGAATATTTCAAGTAAGAAGAGAACTATTTTATTGAAAAATAATAAAAAGAGATATGAAAATCTGAGGATAGAGTAGGTTAAAAGTATATATACAGCAATGATGTATGAATAACTATGCCTAGTGTATCAATAATAGTATAATGTAGAAAAAAAGAGAATAATATAGAATCGTGTATTTAAATTCGAAAAACAATGAGTATTATAATAACTCAGGTAACCATATATGTTAAGATAAAAGGCGTCGCAAAGAGACGGAAACAATTTAAAAGAATTTGATAAAAACCTTTTGAAAAAAGAGTTTAAAAGATTTTAAAAAAGTTGTTGACAGCATTCAATCCAAGTGATACACTAAGTAAGTCGCTTGAGTGTGACAAATAAAAACAAATAGTTACAACGAAAGTTGTGAAAGAAAATGGTCTTTGAAAATTGAACAGAATAATATAAATACATTTAAGTAAACCAGCAATTCTTTAATTG
>NZ_JAJFUC010000094.1 GCF_021372645.1 Clostridium sp. | reverse complement strand
ATTATAACACTTGGAGTTTCTTGTAAAAAAGATAGAAAGAATAAAGTTATAGGTGCTACTAAAACTTTAAAAGGACAACAAGTTAGAATTTACAGTTTATTTAGATCCGGAATCAAATGGTTTAAGAGATGTTATTATTCTTGTAGAAGTGGTTATTATTTAAAATTTTGCTTCACACTCTATGGAAGTTAATGTTTAAAATTTACATTGACAAGATACATTGCCATAACTGAAAGAATATAATTACATTTAATTCTATTTATAATATAATGTTACATTTTATAAAAACAAATAAAACCATAATAAGTTAAATTAGTAGATATTATGGTTTAATTTAAATTTATACAAAACAACTGTACGTAGGTCAGACACTCTAATTATTTTCTAGTGTTTATCTCTGTTTTTGTTTATAGTTGGAGCCCCGTATATTCTAGTTATGAAGTTTTATTCTACTCAAAAATTTTATGCATAGATCGAATTTTTTCTCAATATATTGCTCGTAACAAGTAGTATCTTATTAAGTTAAGTGTCAAAGATATTTTAATATCAATTTCAAGGATAATATGGGTTAGGCTTAAACAAAAGGATAATTAAGTCAATAAGTATACCTATTCCGAAAATCCCACCTGTACAAAGATATAATATCCCCAAAAGTATTCTACCTTCATAAAATTTATGTATTCCTAATACACCTAAAAACAAGCATAAGAAGAATGATATCCATTTATTTTTCGCCACTGTTACTCACCTCTTTAATCACATTTATCTCATTTTAATAGAAACTGGCTTGAGTTGAAAAAGACCGGAAGTTTCATTATATTCTCCAACCGTAGCAATGATATGGATATTAAGACCTGCACCTAAAGTATCTGGAACACTATCTCCTGTGAGATGCAAATCTAAATAATTAACATCTCTAAATTGGAAAGAAGGTCCCGAGACACTAGTTTTATTATAGTCTCCAGTATGAATTAGATAGTCAAATCTTGTTTTATAATCTCCGTGTTGATTCACAGCAGCGGTATTACCATCAAACTCAATTGTTTTTCCAGCATACTTCTTAGCAAATTCTTTAATAAGAGGATTAAACTCATCTTTTGTACTAAGTATTTCTGCCAAATCTTTGCAATTATCTATTGTTAAGAGTTCTACTGTCGTTTTTTTTGCATTTGAATCAGCCTTTGCCTCAGATTCTACTGAACTCTCAGTATCTTTTCCTTTGAATGTGTGATACTTAATAATAACCTCTGCATCTTCAGATATCCATTCATCTGCAGAATAATTGACATCGCCGCCAACAGATACTTCTTCAACTTCTCCATCTTTTGTCATCAAACCTGTAATTAAATCTTCAAGCTTTTCTGTTTTGATGTTCTTGAATCCTTTTGATTTAAAGTCATCAACTACCTTGTTATAATCTTTACCTTTTTGAATCTTTGAACCTGACGGCG
The DNA here is from genome assembly GCF_021372645.1 of Clostridium sp. Lineage (GTDB taxonomy): Bacteria > Bacillota > Clostridia > Clostridiales > Clostridiaceae > Clostridium. The sequence goes on along the minus strand of NZ_JAJFUC010000094.1, from coordinate 51,757 downwards.
TTTTTGCTTCACCTTCATGTTTGTTCGAATTGCCACCACATCCAACTAATGCCATAACCATAATACATGCTAAAAGAACACTAATTATTTTTTTCATTTTTGTTCATCCCCCAATTAACATATTTATCCACCAGTCAATCTACTATAAAATAATTTCTATTTCAACATATATAATCATTACATAAAAACCCAATTAATTCAACGATTACCTATAATCAAAATCTCTTTTCATACTTCTTTCAGTAACATATAAAGTCATATCAACATAAATTTGAATTAAATTCATCCCACTCTGTTTCTAATTTTTTGATTATATGTTTTTCAAAATATATATTAAATGGCCATGCCTTTGATTCCTTTTTTACTCTAATCCATTCAGATTTTAAATATATCTGTGTCAATTTTATAATATTATAACGACTATTACCTACTTGTTCAATAATTGAATCTAGCTGACTATCAATTTCTGTTTTAAATTTTTCCCCATAAAATTCCCCATTAGTTTCCATGAAATATTTATCAATTATTGTTTTTTTCAATTCTTTCAACGCTAATTGATTGCTATTAATTGATGATTCAATAACTTCATTATCTTTATTATAGTAATTAATTAAATAATCTAATAAATTACTATCCGTATATTTATCAAAGTATAGTTTTAGTCCACTTTTTGAATTTTCAATGTTCATTGCCTTATTAATTAATCTCAAATGAACAAACAAATTTAGTTTATTTATAGCTTCTTCAAGTTCAATAAGTATTCTTTTATCAATCACTCCTTTAAAGTTTAAATGTAATTTAATTAACGAACTTGCTCTCAACAAATCTTCTCTAAATTTACTAGCACTTGTTTTATTCACTTCCATTGATTGTATATTATTAAGATCTGATACAATAATAAAATCAGAAACATATTTTCGTAAGGTATTAATCCATTCAACTCTATTGGATGTAATGTTTTCAATGCTTAATTTTTTTTGGGAAATATAGATATTCACCACACCAGCTATAAATGTAAAAAAAACTCCTACAAAAGTTATTATTATTCCGACAAAAGTTACCTTTTCTTTCCCATCTAACGAATTATATAACTCAAAAAAATACATCATAAAACCCTCCTCAAAGTATACATTTTAGTTTATCAACATTATTATAAAATTGAATCACTGGTGCTTTCCAACTTCCCATTATAGACATACTCATCATTTGATAATTTATAATATAATTGTACTACAACTTATACCAAATAACATTATTTTTTCCAAAACTACCTAAATAGTTACACTTAATTTCAAATTATATCCCTTTACGCAAAAAGCACAGACCAACTGTCTATGCTTAAATTAATTCTTTATCAACTTACTTAGACATATTAAAATAAAAACAAATCAGCATGCTTGTTATTTTCTTTAATATACCTTAAATCTTCCTATATGAGTCTATAAACAAAGTTTTCTAGGAACATTTAAAACTATTTTCCTAAAATTAATTCACTAATTTTTCTATATTACAGCTCTATCAAACTTATTCAAATTACAATAATTTTTTCGTAAAATTAAAATGGTCTTGACCGTAATATAATACTGCCAAGACCCTAATCTATTTTCCATTTTCTTTGATATATATATCTTTACCTTTAAACACAATACCAATCTCTTTTATATTTTCTACGCCTCTATTTTCCAAAGTTATAGAATATTTTTTATCTTTGATTTGACTCAATGCTTCTGCTGCTGTCTCCTCTAAAGTCTCATAATCATCTGGATCAAGTTTCTTAAATTCTATAACAATACCTAATTTAGAAGTATCTCTAGGTATTATCATTACATCATATCTGCCATAGCCACTTTCTCTATTAGATAAAACTTCATGAGTATCGTTTAAAGAAATTAACATTCCAACAAAATATTCCTATATATAAATATATAGGAATATTTTAACATATATCTTATTTAGAATATAGACGATTAATTGCACTAATCATCGATTTAATTGATGCTCTTGTAATATTGCTATCAACGCCAACACCAAAGGTCTTCTTTCCTGTATCATTTCTTTCCATATATACATAAGATGCTGCTTTTGCTTCAGAACCAGTACTTAAAGCATGTTCTGTGTAATCTATAATATTAATATTGATTAATCTACTTTCAGCTAGTGAGTTTTTAAATGCATCTATAGGTCCATTTCCTATACCTTCAATTTCCTTTGATTGTCCGTTATGAACTATAGTTACATTTACCTTAGTGTCTTCTTCACCATCGTCATCTGAGATATCAGAAATCGTACATTTAACTAACTTAAATGGTGTTTCTATCTTTAAATATTCCTTTTCAAAAGCTTCCATAACTTCTGCTGGAGATACTTCTCCTTTTTCTTCTGAAAGTTTTTGAATTACATCTGCAAATTCTTTTTGCATAGTCTTTGGAATCTTAAATCCATAACAATGATCCATAACAAAAGCAATTCCACCTTTGCCTGATTGGCTGTTAATTCTAACTAAAGCTTCATATTCTCTGCCTAAGTCACTTGGATCTATTGGCAAATATGGTACTTGCCATATATTATCATGTCTTTCTTGATATTTCTTCATTCCCTTATTTATAGCATCTTGATGTGAACCTGAGAATGCTGTAAATACAAGGTTACCTGCATATGGATGTCTTACATGTACTGGTATTTTAACACATCTTTCATATACTTCTATTATTTCGTTTATATTATCAATATTTAACTTAGGATCAACTCCATGGGAGAACATGTTATATGCAATATTCAATACATCAACATTCCCAGTTCTTTCTCCATTACCAAATAAAGTTCCTTCAACTCTATCAGCTCCTGCTAAAAGAGCAAGTTCTGCATCAGCAACTCCAGTTCCTCTATCATTATGAGGATGTAAACTTACAATTACTCTTTCCCTATCTTTAAAGTTTCTACACATCCATTCAATTTGATCAGCATAAATATTTGGAGTATCCATTTGTACTGTTGATGGAAGATTAACTATAACCTTATTTTCCTTAGTTGCTCCCCATGTATCTAAAACAGCATCACAAATTTCTAGTGCATATTCAACTTCTGTTCCTGTAAAGCTTTCTGGAGAATATTCTAAAAATACCTCTCCATTAAAGTCTTTTGCATATTCTTTAACTAATTTAGTTCCTTCAACTGCAATTTCTTTAATTTCTTCTTTACTCATATTAAATACAACGTCTCTTTGAAGTACTGAAGTTGAATTATATATATGAACAATTGCTTGTTTTACACCCTCTAAAGCTTCAAAAGTTCTTTCAATTAGATGTGGTCTAGCTTGAGTTAATACTTGTACCTTAACGTCATCAGGAATATGATTTTCATCTATTAGTTTTCTTAAAAAGTCATATTCAATTTGTGATGCTGAAGGAAATCCTACTTCAATTTCTTTAAATCCAAGCTTAACAAGTAAATTAAAAAATTCTACTTTTTCATCTACCGTCATTGGATTTATAAGAGCTTGATTTCCATCTCTTAAATCAACACTACACCAAATTGGTGCCTTAGTTATTTCATTATCTGGCCATGTTCTATCCTTTAGTTTTATTGTCTCAAATCTTTTATATTTTTTATAATTTAACATTTAATTAGCCTCCCAAAATATATATTTATTATAATCTTCGCTTCCATGTGCTTTTTAATTTCCAGATACAGTCCTTCAACCACACCTCGAAGCTTAATAATAAATATTATTTTCTTATCTACTTTCTTATTAACCCCACCTATCATCACCTCTTTAAATTTTAAAAACATTACCTGTATTTTACCATACTGTTGATTATATGTAAACATTTCAGTCATTTTTCATAATATTTGTGCACATATTTTATAAATTTATCAAAATATAATCCTTTTTGGATTATATGAATATATTGTATTAAAGTAATTCTTAGGAGTTTCATATGATTTTTTTATCACCATTTTTATTATCTATTTCTTCAAATTTAAACACCTTAAAAGTTTCTTTATCTTATGGAATCAAAAAAATACATTTAACTAAATTTATCACACTATTACTTGCAATAATAACTTCTATGGGTACATTTATTTCCATGTATTTTGGTAAATTAATTCTGCATTTATTTCAACGGTCGCTTGGTAACATATTTGGTGCTATCCTTTTAAGCTTTATTGGAGTTTATTTTATAGTTGAATATATTAGATTAGAAACAAAACATGCTGGCTATGATACTTCTTATTATTTTGAAAGCTCATTGAAATATGAAAATATTTTAGAGGATACTAATGCAATAGATTCTGATAAATCAAATCATATAGATATAAAAGAATGTTTAAATCTTTCTCTTGCTCTTCTACAAAATAATCTATTCACTGGTTTTGCAGCTAGTATGACTGGAATTAGTATTAGTATTAGTGTATTCTTTAATTTTATTATTACTATAGTTAGTGTTTATTTAGGATATTTAAATTCTGATATTTATATCTCAAAATGGTTTAACAAATATTCAAATTTAGTTTCTGGAATAATTTTAATAATTTTAGGAATATATGAAGCCTTTATATAAGGCATAATCAAAAAAAGTGACAATCCAAATCTTAGCTTTGGACTGTCATTTTAACTCTGAGTTTTTATCCTTAATTAATAATTAATTCTTTAAAGTTATCATTATAATTTTATTCGTATCTAAGTGCTTCAATTGGGTCAAGCTTTGCTGCCTTCTTAGCTGGATAATATCCAAAGAAAACACCAATAAACATTGAAAATCCGAAACTTATTATAATTACCCATGGTGATATTGCTGCTGAATATCCCATTGCTTTTGAACCCATTGTACCAAGTCCTACACCAAGGAGTATTCCCAGAATGCCACCTATTGAACATATTATAATTGATTCAACTATAAATTGCATTTGTATATGACTGCTCTTGGCTCCAAGTGCTTTTCTCGTTCCTATTTCTCTTGTTCTTTCAGTAACAGAAACAAGCATTATATTCATTACTCCAATTCCACCAACTAAAAGTGATATTCCAGCAATTGCAGATATAGCAATTGATATTGAACTCATCATTGATGTCCTTGATTCAAGCATACTTTCCATATTACTTGCCACAGCTTCAAACTTGCTATTTCTTGCATAAAGCGTAGATAAATAAGTTGTTACTTCAGTTGTAAATGCTTGAACATCCACACCATCCTTAGGTTTTATTGTAAATGTTTGATAATTTTTATTAGTTGCTGTTTTCTTTGCAACACTTATCGGAATATATAAATCTGTAGTTAAATTATCATCAGATGTTGTTCTACTATTACCTGACGCTTGATATTTATATACTCCAACTACAGTATATGTGAAAATAGCATTTGATGTATAAACTTTTATATCTTGACCTATAGGATCCGTATTACCAAATATTTTTACTGCTAATTTATCAGAAACTACTGCAACATTTTTTACTTCATCAATATCATTTTGTCCAAGATATCTTCCTTCTTGCATTGCTATATTCTTAACATCTTGATAGCCAACATTTGTACCCACTGTATTTATATTAGCAAATGTTGTCTCATTTTTAACTTTACCTGAAACATCGCTTTCATTCATACTTATGGAACTTATTTTATCACTAAAATTTTCTTGTAATGTGTTTATCTGATCCATAGTCATAAGATCAATATCCTTTGCCGTACTACTTGACTTACCTTGCCTGCCACCACCGCCGCCTGGTGCTCCACCACCACCAAAACTTCCACCGCCACCGACACCTGGTATTCCACCGCCACCAGCTTGTGTACCTCTGTTACCACCTTGTGCGTTACCACCGGCTTGTGTTCCTTTGTTACCAGCTTGTGAGCTGCCAGCTGAATTATTTCCACTTGTATTATTTTTACTAGTAGTACTTGTTGTGCTTTTTTCTTGAACATTAACCGTAATATTAGTAGCACCCATTGAAGACATTGAACTTGTTACAGAAGATGTCATTGCATTTCCAACTGAAACAACACCAATTACAGATGCTATACCTATTATTATTCCAAGCATTGTAAGTAACGAACGCATTTTATTAGCTCTAAGGCCTGCTATAGCAAGCAGTATATTTTCTTTTATAAACATATTTTTTCCTCTTCTCGGAATCTTCTATAATACTTTTCATTATCTGCAACTGATGTTATATTTCCGTCTCTTAAAGTTATAATTCTTTGAGTTTCTTCTGCAAGTTCATTATTGTGAGTTATAAGCACAATGGTTTTTCCTTCTTCTTCATGAATTTTATGAAATAAATCCATAACCATTCTTCCAGTTGTAGAGTCAAGAGCTCCTGTTGGTTCATCTGCAAGTATTATACTGGGATTATTTGCAAGAGCACGAGCAATTGCAACTCTTTGCTTTTGCCCTCCTGATAATTCACTAGGTTGATGAGACATTCTGTCTTTCATTCCAACAAGTTCTAGAAGCTCTTCTGCACGTTGTCTTCTATCTTTTTTATTCATACCATAATAAAGCATTGGTAATTCAACATTTTTTAAAGCTGAACTTCTTGGTATTAAATTATAGGTTTGAAATACAAATCCTATTTGCTTATTTCTTACTTCTGATAAACCATTATCTGATATTTCATCAATATTAGTACCATCTAATACATATTTTCCAGATGTTGGTCTATCAAGTGCACCTATAATATTCATCAAAGTACTTTTTCCAGAACCCGATGTTCCAATAATAGATACAAATTCCCCTTCTTTTACTGTAATGTCAATCCCTTTTAAAATATTTAATTCATTTGGAGTTCCTATATAAAAGCTTTTAATAATATTTTTCATTTCTATTATATTATTACTCAAAAAATTCACCTCCCTACTTATTTTGTTTCCTACTTGGTGTTGCATCACTTATTGCTACATTACTTCCAACTGAATAACTTGATGGATCACTAAGTATAATCATCCCATCCGAAAGATCTGCACCCTCAATTTCAACATTAGCAGCTGATTCTATACCTTTAGTTACAGGAATTTCTTTAACAATATATTGTGTACCTTGTTTTACTGCAGCATATACTGAACTTTCTCCCTTATTCTTAACCACTGCTCCATATGGTACTGAGTATATGTCATTCTTTTCATCTGTAATAATGTTTACTACGGAATTCATACCTATTTTTACCTTATCATTTTTACCTGTTAGTTGCACTTTAACATTAAATGTTACATCACTACTTGTTGAATTACTAGTAGTACTAGTAGTAGTTTTGCTACTACCACTGCTGCTACTAGTACTACTAGTACTTGCACTAGCTGTACTAGAAACCGGTTCAGCACTTACAACTTCACCCGCAATAATATCTGCGCCTGATGCATCTGTTGTTATTTCAGCTCTTTGTCCAACTTTTACCTTGGCAATATCTGTTTCATCAACACTTACATTTACTATTAAATTATTTAAATCTTGAATTACGAATAGTGCCCCACTAGCTTGTACACCTACTACTGCATTTACATTAGTTATTGTTCCATCAACCGGAGCTACTACTTCACGATTTTTTAATTCTGCTTGCTTATTTTCTAATTGAAGTCTAGCACTTTTATCATTAGCACTTGCCTGTGCAGTTTCATAAGCAGTTTTTGCTTCAGCTAGACTTTGATTAGTAGTAACCTTTGTAGCTTCTAATGCAACAGTTGCTTTGTCAGAAGTACTTTGTGCATTCTCAACAGCTATTTCTGCTTTGTTCACTGCATCTTGTGACATTGCTCCATTTGCAAGCATTGCTTTATCATATTCATAAGTTTTAGTTTTATCTTCTAAATCAAGTTTTGCTGTATCAACAGCTTTTTCTGCATTTATTATGTCTGTATTCAAATTATTATCATATAAATATTGTAAATTGTCATATTTTTGCTTTGCAGTATTTACTGCTAAACTAGCTTTTGCTTCATTAGCAGTAACACTTTGAGTTGACTGAGCAATGTCTTCTTCCAAAGTTGTAGTATCTATTGTTGCTAATACATCTCCTTTTTTCACTACATCTCCAACCTCTACCTTGATGCTTTCAACATTATATGAAAAGTTTGAATACACATTTGTAGAATCTCCACTTTTTATAGCCCCTGAAGAACTAATGGCAGTTGAAATATTTGTTTTCTTAAGGGTAGTATACTTAACATTACTTTGTGTTGTATTCGCTTTTTTAGCAAATTTAACTTTGTAGATTGTAAATCCTAAAGCTATAACAAGTAATACACATATTACACTTATTATCTTTTTATTTAGGAACTTTTTAGTTATAATTCCTTTATTGGTAATTTCTTTGTTCTCTGAACTTTTCTTGTTAAATAATAGCTTCAATTTAATATCCTTCTTTCATTTGAATATAACGTAAATAATTTACATAAAGCGTATTTTTGCTTGCATTAAAAGTAGAACTATCATTATCTAAAGCAAGTTTTGCATCATCTACTTCTTTTTTAGATGCAAAGCCATAATCATATTTTGTTTGTATAGTTTGATACTCTTTTTGCTTTTGAATTATCTCATCATAGCTACTCTTTATGGAATTGTAAGAATTCATAAGGATATTATATTGTCCCTTAAAGCTTGCCTCTGCATCACTCATTTTTTGCTTTAACAAAATTTGATTATTGTCTGTATTATACTGATCAATAGTGTCCGTATAGTCAGTAGTAGTAGTTTCTGCATCTATTTGATCATTTAATTTATCAATTGCTATATTTTGAAGTTGTATGTCTACATTATTATCTAACATTTTTGCTAAATCATCATTATAGTTAATTTTTGAAATCTTTGCAAAGTCTTCGTTTATATCTGTATTGAATGTTACTTTTTCTCCAGATGAAATTCCTAAAGTAGTATATAAATTTGTTTTTGCAAGTTCTTCTGCATCCTTTGATTCATTATATTTATTAATTGAGTCGGTATTGTTTTGTAATGAAGAAGTATATTCATTTTTAGAAATAAATCCATAGTCATATTTAAGCTTGGATACTTGTACTACTTTTTCTTGAGACTTTACAGTATCCTCATTTAATTGTTCATCAGACAAATAAGATAAATACTTTATATAATCTTGTTGTGCTTGATAAACTGCCTTTTCTACCTTTTGTTCATATTCAATATTAGCTGATCTCAAGTTATATTTAAGTGTTGTTAAATTATTTTGAGCATTTTCTAAAGCTGACGTAGCAGAAGTTAGTGCTGTTTTAAACTTTATCTGATCAGTAGCATTTAATCCATCAGCTGCTAGGGTAAAATTGTCATAATTATCTTGTGCAGTTTTTTCAGCAGCTTCTAAATCAGGAATGGTTACATCTTTAGCGTTCTCATATTCTTCTTTTGCTAGTTGTTGATTATTATAGTATACTTTCATATCCAAATTATTTTCACTCATGATATCTCTTATGTTGTCTAAAGATACTTTAATGGTGTTGTCAGTTGTAGCTACAGTGTTGTCAGTTGTAGCTGCTTGTACACTAAATATATTTGCTAAAGATATGTTTGCTACCATTAAAGTCATAATTAAAGAACTTATAAATGCTTTTTTCAATTTTGTCTCCTCCTCAATTTGCCATTATAAATTTTTTTGTTTAAATGTAATTTTATTTCTGTTTTTAGTATAATAGTTAATTATAACCTTCCTATAAAACAAATATAAACAAAATATAAACTTATGTTAAATTTTTGTTAAATTTTTACCCCGTAATTTATATTTTTGCTCTATAAATTTCATATAAATATCCAAGTTCTAAATTACGCTTATACTTTGGATATATAACCAAAACCAGAAATAAAGGTCATGCTTTTGTGCAGTGTTACATCAAAAGATTTTGATGGCTGTGCTTCTTAAGTAGAGAACTCAAATCTATGATTTGGTGTGAATCACTTACTCAGCGAGTGAATAAGATTCGAGTTTCCTTTATTATAAGCACCCAGAAAAATCTTCAGTAACCGGAACAATTGCATGCCCTTTATTTCAGCGGGTTATACGCATTAGTGTAGTTTTTACTTTTGTTATCTATATATTAAATCTATATCCAGCTCCCCACACAGTTTCAATATACTCAGGATTGCTGCTATCTAACTCAATTTTTTCTCTTATTCTATTAATATGTACCGTGACAGTTGAACTATCACCGAAAGATTCTTCTCCCCAAATTCGATCTAATAGCTTCTCCTTAGAAAAAACAATATTCGGATTTGATGCTAAGAACATCAATAATTCAAATTCTTTATTGGCAAACTTAACCTCCTCTTCTCCAATATAAACTCGTCTTGCCTTAAGTAGAATTTTAATTCTTCCAATAGTTATTGAGCTTCGTTCAATATTATTATCTTTTTCTATGTTTGTAAGACGTTCATAACGGGATATATGTGCATTTACTCGTGCTACAAGTTCGCTGGGACTAAATGGTTTTACAATGTAATCATCTGCTCCAATTCCAAGTCCTTGTATCTTATAAATATCTTCTTTTTTAGCAGTAACAATTAAAATTGGAATTTCCTTAACAGCTCTTATTTCCTCACATACCTTAAATCCATCTTTGCCTGGTAGCATTACATCTAATAATATTAAATCAAATTTTTTATTTAATGCAAGTTCTAATCCTTCAGTTCCTGTACTTGCAATTTCAGTTTGAAAACCAGATACTTCAAGATAATCTTGTTCTAATTCAGCAATGCTTTGATCATCTTCTATAATAAGTATACTTTTCACTTAAATTCCTCCTTTTTGTTTTAAAAATCAATATTGTAATATTCATACTATATAAAATTTTTATCAAAAACTTTTGGAAGAGTTATCTTAATTGTAAGCCCCTTCATATTATAAGCTACGATCTCCCCTCCATGGGCTTCTACAATATTCTTTGCTATAGCGAGTCCAAGTCCACTTCCTTCATTAGGATTTGTCCTTGAAGCATCACCTCTATAAAAACTTACAAACAAATTAGAAATTTCTTCTTCCATTACACCTTTTCCATTATCATTAAGTTCTAAAACTACATAATCTTCTTCTTCATATAAATTAATTTTGATTTTACCTTTACAATCACCCTTATATTTAACACTATTTTCTACTATATTCAAAAGAACTCTATTCATTTCCTGACAATCTATTTTTACTCTACATAAATCGTCACATTTACTATAGAAAAAAAGCTCAACATCTTTTCCATAAAACTCGTCTTTTACATAATTATAAAATCTTTCCATATATTCCTTTATATTTACTATGTCAAATTTAAATGGGAAATTACCTGTATCCAATTTTGAAAATAAAAATAACCTATCTACAAGTATATCCATGTCGCATGCTTTAGTATAAATTGTATTTAGATATTTTTTTTGTTTTTCAGGTGTTTTGGCTATGCCATCTATTAATCCTTCTACATATCCTTTAATTGCTGTGAGTGGAGTTCTTAAATCATGAGATATTCCAACTACCAATTGCTTTCTGTCTTCCTCATATTTTAATTGAGAATCAACAGAATCTTTTAACCTTAATCTCATTTCATCAAAATCACCGCAAACTTGCCTAAACTCATCGTCACTATCATAATTCATTTTAAAATCAAGATTACCATTTTTAATCTGTTCAGCTCCGTAACTTAAAAGTTCAAGAGGAACAATTAATTTCTTGTAAATTTTAGTTGATAGTATACCATTAGTTAAAGTAACCACAATAAGCGAAATAATAAATACTATAATTATATAGCTCATCATAAAACTCGCCATTTCATGTTTCATATCAATCCTTGTAGGTTTATACGATGAATTAATTGCAATAATATTTACAATTTTATTTTCCTTTATAAAACTATTTTTAACTAAAGAAGTTGAATTCATCTCAAGTACTAAAGAATTGGACTTAAAAAGCATATCATCTCCTATTTTAGAAATAGCATCTTTGTCTTCATCTGTAATATTAGATGAAATTATTTCTCCATCGTATGTAATTACTAAATGATATCCTTTAGGTCCAAGAAAATTCTGTAACTCCACTGGTAACTTAGCAAAATCATCTTTGTTATCAAATCTCTTCATATCAGGTCTTAAGCTCTGCTGAATAAAATAAGCATATTGATCGCTCTCTCTTTTACTTTCGAATTTACTTTCATATGCCTTAGAAAATGGTATATTCATTATGCCAGCAATAATAAATATAATTACTATAGGTACTAAAAGCATAAGAATATTTGATATTGTAAGCCTCTTTTTTATTCTCATATTATTTTCTCAACCAATGTTTTATCAACAATTAAATCTGCCAAATCAATTTTTTTAGGACTAACAAGTAAAGAATAATCTCTAATCCATATGTTTCCATCTACAATTCTGCATTCTTCTAATTTTTCAGTGGGATTTTCATCATAAACTTCTTCTAATTCTTTAGTTTTAGTAAGAACAACAATTCTCCTGCAGGGTTCTTCTGCTTCATCATAAATATTAAAGAAACTATTGTATGAATCAAAGCTTTTTACTGATGTAACTACTTTTAAACATAAATTATATTTCTTTGAAGCTTCTATTGCATTTATATATTTTTTATCCATCTCATTATCTCTCCATATTCCTTAAAGTTTTATTATTAACAAAATATTTAACCTCACGTTGTATTTCTTTCACAAAATGTCTTCCTAATTATATAAACTCTAATTTAAATATAAGGTTTTTATTAATAAAAACTTTATTATAAATTAGTTACTCTATTTTAGTAGCAACTCTAGCTTTAAGGTCTTCTACTTCTTCTTCGTTAAGTTCTCTCCATTTTCCAATCTTTATTCCAGAAATACTTATATTCATAATTCTAATTCTTTCAAGTTTTATAACCTTATATCCTAAAGCCCCACTCATCTTTCGAATTTGTTTATTAAGACCTTGGGTCAATATTATTCTAAATGTATTTTCATTAATTCTACTAACTTTACAGGGTCTTGTTCTAACAAAGTTCTTCTTATTAGCTTTGTTTTTCTTTAATTCTGTTAATTGTACCTTATTTAACTTATCAAAATTCTCTTTTCCCAAATTAAGTTCATTGTCATTTTCATTCTTGTATACACCCAATGTATCTGATATTCTCTTAATCCCAGAACTTTCATTCCCTGCAATTTCAACTCCCTCAGCCATTTTTCCAAGAAACTCATCATCAAAAGTTTTATGAACCGTAACTATATATTCCTTTTCATGAATATTTTCTGATTCTAAAATTTCATTAGCTAAATTTCCATCATTAGTCATAATTATAAGGCCTTGAGATTCCTTATCTAGCCTACCAACTGGAAATATATACTGAGGATATTTCATAAAATCAATTATATTATCCTTAACTTTATCTTCTGCCGTACAAGTAATTCCAACTGGTTTATTAAGTGCAATATAAACTCTTTTCTGTACTGAAATAGGTTTATTATCAAGAAGAATTTTATCCTTTTCTATTTCCACCCATTGTCCTAAAACGCAAAACGCCTCATTTACTTTAACTCTTTTTTCCTCAATTAGCCTATTAGTTTCTTTTCTAGAACAAATTCCATAGTTACTAAAAAGTTTATTTATTCTCATTCTAAAAACTTATCCTTTCATATAAATATCATCAAAAAATAACTCGTCACAATGTAATATATATTTTGTTATTATTTTTCTCAAATTTCAATGTTAATTTTTTGTATTAACTGTTTATTTATCAAACAGCAAACTCTTTACAATTGCAAAAGCCTCTCTAGTATATGTTACAGGAATCAAGTACCACACTGTAGCACTAGAATAATTATCAAAATTCACATATCCATTTCTCTTTGCTAAAATACTACTTCTAAATGCATGAAAATCCGTTGTTATTATCTTAACATTAACTTCATCCAATGATTTATGACTATGTTCTTCTATTTTTTCCTTAGAATACTTAAAGTTTTGATTAGTATTTCTAGATTCATCTTCAATTATTATTCTTTCCTTATCTACACCACAGTCCTGTAAATACTTACTCATGACATGAGATTCTGGTAAATCCTCATCTATCCCTTGCCCTCCAGATAAAACAATATATCCAGTATCATTTTTCTCTAGACACTTTATTGCTGCATAAAGTCTCCCTTGAAGTATTAAACTAGGAGTTGTTTTATTACTAAGTCCAGCTCCTAATACAAGAATATAATCATCCTTATTTTCATTATGCTTAGGATAACTTATTATTACAGATTCTATTACCAAGAAACATATAAATCCAATACATAAAAACATCTTTATAAACTTAAATTCTTTAGACAGAAACTTACCTTCATTTATTTTATTCTTAACAAAATGATATGATATTAATATAATACCTAAAATTACAATTGGCAAACTAAATGCAAGTCTTGCACTACTCATAATATTTATAGCTATTATATATAAAATTAATACTATTCCTAATGCAATGTCCCAAAATTTTCTCAAACTTCATTTCCCCTTATTAATTTATTTCTATAGACACCATATATATAAATAAATTAAGATTAAATCCCTAATGTAAAGATTTAATCTTGAAAGCAAATACCTTAATTTTCTTTTATCCATATAGCATAAGACCCATCAAAAACTCTAAAAGTTCCACATCCATTCTCATCAATAATAATTCTATCCTTAGACTGCTTGGTAGCATCCTTCCACACTTCTCCTCTATGATGGAATCCAACGTACATTCTTTTTGCACCACCATAGCTAACTGTAATCACTGCTGCCATTCCAGAATTTTCATGTTCATCGGCACCTTCTCTAGTCCATCCTATAATAGACTCATTATCCATATAATCATGTTGTGTTCCATAAGCATAATTTTTTCTTACTTTTAGGATTATATCTAATTCATCCTTTATTCCGTCAAAATTCATTTCTGGTATTCCATAATAATCTCCGTAAAAAACACATGGATATCCTTCTTTTCTTGTTAAAATAAATGTATAAGCTAATGGTTTAAACCAAGGTTGTACCCATGATTCTAAGGATTGTCCAAGTTGTGTATCATGATTATCAACAAAGGTAACTGCTTTATCTGGATTGACATTTAAAAAAGTGTTCTCTGTTAATGTTCGCATATCAAAGAATCCAAATGAATTGCTAGCACTATGAAAATTAAAATGAAGTGGTGCATCGAATAAACTCATGGAGTTTCCACACTTATCCATATAATATTCAAGACTATTAACATTATGAGTCCAATATTCTCCTACTGCAAAAAGATTCTTTTTACTATATTTCCTCACATTTTCAAGCCATTCATAAAAAAAATTAAACCTAATATGCTTTATGGCATCTAATCTAAACCCATCTATATTAGTCTGCTCTAAATACCATTCTCCCCACCTTTTGAGTTCGTTAATCACATGAGGACTATCCATATCTAAATCTGCAAACATTAAAAAATCATAATTTCCATTTTCAAGGTCTACATCCTTTTCCCACTCTTTTCCTTCAAATTTAAATATGCCGTGTTCTTTTGTAATATCATCAAAATCCACACCATCAAAATCATTTGCAGTCCACTTATATTCAGAATATTTATTTCCTCTACCCGGAAAATTAAAAATTGTATGAGCTCTAATATCTCTTTTATCTCCTACAAACTCATTTCTATTGTAATTTGCTACAGGTCTTGCAGATACAATCTCAGACTCATCTGCACCTCCCTTATGATTAAATACTACATCTCCATAAATCTTTATATTATTTTTATGTGCTTCATCTATAGCTTTTAAATATTCATCCTTTGTACCATATTTTGTTCTAACTGTGCCTTTTTGATCAAATTCTCCCAAATCATATAAGTCATATAGTCCATATCCAGCATCATAAATCCCATCAGCAGCCTTACAAGCTGGTGGCAGCCATAGAGCTGTAATTCCTACATCACTTAACTCCTTGGAGTTTTCTTTAACCTTATTCCAAAGAGAACCATCACATGGATAATACCATTCAAAATATTGCATCATTGTTTCATTCATATTCTCTTTATTAATATCGTTTAAATTTATCTCTTCATTTTCTATTGAATCACTTTTATAACAATCATCTATTTTTTGTTTTTTCTGCTCTACTTTTTCCTCTTTATTATTTTCTCCAACCTCATTATCTTCAAAATTATTTTCTATATTTAAGTCATTATTATCTGATATATTTTTTTCTGAATTCTTCTCTAACTCCACATTTTTTGCATCATCCTTTGAAAGTAACTCTTTATATCTTAATATCCCATCTTTGAAGATATCATCTATCCTTAATTCCTGAAGTTTTAATTTAATAGCCTTACTAATTCTACTCATCTCTACCTCCACATAAAGTGACAATGCCATCTTTTTAATTTACAGTTGATAATTGTGGTACAATTTCTTTTGGAAATTGAATTATAAATAACTTAATCTTAGTAATTCCTTTAAATTATACCACATTTTTCTACAAATGTTATATCACTAAAATATAGATTTCCACGGTGAGAATCATATTTATGCGTATAATCTACCGAAAAAAGGATAATCTGATATTTAAAATTTATCAGATTATCCTTTTTTCATTTATTTTATTAATTATATATATATTCAATACTTAACACATTAATATGTATCTAATCGAGAAAGTAAATACTTATTCTTATTTATTATTCAATAATTCACCTATTTCTTTATTAGTGAATTCATATTTCTTGTTACAGAAGTTACATACTACTTCTTCTGTTTTTTCATCATCATATATTTCTTTAAGAGTTTCTTTCCCAACAGATATTAATGCTTTTTCAACTCTTTCCCTAGAGCAATCACACTTATATTCTGGTTTAAGAGAATCTAATATTTTTAAATCCATTCCATCAAAAATATATTCTAAGACCTCTTCTATAGTTTTTCCTTCACTTATCAAAGTAGTTATCGGTGGAATTTCTTCCAATCTATATGTTATAACATCTGCAAGAAGCTCATCTGCCCCTGGCATCATTTGAACTATAAAACCTCCAGCAGCTTTTATAGATAAATCTTTATCAACTAGTACACCAAGTGATACTGCTGATGGTGTTTGTTCTGATACTGTAAAGTAATATGCAAAATCATCTCCTATTTCTCCTGTTTGTATTGGAACTTGTCCAACATATGGATCTTTTAATCCTAAATCTTTTATTACATATAAAATTCCGTCTTTTCCTATAGCTCCACCAACATCTAATTTTCCTTTTTCATTAAGTGGTCTATCAATATATGGATTTCCTATAAAGCCTTTAACAGTCGCATCATTATGAGCAGTTACAGTTATTCCCTTTGCTTCTCCATTACCATCTATCTTTAAAGTTATAACTTCTTTTTCACTTTTCAATGTTGTTCCTATTAATGCTCCAGCAGTTATCATTCTTCCAAAACTGGCAGCTGCTACTGGTGTACATTCATGTATACTAGTACCTTCATTTACTAAATTAGTTGTAATTCCTGCAATTATTCTAACCATTCCATCTTTAGCCGTTGCTCTGATTATTTTATCATCCATTATCATTTCATCTCCTATTTACATTTTAATTTAAATGTATCTTAATACTCAAAATCAAAATAAATTTTTTACACTATTTTCTTACTACATAAAGTATTCTCTCACTATTTTCGTCTACTTTTTTCTCAGAATACCCTGCAAATTTTTTAAGAAGTTTAAAGCCACATTGCTCTAAAACTTGTTCTATATATGTTTCTTTATATGCCCTTTCAAAATGCTCTTCTTCAAATTTTTCATAAAGTCCATTATCTTGTTTTACAAAAAAAGTTAAGAACATATTTAATACTTCTTCTTCAAAAGAATTTTCCCATGTATAAAAAATTTCATCTGAGCTATATGTATAAATATTATTTCCAATGACTGTAGAAAGTTTATAATATGAATTTATATCAAAAATAAATATTCCATCTTCTTTTAAATGTTCATACACCTTTTTGAAATAATTAAACAAATCTTCATCCTCTATTATATAATTAGTCGAATCAAGCACAGAAGTTATAAGATTAAATTTCTTATTTAAGCTTAATTCACGCATATCTTGACATATTACTTTTGCTTTAATTTTATTCTTCTTAAACTTATCGAAGGCAATATTTAACATATCATCTGATAAATCTACTGCATATGTGTTTTTAAAGTATTTTGCTACCTTAATTGCAACATTACCTGTTCCACATGCTAAATCTAAATAATCTTCGAAACTTATACTGTTTTCGGTATATAAATCTATAATCTTTTCTGCAACTTTATCATAATTAATATCTTCATATATTAATTCATCATATATATTTGCAAATTCTCTATATGCCATTTAATTTATCACGTCCTTAACTTTAGTGTACTAATTCATCTAATATATTATATCGTAATTATTTACTTAGTCAATTAGTAAGCACCCTTAACAGTCTTTATTTAAGGTAGTTTTTTTTTCGTTTAGCCATAAGTCCTCCTATTCGTCCAGTTTCCTCAGCAGATAATTCACCCCATCCTTGTTTATTAACCTTATCAGCTAATCCCAGCTCTTCTGCAATTTCATACTTAATTTCTTCTCTCATTTTTTCAGCTTCTGTAAGTTCTTTATTAGCTTTGATTTTTGACTTTATCACTTTTTTTATACGATCACTACTCATTTTTAATTCCTCCAATTTCAAATGTATTAGTACTATTATTTCCTGCTATTTTATTACTATTCTATGAAATTATATTTTTCTAAAAATTAAGACTTCATTATTTCTAAATATCTGCATAACTATGCATAAATCTTTATCATATTCTCAATTAATGGAATATATTAAAGTAATGAATAGATTTTTTCAACTTATTTACCCTATTGACTTGATATTTATTTAATATTTAACTATAGTATTTGTATATATTAAAATATATATAATTAAATTTAGGAGGGATTATTGTGTATAATATTGCAATAGTTGGGGCTACTGGAAATGTAGGAAGAAAGTTTTTAGAAATCTTAAAAGAAAGAAATTTTCCAGTAAAAAATTTGTATCTTTTCGCATCAAAGAGATCAGAAGGTAGTACTTTATCATTTAAAGGGAAGGATTATTTAGTTGAAGAAACTTGCGAAAAAAATATAAAAGATAAAAAAATAGATTATGCACTATTTTCAGCTGGAGGAGATGCAAGTAAAGAATTTGCACCTGTTTTTGCACAGTATGGGGCTGTAGTAATTGATAATAGTAGTACTTGGAGAATGGATCCTGAGGTGCCACTTGTAGTACCTGAAGTTAATCCAGAAGACATTAAGCTTCATAAAGGAATAATTGCAAATCCAAATTGTTCAACAATTCAAGCAATGCCTATAATGAAAGCTTTAAATGATAAATATGGAATAAAGAGAATTGTTTATTCTACTTATCAAGCAGTTTCAGGAGCAGGTGTACAAGGTATTAAAGATTTAGAAGATGGCATTAAAGGTATTGCACCTAAAAAATTCCCTTATCCTATAGCTGGTAATGTATTACCTCATATAGATGTTTTTTTAGAAAATGGTTACACTAAAGAAGAAGAAAAAATGATTAAAGAAACAAGAAAAATACTTCATGAACCAGACTTAAGAGTAACAGCAACAACTGCAAGAGTTGCTGTACTTAACAGCCATAGTGAAAGTATAAATGTAGAACTTAATTCTGAATTTGATATAAAAGATATTTTTGAATTATTAGGAAACACTCAAGGTGTAACTGTATATGATAATGTTGAGGAATTAAAATATCCAACTGCACTTGAAGTTACAGGTAAAGACGATGTCTATGTTGGAAGAATAAGAAGAGACTTTAGCGTAGATAATGGTCTAAACTTATGGGTTGTTGGTGATAACATAAGAAAAGGAGCAGCACTTAACGCTATTCAAATTGCAGAATTGATAATAAAAAACAATAAATAGCTTATAATAATTTGTTGGAGGAATCTAAATGTCAATATTTCAGGGTTCAGCTGTAGCTATAGTTACCCCTTTTAATGACAATGGAGTTCATTTTGAAAAACTTAAAGCTCTACTTGAATGGCATGTAAAAGAAGGTACTGATGCCATTGTTATTTGTGGCACTACAGGTGAAGCTACTACAATGACAGAAAAAGAGAAGAAAGATACAATTAAATTTACAGTTGATGTAATTAACAAAAGAATCCCTGTAATCGCAGGGACTGGTTCAAACAATACTGTTTCTGCTATTTCAATGAGTAAATATGCAGAAAGTGTTGGGGTAGATGGGCTTCTTGTTATTACTCCATATTATAACAAAACTACTCAAAATGGTTTGGTAAAACATTTTAAAGCTATAAATGATGAAGTTAGTACACCTATAATACTTTATAATGTTCCTGGAAGGACTGGAATTAATATTACCCCTAAAACTTTAGTTAAACTTGCAGAACTAAGCAATGTTGTTGCTATAAAAGAAGCTAGTGGAAATATCAGTCAAATAGTTCAAATGAGAGCATTATGCAGAGATTCTGTTGATATTTATTCTGGTAATGATGATCAAATAGTTTCTATACTATCTCTTGGTGGAAAGGGAGTTATCTCTGTTTTAGCTAATATAATTCCAAGTAAAGTTCATGAAATAGCTCAGAAATGTTTAAATAATAATTATAAAGAAGCTTTAGATATTCAGTTAGATACCTTATCTTTAGCAAACGCTTTATTTATAGAAGCAAATCCAATCCCAATTAAAACAGCCATGAATCTTATGGGACTTGAAGTTGGCCCCTTAAGACTTCCTCTTTGTGAAATGGATAGTAACAACGAAGAAATATTAAAAGCTGCTTTAATAGATAATAAATTGATGTAAGGTGATAAGATGATTAAAATAGTATTAAATGGCTGCTCAGGTAAAATGGGTAAAATGATTACGGAATGTGCTACTAAATTTAAGGGTGTAGAAATAATTGCTGGAATTGATAAATTTCCTAGCATTTCATCATACCCTATCTTTGAAAGTTTAAAAGATTTAAATGTTGACTATGATGTTTTACTAGATTTTTCAAGAGCTGATGCTCTTCACAGTCTATTAGAATTAACTGAAAAAAATAACAAACCATTAGTAATCTGTTCAACTGGATTTTCACAGGAAGATTTAGCTTTAATAGATGAGAAAAGTAAATCTCTTAAGTTATTTAGATCAGGTAATATGTCGCTTGGAATTAATTTAATAAGCTCTCTTTTAAAGAAAATAACTCCACTTCTTTATGGAAATTATGATATAGAAATAGTTGAAAAGCATCATAACCAAAAAGTAGATGCACCTAGTGGTACTGCAATAATGCTTGCTGATGCTATAAAAGATTCTATAAAAGATTCCACTAAATATGTATATGGAAGAGAAGGTAATTCTAAAAGAGAAGAAAATGAAATTGGTATCCATGCAGTTAGAGGTGGCTCTATTATAGGAGACCACGAAGTTATTTTTGCTGGAACTGGTGAAGTAATAGAATTAACTCATAAAGCAATATCAAGAGAAGTTTTCGCAATTGGTGCTTTAAAAGCCTGTGAATATATGGCTACTGTAACTAAATCAGGACTATATGACATGAATGATGTTATAGTACTTAGATAATATTACTATAGCATAAAAAAGCAGAAGGATATTTTTGTCTCTTCTGCTTTTTTGTTATATGGTGAAATACTATTCAATTAGTTCTTTAATTAACTGTTCTAATTGAATTATATATTCTAAATTATTCTTTAATATAAGAACAACAATAATCTGCTACTTCTTTTACAACTAAACTAAACTTAGAATTTGCTGGAACTGAAAAAGCTTCTCCTTCTTTATATGTAACAAACTTATCTGAACCTGGTAATTTAACATCCATTGATCCACCTAAAATCTCCATCACTTCTTTATCTCCTGTACCAAATTCATAATCACCTGGCAACATTATTCCTAAAGTTTTTCTTTCACCATCTTCAAATATGACTGTTCTACTAGTAACCTTTCCATCAAAATACACATTTGCTTTTTTTACTGCTGTAACATTTTTAAATTCACTCATTGTAAGTCCTCCTATTTATAACTTTATTTTAATATAGACATCCAAAGTCAAAGCTATAATTATATATTAAAATATAATTTTATTTAATTGAGAAGTTGGGTATCTATGTTAATTAACAATTTGGAAAATTAAATTTTAAAAAGTTCTCAAGTCTATCAAATGCTTCCTTTAAAATTTCATCAGAATAACAATATGATATTCTCATATATCCTTCTCCTAAATCACCAAAGGCTGTACCTGGTACGCAAGCTAGTTTTCCTTCATTTAATAATTTCTCACAAAAATCTTCTGAAAGCATATTAAATTTTTTAATTGAAGGGAAGATATAAAATGCTCCCTTAGGCTCTGCAACTTCTAAATTAAGTTGTTTTAATCTATTCATGCAATAATCTTTTCTTTTTTCAAAAGATTTTTTCATATCTTCAACATCACCAAGTGAATTTTTCAATCCTTCAAGTGCACCATATTGAGCTATTGATGGAGCACAAGATACTGCATATTGATGTACCTTGATTATTTCTCTCATATACTTCTCACTACATGCTACATATCCAATTCTAAGCCCTGTCATAGAAAATATTTTTGAAAATCCACTTACATATATAATTTTATCTTTTATTTCACTTACTTGAGCTACTGAATAATAATCATCAAAAATTATAGCTGAATACATTTCATCAGTTATTACTATAATATCTCTTTCTTTTATTAATTCAACAAGCTCATCTCTTTGCTTTCTAGACAAAATTGCACCTGTAGGATTTGAAGGAAAAGATAACATTAAATATTTTATATCTTCTTTTTCCAATTTTTCTTTTATTTCATCTATATTCAAGGTGAAATCTTCATTTAAACCATAATTTACAACTTCTGCTCCTATCATTATTGAAATATTTTCATAAGCTGGATAAGCTGGTCCTGGTATTAAAATCTTATCACCTTCATTCATTAAAGCAAATAATACTGAATACAATCCTTCACTACCGCCAACTGTTATACACACTTCCTCCTTATTATACTCAATATGGAAGGTTTTTAGATATTTACAAATCTCGTCTCTAAGCTCATCTATACCTGCATTTGATGTATATGTTGTTTTATTGCTTTTAATAGCATTAATCATCCCTTCTGATATGTTTAATGGCACACAGAAATCTGGTTGCCCAAGCGTTAATGAAATTGCTCCATCTACCTTTTTAACCTTTTCTGCAAATCTTCTTATCCCTGAAATCTGTATTTTTTCAACTTGTTTATTCATACTTATAATGCCTCCTATATTTAATAACCTTTATTTATAGATACCAAAGCTTTTTTATTAACTATTCACAATGATGATACAATTTCTAATGTCATTTAATTATTTTATATAGAAATACCCTAGCATTTTATATTTGGTTTCTTGAACTTTCTCTATGATCTTGTTTCTCAATTGTTAATTATGCATTGTAGGTATCTATACTGTAATATAAATTCATTTTACAACATTATGAATATTCATTCAAACTATTTGTATTTTTTTGCGTATTCCTCTTTTAATTGTGTTCAATCTTTATTATAATAATGTAGATCGCTAAAATAATGGAAAGGGTGATATAATGTCATATAATTTAACGGATCCTTACGAAATCGCTAGATTCATTAAGGAGTCAAAAAAATCAACTCCAGTGAAAGTTTATGTTAATGGGGATTTAAGCAATGCTGAAATGAATGATGTAGAATGGTATGGTACTAATGGATTTTATATACTAATGGGAGAATCTGATTCTATAACTAAAATAGTATTAGATAATAAACACCTTATTAAACACTTTAGAATAGAAAATGATAGAAGAAATTCTGCCGTTCCTATGTTAGATTTACTTGAAGTAGATGCTAGAATTGAACCAGGTGCTATCATAAGAGACAAAGTTATCATTGGTAAAAATGCTATAGTAATGATGGGTGCTGTAATTAACATTGGAGCTGAAATCGGCGATGGAACTATGATTGATATGAATGCAGTAGTTGGAGCTCGTGGACAATTAGGTAAGAATGTTCATCTAGGTGCTGGTGCTGTTGTTGCTGGAGTACTGGAACCACCAAGTAAAGAACCTTGCATGATTGGTGATAATGCTTTAATTGGTGCCAATTCTGTAATCCTTGAAGGAGTTAAGATTGGTGCTGGTTCTGTTGTTGCTGCTGGTTCTGTTGTTACTGAAGATGTTCCAGAGAACGTTGTTGTTGCTGGTTCACCTGCTAAAATAATTAAATCAGTAGATGAAAAAACAAAAGATAAAACTCAAATTTTAGACGATTTAAGAAAATAGAAAATATTTTTAGCTTATAATCTATAACTTACATAATGAATCTAAAAAACAAAAGGTTTCAATAAATTTATAATTTATTGAAACCTTTTGTTTTAAATATTTGATAAATAAACATTAATTATTGACCAATATAGATTGTTCTAAAGCTATTAACTATCTTAATGATGTATTATACTGCACCTTCTTCTCCTGCTATCTCCTCTTTTGGAGCTCTTTCCATTTTTGAAATTGAAACCTCATATGCAATTTTTCTTATTACTTCACTATCTGATACCTTTTTTTGGTATTCCCTACTTTGAAGTCTTCCCCAAACCTTAATATTATCACCAACACTTAATGTTTGACAGAATCTTGAGTTTCTTCCCCATGCAATAGTTGGGATATAATCTGATTTATTATAAGCTCTATTTACAGCTAGCAACACATCAGCAATTTCACGACCAAAAGGTGTTGTCCTATAAATAGGTTCCTTACAGATATATCCATCTAAGAATATTTCATTAGGATTTTTACTTCTTTCCATGCATGGTTCAATGTTTCTTGCAAAAACAGTAAGTATAAGTTTATTAGATCCATCTATAAACTTATTGTAAGATCTAAGTTGTCCTTCTACAATTACGTCTATTCCCACCTCTAATTTAATATCACTAAGCAATCTTTCTGAAACAGTAATATTTAATGTATCTACTGAGTCGCTTAATCTCATTACATCTAAATCAAAAGTATAGAACCCCTCTCCATACATTTCATGACTAAACTCTAATCCAGATGTTACTTTACCTTCAAGGTAAATCTTGTTATTTAGCATTAAATTATCCATTTGTAATCCCTCTCTCCACCGGAAATTATTTTATTTTGTGTAATATATGCTCCCACTAGCATATATTACCATTATAATACAAAAACTAGTTTATTTTCAATAAATATTAATTATTTTTATATTGAATGCCTTGCTTGTCTACACTATAGTTTTCAAAAGATATCATTTCGCCTACAGTTTTAAACTCATATCCCTTTTCTTTTAGTTCTTTTATAATCCTATCTATATTACTAGGAGTATACTTTGCATTATGAAAAAGAATAATAGAACCTGGCTTAACATTTTTCATTACCCTATTATATTCTGTTTCAGCTGATAGCTCCTTCCAATCAACAGAATCAACATCCCATTGTATAGTCATATATCCTAAGTTTCTTACTTTCAAAAAAGCATCTTTATTGTAATCCCCACTTGGAAATCTAAATAATTTAGGTTTTTCACCTGTATATTTTTCAATTATTTCATTAGTTTTTTCTATCTCCTCCTTCATTTTATTTGCTCCAATTTTGGTAAAGCTCGGATGCTTATAACTATGATTTCCTATTTCATGCCCCCTTTCTTTTATTAACTTCAACTTATTTACATTATCTTCACTATAATTAACCCATCCACCCATTATGAAGAATGTTCCTTTTACATTATATTTTTCTAATATGTTTAATATTACTTCTAGATTATCTTTTTCTGTCCAATTTACATCAAAAGTTAAGCTAACTACTTTCTCATTTGTATCAACACGATAAATAGGTTCTTCTTCATCAATATTCCCCATAACTTGAGTAGTTCTATTAATACCGATAGACAGAAATATTAAAAAAAATATTAAAATTAAATCTACCCATATCCTCTTTTTCTTCCATGCCACTTTTTATACTCCTTATAATCTTGTATTTCATAATAAAACTATATTCATTCCAAATTCTTTTATGCTATGTAAAGAAACTTTGCATAGCATAAATATTAGTAACATTATAATATAATTACATATTCTTTTATTAGTTGCTATTCACTAAAAAACATTTTATGTTATAATAAAAATAGATTTTCATTAGTTATGGAGGTATTTATGTACGAAAATTCATCAGAACTCGCAGAAAACAAGTTATTAATGTTATATGTATTAAGATCAATAAAAGAGCCAATATCAAATACTCAGCTTACTGAAATAATTCTTGAAAATAACTTTATGAATTATTTTACATTCCAACAATATTTGGCTGAGCTCGAGGAATCTAAATTTGTTGAATATCATGAATCTAACGATAAAAAATTACTGATGCTTACAGAAAAGGGCGATAATGTTCTTTCTTTATTTAAAGATAGAATATCCCCCTCAAAAATATCTATTATTGATGAATATATAAAAGAAAAAATAGGATCTATAAAAAAGGAATTAACTATACACGCTGACTATACTCTTGGTAATAGTGATAATAGCTTTATAGTTGATCTTAAGGCCATAGAAGATCAAGCTTTATTAATGGAACTAAAATTATCAGTTCCTACGAAAAAACAAGCAACTTCAATTTGTAATAGATGGAAGGATAATCCATCTGATATATACACTAATATAATTAATATATTAATTAATTAATGCTTTCAACTAAAGTCATAGCATTAGGCTCACAGCCTATTGGTATGGCTTTTATTTTTTTATTTTCTACTCCTACTATATTTAATATTCCATTTAAGTAATCTCCAACAAATATATTTTCCTTAACCTTTACTATTCCTCTTGGCATTCCACCAATAATTATTTTATTTTCTTCCTTAATATCTTTTAAATTTATAATACTTATAGATCCATCACATAAATTTGAAACATATAAATAATTATCCTCTTCAAATAAATCTACAGGAGACAATCCAACCTTAACCTTATTAATTAGTTCTAAAGTTTTTAAATCAATAATTCCTACACTTCCTTTTCTATCATAGCCAAGGTAACTCATACATACATATAAGTATTTTTTATTTTTAGATATATTTATTTTTGTAGGAGTGTTTTCTACCTTAATTCTTTTTATTTCCTTATTATTTATATAGTCAATTACAGATATACTATCCTCACCCATATTACTTATAAATATAAGATTTTTTTCTTCAAATAATGTAATATTATGAGGAAACATCCCTGTTGGAACCTCAAAATTAACTCTGTCATTTATCATGTCATATATTATAAGTGAATTTGATTCTCCACATGAAACATATGCTATATCATCATGGGCTACTATATCATTAGGATGTGCTCCTATATATAAATTATTTTCTTCTTTAAAACTCTCGTAATTTACTAAAGAAATACTATTATTATAATTATTGGCCACTAAAATTTTATCTTTGTATAATGATAATCCATGAGGACCAAATGGACTTTCACCAGCAGATAAAAATATACTCTGATTCTTTAAATTTTCAGTATTTATCTTATTTAAACTATCTGAACCAGTATTGCATAAAACAATATAACTCATACCATTTCCCCCTTATAAGATAATCATATTACTATCTTTAATATATTCTAAAATTATATTATTGGTACAACTTATTAATTGTATTATCTTTATTTATTGACAAATTTCTTGTATAATATATTAAGCTCACCTTACGTAGGTTCGCTGAGTAATATTAACTTTTAAATTAAATTTATTATAAGGAGTGTATGTAATGTATTCATATAAAACATCAGGTGTTTGTTCATCTACAATTAACCTTGAAATTAAGGAAAATATTGTTGAAAATGTGGAATTTGTTGGAGGTTGTGCAGGAAATCTTTTAGGTATTGGTCAATTAGTAAAAGGTATGCCTGTAGATGAGGTTATTGCTAAATTAAACGGTATAGATTGTAAAAGAAAAGGTACCTCTTGTCCAGATCAACTATCAAAAGCTTTATTACAATGGAAAAAAGAGACTGTTTCAAAATAATTATAGATCCCCAAAGTGAAACCTTCACTTTGGGGATCTATATATTTATTAATGAAACTCTACTCACTGCTTTCGCTAAGTAAGTGACTCAAACAAAATCATAGATTTGGATTCTCTACTTATTGAAGATAATGTTCTCTTTCTCCTGATAACAATGATAAAGTACTTGTTATTTCTTCTATTATATCTTTATAACTTAGATAAATTTCAATATTTATATGATTATAATCATCACTTATTTCTTTTATTTTTCCATATATATATTTTCCCTTATCCATTAAATTTTTTAAGATAAGATTATTTTCTTTAGGAACATATCCAATTACATATCCATTTGTAGTTATAATTTCAATTGCGTTTGAGTCATATGCATTGTTAGGCTCTCTTTTTAAATATAACATATCATCTTCTAATAAATTATTATATATTTCACTCATATCGATGTAATTTGTTCCAGCAATATTTATATTAATTAAATATATATCTTTAACATGAGCGTCTATGTGCATATTATCATAAACTTCAACATATTTTTTTTCTTTATCATTTGTTTTAATTAATAAAGAATTAAGAGATCTTCGTATATTTCCTACCATTTCTGTACTAATGGCATCATTAATAATTTCCTTATCCAAAGAATTAAATTCTTCTCTAAATCTTTGAAGGTTTGTTGCCGCTTGAATCCTTGTCTCAATTAAAGGTGCTTTTAAAGCCTGAAGATTAATATCTTTATATTCATCTTGAAAATCTTCATACTGTGAGTATTTTATTATTATAAAAAAACAAATTTGTTCTATATCTTCATAAAGTAAATTATCTATTTTCAATTCATCTTGACCACTTAATACTTCATTCATTGGCAGTTTTTGTAACCCTATGCTAAAAGCACATTTTCTTATTGATTTATTCACTGTTGAAAATGCATACTTATATAATAATGGATTAGTGTAATCTCTATTTAAAATTGTCTTAAATTCTTTCTTTTTTAATTTATATTTTGTTTTTTCTGAACAACTTATTAAAACACTACTTTCAATTTCTAGATTTGATACTTGGTTTGTTATTATTTCGTGCCATATATCTTTCTTACAGATTTTTTTACATTTTTGAATTATGTCTTTATAATCACTATTGAATTTAAAGGAAGTAGCGCTTCTTTTTGATTTATAATCATCAATTACAATAGCTTCTATGGAATAAATAATTGAAATCACAACATATAAAGAATATATTCCTCCATTAATCTTATCAATAATTTCTAATAATTTATTGTAAACTTTTTTTCCATCTTTAATATCATCTAATCCATAATCTGAAAGTAACATACTAAATGACTTTGCTAAAACTTCAATTTCTTCTCCGTCAAATTCATTGTTTTCCAAATAATCCAGAAGATCTAATGAAAGCATACTATACGATAATAATTCTTGCACTCCCACACTGTTATCTGAACCTTTTTCTATCATCCATTTTCTTATTTCATACGTTGTTGGTCTAAGATTCATTATACAAAATACTTTGCCATACCCATTAGATTTCTTTGCCATTTCAAAAATAGTATTATTATAGCCTCCTATATATTCATAAGCCTTAATTACATAAAAAAGATAATCGTTATGAATAGAAAATACCTCTAATATATCTTCTATATTTTCTATATTACAAATTGGTGCAAGTATTAAGCCTAGCTTTATTTCTTCACTCGAATCACTATCTGTAAGAATTTTTTTTATAATATCCTTTATTTTTAAGCTCATATCTTTATTATCTTCTACTGAGTCTTTAAAAAGTTTAATAAAACTCTCATAATAATTAATAATTGGATTTAAGGTTATATATACATTTACATTATCTAATTTTTCATTATTATTAATATCATTTAATAATATTTTCATTAATTCATTAGACAATCTATTTTTTTCATAATTTTTAAAGGGACGTAATTTGTTTGTAATAATTTCAAATTCTCTTATGCCAGCTGCTTCAAAGTCTTGATAGCTATAAAGTACACCAGGGTTTCTATGATGAAACTCTTTTAAATCATAATAGATTGATTTTTCATTATAAGTCAAATTCTCTTTATCTTTCTTAACCATATAACTGTCATTACTCCTTCTCTTTAAATTAATATCTCCAATTTACAGTCGACAATTAACATATAACTATAATTATTTAATCTTCGAATTTATAATTTTTCTCATATCTCCTATCATGTACAATGATCCACTTATTAAGATTAAATCATCTTCCTTAGCTTCTTTTAATGCTAATAAAAATGCTTCTTCATAACTTTCCAAAGCTATAGTATTAGAATTATATTTTATTATTTCATTTTTCAAATCTTCACTAAGTTCTGCTCTTTCACTATGAGGTGTTAAAGCATAAATTTTTTCTGCTATCGGTGCTATTTCTTCTATCATTTCTTTAACTTGCTTGTCTGCTAAAATACCAAGTAATAAATATATTTTATTATACTTAAAATACTTCTCTGTATTTTTTCTAAGGGCTTTAATTCCATCTATATTATGTGCTCCATCTATTACTATAGTAGGTTTCTTTCCTAAAACTTCAAGTCTTCCTATCCATTTAACATCTTGCAAAGATTTTTCTACTAACTTTTTATCAAATTTAATCTTTTCTTGCTCACATAATACTTCTATGGTGTTTAAAGCTACAGTTAAATTTAATATTTGATGTTCTCCCAATAAAGGCAGTTTAATTGTATATTTATTTTTATAACTTTCAATTTCTACATTTTGATATAACTCTTCATAATTAATATCAATTAACCTTCCAGATTCTTTTTTCATAAAATATACTCTTGAATTATTTTCTTTTGCTGTCTTTAATATAACTTCTTCTACTTCTTTTTCTTGAGGATATAGTATAACTGGCACATTTTCTTTAATTATTCCAGCCTTTTCTTTTGCAATATTTTTTAAATTATCGCCTAAAATATTCATGTGATCTAAACTTATGGAAGTTATTACACTAACTATGGGGGTTAGTACATTAGTTGAATCTAGTCTTCCACCAAGTCCAACTTCAATTACACCATAATCTACTTCTTCATTATAAAAGTATAAAAACATAAGTGCAGTTATGATTTCAAATTCTGTTGGATGTTCATAACCTTCTTCAATTACTTTATTTATAGCAATTTTAACTTCTTCTAATAGGTTTACTAATATATCTTTGTTAATATTCTCTCCATTTATCTGAATTCTCTCTTCAAATTCTTCTAAATAAGGTGAAGTATACATTCCAACTTTATATCCAAGACCTCTAAGAATTTGGGTGATCATTGCAGTAGTGGATCCCTTACCATTAGTTCCTGCTATGTGTATTAATTTAATCTTTTCTTGAGGACTTCCAAGTAACTCTAAGAGCCTAAAAGTTCTCTCAAGTCCATAATTAGAGCCAAATCTTCCAACACTTGATATATAGTTCATTGCTTCTTCATAAGTCATATTCATTTTTCTTTACCTCTTGTCTTTTATGCTTTCTTCTAATAATATTTATATAAAATCATTTGTATACTTTACATTATACTTTAATTATAAGTAAATGACTAATATAAAAAATCAAGCAGAAATTCTTTACAAACTTCTAATTAATGCATATGAAAGAAAATAACAAGTCGAAGATGCAGTTAATTTTTCAACTTATTATTTAATTCATCCCATATGAAAGATATCAAAATGCTACTTAATAAAATAGAAATAATAATTAATACAGAATTTGTAACTGAAATTTTAATTCTCCAAAATAGCATTACAAGCTTTAAGCCTGTAAATATCAATATACACCCTACACCATACCTCATGAATTTAAACATATTGTTCATCTTTTGTAATATATAATACATGCTTCTAAGTCCGAGTATTGCGAATATATTAGACGTATATACTATAAAAGTATTTGTAGTTATTGAAAAAATAGCTGGTATGGAATCTATTGCAAATATAATATCAGAAAATTCAATTATTATAAGTGCTGCAAAAAGAGGGGTTGCATAAAGAATTTTATTTTGTTTTACAAAAAATTTTTGTCCCTGCAAATTATTTGTTACTGGCATTATTTTTCTTAGGAGTTTAACTGAAAAATTATCATGAAATTGCATATTGTCATTTTCTTTAAAAAACAATTTAAAACCACTAAGTAATAATATTACGCCAAAAATAGAAAGTAGAAAGCTAAACTTACTTATTATCACTACACCTAATAATATAAATATGAGACGTAGTATCATAGCGCCTATAACTCCATATAAAAGCACTTTTTCTTGATATTCTTCTTTTATTTTAAAGCTTGAAAACACCATTAAAAATAAAAATAAATTATCCAAACTTAATGACATTTCTACTATGTAACCACCAAAATATTCAATAGCTGCTGTTTCACCTCTTGTGTAGAATATAAAAATATTGAACAAGATTGATAAAGTTATCCAAAAAATCAAATTAAGTAAAGATTTTTTTGTTTTCAAATTTAAACACCTCCATACATAGTACTCTAAGGCACATGAAATAAAATAATAAATACGCATATTGGTTTAATATTTTTTCAAATGTGCCTAAACTATGTATATTAATATTTATTCTGTTATATCCTTATTAAATAAAACTTTTCAAATTAATTTTCCATCATATCCAACTGCATATCCATCAATAACTGTATTAACTGCTAAAACACCATCATTTTGGATATAATACCACTTATTGTTTATCTTATTCCATCCAATTTTCATAGCACCTTTACTTCCATCACTTATTGTATTTAAGTAGTACCACTTGTCATCTTTATCTTTTAACCATCCTGTTTCCATTATTCCTTTCTCATTCATAAAGTACCAATTATTTTCCTGAACATCTTTAATCCATCCCTTAGATAATTCTTGATCTTGAATATATACCCAACTTAATTCATTAATATGTTTACTTAATATAGCATTTGATTGTTGTGGTAATACTTTATTCCATCCTTGCGTTGCAACATTATCTTCATTTAAATCAAATTGAGTAATTAAATATTCTTTTCTATTATTTGGCTTAATCTTAATTATGCCATTATTAATTTGTAATTTCTCATCAACTAATACGAACTTTCCTAATTCTTCACTATAAAAATAAAGTTTACTTGGCTTTATTATATTAGTAATATTCATCTCTATTATTGTGTTATTATTAAAATAATCATTACTCTTTAGATAAATCCCAATACATTGGCCATTTTTAATAATTTCACTAAGATCACCACTCTTAATAATTTCTATATTACTATTTACATTATCTCTATATGACCAATTTAAATTTTTGATTTCAATATCACTTTTTTTAACTGTTGATACAAATATATTTTTAATAATTTCATTTTCTAAAGATAAATTTTTAGTTTGTTTAATATAAACGTCTTTATTTTCATCTTCAATTTTTACGATAAAATTATTAATATAATTTTTAGTTTTTCTCGGTTCATATAACATACTTGAAAAATTATTATTTTCGTATTCTATATTGTCATCATTATTTTCATTTTGATTATTTGAAGTATTAGAATTATTTAAATTTCCTGCGCTATCAAAATCACTTTGACTATTTATATCTTCTGGAGCAGTAGGTTGATTGAAACCACTTGATTCATTTGTTTCTTCTGATGTGGTTGGTTCCCCATGATCACTTGGTTCTTTTGTTTGTATTGGTTTTGTAGGTTTTCCTGGATCAATTGGCTCTTTTTCTTCTCCTGGCGTTGTAGGTTCTTCAAAATCGTTTTCTTCTTTTACTTCTTCCGTTGTCATAGATTCTTTAGAGTCACTTGATTCTTTTGTTTCTCCTTGTATAGTTGGTTCTTTAGAATCACTTGATTCTTCTGGCATTGTGGGTTTTTTAGTTGTCCACTTTGCATACAATACAGGATTCTTTATAACTAAGTCAGAATCAACAATTTCTCCTAAATCAGCTATCATATTAACTTTGTTAATACATTCTGGTTCTTTGTACCAACCTTCTATTTCATAGCCCTCTCTAGTACTAGATGGCGGTGTTAATGAGTTTAGTCTAACATCCTGGGTTACTTTACCATTCATATTTTCATAATTACAGAACCAAATAACTTTTGATATTCTTAACTTACTTAAAAACTCCAAATAATCTGGTTGAGTTTTATAATCTAGTGGATAAACCCATTCGTTAACACTACTACCTTCTGCTATATTCTTTTCCAAAAAAGGAATACTAGGATTACCAAATCTTATTTTTTTTAAATTTTGAATTTCACCAAAAGCATTATATCCAACTTTTTTAGCTTTTTTTAAATAAACTTCTTTAAAATTACAACCAAAAAAACATTTATCTCCGATTTCTTCAACATCAGTTACTATATTTTCATTTAATGCTCTACAATATTCAAAACATTCATTACCTAACTTAGTTGTATTATTTAGACTATTTATCCTCAAATTAGAGCACCACATAAACGTCTTATCTGGTAATTCAGTTACTTCATTATTTATCTGTCCTATCCCTTCCAATTTATTGCAATTTGCAAAATTGCTCTGTCCTTTAAGTTCTGTTATAGTACTTAAATCTATATTTCTTAGCGAAGAGCATTTATCAAAGCAATAACCTTCCATCTTATTCATATTCTCTGGCATTTCAACATTCACTATCGCTTTACAATTTTCAAAACAATTTTCGCCAAAAATAAAATTAGTATTTCCAAAATCTACACTTTGAAGTTCTTTTTGATCTTTAAAGACTTTATTTAAAATTGTAATTAAATTTCCAGATGAATCGCAAAAACCTAAAACCCCTTTCCCTATAATTATATTTTTCACATTTTTACTACTCTTATAAAAAGCTTCTTCATATACATATTTAACGTTAAAATTATGTCCATTATAATTAACATTATTATTTATAATTATACTTTTTGAATCATCTAGTTTTTCATATTTCCAAAACATCACTGTATTATCATCTTTATTTTGTGATAAAACTTTATAAGTATTATTATCAACTGTAAAAAATTCTAATATTTCAGATTCTGCAACCTCTTTATTGCTATCAATCATATCCTCTGTCTCTTGTTCCTGTCCACTATTTATTTCTGTTTGTGCATAAACCTCTCTATGTGTGAATCCAAATATTATAGTAATAAAAATTATAAATGAAACTCGACTCACATACCTTCGTTGAATACGTGAGTCACACCAAATCAAAGATTTGGATTTTCTACTTAGAGTAAATTTCTTTTTTCTAATAACCGTATCCTCCATCTTAGTTTATTTTTAATGGTAATATTATTTTTATTAACATAACTTTATCTTTAATATTATATTTATTGTGAATTATTTTTCATTATTACCATATTTTAGGAATTGTAAACTAAAAAAATAAGCATAAAAAAAGACATTACCAGAATTAATTATCTAGTAATATCTTTTTCTAACTATCATAATATTTAGTTTAAAGCGTCAATTCTAACTTTTACAGCTTCAAGCATCTCTACATATTTTACTCTTTTTTCTTTTTCTGCATCTATAACTGCTGCTGGTGCTTTAGCTACAAATCCTTGATTTCCTAGTTTCTTGTCTATTCTATCAATTTCGCCTTCTAGCTTTTTAACTTCTTTATTTAATCTATCTAATTCTTTTTCTCTATCTACTAGGTCAAGTAATGGCATAAATAATTCTCCACCCTTAACTACTAATGAAACTGCATTACCAGGAACATTAACTTTATCATCTATAAACTCAACTTCTGAAGCTGAAGCTAATTTTTCTATATATGCACTTCCTGCATTAAATGCTTTCTTAGCATCTTCTGCAATATAACAAATTACTTTAGCTTTTCTAGATGGTGGTACATTCATTTCAGCTCTTACATTTCTTAATCCTTTTATTGCTTCAATTATATATGCCATATCATTTTCAGAGTCTTTACTTACTAAAGCTTCATCAAATTCTGGCCAAGCTGAAGTTGTTATTGTTTCTTCATCACTTAAATGAGTAAATATTTCTTCTGTTATAAATGGCATAGCTGGATGTAATAATTTTAATCCTGTAATTAATACAGTATTTAATACATTGTAAACTATTCCTTTAGCTTTTTCATCATCACCATAGAACACTGGCTTAACAAGTTCTATATACCAGTCACAGAATTCAGTCCACATAAAGTCATTAACTTTTTGCATAGCAATTCCAAGTTCAAATTTATCCATGTTTTCTGTAACTTCTTTTACTACTGTATTCATTTCTGATAAAATCCACTTGTCAGCTAAAGAGTATTCTTTGCAGTCTTTGTATTTATTCATAATTTCTTTATCAAGATTCATCATAACAAATCTTGAAGCATTCCAGATCTTATTAGCAAAGTTTCTTGAAGCTTCAACTCTTTCTGGATAATATCTCATATCATTTCCTGGTGCATTACCAGTAGCTATCATAAATCTTAAAGCATCAGCACCATAAGTGTCTATAACTTCCAATGGATTAACACCATTCCCTAAGGATTTACTCATTTTTCTTCCTTCAGAATCTCTTATAAGACCATGAATAAGCACTGTATCAAATGGAGTTTCATCCATACAATGAAGTCCTGAGAATATCATTCTAGCAACCCAGAAGAATATAATATCATGCCCAGTAACTAATGTACTTGTTGGGTAGAAATAGTCTAAATCTTCTGTTTTATTTGGCCAACCAAGTGTTGAGAAAGGCCATAATGCTGAAGAGAACCATGTATCTAATACATCTTTGTCTTGTTCTATATTACTAGATCCACATTTAGTACAAGTCTTTGGTGCTTCTTCTAATACCATTATTTCACCACAATCTTGACAATAGAAAACTGGTATTCTATGTCCCCACCATAATTGTCTTGAAATACACCAATCTTGTATATTTTCCATCCAATTGAAGTATGTCTTCTCAAATCTTTCTGGAACGAATTTAGTTTTCTTATTCTTAACTACTTCTACAGCTGGTTTTGCTAAAGATTCCATTTTAACATACCATTGCTTTGATATTATTGGTTCTACTGTAGTACCACATCTATCATGAGTTCCAACATTATGAGAGTGATCTTTAATTTTAACTAAAAGATCTAACTCTTCTAAATCTTTAACTATAGCTTTTCTAGCTTCGTATCTATCTAAGCCTTGATATTTCCCGCCTAAGTGGTTTATAACACCTTTGTCATTCATAACTCTAATAATTTCTAAGTTATGTCTTTTCCCAACTTCAA
This sequence comes from Clostridium sp., assembly GCF_021372645.1. Classification (GTDB taxonomy): domain Bacteria; phylum Bacillota; class Clostridia; order Clostridiales; family Clostridiaceae; genus Clostridium. The sequence goes on along the minus strand of NZ_JAJFUC010000094.1, from coordinate 14,435 downwards.
AGTCATTAGGATCATGAGCTGGAGTCATTTTAACAGCACCAGTACCAAATTCTAAATCTACATAGTCATCTCCAACTATCGGGATTTCTCTGTTTACTAATGGTAATATTACAGTCTTACCAATAAGGTGCTTATATCTTTCATCATTAGGATTAACAGCAACACCACTATCTCCAAGTAATGTTTCAGGTCTAGTTGTTGCAATTTCTAAAACCCCAGAGCCATCAGCTAATGGATAATTAATGTGCCAGAAATGACCTGCTTGTTCTTCATATTCGATTTCTGCATCAGATAATGCAGTTTGGCAATGAGTACACCAGTTAGTTATTCTATTTCCTTGATAAATTAAGCCTTGATTATAAAGCTTGACAAATACATGTTTTACAGCAGCACTAAGATTTTCATCCATTGTAAAAGCTTCTCTTGTAAAGTCAGCTGATACACCGAGTTTCTTAACTTGATTTCTTATTTTTGCCCTGTATTCATCACTCCATTCCCAAACTTTTTCAAGGAATGCTTCTCTTCCCATTTCTTTTTTATTTAAACCTTGCTTAGCTAATTCATTGGCAACTTTAACTTCTGTTGCAATAGAAGCATGGTCTTCTCCTGGTAACCATAATGTGCAATATCCTTGCATTCTCTTAAATCTAATAAGCATATCTTGAAGAGTATCATCAAATGCATGACCTAAGTGAAGCTCACCAGTTATGTTTGGTGGCGGCATAATTATTGTATAAGGTTTTTTGCTTTTATCAATTACTGGTGTAAAATAACCTTTTTCTTCCCAATTTTTATAAATCCTATCTTCAAATTCTTTTGGATCATATGTAGTTGATATGTTTTTAATTTCTAACATTTTCATTCCTCCAAGCTTTTAATTTACTCAATGTACAATTCACAATAAATGAACAAATTTTAGTTGAACTTAGTTATATATATCTTTTATAAAGGAAACCCGACTCACATACGTTCATTTTTGGGGCTTTCGAATAACCAAATACAAGATGCTCACAAAGGGAAAGTTCAAGGCGCCCAATATAAAATTCGGACTCTCACATTTGGATTCTCAACGCCAAAAGAGCCTTCATCACAAAAAGGACGAAGACTCGCGGTACCACCTTTATTTCCACATAAGCATTAAATCCAAGTATATATGCTCTTATGGACTCTTAATTTAAATAACGATTTAGACAAACCGTCTTTAGCTACTATTAATTTCACTAAAGAAGCTCAAAAGCTACCTTCAAAACTTTCAGCATAAGGGTTTTCAGCTACTCCCTCTCTCTTACTATTTCTTTCTAAATCTATGATTTAGATAAAAAAACTGTACTCCTCAACTCGTCTGAGTGAGTTTCCTAAAATGCTTTTAGGTTTTTACTCCTCTTTTTCATTGCTTTTAATTTATTAATTTAATATATGAAACTCGACTCACATGCGTTCGCTGAGTAAGTTCGAGTGGCCAAATTAAAATTTGGACTTTCACTTATAATATATTATTGTATAAATTTTGTCAATAATATATTTTTTAATGATTGTTTAATTTCTTACTTATAGCATCCTTTAACAGCCGATGATGAAAAGGTTAAAACTGATTAACAATGCAACTAATTTGTACCAATAATGTTTCACCAGTTTGTTTAGTATCGTTTCTAATTATGAAGTATATAAAAATTTTTATTTTTATAGGGGTGATTATATAATCACCCCTAATTTTTACTCAAATATTAAAAGTTATAATTACATTGCTCTACCAGGAATTATTGCATCTATTATTCCAATTGCTAATGCTGCTAACAATGCACCAAATATAGATACGCTCATATTGGGAACAAAAAATTGTGTTATATATAATATTACAGCAGCAATAATAAATCCTTTTATTCCCTTTCCAAAAGGTGATGCGTCAACTCCCATAAATGATTCAACTAAATAATCTATTACACTTATTACAAGTGCAGCTAATAAATATGACCATAATCCATTAATGCTAAAACCCGGTGTAAAAAATGATGCTATTCCCAAAATTACTGCAGTTAATACTAACCTTCCTAACCAACCCCAAATACTTTTACCGCCAGAATGTTCTCTTATTGAATTTTCTTTGTGATGTGCCATTTATAATTCCTCCTTTAAAAATTAAATTTTATCTGATATATGGAAGTTCTAACACTCACATCCATTTAGACATGACCTAAGAACTTTATCACTCTAAAAGTTCAACTAATTTCAAATAAAATATAAAATTTTACCTAAAAAAGTTCACTTTTCATGAGCTTAAATATATTTTCCCCATAATATTAAAAAATATTATATTTTTTAATATTATCTTTAATTTTTTCTAGATAAACAATGAGAACTCTATGATTTTTTTATTTATCATAGAGTTCTCATTCTAAACACAGCTTAGTTAATTATATATGATTAGCTATATTATTCTACAGTTTTATCTTTTTATTAATAAAAATTATACTAAAAATTCATATTTAGCATAATATTTCACTTAAAAATTACTTCCATTCCATCCCCAATTGTCAACTTCCTCATATTTAACATATATTTTATTTTGTGGTATTTGTAATTCTTCTTCATAAATACTACAAATTTCTTTAGTTAATGCAGAAAAAGCTTCTTTACTTGCCTTTCCAAATACTTTTACCTCTATAAAAGCACCTTTTTCTAATTTTTCTCCACCTAAATAAAGTGAATATTCATCTTCAAATCCAATCATTAAAAATGTTTCACTTTTTCCTGGAATTAATTTTATTGCTTCACCTAGTCTTTTCTTTATTGTTTCTTCTTTTTCTTTTGAAGTTTTTACTGTTATTTTAGATCCTATAAATGGCATGTAATAATCCCCTTTCTAACGTTAATTAATAACTTTTTACTTATTAGTAATTATATATTTTATAAATAATATAATTTCTTCTGTAAATCTCATTCCTTATTTTGTATTGTTTTTCTTCAATAAATTATTATTTTGCTTTTAATATTTTTCATAATTTGTTTATAACCTTATTATATACCATTATCTATTTTCTTAATAGAATAAAGTTATACTAACTATTTCTCGCTTATTAAATAATCTTATTCCTGGTTTGCTATGTCCAAGACCTCTGCTTACAATAAGCTTTTTATTATTTACCTCATACACGCCACTACTATATTTAGGAAAGAATTTTCGTTCTGGTGAAAGCAATGCTCCTATAAAAGGTAATCTTATCATTCCACCATGAACATGACCAGATAAAGTTAAATCTACATTATGCTTAATGTATTCATCAAAATATAGCGGATTATGTGCTAATAAAATGTTATATTCTTTTTCATTACATTTATTAAGAACTGCGTTAAGTACTTCTTCTATATTAGAAGATCTATTTTTTATTTTATAATATGAAAGAGGAATATCAAGTCCATAAATATTAATCAAATCTTTTTTTCTCATTATAGTTATTTTTTCATCTCTCAATACCTTAATCCCAATTTTTTTAAGTTTTTGTATAATAAAGTCCAAATCATTGTTTCTTAATCTTATTTCATGATTTCCTATAATATAATATATATCATACTTTTTGCTCAAAGTTTTTGCTAAATTTAAAAATTTTTCAAAATTCCTATCATATTTATTAACCATGTCTCCAGTCATAACAATAATACTCGGATTCTCATTATTAATTTTTTCAATCAATTTAATATTATCTTTCCCAAAACCATAGCTATGGAAATCTGATAAATGAACTATTTTAAATTTATTAAATTCTTTTGAAATTTTATCACTTTTAATTTTATATTTAGATACTTCTATTAAAGTGTTTTGTAAAAATATTAGCCCAGAAAGTATAGCAAAAGCTACTAATACTATTAGGATGTTAATCATCTGTTATCTCCGTTTCTTTTATATTATGTATATTAGCTTTAATCTTTTCTTTTAATATAATACTTTAATTATATAAATATTAAAAGTATTTTATAAAAAAATGAAATACTTAGGCATATGAAATAAACTAAGAATACAAGTCTACAATTCATGTTGTAAGTGCATGGGCTAATGAAAATAAATTAGTTTTAGGACAAAAAAAAGTAGATGAAAGAACTAATGAGAAAATCAAAAGACCTTACACGATGATGTAGAGTTATATTTTAAAGAAGAAATATTATCTAAATCTAAGAAAGATTAAAAAAAAGAAAGTAAATATCATATCACATATAAGTTCAAAAATTGAATGTAATGTATTAAATGTTTTATTTATAAATACCAATAAAGCTACCCATTCTTCCAAGTTAATGATCAGTAACTATTTTGTTTAGGCACATTCAAAAAAATAATTACTGATCTAGTTTTTATTATTATAATAAAGTTTCATTTTCAAGTTTCAAAGTCAGATTTGTAATTGCCTTTGAAACACTATCAATTAAATTTGTTTGTTCGCTATCTATAATCTCTATTTTTTTTATTATTCTATTTCCAAATAAATTTATTTCGTCTATAACTTTATTAAGAAGATCTTTGGACTTAGTTTCTTCCCAATTTACAAACTCTCCCCAAAATAACAATGGTAAAATTAAAGCTTCTAACACTTTATAACTTATATTAAAAATTTCTTTATAATTAAAGCAATTTTCATAACATAGCATTATCAAAAGTTCCCCTACTATTTTTAAAATGTTATCTTTAATTTCTCCCTTACATAAAATTAATTCTATTACCCCTATCATTCCATTAATAACTAAATTTTGTATGTCTTCTGGTAAATCTGATATAAGAGATGTTGAAAAATACTTGATTATCCTCGGAAATATTCCTTCATTTGTTTTCTGTCTTAAATCTCCATTTTCATCTAAAAGTATATTAGCCTTGTGATAATCTAGGGGATTAATTTGAAATTCTGTTTGTATATACTGGCATTCTTCTGCAATTGAGTTAAATAAACAATTAACATAATCATATTTTGAATTTATGCATACTATTTTCGACTTATTTTTATTGATTTCATCTTTATACTTGTTTATAAATTCATTAGAAAAACCTTGTCCATTAATTGATATACACTTAATTATTTTAGGAGACAAAACAGTTACATATTGAGCTTTATTCCCTCCCTTTGAATGTCCAGTTACAGTAATATTGTTAACCTCAAGGTTATTTATATAACTTAAGGCATCTATTTGCTCTATGGTATCATATTCATAAGCTCCTTGACCATTATCCTCCCATTCCTTTATTGTAGTTGTTCCTCTAAAGACTACTGTTGCATTATTTTCACCATCTATAAAACATGCAACTCTCATTCCACTTTTATAATTGTATACATTTTTAATTCTAAGTTCTTTTAAATTAGGTTTATTTTTAATTTGATCTAATATATTTATCCATTCACTTTTAGGCAATTTTATTGTGCAATTTCCCATATTATTTATGAGCTCATTAAGTTCTTCATTAGTCAATATATTATATACAATATTTATAAGTTCTTCATCTTCTTTAGCATCCCATTCTAAGTATATTAAATTATCTAAAAGTATTAAATCCTCATAGGTTAGCTTATACATTATACCTCCATTAAATTCATCTGGAGTATAAAACTCCACCTGGAAAGTTTCACTTTATATTAATAATATCTCTATTACTAAGTTATTCAATTTTATTGCAGAAAACTCCTATAATTTATATTTCTATTTGTTTTAACCATCAATATTTTCACAAATTTCATATATTTAAATTTGAATTCATTGGATGATACTTACAATATAATATTACAATTCATTCTCAACTGATAGTTTATTCTAATCGCCTTAAATCCTTGACTTTTATTAATCTTGGGTATATTATAATATTAATTTATCTTATCAAGTGATAAATATTTAGTTAAAATATGGAGGTTTTTATATGAATCCTAAGGTCAAAGTAGCTAGATTATCTCTACTTTCAAATACAAGCTTAATAATCATGAAATTAATTGTTGGACTTTTTACAGGATCAGTAAGTATAATATCTGAAGCTATACACTCAACTATGGATTTGCTTGCTGCTATAATAGCATTTTTTTCTGTAAAAATATCAGATAGACCTGCTGATGATACTCACCCTTATGGACATGGTAAGGTGGAAAACATTTCTGGAGTAATAGAAGCTTTACTTATATTGGTAGCATCTGTTTGGATAATAATTGAAGCTGTAAAGAAAATTATTAATCCTTCTGACATAGAATCTGTTGGAGTTGGATTTATAGTTATGTTTATCTCTGCTGCTATAAATTTGATGGTATCTAAAAAGTTATACAAAGTAGCTAAGCAAGAGGATTCTATTGCATTAGAGGCTGACGCCCTTCACTTAAAAGCTGATGTATATACATCATTAGGTGTAGGCACCGGATTATTTCTTATATGGGTTACTGGTTTAAATTACTTGGATCCAATCGTTGCAATTTTAGTTGCGATATTTATACTAAAAGAATCTTTTGAATTATTAAAAACTGCCTTCAATCCTCTTTTAGATGTTAAATTATCTGATGAAGAAATTGAACTTATTAAAAATAATATAATCAAATATTCTTCTGTATTTTGTAATTATCACGATCTTAAAACAAGGAAATCTGGACGAATAAGATATATAGACTTACATCTAGTATTTCCTGAAAATAAATCAATTAAAGAGGCCCATGATATATGTGACAAAATTGAACAGAATATAGAACAAGTTCTAAAATATGCTGAGGTTATGATACATTTAGAAGCTTCTGAAATAACATGTAATTGCTGCGAATGTAAAAAAAATTGCAACTAAATTTAAAAATTAAAATAATAAAAGTTACTACTGTTAGAAATTAAATAGTAGTAACTTTTTTTGAATTAAAAAATAATAAGACGGCATAATATTATTAATTGAATAAACTTCTACCTATAATGTTAGAAAATTATACAAATAACTTAATTATAGATATAATTAATGCTGAAAAACTCGCTGTTATTGGTATAGTCAAAACCCAAGCCCAAACTATATTTTTCGCTACTCCCCATTTTACTGATTTAAATCTTTTAGATGCACCAACCCCCATTACAGTTGTTGAAATTATGTGAGTAGTACTAACTGGAGCATGAAATAATGTTGCAATAAATATTACTGCCGCTGCACCTGTTTGAGCTGCAAATCCATTTACTGGTGTTAATTTTGCCATTCCACTTCCCATAGTTTTAATAATTTTTTTCCCACCTATAGAAGTTCCCAGCGCCATAGCTGAAGCACAAACTACTATAACCCAGGTAGCAACCTCAAAACTTTGAATAACCTTACCACTTACTAAAGCCATTGTTATTATTCCCATAGATTTTTGAGCATCATTTCCACCATGATTAAAAGCCATAAGCGCACCTGCAATGACCTGAAGTTTTAAAAATATTTTGTTTACTACATGATACTTAAACGGCTTTAAAATCAGGTTTAAGAATTGCATTAGTATGTATCCTACTATAAATCCTATAACCGGCGAAATAAATAACCACAATACTACACTATGAAAAAGATTATACCAATTAACTACGTTAACTGTACAAGTATAAGCCATTCCACCACCTACTAACGCTCCTATTAATGCATGAGATGAACTACTTGGAATACCAAAATACCACGTAATTAAATTCCATATTATAGCCGAAACTAAAACACCTAATATAACCCATTGAGGTATATTTTTATAACTTACAATATCCTCACCTACAGTTTTAGCAACCGCTGTTCCAGTAAATGCACCCATAAAATTAAATAATGCGCATACTATTATAGCAACTGTTGGTGTAAGTGCTCTTGTAGTAATAGAGGTAGCAACTGCTGTAGCTGTATCGTGAAATCCATTTATAAAATCAAATATTATTACCAAAATTACTATTAATATTGTTACGGTCATCATATTATGCATTTTTAATGACAACTCCTTCTACAGTGTTTGCAATTTTTTCACACTTATCAATAGTATTTTCTAAAGTTTGGTATATTTCTTTCCATTTTATAATTTCTATAGGATTTACTTCATTTTTGAATAATTCTGATACTGTTTTTCTAAATAAGCGATCTGCTTCACTTTCAATTTTATTTATACTTATAATTTTCTCTTTTATATGCTTTGATTTATTACCTACTGAATTAAGCTCGTCCATTAATTCCACAAGGCACGTAGTGCATTGTACTATCATGTCAGCTAAAAGCTTACATGATTCAGTACTTTCATTAATATCAAACATTACAAATCTATGCATTGTTGAATTAGTTAAATCTAATACATCATCCATTCTCTTAATTAATGAATAAATATCCTCCCTGTCTATTGGAGTTATAAATGATTCATTTAATTCTTTAGTTATAATACCAACTAACTTGTCCCCTTTATGTTCCAACTCTTCAATTTTACTAACATTAATTTCTTTCTCTGATAAAGAGTCCAAACTTGCTCTTAAAATCATTGCTCCTTCATTTACATTTTGCGCTGCTTCTAAAAATAATTTATAAAACTTATCTTCTTTTGGCTTTAAGTTAAACATACTATCACCTCTTCCTATAAAGTGTAAACACTCGACATATTCATTAAATATTATAGTACATATTAAAGTATATTCTTTTTTAACCAAATGTTAAACTCTTCTTAATAAACTTAACCTAATTTTAATATTAGTTACAAATTTTATAATAAAAATAAACCTGCAGATTCATATTTGAAAATCTACAGGTTTATTTACTTAATTCATACAGTATTTACTTTGTAAACTATATAGCTACGAAATATAATAATCTTTTAAAAATTATACAAATAACTTCATTATATATATAATTAACGCTGAAAGACATGCTGTTATTGGTATAGTTATAACCCAGGCCCAAACTATGTTTTTAGCTACGCCCCATTTTACTGATTTAAATCTTTTAGATGCTCCAACACCCATTACAGTTGTTGAAATTATGTGAGTTGTACTAACTGGAGCATGGAATAATGTTGCAATAAATATTACCGCTGCACCACCAGTTTGAGCTGCAAATCCATTTACTGGTGTTAGCTTTGCCATCCCACTTCCCATAGTTTTGATAATTTTTTTTCCTCCTGATGCAGTTCCTAGCGCCATAGCTAAAGCACAAGATGCAATAACCCATGTAGGCACTTCAAATGTATTAATAAGTTTACCACTTAATAAAGCCATAGTTATTAGTCCCATAGATTTCTGAGCATCATTGCTACCATGATTTAAAGCCATAAGTGCACCTGCTACGATTTGCAATTTTAAAAATATTTTATTTATTATCTTAAGCTTGAATGGCTTTAAAATATAATTTAATAATTTCATTAATATATATCCTACTGTAAATCCTATGACTGGTGCAATAAATATCCATATTATTACCTCATGAAAAAGATTATTCCATTTAACTACATTAAAACTATTATTATAAGCTATTCCTGCACCTATTAATGCACCTATCAATGCATGAGAAGAACTACTTGGAATACCAAAATACCATGTGATTATATTCCAGACTATTGATGAAATTAAAACACCCAATATAACCCATTGTTGTATATCGTTATGACTAACGATACTTTCCCCTACCGTTTTAGCTACTGCTGTTCCAGAAAATGCACCTATAAAATTAAATATAGCACATATTACTATAGCAGTTGTTGGTTTAAGTGCTCTAGTTGTAATAGTAGTAGCTACTGCTGTAGCTGTATCATGAAATCCATTAATAAAATCAAACAATAATACTAAAGCTACTATTAATATCGTTAAGGTCATAGTATTAAGCATTCTTAATGACAACTCCCTCTACAGTATTTGCAATTTTTTCACAATTATCAATAGTATTTTCTAAAATTTGATATATTTCTTTCCATTTTATAATTTCTATAGGATTAGTTTCATTTTTGAATAGTTCTGCTACTGTTTTTCTAAATAAAGAATCTGCTTCACTTTCAATTTTGTGTATACTTATAATTTTTTCTCTTATACATTGTGCTTTGTTACCTACTGAATTAAGCCCATCCATCAATTCCAAAATATGTTTAGTACATTCTACTATCATATCAGCTAAAAGCTTAGATTCACGTGTACTTTCATTAATATCATACATTAAAAATCTATGCATTGTTGAATTAATTAAATCTAATACATCATCAAGCTTCTTAATTAATGAATAGATATCTTCCCTATCTATTGGAGTTATAAATGCTTCATTTAATTCTTTAACTACAATAGTTATTAATTTATCTACCTCATGTTCTAAATCTTCAATTTTACCAACATTAATTTCCTTATTAGATAAAGAATCTAAACTACCTCTTAAAACAATTGCTCCTTCATTTACATTTTGTGCTGCTTTTAAAAATAATTTGTAAAATTTATCTTCTTTTGGCTTTAAGTTAAACATTATATCACATCTCCCTATAAAATATAAACATTCGACATTTCGTAATCCTGTTCAAGTATATTCTATTTTTTATTAATTTTAAACTACTTTTAATAAAACTTAACCTAAATTTAATATTACTTGCCTTTTACTTAACAAATTTCTTTATTCTTACTTATAAACCAGTTTCTTTGTAGATTAGTATAATCCATTTTAGGTAACTACACTAAATAAATGAAATATATGCTACATTGTTAACTAAACCTAAAAATCACGCCAAATATGCATAGTCATATTTGGCATGATTTAGATATTTTATATTAGGCATGTGAAAGAAAATAACAAGTCAATGATGCGATGTATATTTTGCGTCAGACAAGGAAGTATGTTTTCCTCATAGTGATCTATTAGGTGAACATGCTAACACAGTATGACATAAATTGAAACTTTTCATGTGGAATTTTATATTCCACATGAATTTAGTTGAACTTACCTTAAGGCAAAATAAACTAGCATGCTGACTTATTATTTTTTTGAATGTGCCTTATCCCTAATTAATCATTATTTTTCTTAATTCTTGGGAAATATGTAGTATGAAGTAATTCATGAGACTTATGACTTAATGGATGATCTAAATGTTTTTCATAAATAGCTAGTACCTCTGGATTTTCATTCGATCTTCTAAGAGTCTTAGATCTATCTATATCATTTAAACCGTCTGCTCTTTTTTGTAGAACTTCTTGTTTATTCTTTTTTATTTTAGGTTGACCACCACCACCAATGCAACCACCTACACAAGCCATGATTTCTATTGCATGAAAGAATTCTTCACCTGATCTTATTTTATCTAACATCTTAGCAGCTTCTTTAAGACCATGGGCAACTCCTATTCTAAGATTTATGTCTCCAGCTTCAAGCTCACAAACTCTAAAGCCATCCCAGCCTCTAAGTCCTTCAAATTCTATGTTATCAAATCTCTTTCCAGTCATCTTTTCAAGAGCTGTTCTTGTAGCAGCTTCTATAACTCCGCCTGTTCTACCGAAAATAATTCCAGCACCAGTATACTCTCCCATAACTGTATCTATTTCTTCATCTTCAAGTTCCTTTAAATTTATCCCTGAATTTTCAAATATTTTTATAAGCTCTCTTGTTGTAATTACATAATCAACATCATAATTCATCTCTACTGAAAACTCTGGTCTTGATGCTTCATATTTTTTTGCAATACATGGCATGATAGCAACTGAAGTCACTTCATCTCTTGAAAGCCCTTTTTCCTTTGCCCATATTTCCTTTGCCACTATTGCAAACATCTCCATTGGAGATTTTGCAGAAGAAGGAACTTCTAACATATCCGCATAGTTTTGTTCTATAAACTTAATCCAAGAAGGACAACATGAAGTAAGCATTGGAAGCTTAACATCCTCATCTCCAGATAAATATCTTTCAAGTCTTCCTTGAAGCTCTGCAGCTTCTTCCATTATAGTTAAATCAGCTCCCCAAGTAGTATCAAATACATAATCTACTCCTAATTCTCTAAGACCTGCAGCTAACTTTTTTTCTACATTTTCCCCGGGCTCAAATCCAAAGGCTTCGCCTATTGCAACTCTTATAGCTGGTGCCATTTGAGTAATTACTACTTTATTAGGGGTAGCTAGATCTCTAAGAAATAAAAGAGTATTATCTCCTGCTGTTATAGCATCAACTGGACATGCTGATATACATGCCCCACAATGAGTGCATCTATTATAATCTATAGTATGTTGTTTTTTTAATTCCCCATCAATGCAATCCACAGGGCATGCTCTTTTACAACTTCCACATCCAATACATTTTTTTGTAATTGTTAATTTTATAAGATGATTACATTGTGATGTATAACATTTCTTTTCTTCTATATGCTCTTCTATTTCTTCATAGAATTTTTCAATTATCTCTTCCATTATATTATGTTTTTGATGCATTTTACCTTTTACAGTCACTGCAAGATTTCTCAAAAGGTAAATTTCACGTATATTAGATACACCTTTACTTATTCTATCTAAAATATTAAACATTTCAGTTATATCAGTTTTAACTACTTCATAGTTCTTATAAGAACCATCCTTAATTTTTGCAAGTAAATACTCTATGTAGAATTTTTCAAACTGAATTATACAGTCTTCTTGTGATAAAATAATAACAGTTCTACTAATATTTTCATAAAATAATCCAAAATCAAATTCTTTATCTAAGCTATCTTCAGTTAAAAAACCTCCAAAAGGTAATCCAATTTGAGCTGCCTTAAAGTTGCTCTTATTTATAATTCCTCCAGAAAGCTCTATTATATCGGAAAGAGTAGCACCTTCTGGCACTTCAATTATTCCTGGATTATTAATTTTTCCGCAAATAGCTATACTTCTTTTATTATTACTTGTTATTTCTTTTAATTCTTTTTCACTAAAAACTGAAAATACAGAACCTAATGAACTTTGTATTAAAGCTGTCTTTTTATCTGGCATAATATTCACTCCTTAATTATTTCTTAGAACTCTTTTATATTCTATATTTTTATACATTATATATATTATTAAATATAATAATTTGTATTTAACCCATAAATATACAATTTTTTTATTATTATATAAGAATAAAACTATATTAATTATACTTACTGCTGAAATAATAGTAAAGTTATATTTCATATTATATTTTTCATATATTCAACAATTAATTCATCTAAATCTTGGCTTACCTTTAATGTTTGTTCATAATTTACTGTTTTATCTAATGATATACACATTTCATTTAAGACATCTCTTAATTCTTGAATTCTATAATTTAATATTGATAATTTCTTTTCCTTATTTTTTTCTTCATCTATTCTTTTTTTCTTTTCCTCAAAAATATTTTTCTCCAATTCTGTTAAAATATTTTTAATATCGGTTATTTCATTTTCACTGCAATAAATGCCAAAACTTGCTTTTAGTTTAATAATTTTATCATTATATTCTAATGAAACATCTTCTAATAAAATTCTTATTTGTTCTGAAATCTTGCATACATCTTCTTTATCTATATTATTCAAAACAATAATAAATTTATCATTAGAATATCTTCCAATCCAGTATGAATTTTGTGCAACTAAATCATCAATAAGTTTGTAAAAATCTTTTAATATTTTTTTTACTATATCTTGTCTATGTTCTTCATTTACATTTTTAAAATCATCTATGTCTATCATAATTATAGATAATAAATATTTATTTAGTATACTATTATTTAAATCAACTGGTAGTCTTTCTTCTATATATATTCTATTATAAACACCCATCAAATCATCTTTAATGATTTTTTCATTCATATTGTCAATCATAACCTTAACATTTTTATCATAATTAATACTTGATATTTTATTATTCTTTACTGATATATCTTTTATTATTTCAACAACATACTTTTCTTCCTTTATCATTGCAGGCATTGCAATTATTAACATCACCTTATTATAAACATGCTCTATTTTAATAAATATATCATTTTCAATATTAGCTCTAATTGAAATACAATTGCTACATATTGTGCCCTTATTAAAATTCTCATAACATTTTCCCTTAATATTTTTAATCTCATCATTCTTAATATCTATTATATTTTTATTAATAGGATCAATAATTCTGATAATATCATACATATTTTCTATTAGCGATAATTTTTCTTTTACGTTTTCATATAATTTATTCATTTTAAATCCTCCTATGCAGCTAATATATACAAATATTAATATCATTATATTTTACAAACCCTGTAAAAATTTAATATTTCTTTATTTATCCTTCTTGTTTAATTGTACAATTATATACATAAATGTACAAGTATTACCAATAAATACCCAAAGTATAATTATATATATTTTATTATAAGAAAAGAGAGTGTCGCAGAATGATTAAATTTTAATCAGGAGCGATGCTCCTTTTCGGATTAAAAGAAGAAATCTCTAAATATCCTATAATATCACATCAATTATTTGAAGATTTCTGAATTTTAAGCGCACTCAAATAGGCCTACT
>NZ_JAJFUC010000086.1 GCF_021372645.1 Clostridium sp. | reverse complement strand
AATAAACCACCTTTCCTATGTAAATTGGCTTCGCAAATCAATTTTACACTAGAAAAGGGTGGTTTTTTATTATTTTCAAATTAAATTTTTTCTTAAAATCAATCTTGGTAATTATTTGGTTATTAACTGTCCGTAAGTCAGGCTTGAAATCTACTGTTTACAGGGTTTTAAAATTTAATATTGTTTATAGAAATAGTATTTTATTTATTTATCTTTGTTTTCAACTCTTCAGGAAGATTATTTGACCAAGGCATAATCTCCTCTAAAAATTCTTCATTGATACTTTCACAATTAGCAACTCTATCAAATAAGTAGATAAGATATTTTTCTACTATAAGAGCATTAGCTTTAGATGTTTCAATTATACTGTAAATAAGTGCACTAGCCTTAGCACCTTTAGATGCATTTGAGAATAACCAGTTCTTTCTGCCTATTACAAAAGGTTTGATTGCTCTTGATTTTTTTAGGGTTTCATCATCTAATCCTGCAATTACTTCATAAAATTTTCTACGTATATGTGCTAAACAATAAAGTCTTTTTATATTCTCAACTTTATTGTAGCCATTATATCCATCGTCTGCAAATATCTAGAAAACCCCTTTAAAAATTCTCGCGGACATGAGCTAGATCGAGTTCTCTGGTAATCATAAAGCATGATAGGCGCTTTACAGCCACCAGACCTATACATCCACATATATTTTTTAGATTTGCTGTCCTTGCCATTATCATCTATAACTTTCAATGTGGTTTCATCTGCCTAAATATAATCTCTCTCTATAAGTTTTTTCCTCATAAAATTATTTACTGGTTCAAGTTCATTTTCTGCATTTGTTACGTTAACATCAAAGCCTTCTTTCATCATTGGATGGTTCTTTAACAAATCTACCCTACTTAACTTATCAGCACCAATAGCTCCAAGTGCTATCATAGTTTTTTATATGCTTCATCTTTATTGATTCTTTATTAGCATTATCAAAATATAAATTATCAAAAATCTTATTTTTTTCCACATAATTTACTAGAGGATATAACCCTGCATAAGAAGTAAGGTTATTTGCTGAAAACTCAATTTTATTTATCATAGTTAATTAGTGCTCCTTTTATTATGTTTTGTTTTGACGATTAATCATAAAATAAAAGAGCACTTTTTTTATACACTTTTTGGGTGAATTTAATAAAATGTTTCAGACTATTGATTCACCTTGGCTCGAATGATATTTTCTAATTTACTACGCAGTTTTTCGGTAATATTTTTATTACTTTATAGATTAGAAATAAATTGTAAAACTATATATTATAATAATTCTGCCGAAAAATTTCATAACAGTTGATATTTAAAAATTTTCAAGGCTACGCTTACTCAGAATCCATGTCTGGCACTTTTTTAAATATTTTTAATAAACGCAAATAATGATTTGCTTCACGTAAGGTATGATCACCTAATAATGGTATTATTATAGATTTAATTTTACACTCTACTAATCCTTGTGTACCTTGTGCCTTAAACTTACTTATTGCTACAGTTGCTTTATAACTGTCATCAGTAACTTTAGAAATTGGCATTGATTGGTTCATAGCGTGTATTGCCTCTCTTGTCAACTTATCAAATTGATGTCCAAAGTTATTTGCTGTATTTATAAGCTCATCTTCAGTTGGATCAAGAAGTCCGCGTATAAATTTTGAATGTTCAGCCATAATTCTGTTCCAGAAAGTTTCTTGCTCATAAGCTTCCCTTTCTAAGTCAATTTCCTCGCAACTTTGCAATCTTTGAACTAACTGAAAATAGAACTTCGCTTCTCTCAAAATATGGTCTATAAGCAAAGGATAATTAATTGTAAATACTCTACAGGATATAACATCTGATAATAGTCTACTCTTAAACCTTGCTAAACCTTTAATTAATTCCATTGCTCTATCATTAAGTTCATATACTCTTTGCTCAAGAATCGTATGATTAGCTCTGATCAAGGAATCACCCATTAATTCTTGCTCTGCTTTAGTAATATTAGTTGGAATTTTTACTCCTGTAAAATATGCTGAAGCCTGTTCAGCTTCTAATGTAAAAGGGGTTACTACTTCACCCGACTGTAATACATCATTGCTAACAACACCATTAGAAAGAGATATAGCATCATATAAAAGTTTATCGAATTTCATTCTGAAGGCATCTGCCTCATCTATATAATTTGAATCCTTTGGTGTAAAACCTACTTCTAAAAAAAATGAGTGTTCCTTCATAATTCTTGCAAAGAAAAGATGCAATTCCAAGGATTGTTGTATAAATTTATTACTAGATAACATAGTTGACTTCTCCTAATATAATAATTCACTGGTATTATTATATTAATTATATACATTGAATGTTACTTCACACCTTGAATAATGAGACCGCCATAATCCTTATTATAGTATTATAATTTTCTTTAATGCGAATCAAGTGCCCCCAAAATGTTATTACCAATATTATTCTTAAATAGAGCCTTTACTTATTCTTATCTGTTAATACATCCTTATTGGCTAAAGTTGTATCACTGGCTTGACCATGGCATGCATATTTTACGTCAAATATATATATCAATATCCCAATTATTAATAAATATAGAATTATATATATGGGGTTATGTAACCATGAAAGAACAGATTTATAAATAGTAAGTGTACCAAATGGCATAAATATAATTCCTGCTTCCCATTATATATATTTTTTTAGGAATATATCTACTCATCCATACACCACCTATGATACCTATTCATCAGCAATTAACATACCTACTGTTGTTCCCATTAATATAAATATTGGTTAATCACTTTCTGCTGATATTGCTATTGTCATAAGTTGAGTTTTATCACCCATCTCTGCTACAACTACATTGACTTATCCTAAAAAATTAGATTGCTCATCAAAAAATACCATATTATTCATTTATAAAAATCTAAATAATACGGTATTTAAGATTTATTACTTAAGGAATTAATTTATCGTGCATTAGAAACAACAGAATCTACGGCAACGTCTGCAACGTCTGCAATGTCTAAAACTTTGGAAACATGACATATTAATAACCTCTCCTCTTTTGTATACTTTAATATATTCTAAATATTACATAATTGTTCCTCAATATAAGACTAAAGCTTATAATATATCACTTTTAACTATACCACTGTGAATATTCCAATATTTCATTTTTTATACCGTATTATTCAAGTTTTATTGGTTAGGATACTTAAAATATTTAATTCAATAAAATATCAGGAGTGACTTGTACATTACATCCTCGCCAACCAACCATAAAATAAGGGCCGTAAGAATTTTATGATATTTGTTGGCGTACTCAAAGGTCTTTCTGAAGTCCGAAGAACTAAGGCTACTACTGTTATGTAATAAAGCAGGATATAATATATAGTATCCTACTTTATATTTAAAAAGATTAATAATATTTTTCTCTGACTTCTCTTGTAAAACCGTAATCAATAATAACAGGTCTTCCATTGATCATTCCCCAGTTACTTTTCCTTTTAAAATCACCCAATTCTAAATTATAGTTTCGCTTAATCTTCTGTAGTTCTTTTGAGTTAAGCAGTTCCCTTTTATTCCTGACATTGAAATATTTCAATACATATGAAATGTTATATATCTCATCTGCTTTTTCCATTATTAGCAATCTAAAATCATTCGAAACTTGTACAACTTTTGCAAACAAATCAGAATTATCATTATCTGAAATTTTATACTCTGATTTATTTTGTGCAATTCCGGCTCTATTTTTTGCCACTTTGATTACATATCCATTTTCCAAATCAAATACGTCTCTACTAGAACCAGAAGCAATATATTTATAATATCCTCGTCTTATATCAAACATAATTTGATTGAATCTACCAATCATTTTAACACCTGCTTCATGTTAATCTCTTTATATTCATTAGTAAATATTTTATATATTATATTATTCACTCTACAGTTGATTGGTTCTATCTACCATTATGAATAAAATCATATTATTCATACTTCGATGAATGCTTTTTAAAGTTAACTCCCTATGTAATAAGCAGATTCTCACATATTTAATTAACTCATATACGTTAAAAAAGCTGCCCCAAAATCTAATTGATTTTAAGACAGTTTTGCTCATTAACAACATTCTTTTATAACATAATAACTTAAACTTTAATATTTATAAAACTATATTTCATCAAGAGACTTATTTGTAGGGCTTTCTATCCAATTGCCCTTATAATCATATCTTGAACCATGACAAGGACAATCCCAAGTTAATTCATCAACATTCCAGTGAAGCTCACATCCTAAATGAGCACATTTTGTTGATACAGTATATACCCTTCCTTCATTGTCCTTATACACGCCAGTCTTTTGACCTTTATATTCTACAATGCCTCCCTTACCGTTTTCAATACTTTCAAGGCTTTCCTCTGGAATATCTATCCTCTGAGCAATAAAGTTCTTTGCAGTTATTATAAGATCATTAGCCGCATTTTTCATTGATGCTGACATATCAAATCTTCCTGGTGAAAATATTTCTGAAAAGTCATTTTCCTTTTCAAGAATCATGTCACTTATTATCATTGCAGCTACCATTGAAGTTGTCATTCCCCATTTTTTAAACCCTGTTTCAACATAAATATCAGGGGTTTTTGATGAGTAATGCCCTATATAAGGTATATTATCTAAGGTCATACAATCTTGTGCTGACCAATGATATTTTTCTATTGAATTCGGGTAAAGTTCTTTGGCTGCTTTTCTTAACTCATCGTAGGCTCCACCCCCTTCATTTTCACCAGCTCTTTGCGCTACACCACCAAATATTAATAAATTTTTATAATTTCTAAATGAATATGCATTTTTATCAATACATATATACATTCCATTTACATCTTGAGCATTTTCTAAAGCTAAAACATATGATCTTTCTTGATGCATTCTTAAAAAATAATAGCCTGGAGTATTTAGAAATGGATAATGTGTTGCTACTATTATTTTATTTGCCTTAATTTTTATATCATCCTTTGTAACTACAGAAATTTCTTCTGTAATATCAAGTGCTGTTGTATTTTCATAAATAGTCAATTTTTCTGAAATTGTTCTTAAGAATTTAAGTGGATTAAACTGTGCTTGATTCTTAAACTTCAATGCTCCTTTAACCTTAAAAGGAAGATTTACTTCATCCACTAACTCTGCATCAATTCCTAGTTTTTTTACTGCAATATATTCATCTTCAAGACTTTCAGTATTATCCAAAGAATACACATATGCATCCTTGCGTTCAAAATCACAATCAATGTTTTCCTTATCAATTATTTCTTTATACTTTTCTATTGCAAGTTCATTAGCCTTAGAATATTGTCTTGCTCCTTCTTCTCCAAATTCCTTAATTATACTATCATAAATTAAGTCATGCTGGCATGTTATCTTTGCTGTTGTATTTTTCGTAACTCCACTAGCAGTACTTTTAGCATCAATAACAACAACTTCTTTCCCGCTTTTGGTAAGAATATATGCTGTAAGTAGTCCAGCCATTCCAGCCCCTATTACAAGAATATCACATTCTATATTTTCACTTAAAGCTTCTCTTTTTCTAAAATTAACCTCAGAATTCCATACACTTTCCATGTAAATCACCTCATGTTTAGTATTCCATTTCTTTGTGTAATATACACAAATTTCTATTACGAAATAGACTATTTTAGATGACTATGTTCTATTCCTTCATCATCCTTTTCATAATTTACACTTGATTGAAATTCATGATTATGACCTTTTCTTTCATAAGATTGTTCTTGATATTGATTATTTTGCTTATTATAACTACCGTAGTTGTTATAATTATTCTCCATTAAAATTTCCTCCAATAACTTAAAATACTCTATATTATATTAATTGAATTTTTAAAGATGATACTTATAAATTTTATTAATAAATTATATTTGAATTCGAGGTCTTGTTGGATCACATTCAGGATTTTTAATATCAGAAACCATGTAAATCTTTGTAAGATATCAGCCCATAATATGCCCTAATGTGGTTTATTCTTTATATCCTTGATTAGTATAATTCTTATAATGATAGGACAAATTAAGTAAATGTTGTAAACAAAAGGAGTGTGTTATAATGAAAAAATTTTTCTCTACTTTATTAGTATTAATGTTATTTACCACATTATTGCTACCTTTTAAGGTATATGGTATTGACAATGAGATTCCCTTAAGTAATTCTATAGTAAATATGAAGATAGATCAAAGAAAACTTTGGATTGACCATGTTTCATGGACTAGGAGTTTTATTATTAGTGATTTAGCATCCCTTGCGGATAAAGATCCTGTATTAGAGAGATTACTTAAAAATCAAGATGATATTGGTGCTTCCATCAAACCTTATTATGGAGAAGAAGCTGGAAATAAACTTTCAAAACTTTTAAGAGAACATATTGTAATTGCAGGTCAAGTTGTAGATTCTGCTAAAAGTAATAATAAATCTGATTTAGATAAATACAATAAATCATGGTATAAAAATGCAGATGACATTGCCGACTTTTTATCTAGTGCAAATTCTAATTGGGTAAATTCAGAATTAAAAGATATGTTACATAAGCACTTAGAATTCGTCACTGCTCAAGTTGTTGCAAGATTAAATAAAAATTGGAAAGCAGATATTGAGGCATATGATAAAGGTGAAGAACATATGATTAAGTTTGCTGATGTGCTTTCAGATGGTATTGTTAAGCAGTTCCCCCAAAAATTCAGTTGATAAAAAGGCTAGTGGAGCTAAATATATAAAATGCTACTTTTTATTATAGTATTTTAAGATTGAAATTTCATTTATACATATACAAATTCTTTTCTATAATAAGTTGCGATAATGAACTTATATTACAGTTAATGGCACAGAACTGAAACATGATTGGTAGTAAAATGATAGTAAGGAACACTCTTTATTAACTATTTCACCTAAAATTCGGTACTATTGTTTGCCAACAGCTTCTTAAGTTAAGTAGTATAAATACCTAATATTACTATTTTTCTATTTGAAATTTAATATATCCATTAAAATATTCATAATTACTTATACAAGGAAAATTTTAGACCTCAGAAGTTGTTCTGAGGTCTAAAAATGTGATTGCTAATACAAACCAGCTATACTGTTGTCACTATATTTCTAGATATTCCTCAATAATAAGGGTAATAAGGATAGTAAGGATACGGTGGTTGAGCAATGTAAGGGTAAGGTAATAAGGATAATGCAGCTAAAGAAGCTAGTGGAAAAGTTTCGCGTCTAAATCGCCTGAATCTTCTTCTAGGACGGTTATAACCATTATATTGACGTTGTTGATCAGGTTGATTTTCAGTTTCTTTCTCCATTACATCCTCACCAACCAACATTGTCATGTTATCTATATCTACATTGTCAATAATTCCATCAAATTTACTTCCATCTGTCATAGTTAAAATAATGTGATAGTATAAGTAATTTTTACATTTATCGTGTACAGTTCGTAAGTCTCTATAGTAATCATTTTTTTCTAAAGTCATTTTTTTAAATCATCTCCTTTCAAATATCATGATATTCATCTATAAAAAAATCGTTCCATTTCAACTGGTAAATCTTCATGAAAAAATTAGATAATATTATTCGTAATACCTTTTAGCGTGTATTTTCACTAAATAAGTCTTAAATTAATCTCTCCAAATATGCCATAAAGCATTATTTGTGCCTTTGACAAATACGTCAGTTCTGTTGGGGCCCCAAGATATTGCTGCAGGATCGGATGTAAGTGCACCACCGAGTTTTTGCCAGTTGCTCCATAATGAACCGTTCCAGGAAATAGTAATTAATTGGTTGCTTTGATCTCTTGCGAATACCTCAAGTCTATTAGTAGCTCTAGAGGATACTGCAGGAGCTGAGGTTATATTGCCTCCAAGATCTTCCCACTCACTCCAATTAGAGCCGTCCCACCACTTGTGATATAGACGATTGCCTTGACCTCGAGCTAATACATCAATTCTATTATTTCCCCAAGAAACAGCAGCAGGAGAAGAAGTCAGGTTTCCACCAAGGTTTTCCCAGTCGCTCCAGCGGGTACCGTCCCAGTATTTATGGTAAAGGGCATTATCAGTTCCACGAACAAAGGTATCAAGTCTGTTTGGTGCCCAGGAAGAAACTGCAGGGGCAGAAGTTAAGATGCCACCAAGATCTTCCCAATCACTCCAACGAGTGCCATCCCAGTATTTGTGATACATGGAGTTAGTGGTGCCTCTGCCAAAAACATCAATTCTATTATTTCCCCAGGAAACAGCAGCAGGAGCAGAGGTTAAGGTACCACCAAGGTTTTCAAATCCACTCCAATTATTACCATTCCAGTATTTATGATATAAAGCACTATCAGAGCCTACTACAAAGGTGTCAAGCCTGTTTGGTGCCCAAGAAGAAACTGCTGGAGAAAAAGTTAAAACCCCACCAAGGTCCTCCCATTGACTCCATCTATCAACAGGTTTTGGCTTAGGTGTAGGTGCTGGAGCAGTGCTATTTCTAAGAGTAAATTCTATTATATCTTTAAAGGTACGACTAACCGCATTGTCAGATAAGCCAGAAGCATTGAGAAAAGAAAAAATTGTGTAATATCTTCTTCTAAAATTATTGTAAATTGTATTTATTTTTTGATTTATATTTCCTTGATATTTTGGTGCCTCGTCTAAAGTAAAAGAAATTGCTGTTCTTACGTAATTTTCTATTATTTTTTGCATTTCAACCAATAGTTGAGGTTGCTGGCTATTAAGTATTCTAAATATTCTAGTTACTTCCTGCTCAGGTGCTCGTGTGCCCTTTGAGTAATATTCTTCAGAAAATAAGTCAAAATGTTGATCCTCTTTATCACCTCTAGTCTCATCCTCATCATAGTTATCAAATTTTCTCATTTGTTCATAAAAAAATGGACAAACATTTTGCTGCATGCAATAAGGGCAGTAAGAATTTTCATTATTATTCATTAAAAATCTCCTTGTATTTTTACTTGCTATGGATCTAAACCCTATCAAATCATTTTATGACTAAAGTGAAAGAGTGTTCCACAAAGTACAAACATAAGAATTGTATTACTTTCCTTGGTGTACTAAGAGGTTTTTCTGAGGTCCCAAGAATTAATGGTTAAATGGCTCATGATTTGCATTATGTTTAGCACTACGCTATCATACTCTCTTTAATATCTTTAGGAATATTGATTATCGTCACCATTTCTGCAGAAGCTGTAATTCCTTATTAATTTACTTTAATTGTGATTGATTTAATTACTAAACATTAGGATAAGTTACATTTAATAAGTAAATAATAATACTAAATAATTTTTTAATGAGGTGCTTTTATGGGATATAATAATTTTTTAGTGATTATGACTATTATCTTTTCCATTGTTATTTTGTTTACTGGTATTGCAGTTTCCAAGAAGAAAAAATATAACTTTCTTATTGAAAACATAATAACTTATATCTTCTATCTAATCTTTTTAATAGTACAATATAAATTAAAATTTCATGTTATGGCTTTTATTATACTGTTAGTTCTAATAACTATTATTGGCAATAACCTTATTGGTAACTGTCTAAATGTTTATAATCATTCGAAATATTATGATAGATTTTTACATGCTTTTGGCTCCTTTTCTTTTTCACTTTTCTTTTATTCTATATTAGATAAAATTATCATACATACAATCTATCCAAAATTCTATGTTTCTATTTTCGTAACAACTATAGGTATTTCATTAGGGTGTATCTTTGAAATATATGAATTTATCTTAGATTCTACTACTAATTCAAACAATCAACATGGTCTTACAGACACAAACTTTGACTTAATATCAGATGTAATAGGTGCAATAATTGCAGGTATTATCTCAATGTCAATTTTCTTTTAACTTATCTTTCAAATATTCTCATTTATTTTGATAAACACACATGAATATTAATAATAGAAAAACAAATACTATGAAAGTAAAATTTATTACTTGGAGGTGTTACTCAAGATTCTAAACTTTATTTTGATTTATCTACACCTGGACCAACGCAAAAAGCTCCAGACCCAACACCACCTTCATTCGAAAACCCTAGAAAATAAAGTTTAATATTACTATGTAAAATATCTAATTAACAGGAGGAATATATATGCAATTATCATGTGGTGAATTACATAATTTAAGTGAATTAATTTTAAGCTGCGTAAATTCTATAACTAATATGGCACTGTATAAAAGTGTGGTTACAGATCCAGAATTAAAGGCTATGATAGAAACTCATTTTCCAGTTCATGTTCAAGATTATAATATGAAAGTTAAATTTGTTAAAGAAGCAACTGCACCTACAGAAAAGTTGAATGTTCCAGTGTTATCAAAAGTTCTACAAGACTTTACTAAAGCACCAGTTGCAACAATTCCAGTTACACCTAGAACAGATGTACAACAATTAAATGATAGGGAAATAGCTACAGGATATCTTTTAACTTTAAAAAGAGCTGGAAGAGAATATGCCTGGAGTGCTATGGAAGCAAGTAATCCAGAACTTCGAGAATTTTTAAAAGATGCTTTTACAATGAGTTGTAATCATGCTTATGAAGTATGGCAATGGATGGTTAAAAGTGGTTTTTATGCTTTATCTCCAGCACCACAAACAGAAATAGATGCAACAGGCGCTATATTCAATATAGTACCACAATAAGATAAATAGTTATTAGCAATTACTTTATTTCTAAAGAGTATCTGTATTTTATGGATACTCTTTATTTTCATCTAGATGAGCAAGTGTAATTACCATAATTAATGGAGGTAACAGCAGTTGCTAAAAATAGTAACAAATAATAACATTTTATAATAAATAACTTGTGATTTAGATATATTTATACAAGGTGAAAAAATGGGGAAAATGATAAGTATATCAAAAGTAAGTGAGTTAACAGGAGTTACAGTTAAAACTCTTAAAATGGAAGAAAAATCAATAAAAGAATTATCAATAGAAGGGGGTGAGAATAGTAAAAATAACACTGAAAGCAATATTGATAAATGAAACAGATGAACAAAAACAAAAGATTGATAATATGATGCTAGTATTTTGTACTGCTATAAGATATTCATTTAAAAGGCTGCTAGAAAATAATATTAAGATAAATGAATTAGAAAAAATAATTTCTAAAAAATATAATCTCAATATTCGTCAAGCAAAAGATGCCGTAGAATCAGCAAGACAAACTATTCTCTCTCAAAAAGAATTAGTA
>NZ_JAJFUC010000084.1 GCF_021372645.1 Clostridium sp. | reverse complement strand
ACCTATAAGTTCTGCAAATTCTCCTATTGAATAATATTTCAAGTTAATCACTCCTTGAAATTATTATGCAATAAACTGTATTAAAAATAAATATATATTTATAAATTTTTATAAACTTTTTTCAACTGTTGTCTGCCTCCTAGTGTTTAAATTTAGGCACAATCAAAAATTAAAAATATTTATGGCAACTTTGGACTTATTATTTATTTTCATGTGCCTTAAAAAGCATATATAATATATAATGTACAATATTTAAATAAATAAATTTATATTATTATATATATATATATATATATTATGTATTTACATTAGAATTCTGATACAAATAATTAAAATTCAGATTGTATAATAAAAGCATTTATACGCTTAAGAACTTAGCAAGTTATATGTATAATACTGTTTAAAGTACCTTTAATGCCACATTATAGTTTCATTAAAATGAAAAAGCACGGGGCTGTCGCACTAAATAATTAGTTCGACAGCCCCTCAATTAGTAACATAGCCAAATATAAAATTCGGATGCTTACTTATATTCATTATTAGCTATATTTTTATAAGCTGCATATGTTGCATAGAAATATCCACCATAAACAATGAGCATTATTAACGCTGTTACTAATATTGACTTTAATTGATCTCCTGAACCTAAAGCCATTAAATATTTATTTACCACATTAATCCCTACATATGAGTGAACTATTGAAACTGCTAAAGGCAATATGAAAAATATTATTACTTGATTAAATATACTTTTGTTAATCATACTTTTTGTTGCACCAATTTTTCTTAAAGATTTATATCTTTCTATTGATTCATTACATTGCGATAACTGTTGAAGTGCAAGCACTGCTGCACTTGATAATAAGAATACTATGCCCAAATATACAGCAATAAACAATATTATTGCAGATAATCCTCTATTTGCATCATATGCCATTTCTCTAGTTTGACCATAAATCATATAATTTAATTTTTCATATTCACTATTATCATTTGTAAATTTGTAAAATATAGTTGTTAACTCTTTTTTAGCCTCTTCCTTATTACTACCTTTAAAATTCAAATTTAAAAATTCTTCACATGGTTCAAGCCCTTCCACTAAATCATCTGATACAATTAAATTAAACAGGCTGTCACTTGAAGGTGATGTTGAAATAGCTTCAGTTTCAATTTTCTTTTCTTTTATTTTAAATTCTTTATCTCCTATTTTTATTGAATTCTCTTTTAAAAGAAATCTGTTTAATATTTCTTTTAATGGTTCATAATTTGAAGATATTAATATTTCATCATTTCCTAAATTTATACTTGATTCTCCCTTTAACTTTCTCATTTCATTGTACTGAGATAACTTAATCATACTTAATTTTTCGAAAACTCTAATGTCTAATATTTGTTTTTGATCATCAGTTGTTGCATACTTTTCCAATAAATCTTTAGTGCTCATATCATAATTATATTGATTAAGTATAACGTAGTTTGAACTATTGTCTAAATCATAATTCAACTGTTTTAATGTATCAACTGATGAAAGAACATTATTGTTTTCCTTATCAAATACTTGTATAGATGCATCAAAGGGTGTTTGGTTTTTTAATGTTCCTTCTAGATAATTTTTTATACTAAGACCAGTTGATAGAGTTCCTATTGTCACAAATAACATCAAAGAAATCATTGTCATTGAAATAAAATTAGTATTAAACTTACTTGAAATTTGTCTTATACTAAATATATTTAATCCGTTTAAATATAAATTTTTATTCTTTTGAAGTATAAAAAACATAACTGATGCAATACCATAAAAGAAAAGTGCTGTTCCCACAACTCCAAGTGCTATTGATATTTTGAATTTATTATCATAAAAATTAAGTCCAGCCTTATTTATTAAATAGTAAGCATATCCTAATGTAATTAATGAAACACTTAGGATAACTGTTGCTAAATAAGGATTTTTGATCTTTACTTTTTCATTCTTCTTACTCGCAGACAATAAATCAATTAATTTGTATCGTGAAACAATAACCACATTAAATATCATAACTAATAAATACATTATTCCAAAATATAAAATTGTTTTTAGAATTGCACTAGTTGAAATAACAAAACTATATTTAGTCATTTGCACAGCAAAAAGTTTAGCCGTAAATATTGATAGCACTTGTGCAAATAACATTCCAAGTAAAAGTCCTGCAATTAATGATATTATTCCTATATATAAAGTTTCAAAAAATAATATTTTTGACATTTTCCTTTTGCTCATACCTAATACCATGTATATTCCAAATTCTTTTTTCCTTCTATTAATCAAAAATTTAGTTGCATATATTATAAGTCCACCCAAAATTACGGATACACCAATTGATATAACAGAAATCATCTGTCCCATAATTTTAACATATTCAGTTTGCCCCTTATTCATATCAACCATTACAGATTGTGAATCAATGGAATTGAAACTGTAAAATATACATACTGCAAATGTTAACGTTAAAAAATAAATAGTATAATCTTTAAAACTTTTTTTTACATTGTTTATTGCTATTTTAGAATACATCTTTAGAGTCACCTCCAAGAAGTGTAACAATATCTATTATCTTATTGAAAAATTCTTTTCTAGAGTCTTCGCCTCTGACTAATTCATTGAAAATCTTACCATCCTTTATGAACAATATTCTGTGAGCATAACTTGCAGTAAAAGCATCATGGGTTACCATTAAAATAGTTGCTTCTAATTCTTTATTTAATTTTTCAATAGAATTTAAAAGCAATTTAGCTGATTTTGAATCGAGAGCACCAGTTGGTTCATCTGCTAAAATAAGTTTTGGATTATTAACTATTGCCCTAGCTGCCGCAACTCTTTGTTTTTGTCCTCCAGATATTTGATATGGATATTTATTTAAGACATCATATATTTCTAAACTTTTAGTTGATTTTTTAACTAATTCATCAACTTCGATACCTTTTTTGCCTGCGATAGTTAGTGCCAATGCAATATTCTCATAAGCTGTTAATGTATCTAGCAAATTAAAATCTTGAAATATAAATCCTAATTTATCTCTTCTGAATTTTTCTAATTTCTTGTTTTTTAATCTTGTAATATCGTCCGAATCAATTTCAATAGCTCCTGTTGTAACATTATCTATTGTTGATATACAATTTAAGAGAGTTGTCTTCCCACTTCCTGATGGCCCCATTATCCCAACAAATTCACCTTTTTCAACCTTAAAGCTTATATTATCAAGTGCCTTTGTCACATTTTCTTTATTTCCATAATACTTCTCTACATTTTGTACATTTAATATATTTTCCATAAACTTTCCTCCTGATTACATATATGTTTTAATTAATAGGCTTATTTAAGCCTATGACTATATTCTAAACCCCTTTGTTTTTTTCTCATATTGAAGTATCTTTCAATCATCTTACATTATTGTAAGATAACAATGTAGAGAGAGGTAGTATTTTAGGCACAATTAAAAAAATAACAAGTCCATTTGCCTATTTCATATCCTAAGTTTATACGCAAAAAAGAGTTATAATATAAATATTATAACTCTTGAAATAAACAAACTATCTTCTGTTATTTTGTTGTTTTCTAGCTCTTCTACAATCAGGACATCTTACTGGTTCGTTTTCAAATCCTTTTTCTTTGTAGAATTCTTGTTCTCCAGTTGTGAATACAAATTCATTTCCGCAATCTTTACATACTAAAGTTTTATCTTCCATTATTAAA
>NZ_JAJFUC010000072.1 GCF_021372645.1 Clostridium sp. | reverse complement strand
CGTAAATTTTCTTGTAGTATCAACATATCCTAAAATTTCACTTACCTTCTTTACTTCTTCTTCACTTAAAAATGTTTGAAATATATCAAATATAGTGGTAGTATTTTTCATGAGGGCATTCTCCTTAGTATTGTTTTTGTTTGCACTTTAATATTACTATAGAATGACCTCATTTTTTATATATTTTTATTTACGTTTTTTGATTAATCAACACTTATGATTAATTATGTTATAATAAGTAAAATATGAAACTATAATCTAATAATATAGAATAATAGATATTGTATTGATGATTAATTGATGAGGTGAAAAATAATGAAAGAATATAGTTGGACAATTGTTGGACTGGTTATATCAGGCTTCTTTGGATTACTTGGAATGATATTTTTGATTTTTAAAGAAAAAGCATGTGTTCTTATATCTGGATATAATTTGAAGACTAAAAAAGAAAGAGAGGAATATGATGAGGTTTGTTTGAGCAAAGATGAACGCAATTTCTTCTTTAGATGTGCAATCATTTTTTTGATTGGAGCAGTAATATCAATATTTATTGGTTCATTATCCTTTTGGATTGCTTTTGTAGTGTGGCTTGTATATTTTTTTAAAAATTTACATTTCAATGATGAAAAAGCATTTGCTAAATATAAAAGAAAAATATAATTTGTGGTGTATTTAATATGAATTATTCTTATATTGAGAATTATAAGTGGACAATCCCATCTATAATTTAACGGCTATATTTCAACATTATATTGAAACACAGCCTAATTTAAATATATTTTCGATGAGCTATCTATAAAATTTATATTTTAGGTGGCTTGTTTATAAATTTATTAAAGCTTTATCCACAAAAATTATTTTTAAATTTATACACAATATTTCTCTTTTTATTTATCCACATATTAAATTAATTCTAGTTTTCCACAAAATAAAAAGATTATTTTATTAACAAAAAGTGATTTTTCAAAATAGAAATACTATTACTAGAAAATAAATTATATGTACATACTTACTTATAGACAATACAAGAATATTTGATTACCATAGAATTAATAATAATCCTAATTAGGAGGAAGAAACATGAATGAATTATTAGTACCTATAAGTAATGGTCAATTCAAAAATAAAGTTGACATAAGATTTAATAATATACTAGATGGCTTTGATTTATTTAAAAATTTTACTCTTAAATCTAACAACATAGAAGATGGAGAAAATAAAATTATTGAATTTGTAGAAAGAATTTTTGAAGAAAATAGTAATGAAGCCTATATAGACTTTTATATAAATAAAATCTCGGATGAAGATAAAGAAAAGCTTATTTCCTTAGTTCCTGATTCAGATAAAAAAATATTAGAACTTCATTTAAATGCTAAGCCTCATAATGGAGTTTTTTATAAGTTACTTAATAAAACTCTTATTCCATTTTTAGTCCGTTTAAATACAAGAGAAGTTTTCTTTGTTACATTTTATTTTGTCAATAAACCTATTACCATATGGGGAAATTATGATTTGAAGTTTCCTTGTTTCTTTAATAATGAGAATGATCTAGAATTTTATTATAGATTATCAAAATCCCTTAGTTTCTATGATTAAATAATACTTTCATAAGTAGAACATAAAAGAAATGGACATCTAAAATCATTTGAAAAATCATTTTGGATGTCTATTTAATTACTTATTAAACTTTCGCATTTTTTAATTGTGCATATTCTTAGATTTCTGTGCACACTTGTCAATGGCTTGAATAACACTATTTCTAAATCCTAGTTTTTCTAGTTCAACAACAGCATCAATTGTAGTCCCTTCAGGCGAGCAAACCATATCTTTTAATTCACCAGGATGTTTTCCTGTTTCTAATACCATTTTAGCAGAACCTAAAACACTTTGTGCTGCCATCTTATAAGCTTTAACTCTAGGTATACCTAATTTTACAGCACCATCTGCCATAGCTTCTATGAACATAAATACATATGCAGGTGATGATCCACACAACGCAGTGAATCCATGGAAGTCTTTTTCATCTAGGTGAACGCACTCTCCAAAACTTTCAAAAATTTTAAAACAATAATCTAGTTCATCTTTACTTATATTTTTATTTGGGCATACTGCAGACATAGCTTGCCCTACAAGTGCGGGTGTATTTGGCATAGTTCTAATTATCTTAAAATCATCTCCAAGCCATTCTTCCATATTACCAATCGTAATCCCTGCTGCTACAGTAATAATCAACTTATCTTTAGTTAACTCTGATTTAATTTCATCTATTATTGCTTTATACATAAAAGGTTTAACAGCTAAAATTATAATCTCAGCTTCTTTTGCAACAACCTTACTATCTAAAGTTGTTATTACTTGAAACTGCTCTTCTAATTTCTTTGCAGATAATTCAGTTTTAGTAGAAATTATTATATTATCAGCTTTTAGAAATGCTGATTTAATCAATCCTCCCACCATAGAACTGCCCATATTTCCACAACCAATAAATCCAATTTTTTTACTCATATCATAGCCCCCATTTTAAAATTTTATTGTTATAAATTCAAATTTTATGATTTTATATAAATATTTAAATTTTAATCCACCACAATCATAGGATAGCGTATATTAATAATTGACAAACTACAATTAAATATGAAGGGAGGAATATATATGAAAGGTAATTCTTTAATATATAATAATTCTTTAATAAACCAAAAAGACTTTATTAATGATATTTTGCATCCGACTCTAAAAGAACAACTTCCTACATTCGAAATTAAAGAAACTCCTGAATTTTATTGTATAAATATAGATTCATTTTATGGCAATAAGCATATATTAGAAATATCTTATAAAAATAACTTTTTAATATTAAAAATTAAATTTAAAAATACTCTGAAAAACTCAGTGCCCAAAAGAATATTTTATTTATCAAATATTGATTTAAACAATATACTACTCCATGATTATAGGCACAATGTAAAATTAATAATTCCAAAAGAGCTTTAGCTCATATTTAATATAACATTATTTACATTATTTTTATAAAATTATGTTATATTGTAACCATTCAAAGATATAAGAAATGTTTAAGCCTTAAAAACTTAATCTCTTATATCTTTTTACTAATTTTATTATTTCTAATTTACTAAAATTCTATTCTCTATGAATTACATCTAAATTTCCAAACTTACTGAATTGTCCAAGCCAAGCAAGCTTCGCAGTTCCTACTGGACCATTTCTTTGCTTCGCTATTATACATTCTCCAATATTTTTATCTTCAGTTTCCTTATTGTAGTATTCGTCTCTATACAGGAACATAACTATATCTGCATCTTGTTCTATAGAACCTGATTCCCTCAAATCTGATAGCATTGGCCTATGATCTGCTCTTTGCTCAGGTGCACGTGATAATTGTGATAAGGCTATCACTGGGCATTCCATCTCTTTAGCTAATGCCTTAATAGATCTAGATATTTCTGATACTTCTTGTTGCCTATTATCACTACCAGCACCTCCAGACATAAGTTGTAAATAGTCTATAATAATTAAATCTATTCCATATTCTATTTTAAGTCTTCTGCATTTTGATCTCATCTCCATAACAGTTACGCCTGCAGTATCATCTATATAAATTTTTGCCTTTGAAAGTGGCCCTGCTGCCATAGCAATATTCTCCCAATCTTTATCCTCTAAGGTTCCTGTTCTAAGTTTTAACATATCAACATTCGCTTCTGAGCAAAGCAATTTATAAGCTAATTGTTCCTTAGACATTTCTAAAGAAAATATTACAACACTCTTATGTTCTCTAAGCGCTGCATGTTCTGCTATATTTAAAGCAAATGTTGTTTTTCCCATTGAAGGTCTGGCTGCAATTAATATCATATCGCCACTTTGAAATCCAGAAGTTTTTGCATCTAAATCAGTGAATCCAGATCCAACTCCAGTGATTTCCCCTTTATTATTAAAGAGTTTTTCTATTTGTTCAAATCCTCTTTCTAATACATCACTTAAAGGCTCGAAATCCTTTGTTGTTCTCTTTTCTGCTATGTTAAATATTTTCTTTTCTGCAAAATCTACAACATCTTCTACTTGGCTTTGGTTAGTATAACTTTCTTCAATTATTGTAGTTGATGCCTTAATAAGCTTTCTTAAAGTAGACTTATCAGAAACAATTTTTATATATGCACTTAGATTCGCAGTAGTTGGTACAGAGGAACTTAATTCTGTTATATATGTTACTCCTCCAGCGCTTTCAAGAGCATCCGTACTTTTTAAATATTCTAATAAAGTTAACAAATCTACTGCTATATCATTTCTAAACATCTCTAATATAGTTTTATATATTACCTTATGACCATCTCTATAAAAATCCTCTTCTTCTAAACTTTCCAATACTTTAGAAATGGCATACTTATCTATAATCATAGATCCTATAACTGATTGTTCCGCTTCTACACTTTGAGGCAAACTTCTCATAACTGATGCATCCAAGTTTTATTCCTCCCTTCTAATTATCTTATCAACTGACAATTATTTTTTGCATTTTATCATACGTAATTTAATTCATACTAATTCTATCATTTCTTAACTATAAAAAAAAGCCTCCTAATTATTAAGGAGACTTATTTTTTTGAATGTGCCTAATTAAATGCAATATCCATAAGCTCTTCTATTGATTCTATAGTTTTAACTTCTATATCTTCTGTTTTTAAAGGAATTTCTTTCTCATTATCTTTTGGAATTAAAACAAGCTTTATTCCCATTCTTCTAGCACCATATACCTTTTCAAATATTCCCCCAACTGGTTTAATTCTACCTTTAAGAGATATTTCTCCCGTAATTGCTATATCTTGTCTTACAGGTTTATTTAATAGTGAACTTATTATACAAATAGTAATTGCTGCTCCTGCTGAAGGGCCATCTATTTTCCCTCCACCAATGATATTAACATGAATGTCATAATCCTTAATGTCCTTATCTGTTAAATTTCTAATAACTGATGCAGCATTAAATACAGAATCCTTAGCCATGGTTCCAGCTGTATCATTAAATCTAACCACACCAGTCCCTTTTTTCTTTGCTGGGAAAACTGCTGCTTCAATCTCTATTGTAGACCCTAAAAATCCACTTACACCTAATCCATAAACATGACCTATTTCTCTTTTATCTATATTTATTAGTCTTTCAAATGGAGTATATCTTCCAATTGATATTACCTCTTCTAAGTCTGATAACTTTATTTCCAAATTATCTATGAATTCTTTATTACAATGTAATGCATATCCATATGTATCTGTTAATATATTTACAGCTTTCCTACCTTCAAAGGTATAATTACTAATTTTTTTTGCAACCCCATTTTCTAATCTAACCTTTAGTTTTTTTGCTGCATCTTCCACTATAAGCATTATATCAGAAGAAGATAAAGGTTCAAAATATACTTCTGTACATCTTGATCTCAGAGCTGGGTTGATTTCACTTGGACTCTTAGTTGTGGCTCCAATTAAAACAAAATCTGCAGGTGCTCCATTATCAAAAAGATACTTTATATATTTAGGAGTCATCTCATCATCTGGATCATAATATGATGATGAAAATTCAACTCTCTTATCTTCTAAAACTTTTAAGAGCTTATTTTGAAGCATAGAATCTAATTCTCCTATCTCATCTATGAACAATATGCCACCATGAGCCTGAGTAACTAATCCTGGCTTTGGCTCTGGTATACCAACCTCTGCCAAATCCCTCTTACTTCCTTGGTATATAGGATCATGTACTGAACCTAATAGGGGATTTGTTATCTCTCTAGGATCCCATCTTAATGTAGTTCCATCAACCTCAACGAATTTAGATTTATCATCAAATGGAGTAAATAAAAGTTTTTTTACTTCATCTAAGGCAAGTCTTGCTGCTGTAGTCTTTCCAACTCCGGGTGGTCCATATAATATTATATGCTGTGGGTATGGTGATGAAAGCTTTGATATTAATGATTTAATAGCCCGCTCTTGACCAACTACTTGATCAAAGTTCATTGGTCTTAAAAAACTCATAATATTTTTGCTTGTAGTTCTGCTATCTAATTCTGTTAAATTATTTAATTTACTTATAGTCTTCTTATTTTCAACACCTTTTTGTTTGTTTATTACAGAAAGTCTAACCTCATCGATATACTTTTCTTGTTTCTCCATAATAGACTTCTCAACTTGAGATTCAATCTTATTTTGAACATACCTCTTAGCTAACTCATTTGAAATCAATCTTACAGTTTTATCTATAGCTTTTTGTAATTCATCTTTTTTAGGTATAATCTTTAAATCCTTACCTTCAGCTAATATAGTATTTAATGCAAAAACCTTCTCGCAAGGATTTGATGATTGTATAAATTTATCTAATTTAAATCTCACTGTTCTAGCTCTAAATGCACCTTTATCAAGAACATTTTTAGTTATAGAAAATAATGCTTCTATTTGTGATTCTAACGATAAAGTTCCTGAAATAATATCCTGTAATAAGTCTACATTATCATATGAATTCAAAATTAATCCTCCTTATGCTTGTGGAACAATAATCACCTTCATTTTAGTACTAACTTCTGGATATAATTTAACATCTATTTCATATCCACCTGCTAATTTTATTGTATCCATAACAATTTTCTTTTTATCTATTTCAATTTTGTACTGTTCTTTAATTAATTCAGCAACATCTTTACTAGTAATTGCTCCAAACAACTTTCCATTTTCCCCAGTCTTAGCTTTTATTGTTATTTCTTTTCCTTTTAACTCTCCAGCTAACTTTTGTGCTGCTTCAAGTTCAGCTAATTTTTGCTTTCTTTCATTTTCTTTTTTATTATTTAAAATATGCATATTTGAATCATTAGCTTCTTGTGCTAATTTCCTTGGAAATAAAAAATTTCTTGCATATCCATCTGATGCCTCAATAACATCACCTTTTTTACCCACTTTTTTAACATCTTGTAATAAAATAACTTTCATATCTATTCACCTATCCTTAAATAATTTTTCATTGCTTCTTTTAATTCACAAATAACACCTTCAATTGTATTATTTGATATCTTAGCTCCAGCAATATTCATATGTCCTCCACCACCTAGTGCTTCTAGGACAACCTGAACATTAATATCTCCAACGGACCTTCCACTAATATATATATCATTATTTATTTCACCTAAAACAAAGCTTACAGAAATACCTGATATATTTAGTAGTTCATCAGCAGCTTTTGCTATAATTACAGTATCTATGTTTTTAGGCGTTATTGCAATAGCTGTATTATCATTTACTTCTGCTGATTTTATTGTTTCTGCAATAAGCAAGTAATCTTCTAAATCGTCAGTGAACATTTTTTTTATTTCAATTAGATCTGCACCTAAAGATTTTAAAAATGATGCAGCATCAAAAGTTCTGACTCCTGTCTTAAAGGAAAAACCCTTAGTATCCATAAAAATACCTGCAAGTAGCCCTTCTGCTTCTGTTCTTGTTAAATTCGGCTTATCAGCCATATACTGAATAATTTCCGTAACCATTTCAGATGTAGATGATGCATATACTTCTATGTAATTTAATATATCATGTTCTATCATATCAGGGCTTCTTCTGTGATGATCTATTATAACCTTTCTTTGTGCCTTATCTACTAATGATAAGTCAGCAATATAACTCTTATTATGAACATCT
The DNA here is from genome assembly GCF_021372645.1 of Clostridium sp. GTDB lineage: Bacteria > Bacillota > Clostridia > Clostridiales > Clostridiaceae > Clostridium. The sequence continues at coordinate 8,038 of NZ_JAJFUC010000072.1, read as the reverse complement.
ACAATGATAACTAATGTTTTACTATCTAACTCATCCTTTGCATCTTCTATAGATATAAATAAATCATCATATTTAGATTCTTTGTTTAGTTTATTTAGGTAATAGTCGATAGCATTAGTATCATTATCCAATACAATATTACAAATTTTACCTAGTTGTTTAACAACACTAGCTAATCCGACTGCTGATCCAAAGCAATCCATATCAGGATTTTTATGTCCTATAATATATACTTTACTACTTTCATAAATTAATTCACCTAGAGCTCTAGCAATAACTCTTGCCTTTACTTTAGTTCTTTTTTCTATCTCTTTAGTATTGCCACCAAAGAATTTTATGTCATTATTAGTTTTGACCACAACTTGATCTCCACCTCTACCTAATGCTAACTCTTTTGCTATGTTGGCATTATTGTAATTCTCTAAAGGGGACATTCCACCTTTTCCTACCCCTATACTTAATGTCACCTCAATGGAATTACCTTTATCAATTTTTGAAATTATCTCTATTATATTAAATTTTTGTTTTATTTCATCTTCAATATATTTATCTTGAATAGACAGAACATACTTATTAGTGTCGTATCTTTTAATCATTGCTTTTAAATTATTAGCATAGGAATTTATTGTTCTTTCTATTTCAGCAACCAAAAGAGGTCTGTTATTTTCATCAGTTTTGTCTAATGCTTCAGTAAAATTATCTACTTCTATTAGCATTACACTTTCTTGCGTAGTTCCATAATCTATAAGTTTTGTTATGTCATTAAAAGACAGTAAGTATAAATACTTTTTATTTTTTGTTTCAATTAAAGTAGCATATACATCATATAATTTACTATTAATGTTTAACCTTTGGTGTAAATTATCCTCATGCTTTAGTATATTATCTAGATTTAATCCTCTAGTTATACTTAAAATATTTTTTTCTGAATCTTCTCCATTGGATTTTAATGTATTAAATAAATGATTATACCATACTAATTCTCCATCTTCTTTTATCAAGGCTAATGGATAAATAATTTTTAATACATTCTCTGATATTCCATTATTTATGCATTTTATAAATTCATTGTCATCATTTTCTTTTCTCCAATAATAATTTAGTTGGTGAAAATTATCTATCAAATAGATTATGATGATAATTATACCTATTCCTATATAATTATATAAGAATAATATTATTAAAATTGCAATTAATAATCCAGGCTTAAGCAAACGTTTAATCATAGTTATCCAATTCATAAAAAGCCTCCTAAGATATATTTAATCTCTTCTCTTGTTAATATAATGTTTTAACTTACTTAAGCTTTTGCCTTCTTTTTCAACTTGATCTTCTGCTCTTATTCCCAAATCTAATTTTGATTTTATAACATGATCTGTATCCACAAATGAATATCCTAGTTTTTCCCCTAAGATATATAATACGATTATAGCACCTGAAATACAATCTACTATAGAATCACGTGCTATATTATTACCTTTTGTTAAAAGCTTAAAAAACTCCCCTATTATACAAAGAAGTTGCGCTTTTAAATCTTCTATAATTTTAATGTTAGTCATTATATTAAAATTATCTTTTCTCATAATCATATCACCTCTCTCAAAACCCTTGTATTCTTATTTTAAATTTTTTTTATAAGTATTGCAAGAATTTATAATTTTTTTACTATATTTTACCATATCCTAGAGAGATGTGCTTAATATTTATATTTTTTTATATTAAAAACCCCCTGATTTCTCAGGGGGAATAATAATTATTACCTTTATTCAGTTGTAAATGGTAATAATGCTATGTTTCTTGCTCTCTTAATTGAAGATGTTAATTCTCTTTGATGCTTAGCACAAGTTCCAGAAATTCTTCTTGGAAGAATCTTTCCTCTTTCTGTAACATATTTTCTAAGCTTATTTATGTCTTTATAGTCGATAAATTCAGACTTATCTGAACAAAAAGCACAAACTTTCTTTCTAGTTCTTCTCATTCTACCGCCTGGTCTTCTACTATTGTTACCTTCTTCTCTCATTTTATTCCCTCCTTACCTTAATTTTAGAAAGGCATATCTCCATCATCTACTGGAGTTATATCCTCTTCAAAGTTTCCACCACCAAATGCATCATTTGCTGGTGCTGAATATTCATTGCTATTACTAAAACTATTCCCTGATGAATTATTGCTTCCTTTACTTCCTAGGAATTCAACTCCACCAAATTGATCTGCTACAACTTCAGTAACATATCTCTTAGTTCCGTCTTTAGCATCATAACTTCTGGTTTGAATTCTACCACTAATAGCCACTTGGCTACCTTTACTCATGTAATTAGCAGTACTTTCAGCTTGTTTGCCCCATACTACTACAGGTACAAAATCTGCTTCTCTTTGACCAGTTTTTGTGTTATATTTATCAATTGCTAATGTTAAGGTTGTTACTGCTGCTCCACTTCCTGGAGTAAATCTTAGTTCTGGATCTTTTGTTAATCTTCCAATTAGAACTACTTTATTCATTTACAACACCACCTTATACTTGTTCATTAACAATGATATGTCTGATAACACCATCTGTGATTTTGAATATTCTATCTAACTCTCTTGGTAATTCAGGGCTAGCAGTAAAGCTAAATAAAGTATAATAACCTTCACCAACTTTTTTAATTTCATAAGCAAGTTTTCTCTTACCCCAGAAATCAACATTATCTACTGTTCCTCCACCATTTTCTATAACACCCTTAAACTTTTCGATGTTAGCTTTAACAGTTTCATCATCGAATGATGGGTTTAATATAAATATAGTTTCGTACTTTCTCATTAATTTCACCTCCTCCCCTCGGACTAACGGCTATGCTTTGCACAGCAGGGATTACAAGTTATGATTATACCATTTAATAAAAAGAAATTCAAGTGATTTCTTTAAATTTCTGCATTAACCACTATTTTTTTTGCTTCTTTTTTAAACTTTCCTCTAGGAATCATTACTATTCTTCCACATCCCGTACATTTTATTTTTATATCTGCACCTACTCTTATTATTTCAAATTGATTTGAGCCACATGGATGTTGCTTTTTCATTTCTACTATATCTCCAAGGCTAAAATTTTCTATCATTTCAAATCCTACTTTCTATATCTTTATTAATTAATTGAGTATTAGAAGAAGCCATATTTATTTTATTCCTATCCAATGCTAATTTTATTACCTTTCTAAGTTCATTTTCCATTTTTGATTGACTAAGTGATTTTGCTTTCCCAGCCACTCTTATTGTGACATTTGATATTCCTAATGTTATAACTCCTAAAACTTCTATAGGCTCATATATATATTCTTCATTCTTGTCTTTAAAATCATCACAAGTAATTTTGATAACATCAATTGTCTTTTCAATATCTTCTTCATAAGAAATATTTACATCTACTATGAATCTAATATCATTTCTTGAATGATTCGTTACTCCAATTATAGAACCATTTGGAATAGAATGGATGTCTCCAGTAAAATCTCTAACTATAGTACTTCTAATACCTATGCTTTTAACAATTCCACTAAATCTTCCTAAGGTTACGTGATCTCCAACTCCAAATTGATTTTCAAATAAAATAAAAAATCCATTAATTAAATCTTTTATTAAACTTTGTGCACCAAGTCCAACTGCAATTCCACCTATACTTGTAAATGTAATTGATATTTGTCCAAATAAAATTGATACTATTATTGATATTCCCATAAAATATACAGAATACTTTAAAAAACTTTTTAATACTTCACCAAGTGTTTTCGCTCTTTGAGAATCTAAAGAAAGCACTGCATTACTCTCAACTTGTCTTTCAACAAACTTTTTTATTAAATGCTTTCCCATTTTTATACAAAAATACATTGTTATTATTACAAAAATTATTTTTATACCTTTATTTACAGCTAATTCAACTTTATCCAATCCTATATTTATAAAGTTTCCTATATGTAGTTGACTATCTTCCATTTCTAGTTTTATCAAACAATTACTATACACATATAATTCTCCTTTCTATTTTTCAACTAAAACATATCCTCCATTCTCTCTAAGATATACATTTTTGTACTCTAATATATGATTATTAGTTATTAAATCTATATCTTCTCTGTCAGCTATTCGCATACATATTCCGCAGCTCATAGCTATAGACGTTGGCGTTGGCATTACTTGGAAAATAAGATTTAATTCTTTTAATTTCTTCTCTGCTACCATTGCGTCATATGTATTTTTGAATACTATTATATAATAATTCATGTTGCACCGTCTCCTATACTCTTATGTTATAATTAATATTATATATATTTTTTTCACTTTATAAAGATAAGAATATCTTTATAATTAAAAACTTATAAATTTTAATGAAAAAGAATTTTTTTTATTTTATAATAATATACAAATGAAATTAAAAGGAGAATACTATGGTTTCACTATTTACTATATTTAAAGCTATATTGATTGGGTTTTGTACAGGATTTGTAGCTTCTATTCCTTTAGGCCCTTCTGGTCTTGAATCTGTTAGTCGCTCACTATCGAAAGGATTTAGAGAAGGGTTTAAAGTATCCCTTGGTGCCGTGTCTGCTGATATTGCATATATAATAATTATAAATCTCGGCTTATTTACTATATTTACCAAAAATCCTAGATTTCACAGCTTATTTTGGATTGTATCTGGAATTGTTTTGATTTTATCTACTAAAATATCATTTAAATCTAAAAACTTGGATTTAAAATTGGAGAAATCAATTAATAGACATTCTTCAAATGGATTTCTAACTGGATTCTTAATAACATTCTTAAACCCAACCACCCCATCCCTATGGATTGCATTGAGTGGAACTGTATTTAATGTCTGGAAGCATCACGGAAGAATATATTTTATATTTTCAATTTCTTCAATGATAATAGGAAGTATAAGTTGGTTTTGTGTTCTTAATTTTTTAGTAAGTAGGGGCTTTAAAAAATTGAATTCTAATCTTACAAATAACACAACAAAATTTTTAGATTATTTTCTTCTCGTCTTGGGTATAATATTTATTATTTTAGGATCTTATAAATTTATTTTTTAGAGGTGAATAATGGAAGTTTATTTAGATAACTCATCAACAACTTTTCCCAAGCCCAAACAAGTTATTGATAGTATGTATAATTATATGCTTAATATAGGTGGAAATGCTGGACGTGGAAATTACAGTAACTCTCTTCAAAGTAACCGATATTTATATGATGCAAGAGAAATTGTTTGTGACTTTTTTGGCTATGATTGTCCTAGTAATGTTATTTTTACCAGTAATGTTACGGTATCTTTAAATATGTTAATTAAAGGTATATTAAAACCGGGAGACCATGTAATAACCTCTTCAATGGAACATAACTCTGTTATCAGACCACTTTTTTCTTGTAAAGAACAGCTTCAAATTAAATTGGATATATTACAAGCAAGCCCTTCTGGTTTTATTAATATAAATGATTTAAAAAAGAGAATTACTTGTAAAACAAAATTGGTTGTAATAACTCAGGCATCCAATGTTACAGGTTCAATTCAAGACATACAAACCATAGGTAAAATATGTAATGAACATAATATATTTTTCATTGTTGATTCTTCTCAAGGTGCAGGAGTCTTAGCTCTTAATATGAAAGATGTAAATGCTAATGCAATAGCCTTTACAGGACATAAAAGTTTATTAGGACCACAGGGCATTGGTGGTTTTATATTGGATTCTAAATTCAATTCTTCTTGTTCTAGCCTACTGCAAGGTGGTACCGGAAGTCTTTCCTCTTCTCTAGAACAACCTGACTTCTTACCAGATAAATTTGAATGCGGAACTCATAATCTTCCTGGTATAGTTGGATTAGCTGAAGGAATTAGGTATATAAATTCTATAGGATTGAATACTATATACGAACATAATCATTATTTAGTAAATTACTTATTAAACCGATTATTAAATATAGATGGAGTAACTGTATATGGTGACTTATCAGGTAAAATGTTAACTACATGCCTTTCTATAAATATTGATTCTTTAGATGCTTCTGAAGTTGGATATAACTTAGAATGTAATGGTATTAAGACTAGATGTGGGCTACATTGTGCTCCTTTAGCTCATAAAACCATAGGCTCTTATCCAAGTGGTACTGTAAGATTAAGTATAAGTTATTTTACATCTAAAGAAGAGTTAGATTATGTACTTTTAATTTTAAATAAAATTGCAATTAATAGATGTTTTTAATTAATATAAATATTAAATTGAGTTTTTTTATTTAAATTAATAACCTAAACTATGAATAAAACCTGCTTTATTGGAAATAAATCTAATAAAAGGAGGTTTATTTATGTGTGAAACTTTTTCTATTGACTCATCATCTTTTAATTCTTATATTAAAATTAAGGATTATCTATTAAAAGAATTAAATCCAATACTCGCTCAAAATAGACCAATTATATTTGTTTGCATTGGTACTGATAGATCTACTGGAGATTCACTTGGACCTTTGGTTGGATATAAATTAAAATACTTATCTAAAAATAACATTCATATTTATGGAACTTTAGAAAATCCAATCCATGCAAAGAATATGGTAGAGGTGTTGTCTAAAATTAAATTTAGTTTCATTAATCCATATATAATTGCTATTGACTCATGTTTAGGTTCATTAAGCAATATCGGCAAAGTATTTATACAAAAGAAGCCCCTTTCTCCTGGATTAGCACTGAATAAACAACTCCCTACCGTTGGAGAAATGAGCATAACTGGTATTGTTAATATATCAGGCAACTTTGAATTTTTAGTTTTACAAAACACTAGATTATGTACAGTAATGAACTTAGCTGATGTAATTTCTAGGGCAATATCCTACTTCATTCTAAAAAGTTTAGATAACTCCAATTCAAGTACTAAAAATATATTTAATATAAAATATTAAATTTTTACTTTATTTATGCTTAAAGCAATTTTGGATTATTTATGCATGGTATATAAATTTTTTGTAATACATATCCGCGTATGTTTTCTCTTATATCTTTTGGCGTAGTTCAAAATTACGCCTATCCATGTTTGAAAAGAACTAAACTATAATTACTAATTTTATATTTTTACGTCTAAATCAATATCCTAATATATGAATCCAATTTCTGTAATATTTCTCAGTTAAAAGTTCTAAAGGACTTTTCCCTTTACATTCCTTAATTCTACTATTTAACTATACAATCAAAATTTCTATAACAAAAGCTAAAAAATAGTGTATTGAGTATGAACAACCAGGCGATTATAGCGGACGAGGACCACAGCCCATAGCCATAAAGCTAATGTATATGAATACTTACTTTCAAGAAAAAAGTAATCTTTTAAAACAACAATAGTTAAAATTTATAGCAATAATCAAGAAGTTAGCTACTATTGTATAAACCTTCCTTATATACAAAAATTATACTAAGAGTTGAATTTTGTACTTATCAGCTACAACGGTATAAATTCTATATTGCTTAGCACAGATCCTAATCTAAATCCAGAAACTATAACCAAATTACGGAGTGCTATTTCAATAAAGTCTTCATTTGTATCATTCAATTTGAACTATGACTATCTTTTATTATTATTCAAATAATTGATAAATATCATTTTAATATGTAATTATTCGAAATAGCCTAAAATTGTTTCACGTGAAACAATTTATATTAATTAATTTTATAATTTAATTTTTATTAATAAAAAATAAAGAGTGCCAAACTAAAAATGGCACTCTATTTGATATGTAAATCTTTATTTATTTTCTTTGTTTGATGCTTTATTTAAAACATATAATTCTTCTTCTGAAAGATCGTATCTTGATATGCCTTTATCAATTGGTTTAGCATAAGTTGTACTTTCCTCCCTTCCATATATGCCTGTTAAGATCACACCATCATTTTTATCATCTAGCATAACTATAGAAAAACTTAGATCACTTCCTACATTTTCAAAAGCTTTATATCTCATAATAGCTACTTTTTGAATGCAATCTTTTAATTTTATTTCTAATCTTTCACATTCTTTT
>NZ_JAJFUC010000067.1 GCF_021372645.1 Clostridium sp. | reverse complement strand
AGAATACAAAGCTGAATGGTATGGTAGAACTATTGTAGTTGCTCCATCTAATTATGCGAGTTCACAGTTGTGTTCGGAATGTGGACACAAAAATGTAGATGTGAAAAATCTAGCACTTAGAGAATGGACTTGTCCGAGTTGTGGAGCACATCATGACAGAGACATCAATGCAAGTAAAAATCTAAAAAAACTGATAGTATAAGCTATTGGTATTATATTGAGGTTGGTTCGACCTTGTAAGCTTGGGTAAACTTGTAGCAGTAGCTATATTGACCAAGAAGCTTCGAAGTCTTTAGCTTCGAGGTAGTTCACTACATTCCCTATATTTAAGATAAATTTTAGGGAACTTAAATATTTGAAACTATTTTCATGTTGAGGTATAATATTCCTTGTGAATATTAAGGCATGTTTAAAAATGAACAAATCATTATTCTAATACATTTGATTTGTTAGTTTAATCATATGTCTAAGGAGGCATCAATAGTTATGCAAAATAATATAAAAAAGGTGTTAGTCATATCTCCAATGATTTTCTTGTTATGCATGTCTTTTATTGGAATTAGTGCAAAAGCAGATGATAAAGTGTACAAGCAAAATGATATAGTTGTAGCAAGTACAGAAAGTACAACAAGTACAGAAAATAAAGAGGCAGGTTCAGCAAGCTCAACAACTATTTCTGGACAAAATGTTGAAAAACCAAGCAAAAATGATAATGAAACTAAAAATGAGCAAGATTCAAATGAAAGATTAAATGAACAAACAGCAGTTCAAGAAAATTTGCCAGAATGGAAGAACATAGATGGAAAGCTGTATTATGTTACTAAGGATGGAATATTAGAAAAAAAGGGTTGGTTCAAAGAAAAAGATGAGAATCCTAATGCAAACAATGACAATGAATATTATTTAGATAAAAATTATGCTGCAACCATTGGATGGAAAGAAATTGCAGGCTTATGGTATTATTTCAATGAAGCTGGAATTAAGCTAACTGGTTGGCAGTTAATTAACTATAATTGGTATCATCTAGATAAACATGGAATAATGGAAAAAGGTTGGATTAAAGATGATGGAAATAAATATTACTTAAATAATGAAGGGATAATGGCTACGGATAAGAAATACATAGAAGATAACTGGTACTTTTTTGGAACAACTGGAGTTCTTCAAACTGGGATATATGGTTACAAAGGAAAAGATTACTATTCAACTAAAGATGGAATAATGGTAGCAAATCAGTGGATAAATACTAGAACCCATAAGTATTATGTAAAAGCAGACAGTAGTCTTGCAACTGGTAATGCAATCATAGATAATATAATGGAAAAGTTCGATTCTAATGGCAGATATATTGAGTCCACAAAAATGGAAGATCATTTGTTTATAAAATACTTAAGTGTTGGAAATGCAGATTGTGCATTTATAAAACTTCCAAGTGGAGAAACTGTACTTATTGATACTGGAGATGTAAAGACTTCAGAAAAAGTAGTTAATTTTTTAAAGGAGCAAGACCTTAAACAGAAAGATGGAAAAGGGGTAATTGATTATATTATAATTACTCATGGACATTCTGACCACATTGGTGGACTAGCTACTATTTTGGATAATTTTAAAGTGAAGAAAGTCTATATGCCTGATATTGCAATAATGAAAGATTGGTATTCAAATGTAAAAGTTACAAAGAAAAATGCTGCTCAGGTTGAAATGATGAAAATAGATTATGAAATTTATCAAGATGCAGTACAAGCAATGAAAAATAAGGATATTAAATTCACTGATACAAAGAACGGTGAATTTATAGATGAAAATAAAATCTTACAATTTGTACAAGCAGATAAAAACTTTGGGGGAATAGGCTCTGAAGAGATTTCACAATATTATTGGGGTATTAATGAAAACTCAGCTATTGTATATTTGAATTATGGAGATTTGCAAGCTTTGTTTGCAGCTGATATGGAATGGAATTCAGAAAAAGATTTTTGGGTAAAGAATTTATTAAATGGAAGAGATGTTGATGTATTAAAGGTACCACATCATGGAAAGGATACATCGTCAACCGTAGACTATATTAGATATTTAAAACCAGATATAGGTATAGTAAGCAGAGCAGAGGAAAGTGTTGAAAAAAGTATTGCTTACAATAATTTAATTTCAAATGGAGTTAGCATATATGAAACAAGTGCAAAAGATGGAGTTTCAATATATGCAACGCCAGAAAATTGGACAGTTCAAAAATAGATACTCTTACTAGAAACAAAAAGTTTCCCATAAAGATGAAGTTTATGGGAAACTTTTTTCTGGGGAAATAAGCACTAAATTAAAATGATAAACTCTAGTGCCTACGTATTATGGGGTACAATTATTATTTTAACCCAAATTAGTAAATATATTCATATGATTAAGAAAAATTTAATAAATGAAACTCGACTCACAGACCTTCCTTGAGTAAGTTCGAGTGCCTAAATACAAAAAGAAAGTTAACTCGTATGCACGAGTTAACTAAGTTCGAGGGACCAAATGTAAAAAGGAAGTTAACTCGTATGCACGAGTTAACTAAGTTCGAGAACCCAAATATAAAATTTGGACTCTCACTTATCTCACTTATAATCCAGAATCGTCTGAAGGGAACATATCTTGTGTATAATCAAATTCTGCAGTAGATATATTCTGTGAAACAATAGGGTCTACTGCTGGATTTGGCATATTTATAGGAAAATCCACACCAGTTGCACTTTCAACACTTTCATCACTTGGAGTATAATCAGTTCTCATTTTTGGTGGATAAACATTACTGGATTTTTCTTTTGAGCTATTTTGTAAATTTGTATTATTAGAAACTTTTTTTGTACTCATAATAATCACTCCTATTAAGTTATAATTTACAATGTATAACAATTGTTAACTGTCATTGTTAATGGGGATTCGTTATTTAATTGTGAAGTATACATTGTAAATTGTTCATTTGAATATGTTTGCATTAGTATTATTTGAAAAAAGACTCTTATTAATACATGAAATATATAGAAAACAATGAACAGACCTAATAATTATTAATTGGAAATTGTACATTTTTAATCCGTAATATGAAATCATTGTATTTTACATAAAAATCATGGTAAAATTATTTTACATGGATAAGGTACCAAATGAGGGTACGAATTCAACTAAATTCAGTTGGAATATAAAATTCTAGCTGAAAAATTTCACGTTATAATGGCACGAGGGGGAAATATTATGAATAAAAATATAAAACGTATAATTGCAATTACACTTGCTATTGGTACTTATAGGGCAGTTTCAGCGATAACACCAGGGACATTTTTAGATATTACTACGAAACCCGTTTATGCATCTTCATATTCTCCAAGTAGTGAAGAATTAAAATCATTAACTGTAAAATCAACTAATGGAGATACTCTTGATTTGAAGGATGGATATAATGGAAGTACAGTGAAATTAAATGATGATAAAGATTACTATGCAAAACTTACAGATGACAGTGAAGGAATAAAAATAAATGCATCTGTAAAAGGTGAAGGTTATATAGTTAGAATATTCACATCTGATAAAGCTGATGCAACAGGATATCAATCAGGAGATGAAATTCCGCTTGGAAAAGGTAATACAACTCTTTATGTAAGAACTTATGAATCTTTATCAGCATATAGAAAAGCTAAAGATGATAAAAAAGATGTAACAATTTGTGAAGAAGAATATACAGTAAATGTAAAGAAAACAACAGAAAGTTCTTATGAAGATAATACTCAAGATTCTATATATTTAGAAAATATTGAAATTAGCAAAGGAGACATAACCTTCTTAAAGCAAAGAACTAGTTATGATATAGAAGTAGATTCATCTGTTAGTGAAATAAAAATTACAGCACCGCCAGAAGATAGTGATGACAGAGTTAGAATAGATGGATCATTAGTGAATTCTAGTGATAATTATAGAAAAACTGTTTATTTAGATGATGGTAAAAATGAAATTAAAATAAAAGTTACAGATGATAAGGATAATCAAAGAACTTATACTTTAAATGTAACAAGAGGCAGTTCATCAAGTGATAATCAAGATGAAATATACTTAGATGATCTTAGCTTAAATGAAGGAAATATTGATTTTTCAGCTGAAGACACTTCATATGAGGTGAATATTGATGAGTCGATTAGTAAAATCAAAATAACAGCGACTCCAGAAGATGAAGAATACTTAGTCACAATCAATGGAGAAGAAGTAAATTCTGGAAATGATTATGAAAAGAATATATCTTTATCTAAAGGTGAAAATACTGTTAAGGTAGTAATTCAAGATGAAGTAAATGATAAAAAAAGAACATATACCTTAACTATAAACAGAGGTGAAGCTCAAGCTATAGATGAAACTGATACAACAGACAATCAACCTGGATGGGTACAAACAGATGTTGGCTGGAAATATAATGATGAAAATGGAAACCCATTAAAGAAGTCATGGCTATTTGATAAAGAGGTAGGACTATATTGTTATTTAGATGAAGATGGACTAAGAGTAACAGGGTGGCTTAAAGATAATGGTAAATGGTACTTATTAAATGCAAAAGGTGCTATGTTAACAGGCTGGCAAAAGACAGATGGAAAGTGGTATTTGTTAGATACAAATGGAGCAATGAGGACAGGTTGGTATAAACAAGAAGTCGCAGTTGAAGGTAATAACAATGCTAATACTTCAAGTGATACTAATTCAAGCACTAATGCAACAACTACCAATACTGACACTGCAAGAACTGAAGGTTGGTATTATCTAAATAATGATGGTTCAATGAGGACAGGCTGGTTACTTGATGGTGGAAAGTGGTATTACTTAAACACAAATGGAACTATGCAAACAGGATGGTTAATATATTCTAATTCAAAATACTATCTAAATTCAGATGGATCAATGGCAACTGGAACCAAAACAATTGATGGGAAAATATATAAATTCACTACAAGTGGAGCATTAATAATTTAAAATATACATACCCAAAGTTAAAACTAGAGTTAAGTATGTAAACTACCGAAATGAAGGTCATGCATTTGTTCCACAAAAGCATGACCTTCATTTTGGGTTTATATATTTTTAGTTTCATTCATAATATCTTCAGTAAAATTAGATTAAAAAAATGTATAATAATATTGATTTACAGATGTATTTTTAATAAAAATATTTATAAAAAATTAATAATTACATAACAAAATGTTTAGAACTATATAGTAAAATTAGAAATGTATAGGATTATAGTTATATATTTATAATTAAATTAGTTTATGGTATTATAACTATATAAAGGTTATGCTACTATATAAGAAATTAGATGAGAACTATTAAGTGATATAAATTAGAAAATGTATAAGGAGGAAGATAATGTATAAAAGGATTAAATATATAATTGCTGCAAGTCTTGTGATTGGAACAATTTCAGGTATTTTACCAGCAAACAATTTTATACTAGGGACTACGGCAACTTACGCAGCAACATATAAAGGTGCAAGTAATGGTGAGTTAAGTTCATTAACTATAACTAAAAGTACTGGAACTGAAATTGAACTTCGTGATAGTTATACTGGTGATAAAGTCTCATTAACAGGACAAAGTGATTATTATATAGAACTTAGAGGTGCTGATGGTTTTGATATATCTGCAGATGTAAAAGGAAGTGGATATGTAGTTAAGCAATTTACTTCTGCTGGTAAAACTGAAGAAGGCGAAGATGTTGGCGAATACATTGATATTGATGAAACTTATGCCAATATTTATTTGAGAACTTATAAAAGTGAAGATGCATATAAAGAAGCTTATGATGATGGGGATGTAACTGATTGTGAACAAACTTATGTAATTCATGTAAAAAAACCAGTTGTAAGTTCTGATGAAGAAGATGATAAAGAATATGCATATTTAAGAAGTATTTATTTAAGTGATGGGAATGTGGATTTTACAAAGGATAAATATTATTATGATGTAAATGTTGATGAAGATGTCAATGAGATACTTGTTAGAGCAACCCCGGAAGATGATGATGATTTAGTTGAAATTAATGGTAAATCTGTAGAAGAAGCTGATAATTATGAAAAAACAATAAGCTTAGACAAAGGAAATAACACTATCAAAATATATGTTGAAGATGACGATGATGATGAGACTTATACATTAAACATATATAGAGGAAAATCATCAACTTCCACAACACAAACAAGTACAAGCACAACTTCAGGTACTCAAACTTTTACAATTCAAAGTGAGACCAATAAATTTAATGCATGGCAAAGAGTTAATGGAAAATGGAAGTATATAGATGGTACGGGAGAGGCTTTAAAAAATAAATGGTGGTTTGATAAAAACACTGGGAAAAATTATTACTTAAAAGAAGATGGAACTATGTCTACAGGGTGGTTTAATGATAACAGCAATTGGTATTACTTCAATGAAAATGGAGAAATGAAGACAGGTTGGATATGCTTAGATAAAAATTGGTATTACTTAAGCAAAAGTGGAGTAATGCAACTGGGATGGCTAGAAGATTCATCAGGAAATTGGTATTATCTTGACAATAATGGAGCTATGAAAACTGGATGGATTGAAAATTCAGATGGGAAATGGTATTACTTAGACTCAACAGGAAAAATGGTTAAAGATACAACAATTAATGGTTCACACTTGGATTCAGAAGGTGTGTTAATTAATTAAAGTAGTAATAATTTTTAATACGCTTATGTATGTTTTTTTGTAAAATTTATAGAAAATTAAGGGAAAATTAATATTAATAAGTTGGACAATTATGATTTAAGTGGTAAAATTAATATATTATAGAAATATGAGAATTTAAGATGATAATAAAATGGAGGAAAGATTATGAATAAAAATTTAAAAAAGATAATTGCTATAGCATTAGTAATTGGAACTGTTTCAGCTGTTGCACCAGCAACACATGCAAATTTATTAACTACAAAAGCTTATGCATCAGAAAATGATGAAACAACATTAGATAGTTTGCAATTAAAGAGTTCAACTGGAAACACTATAAAGCTTTATAGTGATAGTGATTATAGTAGTGACAGTAGATTAGATAAGGATGATACACCAGATGAAGATACTTATTATGCTAAAACTTCATCTAGTACTGTTAATATAGATATAGATGGCCCTAGCTCAAAATATGTTAAAGTATTTAAGGGAACTTCTGATAATACCAAGGGTAAAAGTATAAGTAGTGATATTAGTATATCAGGAGATACAACTCTTACTGTAAGAGTATATGATGACGAACCAGGGTCAAGTGTAGAATATGATGATGATAATGATGATGCTAATATAGAAAGTGAATACGAAATTAAGATAGAATATACAGGCAGTGATTCAAGTGATGAGAATTCAAATTCTACAGATGCAAGTGATTATGATGATATATATTTAGATAGACTTAGTGTAAATGGTGAAAGTATTACATTATCAGATTCAAAAGTTGCTTATACTTATAATGTTGCTAGTGATGTTGATGAAGTAACAATTAAAGCAGTACCAGAAGATGAAGATGAGGATACTGTTACAATTGATGGTTCTGATGTAGATGATTCTGATAGTTATAAGAAGTCAGTAGATTTAGATAAAGGCGCAAATAAATTTGAAATAGAAATTCAAGATAATGATGATAACGATAGAATATATACGTTAACTATAAATAGAGGCGGAAGTTCTTCAATTGGTACAGGCACTGCAACTAATGTTTCAACTGTTAAAGCTAGCCAATGGGTACTAGTAAATGGAAGATGGCAATATAATGATGCAACAGGAAATCCAGTAAAAAATAGTTGGTTCTATGATAGAAATTATGGCAAAACTTATTTTTTACAAAGTGATGGATATATGGCAACTGGTTGGTTTAGTTATAATGGAGCGTGGTATTATTTAGGTACAGATGGAGGAATGAGAACAGGCTGGATAATGGATGGAAGTAAATATTATTATCTATATGCTGATGGTTCTATGGCTTGCAATACTATAATTGGTGGATTTAAAGTTGGCTTTGATGGAGCTTGGATTAGATAAGACTACAATTATATATTTTTAAGAATAAGGATAGAAAGATTCATGGGAATTTTTCTATCCTTAAAACTTATATTGCTATGCTTCTACTATTTTAACTTTATTTAAATATTGATTGCATATAATATAATAATTTTATGTGACTATAAGATTGCTTTTGGCATTAGTAATAAAATCTTAATAAAATAGTAAAAAATAACAAGATTTATTGTATTATAATGTAGTTAGTAGTATTTAACAAACTAAGAATTAATACGGTTATTTTAAAATTAATTTAACACATAAAGGCTGTTTGTTTATAATATACATAGTTTGACGAAAGCGTAATGCAGCCATATTTATTCTTATAATTAGATGTACATAATATAATTTTAAGAACAATAATAATAGATACTAGGCGACTAAGGGAGAATATAATGAAAAAGAAATATAAAACTACAATAGCAGCAACTTTAATATTTTTGACAACAGTAACAAGTAGTGGGGTTCCAGCATTTGCAGAGCCTAATGAATTATCGCTTGAACAGGTTGTACAAAATATACAGGAATGTGATAGTAAAATTGAATATAATATGGACGAGTTAAATAAATATAAAGAGCAAATTCTAGAAAAAGAAAATAATATAAAAGATAATCAAAATCAATTAATATTAGCAGAAAAAAATATTGAAGAAACAGATAAACAATTAGAAGAGAGACTAAAGGGAATACAATTGAACGGAGGTGTTGAAGCTACACCTATGCAATATTTAGATGTATTACTTTCTTCAGGTGATTTTCTAGATGCAGTAAAAAAGGCGTATATAATTTCTGAAATATGTACGAGTGATAAAAATCTTATTTTAGAAGCAAAAGAATCAAAACAAAAACTTATAGAAGTTAAGGAAAACATAGAAAAAGAGAGTATAGAACTTCAAAAAAATAAAGATGATGTTGAAAAACAAATTAAGGAATCAGAAGATGAAAAGGAAAAACTTTTAAAATATATACAAGAAAATAGTGAAATATTAAGTAGTGGTACAGATATTATTATTCCAGTAACATTGCCTTCTGATATTTCAGACAAAGCTAAGGCAGTAATAGAAGAATCAGAAAAATATTTAAAAGTTCCTTATTTATGGGGAGGCGAGTCTCCGGAAGGATTTGATTGTTCTGGCCTTATGCAATATGTATTTAACGCACAAGGGATAGATATACCAAGAATATCAGAAGATCAACAAAGTGCTGCAACTACTATTAGTATGTCTGAAATTAAGCCAGGAGATTTAGTGTTTAACAAAGTTTCTAACTCAACACATGTAGGAATGTATGTTGGAAATGATATGTATATCCAAGCACCTCATACTGGAGACATTGTTAAAATAAGTAAATTAAGTACATCTAATATGAAGTATGTAGGAAGAATTTTAAATTAGTAATATAAACTTAAAACAACACCACATTCAGAATATTAAATTTATTTAAATGTTGATTCGCATATATCTCTATATATATATCTATATATAGAGATATATATTAATTTAGGGAGGAATAAAAATGAAAAGAATAGTAATTACTACTTTATTAGCTTCAATATTACTTATAGGAATTACTCCAATTGCTGCTTCAGCAGAATGGAAACAAAACATAAATAAGCAATGGTGTTTTTTTGATTCAAGGAATTCTAAGGTTATGGGATGGCAAAGCATTGATGGTGCCTGGTATTATTTTGATCCTAATGGAATAATGAAAACTGCCTGGGTAGAAGATGGGGGACAGTGGTATTATTTTAATGAATTAGGGGTAATGCAAATAGGTTGGATTAAGCAAGGTGGTTCATGGTATCATTTAGGTAATACAGGTGTTATGGATAAAGATACAGTTGTAGGCGGATATTATTTAGGTGAAGATGGTATTATGCAAGATATAAATAAGAATAAGGTGCTATTTGAGGATAATTATATAAAAGTAACTTATATTGGAATAAATAAAGAATCAAAACTTGGACCAAAAATAAAAGTTCAAATAGAAAATAAATCTGATAAAGATTTATGTATACAAACTAAAGATGATGTTACAGTTGACAATACTAAAAAGAATGCATCTTTTAATGAAGAAATTGCTCCTAAGAACACAGTTATAGCTAACTTTATTTTATCAGATAGTACTGATAAGAATTTTAAAAGTGTTAATGGTAGGATTAAAATAATTGAAAAAGCTTCTTGGAGTACACTTGAAATTGAAGAATTCTCAATGAGTTTTTAGTAAAAATATATAGAGTATTATGGTAAAGAGTTATAATAATTTTTGATTATTATAACTCTTATTTTTATTTTAGTTTTGAGGTTCTAATTTTAACTAAAATGAGTATTAAATGTAATAGTGGTAAAAATAGAAAGTATGGTAAAATATATATAAGTAATAAAATATAATGAAGAGGAGAGTTAGAATGAATAAAAAAATTAAGCGTATAATATCTATTGCTCTTGCTATTAGTGCGTTTTCTGCAATAGAGCCTTCAAAATATTTAAACTTTATGACTATAAAAGCTTATGCAAGAGTTAAAGGTGCTGATTTAGAAAAGATTTCTTTAGGAAGAGGATTAATCGATTTTAAATCTAGTAAAACAGAATATACATTAAAACTAAACTCATCAATAGATGAATTAGAAGTTAGAGCAACACCTAAAGATGAGGATGCAGAAGTTAAGATTAATGGAAATGAAGTTTATAAAAGTAATGGTTATGAGGAAGTGGTAAGTTTAGACAAAGGGGAAAATACTGTTACTATAAAAGTTCAAAATGGCTCAAAGAAGAATACTTATACTATAACTGTAATAAGAGGAGAAATAGAAGAAGAAAAACAAATTTATTTAGATAGTATAAGTTTAAGTAAAGGAGATATAGATTTTTCTAAAGAAGAAACTTCTTATAATATAAATGTTCCATCTGACGTTAAAGATGTTAGTATAAAAGCAGTGCCAGAAGATACTGATTATGATGTTGAAATTGATGGGATAACAGCATATGAAGATAAGAATTATAAAAGGACAGTATCTTTAGAAAATGGAGATAATAAAGTAGAAATAAAAATACAAGATGATGATGAGCATGAAAAAATATACACTTTACATATAAATAAAGGAGCGATAAGTACATCAACAACTAATGGATGGATATTAAATAATGGACAATGGTCTTATATAAATGAAAAAGGGAATAAAGAGACAAGCTGGAAGCAAATTAAGGGAATATGGTATTTCTTAGATAGTAATGGAATAATGAAAACTGGTTGGCAAAATGTAAATGGACAGTGGTATTACTTAGATTTAACTGGAGCAATGAAAACTGGATGGATTAAAAATTCAGATGGAAAATGGTATTATTTATACGACTCTGGAGCTATGGCTAAGAATACAGTAATAAGTGGATACCAATTAGATTCAAATGGAGTTTGGATAAAATAAAAAATAATTAATACTAATGTAAGGAGGAATATATATGAATAAAAAGACTAAAATAATGCTTGCATGTTTGCTTACTACAAGTTCTTTATCGGTATTCTCTCCGATAAATTTTTCAATATTAACTACAAAAGCTTATGCTGAAGCATCAACCTATTCTCTTGCTGATAATGGGGAGTTAAAATCTTTAGATGTTAAAACAACAAATGGAGATAGCCTTGAGCTTTGTGATGATTATGGTGGATATAAAAAATACTTAACAGATGAAAAAACTTATTACTTAACTCTTGATGGAGAAAGTGATGGAGTGAAAATTTATGGTAAAGTAGAAGGGAAAGACTATGTAGCCAAGGTTTTTGAATCTGATAGAAAATATGCTACACCTCATGATATGGGAGAAAATATATCACTTGAAAATGGAAAAACTACATTATATATAAGAACATATACAAGTAAAGAAGCTCTTGAAAGAGCAGTAGATAATGAAGATATAACTAATTGTGATAAAACTTATAAATTAAACATAAATAAATCATCTGCAAATGGAGCAGATGATATTTATTTAGAAAGATTAACATTAGATTCAGGCAATATTCGTATTAACTTCCATATGGATACGATTTCATATAATATATCAGTTGATGAAGATCAAGAAGATATAGAAATTAAGGCTCAACCAGAAGATGAAGATTATACTGTGAAAATTGCTGGCTTTAAAGTTAGTGATGATGATAATTATAAAAAAGATCTACATTTAAAAGAAGGTTTAAATGTAATAAAAATAAATGTGATGGATATTAATGATAAAATTAGAACCTATACTTTAAATATAATTAGAGGTAAGGCTTCTGAGGGACAAAGTATAATTCAATCTAATGTAAATGAAAATAGTAATATTAAGATGAATCAATGGGTACAAGTAAATGGTAAATGGCAGTATAATGATTCAACAGGAAATGTTTTAAAGAATTGCTGGTATTATGATAGAAACTATAATAAGACTTATTATTTAAAAGAAGATGGAACAATGGCTATTAATTGGCTATATATTAGTGGGAATTGGTACTATTTAGGGCAGGATGGAGGAATGAAAACTGGCTGGCAAAATATAAATGGTGAATGGTATTACTTACAATCTAATGGAGTTATGGCTAAAAATACTAAGATAAATGGATACAAGCTTGGAAACGATGGAGCTTGGGTTAAGTAGGGAACCAAAATCTATGATTTTGTGTGAGTCGAGTTTCCTTTAAAAAAGAAAATTATAAAAAAGGTACCTAAAAATAAATAATCCTTTGTATTATATAGTGGAAACACAGGAAAGAAAAGTTATATGAGGAATATATAAAATTTATTTCTAAAATATTTTAAAAAAAGTACCAAAAATAAACTTTATATCTGTATTATTTAATGACAGGTTAGGAAAGATTATGAATAATAGTTAATCTGATAATTAATAGTATTTTATATACAAGTTTAATTTAATATGGTATATTAATATAATCAGTGTAAATTTGGTATAAATTACATATGATATAAAGTGTAAATATTATATTTATACAAAAATATACATTTATAAGCATTATATATCTTTACACGATTATACAATAATGCTATAATTTATCAGAATTTTAAAATTTAGGAGGAAAGAAAATTATGTTTAAAAGAGCAAACAAAATTACAGCTTTATTAGTAGCTGCTGCTTCTGTTATGTCAGTAGTACCAGCTATGGCTTCAGACAGATTAGGAACTAAGGATGGTACTGTAGAAAATGCGGTAGCATACAAAGATGGAAAGTATGTTTATCAAGGTTACAGAACTGATGATGATGATGCAGCTATCTACTACAATGCAGGAGATAAGGACAAGTTATTAGAAGATGTTGAAGATGCAAATTTAGGTGGAAATGCTAACTATTCATTAGCATATGAAGATAAATACGCTACTGCAGAAGATGGATCTGATGAATATCTAATAGATTTATCATCTGGAGATGTTGTTGATGATGATACAGCAGAAGATAAAGCAGATTCTGCTGAAACAAAATTAAAATCAGCTTTAAAGAAAACTGATAGATATGATGATAGCATAGTAATTAATGCTGGTGATGTTACACAAATCCAAAGTGGTGCTAAATTTGGAGATGTTTGGTATAAATATGAAATAGCTCCATCAGCACACCAAGATAACTCAATAGGTTCATTAACAGGACCAGGAACATTAATTGGATTTACTAATCAAACTGGTAAATACATCGATGCTTCTAACTTAGCTAATATCTATGCTTATAGCACAGCAAAAGGAAAAATGGTTAAAGTTGAAGAATATAATGATTATAATTCAGATACAAAATTAGAAGCTGAATTAGTAAGTCTTGATGTATTAACTCAAGATGCAGATTATATTTATGCATTAGCTACTGTTAATGTAAATGATTCTGCAAACACTACATTAGCTACTGGAACTACATCTTCATCTGTAACACTTGGAACAGCAGGAATTACAACAGGAACTACAACTAAACATTACTATGTTCAAAAGATTTCTAAAGCTCAAGGAGATAAGAAAGATGATGCTTACCTTCCAAAGACTGTAGCTTCTTATGAAGTTAATGTTGGTGAAATTCTTGATTCTGACGATGCTACTGATGCAGCTGACGTTTTAGTAGGTGCTACTAATACAACATATGCAGTAGTAGGTTCACAATTATTAGCTATTCATAATGATGCTACTGCTACTGCTAGTGGTAATGTTAAAGTAACAAGCATTAACCTTAAGAAGGATAAAGTTGAGTACAAAGTTGCTTCAGCACCAACTGGTAAAGTTGATGTTTATTTAGCAGAAAAAGATGATGCTGATGATGTTGATATTGATAACGTAAAAGCTGTTGACACTGACGTTGATGGAAATGTTTGGGCTGTAGCTGATGGAAAAATCTATGAATTCAAAAATAATGAATTCACAAAAGTTTACAGCGTTGATTCTTCATTAGATGCATTAAGCATATATGATGAAAACAGCTTAATCACTTGGGAAGTAGATGGAGATATCTATACAACTGTAAATGAAGGAAAAGCTCAAACTGAAACAGAAGCTGCTCCAGTTGCTCCAGCTAAAGTTGGTTGGGATCAATTAGCTGATGGAACTTGGAACTTCTACGATGCAACTGGAACTAAAGTTGCTAACAACTGGGTTAACGTTGGTGGAGCTTGGTACTACTTAAAAGCTGATGGAGTTATGGCTACTGGTTGGTTAAATTCTAACGGTACTTGGTACTTCTTAAAGGCATCAGGAGCTATGGCTACTGGTTGGTTAAATGATAATGGAACTTGGTACTTCTTAAACGCATCAGGAGCTATGTTAGCTAATACAACTGTTGATGGTTATGTATTAGGAGCATCAGGAGCTTGGGTTAAATAATAATTGACAATTTAAAATTGGGACGAGGTTATGCCTCGTCTCTTTTTTTACACTGTTATAATTTAGAATTAATGTACATTGTACATTATTAATTAGTAAGGTAAAATTAATGATATATGGAATTGGGGGAAATAATGTGAATAAAGAAATAAAACGTTTAGTTGCCATGTTATTAGTATTAACAGCTTTTTCTGTAGTATCACCAGTAAAATATTTAAAGAATTTTAATCTCAATGTAGCATATGCATCTACTGATGATGACGATGAAGAAGAAGCAATCGAAAACTCTTATTTAGATGATTTGGAAATAAGTGAAGGAAAGCTTGATTTTTCGGAAAAGAAAACTGAATATACTGTTAAAATAGATAGTAGTGATGAGTCAATAGTAGTTACTGCTACAGCTAAAAATAGTACTGATAAAATTAAGATAGATGGGTCAAGTGTTCTTCCTTTGGTTGACAACAAGGCAGAAAAAACTGTTGAATTAAATAAAGGAAGAAATCTAATTAAAATAAAAGTTGAAACTCAAGATTATGGTATAAGAACTTATAATTTAGTTGTAAATAGGGGTAGCGCTTCTAACTCAGATGATTCTGATGGTGTTTATTTAGATAGTATTACTTTAAGTGATGGAAGTATTTCATATTCAAAAAATAAGATGGCATATGATGTAAATGTTAATTCTTCTATAAACGAAATAAGAATAGCAGCTCAACCAGAGTATGATGACTATGAAGTTAAAATTGATGGAATTTCGGTAGATAAAGATGAAAGTTATAGGAGGACGATAAAATTAACTAGCGGAAAAAACACAATTTTGATAGATTTAGAGGATAATGAAGGAAATGAGCAAACTTATACTTTAAATATATATAGAGGAGGAACTAATGAAGTAAATGCTTCACAAGTAATTGATAATGAACAAGATCCTATATATTTAGATGATATAGTTATTGAAGATGGAAGTATTCCACTTAATTTTAAACCTAAAGTAACTTCTTATGTTTTAAATGTTAAAGAAAATTGGGATAATATAGTTATAAAAGCAAAACCAGAATATGATGATGTGGTTAGAGTTAATGGAACTACAACTGCAGACCCTTATATGAGAAGAGTAAATTTAGAAGAAGGTAAAAATGTAATTCAAATTAAGGTTAATAATAGCAATTCATACGATAGAAACGATGATGAATTTGAAGAAAGATTATATACTTTAACAGTATATAGAGGAACAAGTCAATCTAATTCATCAAATAATGGACAAATTACTAGTACAGATGTTAAGACTAATCAATGGATCAACATAAATGGAAAATGGAAATACAATGATTCCGTAGGAAATTATTTGAAAAATACTTGGTACTTTGATGAGAGTTATGGGAAAAATTATTATTTTAAAGAAGATGGAACCATGGCTACGGGATGGGTATCATATAATGGGAATTGGTATTGTTTAGATAGTAGTGGTGCTATGATTACGGGATGGTTTAAAGATACTAATGGAAAGTGGTACTACTTAAATTCAACTGGACAAATGGTGACAAGCACAACAATTAATGGATATAAGATAGATACAAATGGAGTTTGGGTATTTTAGATTAACCTAGTATCATAAAAAGGTAAAAATGATCCGTTAAGAATAACATATAATCAAAATTAAAAGTAGTAGTAAGAGTGTTAAATATATATAGGAAAAGTGGACAGTGTAAAAAATATATACACTGTCCACTTTTTATATTATTTATCAAGATTTTGTTTTAGTGAATTTCTGTTAATAAAATTAAGGGTAATACCAACACCTAAGATTATCCAAAATATTGGTGCTACACTTATTACGGAATCGTTAAATAACCCAGCAAATAAATAGCCGATAACTCCTAAACAAGTTGAGCTACCTGATATTTGAGATTCATTATAGTGCTTTTTAAATGCATATAACCTTATACTATCAATAATATAAATAATCATAATAAATATAAATGCTGATAATGCAATCAAACCATCATTTAATGCTATTTGTAAATAAAGATTATGTGGTTTATCAACAATCATATTAGGAGTAGAAAAAGCATAATACTTACCTATTAAATCATTTTGAGGAAATTGATAAATAAAAGTATCAGGACCTCCACCTAAAATAAGATTATTTTTAAGTAAAGGAATAGATCTTGACCAGATATAACCTCTTGAGGATCCAAGTCTTTCCTTTCCCTTTAGAAAACTAAATATTTCAGGAGACTCTATATCAATATCTTTCTTGCTATCAGGATTTACTAAATGAATACTATTATCATTTAGTAAATTAAATACAAACATAGGTTGGTTATTAATTCTTAAATAAAGATAATCGGGTATAGTTGATTTATTATTAATTTTTTTTGTAGTAAAGGAAATTATTTTAAATGCATTGTTATTAGTTGCATAAATCTTGTCTTTACTAGCTTTATCTTTATTATTTTGCTCAATGTATTGTATAACTTCATTTTTAGAATTTTTAAATACGTAATTATTGTTTTCATAGGATATTTTTAAAGTTTCTTTAGGTAATAAAATTTCAACATGTCCATCTATATGTTTTATATCTTTAACAGAAGTATGTTCACTAAAATCAAAATCACTTGTATTTTTGAATGCATTAGAAATATCCGTAACAAGTCCGGGAAGTCTATTGAAAATAACTCCTTTAGTTGCAAAATTAAGTCCACTGGCTAAAATAATTATAGAAATTAAACAAATTGTAACAGGTTTCCATTTTGTTAATATAATCCTTCCAAATACAATAAGACCGAAAAGAATTGCTGCAATAATACCAATAATTCCGGCACGAGAGGTACTTCCAAACAATAGCCATATGGAAAGCAATGATCCTATTCCCAAAATTATTTTATAAAGAATTTTCTTTTGAAATATTGTTAAAGAAAATAATATTGGTAAAACTATAGCAACAAAGCTACCAACATAATTATAATGATATAAAGTTCCATATAATTTACCTGTTTCATACATTAAGTTAAGTTTGCTATTAGTTGTACCTAAAACAAGAAATAAACCTAATTTACTATTAATTAAATCATGTCCTATATATTGAAATACTCCTAGGAATGAAAGTATAGTTACTAAAAAAAGAATTGGAATAATTATATATTTATAATTATCAGCAACTTTAAATGTATATATTGAGTATATGAACAAAATCATATAACAAGTAATTGTAATAAATCCTTCAGCTCTATCAAAAGCACCATAAAAAGCATAATTCTTATGTGTTGAAAATATTGCAGAAAATAAGGTGAAGGCCCAAAATATAATACTTCCTATTAAAATTAAATTCACAAACTTATCTTTCTTTTCAAATATTCTTTTAAAAAATATAATACTAATAAAAATTAATATAATTGAAAAAAATAATAAAAAAGAAGCTTTTTTTTGAGAAAATAAATCATTTTGAACTATTGCACCATATATGTCAGCAGTATCTTGATCAACTTTGAGAGCTACTATGCGAACAATTAAAGGTACTATTGTTAGTATAAACGCAATGGGAAAGAAAAAATTAATGGATTTTCCTTTGAAAAATGCAATGGAAAAATTCTTTGATTTTTCCTTAAAAAAAGTTTTAATATTTTTCAATTTCCGCACATCCTAATAGTTTTATTTTTGTAAATTATCTATACAAATATTTATTATAGCACCCTAGACAAGCTATTGCAATGAATTTGAGGGAGAGTAATTTTATTGAAAAATTTAATGTACTGAATAGGTTGTTAAGTTTATATTCAAAAAAATAAGAAACAGGAGTTATAAGCTCATGTTTCTTATTTTTTGCTTTTAATTTTGTTATGTCAGCTAAATTATTTGCAGTAACTATTTTAACTTGCTATAAATACTTTTCTTAAGATTATATTATTTATTGCGATTTATAGTAAGTTCTTTTCTATTCATAATAGTTAAGTGCAACTCCAACACCTAAAACTATCCAAAATACAGGAGCAACACTCACAACTGAATCATTGAAAATTCTAGCAAATAAATATACTATAACTCCTAAGTAAGTTACAGCACCTAATGTTTGAGATTTATTATAATCCTTTTTTAAAGCATATAACTTTATACTATCAACAATATAAATAATCATAATAGCTAGAAATGCTAATAATGCAATTACACCATCATTTAATGCTATTTGCAAGTAAAGGTTATGAGGTTTATCTACAATAATATTGGGTGCTCTATAAGCATAGTATTTACCAATTAAATCATTTTGAGGAAATTGATAAACGAAAGTATCAGGTCCGCTACCTAGTACCAGACTATCTTTAAGCATAGGAATTGACCTTGACTAAATATATGCTCTCATAGAACCAAGCTTTTCTTTACCTTTAAATTCAAAGGTTTCAGGGAAAACTATATTCATATCCTTTTTACTGTTTAGATTTATTAAATGAATATTGTTATCTTTTTTTAGATTAAACATAAATATAGGTTGCTTGTTAATATTTAAAAGAAGACCATCAGCTCTATTTGAATCAGATTCAAATTTTCCAAATATAAAAACACCTAGAATAGTTGCTATAGAGATGCCAAGAATTCCAACACGAGATGTGATACCCAATAATAACCATATGGAAAGAATAGATGCAATGCCTAAAAATATCTTATGCATAATATCTTCATCTTCAAATATTGTCAAACAAAATAATATTGGTAAAACAATAGCAACAAAGCTGCCAACGTAATTATAGTGATATAAAGTTCCATATAACTTGCCTTTTTCAAAAAGTAAATTTAATCCACTATTTGGCGTTTGATATTCACTAGGAACAACGATAGAAGTACTTAAGTTACTTTTGATCAAATCCTGTCCAATATATTGAAAAAGACCTAAAAATGCATTGATACCAACTAAGATAAAAATTGGAGTGATTATATATTTGTAGTCATTAGTAGTTTTAAATGTGTAAATTGAATATATGAATAAAATAATATAACAAGTAATTGTAATAAATCCTTCAGCTCTATCAAATATACCATAGAAAGATACTTGCTTATAATTTAAAAATATTGCAGAAAGCAAAGTGAAAATTATAATATACTACTGAAAACTAAACTTGAATTTATAGTTTTATCCTTTTTCTCAAATATTCTCTTAAAAAATATTATACTAATAGTAATTAATATAATACAAAAAACAATTAAAAACGAAGCTTTCTTCTGAGAAAATAAATCGATTTTGGCTGTTGGGCCGAATATACTAAAGGTATTTTCATCAGAGTTAATAATTGTCATGCGAACAATTAAAGGAACAATTCCAAGTATAAATGCAATAGGAAAGAAAAAATTAATGTTCTTTTTCTTTAAATTAGTTTTAATGTTTTTCAATTTTAACACATCCTAATAGGTTTATTTTTGTAATTCAATGATAAATAAATATGCATGCTATATTTGTAAAATTAAAATTTTTTAAACGCTTTTTTCCATAAATGAACAAATTATTATTTTTTTGTGCAATTAGAATTTAATAGTTGGAGTTGTAAGTTGAATAAGTAAATAAAAAAATAAGTTGTATTTGATATTAATGTAACTTATTTTTTAATTTACTACATTTTTTTTAGCTTCATCATCATTTATTATAATTTTTTCATTATTTTTAAAGCCTTTAAAAGCAGTTTGAAACAGTATACTTATATCCATTAATATATTCCAATTCTCAATATAATATATATCATATTCAATTCTTTTCTTAATTGAGGTGTCACCTCTATAGCCATTTACTTGAGCTAGTCCAGTTATTCCAGGTTTTACTTGATGTTTTACCATATAAAGAGGAATGTGCTCCTTAAAATTAGCAACAAAATGAGGTAATTCTGGTCTAGGACCTACTAAGCTCATATCACCTTTTAATACATTAAAAAATTGAGGTAATTCATCAATAGAGAATTTACGAATAAATGAACCAAATTTAGTTTTTCTAGGATCAGAATTTGTGCTCCAACCAGTTGCTTCCTCAGAATTAACTTTCATAGACCTAAATTTATACATGGTAAATAATTTCTTATTTAAACCTACACGTGTTTGCTTAAAGATAACAGATCCTTTTGAAGTAGACTTAATAGTTATAGCTGTAGGAAACATAATTGGACTTGTCAATATAATCAAAATCAGTGAACCAACAATATCTAAGGATCTTTTCATAAAAGCATTACCTAAATTATCTAAAGGTATTCTTCTGATATTAATGAGAGGGATGTCCCCAATTTGATCAATATATGGTTGACTTGGAATATATTTATAACAAAATGGTATTATAGAGATTTTTGTACCACTTTTTTCACAATCTGAAACTACATTTTCTAGGTATTTTGAATCAGATATATCAAGAGCACAAACAACTTCATCAGGCTTGTACACATTTAGGACATTTAATAAATCATCATAATTTCCTAGCTTTTTACCTTTAAAGTCTGATTTGTCTGCCACATATCCAGAATAATTATAACCATAGCTCTTATTAGCTTTAATAACATTTAAATATTCATTTGCTACTTCCCCGGCACCTACGATTAATACATGTTTTAGGTTTAACCCTTTGGAACGAAATTGTAATAAAGTTTTTCTTAAAACAAATCTTTTTGAGATAATTAAAAAAATATTTATAAAATAAAAAATAACAATAACCCATCTAGATATATCAACTAATTTTAAAATAAATAGTAATGATAATAAAATAGCTGTAAGTATTGTATTTGATTTAATAATTTGAACACATTCTTTAATAAAAGGTGTTGATCTAAATGAATGATATAAATTAAAAAATTGAAATACAAGAATGTTTATAGGAATAATTAGAACTGAATATTGAATATATGTGATTAATTTAAGGTATTTTGTATCTGGTGAAAATATATGAAAACGAATTAAATACGCAATAACCATTGAGATAAATAAAATTATAATATCTGTTAAAGCATTGATTTTATTTAAAAGGTTTTGATTTTCTTTTATCATTAATATTCATCTCCTTTATTAAGTATTATAGTTAAACTGCATTAATTTAACTTCAGTATAATTATAGATTAATTTAAGGAATAATCCAACTTTATTTTAATAGACAATTGACAAATAAACGATTATTAAATGGTTTTATGTTGTGATATACTAAAAAAATAGATTCTATGTAGGAGGAACTACCGAGTGAAAAATTTAGTATCTGTAATAATACCAGTTTATAATGCGTCTAAAACAATTGAAAAAACAATTAAATCTGTATTGTGCCAAAGTTACACTTATTTTGAAATAATTATAATTGATGATTGGTCAACTGATAATTCATTTAAAATTATAGAAGAGCTAAGTAAAAGTGATAGTAGAATTATTATATATAGAAATCAAAAAAATTTAGGAGTGGCTAAAACTAGAAATGTAGGAATAAACATAGCAAAAGGTGAATTTATTAGTTTTTTAGATAGTGATGATATATGGAAATGTTCTAAATTAGAGAAACAGTTAGAATATATTAAACAAAAAAATGCAGATATATGTTATACATCATATGAAATGATTAATAATAATGAAACTAATAGTGTTCTTCGTGTTGCACCTAAGGAAATTAATTATAATGGTCTTTTGAAGGAAAATGTTATTTGTTGTTCAACAGCTGTTGCTAAAACTAGTTTGCTTAAAAAGTATCCGTTTCAAACTGAATTCTTTCATGAAGATTTTGTTATGTGGCTAAAATTACTAAAGCATGAATATAAAGCAGTAGGAATACAAGAATCATTGGTAATTTATAGGAAAGGTGGACGTTCTTCTGATAAATTAAAGGCATGCAGAAATCGATGGATAGTATATAGGAAGAGTGAAAAATTAAGTTTGATTTTATCAATATATTATTTGATTAATTATACATTAAATGGTGTTAAAAAATATTATTTTTGTTAATTTTACTTCATATAAAATAAAGCGTAATAAGTTTGACTTTTAATGTTATATATGATTAAATCAAAGTAAGTATGCTAGTCAGAATAGATATATTCTACATGATCTACATGAATTTATGCATAATTTCGGATATAACTTTGATTTTATATTATAAAAGATATTTTATAATATGTACCTTATATTTATGAAATAAATCTAAATAATTTAAAAATTTAATTATTAATTATAATTAATCGAGTCATTTCTTGTGTGGTGTATTTAGGTTTTAGCAGAAATATTATGTCACAAGAAGTGCCTTATTTATTTTATTGTTTTTTTGTTTATTAATAAATTAATATATATAAATTCTAATAAAGAAACTTCATAGACTTAATATTAAAATAATATTATTTTTTAATATGCACAAAATATATTAAGAATTATTTTGTGAGGTAATTAGTTTATGAATAATAAAGTTTTCATCCAAGAATCAATATTTGAATTAGAAACAGCAATGAAAAACACTAAAAATGTAAGAATGTATAAAAGATATTCTGTTGTGTTAAAGCATTTTCAAGGGTTGAGTAACAAAACTATAGCCCAACTAGAATGTTTAGAAGAACA
>NZ_JAJFUC010000051.1 GCF_021372645.1 Clostridium sp. | reverse complement strand
AACAATACATAAATTAATGAAAAATTCTAATTTAAAATTATCATCAGATGCATTTATTCATTCAGATCAAGGAAGTCATTATACGAGTCCTACATTTCAAAAGTTATTAAAATCTTATAAGCTTGGACAGTCTATGTCCAGGCGCGGTAATTGTTGGGATAATGCACCACAAGAATCTTTCTTTGGTCATATGAAAGATGAAATTAATTACAAAGATTGCTTAAATTTAACTGAAATTCAGTCTGTTGTTTATAATTACATGAATTACTATAATAATCATCGATATCAATGGAATTTAAAAAAGCTGACTCCTGTCCAATACAGAAATCAGCTTTTAGCTGCTTAACTCTCTTTTTTAATGTCCTTGGCATGGGTTCTATTTTATATTTTGATGAGATTTTATTTATTGATGAAATTCCACCTAAAACTGAGATTGAAATAAAAAAATATGATGATTATTTTTTCTGCTTTATAACTACTAATGAAAAAGCTATTTTATAGAACTTTTGACTGTCCAGAAAAGGTATATTGATTCTTATTGCCTTAAATAGTTATAATTATACTTTGAATATTTATAAATTTATACATAATTGCTCGGGAATAATAATACAAGGAATTTATATACATTAATATAAATAAAATTAATAATATAATATATATTGATTTTTGAGGGGGAAAAGTATACGATATATTGTAATAAATATGAAATAAGTATAATAATAAATAATATTGCTAAAAAATATTTATATCAACTTAAAATTATAATATGAATAAAAATACATAACAATATGAAGAAAATATTTAAAAATTTAATTGAAGAGTTAAATAATAGAATATAAAGTTTGTTATTTTTGATGAAAAGGTGGTTGGATTTGGAAGGAAATATCGAAAATTGTGAGATTTATAAACGTGTTCTTAGTGGAGGGGATTTTGGTTTTTTTGAATGGAATACATATGAAAATAAATTGTTAATTTCTAAAAAAATAGAAGAAATAGTAGGATACAAATTTGATGGAATCAAAGATATGTATGAATTTATTAATGTTATAGCCTATGAAGAAGATGTAATTTTAGCAAAAAAACATTTATGTGACTATATTAATGGAGTTTTAACATCTTATGGAAGTACATTTCGGATTAGAACTCAAAATGGAGATATTAGGTGGGTTTTTATTAAAGGAAAAATATTTAAAGATAAGATAGAAAATTATAATTTAATTTCAGGAGTAATGGTAGATGTCACAGAAGATAAGGTATTTGAGGGATGCGATAGACTAACTAAAATTCCTAACAGAGCATTCTTTGTTGAGAAACTTAATAATTTAATAAAAATAAATAAAGTTCAAAATAAAAAAGGAGCTTTAATACATATAGATATTGATAATTTTAAAACTTTAAATGATAACTTTAGTCATCATTTTGCTGATATGATATTAAAATTATTTTCTCAATTAATTACAAATTTACTTGGTAAATATGGGGAAGTGGCAAGATTAGGTGGGGATGAATTTATAATATTTATTTATGAATTCGATGATATAGAAGAAATAGAGAAAATATGCAGTAAAATTCAAGAACGCATAAAAGAGCCTTTTGAAATTATGGAGAAACAAATTTATATTACTGCAAGTTTAGGGGTAGCAGTTTTTCCGGATGATAGTTTAGATATTAATGAATTATTAAAGTTTTGTGATTTTGCAATGTATAAATCGAAACTTAATGGAAAAAATATATGTACTTTTTTTGATAAACAAATATCAGAAGCTTATTTTAGAAAACTTTTAATAGAGAGTGAATTAAAGAATTCTATTAAAAATAATGAATTATATATTTTTTATCAGCCTCAAATTAATGCTTTAGATAATAAAGTGATGGGGATCGAAGCACTTTTAAGATGGAATAATGATAAGCTTGGTAATGTTTCGCCTGCTGAATTTATTCCTATAGCTGAGAATATTGGATATATAACTCAAATTGGAAATTGGGTTTTAGATAAGTCCTTAGAAATGGCTCGTATATGGAAGAATAAAGGCTATGAGTTAAATACTATATCTGTAAATATATCATCCACCCAAATAAAAAGAAGTGATTTTAAAGATACCGTAATTAATACATGTTTAAAATATGATATTCAACCTTCCTTTCTTGAAATAGAAATAACAGAGGCAACTTTAGTCTGTAAAGATAGCATTAAAGTATTAAATGAACTTATTGACAGTGGTGTAAACCTTGCAATAGATGACTTCGGAACTGGATATTCTTCTCTGAATTATTTGACTTTACTACCAGTTAATACATTAAAAATAGATAAATCATTTATTGATAATATTCAAAGCGAGAATAATCAAGCTGTAATCAAAAGTATAGTGTATTTATCAAAATCATTAAAATACAAGATAATTACTGAAGGAGTAGAGACTAAGGAACAAGTAGATTTACTTTTTAACTTAGGGTGCAACATAATTCAAGGTTACTACTTTAGCAAACCAATTGCTGAAAAAGAAATTGAGAATTTATTAAAAAATCAAAGTAAAATATAGATGAATGTTAAAACAATAGAATATTAAGAAATTTTAATTTCTATTCGTGTGGTTTAAATCTACTGTTTTTAGACGGTATAAGTGTAAGCGTCAAAATTTTGGTACCTATTTTAAAATTTTCATATGTATTAAAATATCCCAGTAAGGTAGTTATCTTTACTGGGATTAATTTTATTTCTTATCTTTAATCTTCATATTTTCAGGAATATTATTTGACCAAGGC
>NZ_JAJFUC010000048.1 GCF_021372645.1 Clostridium sp. | reverse complement strand
TACTATAATATTCAACAGTCACCTGCTGCGCACTATAGCTAGCCAGTGCATT
Source organism: Clostridium sp. (assembly GCF_021372645.1). Lineage (GTDB taxonomy): Bacteria > Bacillota > Clostridia > Clostridiales > Clostridiaceae > Clostridium. The sequence goes on along the minus strand of NZ_JAJFUC010000048.1, from coordinate 2,032 downwards.
TACAACTCCATCAATCTTCTTTAATGCTCTTTCCACTCTATTTTCACAAGAAGTACATGTCATATCATAAACTTTAATTATTTCCCTTTTAATACTCATATTTTTCTCACCTCTATGATTATTGTATTTTATTTCAGCAATGTACTTTTATTAAAAGTCCTCCTTATATAAATTAATTATAATAAAAAGTTATGAAGATTTTATGAGGATACAATGAAAGTTAAAAAACAACTCAAAATCTGAATATCTTAAAAACATTATATTCATTATTAATTATTGCTGCATATTATAAATTGTAGTAAATTTTATGGAGGTTTCTGTATGACAAACAGAAATAATCAAATACCACCAATACAAGATTACAACAGTAAAAACTCTGCAAATGAATGTAAATATGATTGTATATACGAATATGTTGTTCGAGCACCTGTAGATATTCATATACCCGGTAGTGCTCCTGTACCAGGAAGTGTTCATCCACCAACAGCTCCTGTACCCACAGCTCCTGTACCCAAAAATGTTCACGTACCAGAAGGTGCTCCTGTTCCAGAAGGTGTTCAAATACCTGACGAAACTAATTCTGACCCTGCGGAAGATTATTATGACCTTAACTACCTTAATTATCTTAGATCCCCTTTTTATCTCTACTATCCTTATAATCCAAACTATCCTTATAGTGCTTATTACTAAAACTATAATTTGCCTATAGAGCATATCAGTTAACAATATTATTAATTTATACAGCAATATATTATTTATCTTATATCATTTATCAATATTTTTGTCTAGCAAAGCCTAAAAGCAAAACTATTTAGGACTAAGTACATGACTAAAAATATAACTAACATTAAAAGAGTTGCTTGTTTAAATGATTTTAATAACTTAAACAAGCAACTCTTTCTATTTAATCTCGAAATTTCCTATTAAAATTCTTTAGGTTCATTTATAGAATCAATATTATCTGTAACTTTAATTACTCCTTTTATCATTCCCATCCAGCAACTAAAGTTTATATCTTCACCCTTCGGTGTAAATTCTATTATATTTTCTCCTTGTTTCAAATCTTTATCTATGTTGAGAGATGGTAATACTATTCCATTATTACACGAATTAAGCTGATTTCCTTCAAATATTAACTTAACAGGAATATCTTTTTGAACATAAATAGCATCGGGGGTATAACCATTATTATCTGCTGTTATTCTTACTACCTGAACCCCATTTTCAATAGCTGCCTTAATTACATTTATTTGAGAGGCATTAGCTTCATTTCCTGATAAGTTTTGTTTTAATTTTGCACTCATATCAAAACTTGACATAAAATTGCTAAATAATAAAATAGCTACAGTTGTAACAAATAATACTACATATTTTCTTTTGTTTAAACTCTTAACTTTATTAATAAATTCCTTTAATTGCTCTTTAATAATTCTTCTCTTAGCAGTCATGTTTATCACCTCAATTACTATACTTTATTAAAATTACAGTATCTTTTATTATAATTAATTATAATAAAAAGTTATGAAGATTCTGTGAGGATTACATATGATTTTTTTTCTATATTTGCAATTACATAACATATAGTTATGTAAAAGGTACAATACAAGCACTTTCTAATTGCTCACGTGATACCCTCTTTTATTATATAGATTCAAATACAAATATATTAATTATTTTTATTTAAATATACAGTAAATGTAGTTCCTTTATTTTCTCTGCTCTCTACATCTATTGTTGCAGAATGTAACGACAATATTTTCTTTACGAGAGTAAGCCCTATTCCGCTCCCCTCAATTTTATGTCTGCTTTTATCTCCACGATACATTCTTTCAAAAACATAAGGTAAATCCTCTTTTTTTATTCCAACACCATTATCCTTAATTTCCACTATCACAGAATCTGCATTGCTACTTAAATTCACCAATACAGTTCCATGTATCTTGCCAAACTTAATTCCATTTGAAATAAGATTTATAAATACTTGTTTCAATTTATCATAATCGCCTAATACAATAAAATTTTTATCTTTTTC
>NZ_JAJFUC010000036.1 GCF_021372645.1 Clostridium sp. | reverse complement strand
TCTTGAACTGTTATTACAAGACCAGTAAGATTAACTCCACTCTGACCATCTAACTCGTTGGAATTTGAAGAATATGCTATATGAAGAGCCTATGTTCCTTATATTGAGTATATATCTGAAAATTCTATTTCTATTCTTTCTACGTGACTCTCAAAAAATACTTTATCTATGTAATCTTCTTCAATAACTAACTTTGCTGGTAACTCAATTGTGAATTCAGAACCTTTACCTTCAATACTTTTTACACTTATTCTGCCACCATGCTTCTCAACAAATGATTTTACAAGATATAAACCTATTCCAGTTCCTTCACATTGTCTGGAAAGTGAATTATTTACCTGTCCAAAACGTTCAAATATAAAATCAAGCTTATTTTGTGGAATTCCTTGACCTTCATCTTTTACTTCAATAACAATACTTGATTTTTTATTTTTCACATTTACATATATATGCCCATTAGGCTTACTGTATTTAAGAGCATTAGATATTAAATTCAACATTATACGTTCCATCATATCATGGTCAAATCCAATAATTTTTTCTTCAATATCTGTATCAAATATAATTTCTATATTCTTGCTTTTTACATATAAAGCTACTGACTGAACAATATTTTCAACAACACTTACAATATCCCCATTCTTTCTATTAAATTTAATAAATCCAGAATCTAATTTAGCTATATCTAAAAGATTATTTATTAACTTAATCATTCTTAAACAATTTTGTTTCATTGTCTTTAAATAGGTTTTACATTTTTTTGCATTATTTGATTCATCATTATCTAAATACATACATATAGTCTGAATTGCAGCGAAAATAACATTAACAGGTGTTTTTAGTTCGTGAGACATATTAGTAAAAAAATTCATTATCAAATTGTTAAATTCTCTAGTTTCATTAAGTAAATTTAAATTTTTTTCTGCATCTTCTTTTAAGGTTTCCACTTTTTTTTCTGAAGTTATATCAAGCAAAAGAGTTAATATTGAAGGTTGTCCTTTGTAAGCAAAAAAAGCTGATGTATTACGCACAGGAATAAGAACACCATCACGGTTTAATATAGTTTCTTCTTTTATAATTTTTAAAAATTCATTATTGATAATATTTGAATACCTTTTTTCAATATTTGATTTAATATCTTTTGGATAATAGTCATAAAAAAATGTACCATTTAGATGGATTGGATCTTCGTGTCCTAGTAGCTTAGCTGCACTTTCATTGGCATATATAATTATTCCATTTTCATGTACAATAATAGCATTTAGTGAATTTTCAAATATCATATCGTAGCAAGTTTTATTTTTTAATAATAGTGATTCTATATATTGCCTTTCTTTAGTTTTTGCTTCCAATTCCGTATTTAATTTTTCAAGTGTTTTATCCTTTTTTCTATTATTTTCAGCTTCCATATCAACATAATATCCAAGAATCCAAGCAACAAAAATAAATACCCCTGCCATTATTAAATCTTTTTGAAAACATGTATTAATTCCATGAATAAGTGGAGCATACAATAAATCTGCTCCAAGTATAAAAATGGAAGAAAAAAGTGATGTTATAATTCCATAACGAGATCCATATTGAATCACTGATGATATTATTAATAGCAGAAACAAATATTTATATTCATTTTCGTAAACTGTAGATAAATATATTATCAGCAAACTAATTCCCATGAAAAAAATATTTTCTAATAACCATGAGATTCTAAATACATTGTATGATTGTAGCATTTTGCGATTAATCATTAAGTAAATCATATATGATACTGCAGTAATAAATAAAAAAAATCCCATACTATAAATGTTAAATTGACCATTATCTTGTATATTTAAATCTGTCCAGTAATTAGGCAATTTACTATATATAATTATATTAATAAATACTATTATTGAAATCTTTATAATTGATAGCATACCAGATAAGTTATCTTTGCTTTTATCTATAAAAGTATTCATAAAAAACCTCCCAATATTATAAGTAAAAATTAAAGTAAAGATCATTAATTAATGAATTAACAATCTTTACTTTAATTTTTATTCTTACTTATTTCTGCACTATTTTCTTAAGCATTTTGGTTCTTCTGGTTGAAATGTGCTAAGAGAACAAGCTGATGCTGAAACTGACAATGCCATTTTTGTACAAAGATTTGCTGTAAGTTTAGCAATTGATTTGTTAATTGGATTTTTCATATTATTCACTCCTCGTCTTTCCATGCATTATGTATTTTAAAACAAAGTCAACTTTGTTTAAAAAGCTTATTCCGCCTTTAGTAAGTGTAATAGTCTGCCATAGTATTCCAAGGCTAATACTTTCTATTAATCTTATGTAATATGATTCTGAAAACCTTTGGCTTAGTATAAATAGAACTATTATTATAAATGAAAAAATAAATATTACAAAAATAGATTTCCTTTTAAATTGTTCTCTTGCTTCAATATTAGTAATAGGTTTCTTAATACTATCTACAGGTGCATTTTTTAAAACTATTATAAAAGCAAATATCATAAAAGTCATGCTTATTATCATTACAGCAGAACTATTAAGGGTGTATAATATCTTATCAACAAAAATTCCAGCTGCCACTGCTAAAGTTGTTCCTATTATAATGCAGCGACTTGGTGAAGATGCATTATAATAGGAACAACTGAATATTTCCTAAAAATGCTGACTGCGATGGTAAATATTATAGTTTCATAAAATACTCCAAAAAACAACCCGGCAATCATAACCCATAAGATAGCAAATATGATTTGAAATAAATTTATTGCTCCATATATAATTATTTGCTCTTGTTCTTCATTAACATTTAAAAATAATTTTGCATTATTCCCAACTTTAGCTGCCATTTTTTCAGTTAGAGACATTTTTTATTCCTTTCTTCGCTTTTAATAGATAATTCACTATTATTATGAATAATAGTACAAAAATTAAAGATGGTGACCAATATAAACATTTTTTTAAAGGATTTATAAATTCAATACTTGTATTTATGTTTAATAAGTTCAATAATCCCACATTTAAAAATTCACCTAAAGTAAGTATAAACAACATTAATAAAGTACTGTATATTGATTTTATTATAGGTATATCAATAATAACCATAATGCTTGTAATCAAAATTTGATTAATTATCATATGTACACCAAAATATATCGGAAGCCATCTTACAAAAAATGTTAATATAGACAATGCTATGCTTGAAATTATAAATTTAGGAATATTAATGGATTTTTTAGAGACCACATGTATCCCCCATATTAAAATAAATATCTCTGGAATAGTCCGCAAAAAAAACTCTATCCAAGTAAGTCTTAACATAATTTTTTCATCCTTTCTTTATAATATATTCTCTAAACTATATATTCTCTATAATATTTATAATTCCTTCTTTTTTTTAACTTTTTCCACCAAATAAGTAATATATTTTGATGTTTTTTATAATAAAATGGTGACTGAAGTTGCTAAGAATTAGAACTTGGGAAAAAGGATTTAGAGTTAGCTACTTTTTAGCAGATAATAAACAACAACTGCTTGTTGTTGTTTATAGTGTTTAACAATTATTGTTTATAATGTTTAGGAGGTACTTCAAAGCTAGTTGTATCAGTGATTTCAAAAATCTAATATGTCTTTTACATACCTAACTATGTCTTTTACATACCTAAAATTTAATCTAATATGTCTTTTGCATACCTAATTATGTACTTTACATACCTAACTATGTCTTTTTCATAGTCAAATATGTCCTTACGCTTAGTGTTGACATATTTGACTATGAAAAAGTATTATTTAAATTGAGGTGATAACTCTGAATAAAAATTATATAGTAACAAAAAGCAATACATTAATAACTTGTAACTATGATTTGAGTTTACAGGAGCAAAAGATTATTTTAACGTTAGCTAGTATGGTACAACCTACAGACACAGAATTTAAAGAATATGAATTTAAGATAAAAGAGTTCATGGAGTTATTAGAGATTAAAGATAAAAGTAAATATACTGAAATACCTAAAATAACTAAGGAACTAATGAAAAAAGTATTTGAAATAAAAGAAGGTAAAGATATAATTCAGATAGCTTGGCTAAGTAGTGCAATATATAAAACTGGAGAAGGAACGGTAAAGCTTGAATTTTCTCCTAAGTTAAAACCTTATATGTTGGAACTTAAAGAGCTATATACAAGTTATAAGCTTGAAAATATATTGAGTTTAAAGAGTAAGTATTCTATAAGAATATATGAGATATTAAAAAGTAATTTATTTAAAAAGTGTATTGAAATTGAAGTTGAAGAACTTAAAAACATGATAGGAGCTAAAGCAGATTATTTTAAATTATATGCAGATTTTAAAAGAAAAGTAATTTTACAGGCACAAAAAGAGCTAAATTTAATAACAGATATTAATTTTACCTATGAAGAGATAAAAACAGGTAGAAAAGTAACAAGTATTAGATTTCACATAAATAAAAGTAAAAATGCTCAGAATGAAATATCAGCGACTAAAGAAGAGCCAAAGCAAGATATAGATACTACTAATATTAAACTTATGAAAAATATAATTGAGAATATAAGTGATATAGATGCAAGTAAAATATTCAATATCACTGGTGGCGATATTGAGAAGATAAAAGAGAAGTACTCTATGATAAGCAAATTTAAAAATGTAAATAATTTAACAGGTGCTATGATACAGGCAATAAAGGAAGATTGGACAACCAATAGTATTAATAATAGTACATTTAATAATTTTGAGGGCAGAACTTATGATTATGATAAATTAGAAAAGAAGTTGCTCGGGTGGGAATAATATCGGTAGGTGACAGTCACCATACTGAGGAAACTTGTGAGCGAAGTTGCTAGCTGTTTTTTACACGAATTGTTGCCATACTTAAAATAGAAATAACCTGCAGTAAACTCTGCAGGTTATTTCTATTTCTCCAAAAGCCTATCCTTAATTTTCTCCAATACAGCATTCTTCTTCCTAACTATCTGAGAATAAGGTCGCTTCTTTTTAGCTGCATAATCAGTTAATGAGAAATTGTTATAGTAAACCAGGAAGATTAATTCAAATTCATCTGGTTCAAGATCTGATATTATTTTTTGAAGTTCAACTACCCTTTCATGTGCCAAGTAATCATTCTCTAAGTTCTCGTTACTTTCAAGAAATTCTGTAAAGTCTAAAGAGCTTTTACCATCAATAGATGCATTAATACTTAAATTAAGTTTATGTTTATTATTAGATCTTGCAGTGTATTTCATAGCATTTTTAATTGTAGAATACACATAGCTTGAAAATGAATGTTTAGTAGTATCATATTTATCTACTGCATTAATTAAAGCAATATAGCCTATTTGTACAAGATCATATTCATCATAATTTTTTATGTTAAAATCTTTAGCAGTTTTGAATATAAACGGTTTAAATTGGAGCAGTAGCTTGGTTAAGCTTTCAGAGCTGCCTTGTTTCGCTAATTTGACTTGATCTTCGATTTGGTCATAATTCATTAAAATACCCCCTTAGATTAATTGACAATTATCCATTTCAACTGTCGATTGAACATATATATGCAAAAAATATAAAAATTTACAAAGGGGATTAACTTAAAATACATAAAACTATTATATCACAGTTGGAAATGGTTAACATGGATTAGATAAATGTGAATAAAGATAGGAAATTTATTAAAAAACCTTTTATATTTTTAATAAATATCTATGCATAACAAAAACAAAAAACAACTGTTGTTTAATGTATTTAATGTATTTAATGTATTTAATGTATTTAGACACCCTTTGAGCCCAGTAGGCAAGCCATTTTTTTGACGTTAAAACTACTTTTTAAGGGTTTAAAACTACTTTTTAAGGATTTAAAACTACTTTTTAAGGAGCTAAAACTACTTTTTAAGGATTTAAA
>NZ_JAJFUC010000035.1 GCF_021372645.1 Clostridium sp. | reverse complement strand
TATTGATTCTTGGGTGAAAACTTTATTATTCATAAACTAATTACCTCACAAAATAATTCTTAATATATTTTGTGCATATTAAAAAATAATATTATTTTAATATTAAGTCTATGAAGTTTCTTTATTAGAATTTATATATATAAATATTATATCATAATTTTAGCTATATCTAATAATATCAGACAGTATACAATATTTAATAAAAAAGCAACTAAAAAACTTATACAATAAGCCTTAGTTGTTTCAATTAATATATTATAACGCAAAATCTAAATATTCTTCATAACCTAATTCTTTCATTTTATCCATAGGAATAAATTTTAGTGATGCTGAATTAATACAATATCTTAATCCACCTGTTTCTTCAGGTCCATCAGAAAATACGTGTCCTAGGTGAGCATCACCTGTATTACTCCTGACTTCGGTTCGTACCATACCATGACTGCCATCCTTTTTTTCTTTAATAACATCTCTTGATATAGGCTTTGAAAAGGTAGGCCATCCACAACCAGCATTGAACTTATCAGAAGATATAAATAAAGGCTCTCCTGTTGTTACATCTACATAAATTCCTCTTTCATAAAAATTATCATATTCATTATAATATGGTGCTTCTGTAGCATTTTCTTGCGTTACTTTATATTGTTCTTCAGTTAACTCTTTTTTTAATTCTTCCTTTGACTTTTTTCCATATTTTTTATTCATTTTATTACCTCCGATTGATGTGATGAGTTTGCTCCAAAGAAACCACTACCATTTGTTCCTACGTGTTTTATAGATTCAAGGGCCGCTACAGGACCCATTGGTATATCCTGCATTTTTCCTTCTATTGTAGTTACCGTTTTAGTTCCTAATAGAGTTTGTGGTACTCCTTGAGTTACCAAAAAATTCCTATTATTATTTATAAAAGCTAATTATCATGCACTTATTATTTTCTTATTAGTGAACCTTTATCCTTTATTTATATCCTAAACATTTATCTTAACAATATCCTTATATTAATTTTGAGCAAAAAGTAATATTCTCATATTAATTAGAATTGCAAAACAAAAATACCGTAAATTCATTTTTGAATAATACGGTATCTAATTGATTGCTTTAATATTTAATTTTTAAAACCACTTATCTTTCTTAAAAAGTAATAACATTCCAATACCTATAGTTGGAATAAATATCATTCCGAATACTATCCAAAACGCCATTGCATAATCGTGCATTGGAATTCCTTGTACATTCATTGAAAAAAGTCCGCTAACAAGAGTCATAGGCAATATAGCAACTTGAATAATAGTAAAAGTACGCATAAGTCCATTCATTGTATGGTTAGTAAGTGCTGCAAATGTGTTATCAGCAGATTCTATAACTTCTTTATAATTTTCAAGCATATCCCATATTTTCTCTATTTTATCAGTTATATCGTCAAAATATATATCCATGTCTTTAGGAAGATATTTTGTAATTACTTTTTCTAGAGTTATTATAACAGGTCTTAATGGTTTAATTACACTTCTATAGTTTATTATCTGCATCTTAGTTCTTGATATTGCTTCAAGCATTGACTTAGAGCGAGTAGCAAACACTTCCCTATTAATCTCATTAACTTTATTTCCAATTTTATCAATCATAGGAAAACAATAGTCGAATAGTGCCTTAGTTATCTCATAAAGTAATAATGCTGAGCCTTCTTCCATATATTCTTTTCTTGCCTCTTCGCTATTTTGGCATCTTTCTGCTAATTCAACTAAAGGTTTGAGTTCTCCTTCATGAAGGGTAACTAAATAATCTTGACCTATAAATATATCTATTTCTTCAGAATCAAGTCTGAAAAGTTCTTTTCTGTATCTTGGAAGATGAAGTACAATAAAGCTATAATCTTCATAAGAATCTATCTTTGATCTTTGATGTTCAGTCATACAGTCTTCTAAAAGAAGTTCATGAAAATCGTATATATCCTCAAGCATTTTAATTTCCTTATTAGTAGGTCTAATAATATCAATCCATTTAAGACCATTAAATTCAATTATCTTTACTTCTGTATTTATCTTTCTTAGAACAATAGGTTCCTTTTTATCATTTTTGAATGGTAATGCAAACATAATAATACTCCTCCATTTTATAGGGAGGATATAAAATTGGTTACAATGAATAGTACATCTAATCCTCCCTTTTTTAATATTAAATTTTTATAATAGTTCTGGGCGGGATAGGCATCCACTCAAATTCACCACCTTTCGTAATATATATGTTTTTAAGTTTTTATCTCGACTTATAAAGTATAGTCATGTTTATGATACTGTACAAGTTAATTCATATTAAATTTTTTTGTCTTATTTTAGAAACACTCTGAAAATGAAATATAAATATGTAATATTTTTAGTGTGTTTTATACTTTATTATACATTAATTCTTCTATAAAAATTCTTTATATCTGTATATATATTTTGTTCTTAAGTGTTGTTGAAATAATCATATAACATATTAATATCATAGCTAGCCATATAAAATATTTTCCTAACATTGGTGCCATTTCAAGTGTTAATTCCAAATTAGCATATTAAATCATAATTCCTACTATAATTGCCAGTATACTACTTAATAATACTAGAATTGATGCTCTACCTTGAATAAATGGAAGCATTTGAGTTCTTATCATATGAATAATTAAAGTTTGATAACATAAACTTACCAATTGAAGTAGCATCCCATTTTCTTGGAGCTTTAAGATATTCTTCATCTACATTGTCCCATGTGATTTGAATTAGATTATGCCTTAAAAACGACATAAACTGCTAACCTGCGCCTAGTGTCTTCACTATTTTGCGGTATTAACCCATATCCCTATGGTAACCTCACCTACCATGTCTATTTTTATATCTAAGGCATATTCAATAAAATAAAAATCCTCGTTCAGCTAAAACTGAACGAGGACGTAAAAATACACGCTATTAAATAAATAAATAATAGATTATTTATTTATTCCGTTCAAGCTTTAGCTTCATAGGGCAATGAAATTGCGTTAAAATACGCCTTAAACTCGACGCATTCTGCTAACCTTCTCATAGTGTCTCCACTACTCCGCGGCAGCAACCCGTATCCCTATGGTAACCTCACCTACCGATTATTATTCAATTGTTATAATCTCTTTTGTACCATATCAGTATATTCACATGTTGGAAATTTGTCAACAACTTTATTCTCAATTTAGTTTCAATTGTTTCTACTAACTTTGTCTGATACCTTTATCTTTAGATGTAAGTTTTTCCAAATCTAAATAATTAGCATTCATGCGTCATTTTCCAGGAGATGAAGTTGATAATGTAATGGATTCTATAATAATATTTAATTTTTAAAACCACTTATCTTTCTTAAGAAGTAATAACATTCCAATACCTATAGTTGGAATAAATATCATTCCGAATACTATCCAAAATGCCATTGTATAATCGTGCATTGGAATTCCTTGTACATTCATTGAAAAAAGTCCACTAACAAGAGTCATAGGCAATATGGCTACTTGGATAATAGTAAAGGTACGCATAAGTCCATTCATTGTGTGGTTAGTAAGTGCTGCAAATGTATTATCAGCAGACTCTATAACCTCTTTATAGTTTTCAAGCATGTCCCATATTTTTTCTATTCTATCCGTAATATCATCAAAATACAAATCCATATCTTCAGGAAGATATTTTGTTATTACTTTTTCTAAATTTATTATAACAGGTCTTAAAGGTTTAATTACACTTCTATAATTTATTATTTGCATCTTAGTTCTTGATATAGTTTCAAGCATCGATTTAGAACGAATAGCAAAAACCTCTCTATTAATTTCATTAACACTGTTTCCAATTTTATCAAGCATAGGAAAGCAATAATCGAATAAGGTCTTAGTTATCTCATAAAGTAATAGCGCTGAGCCTTCTTCCATGTATTCTTTTCTTGCAGCTTCGCTATACTGGCATCGTTCTGCTAACGCAACTAAAGGTTTAAGTTCTCCTTCATGAAGGGTAACTAAATAATTTTGACCTATAAATATGTCTATTTCTTCAGAGTCTAGTCTCGTAAATTCTTTTTTATATCTTGGAAGATGAAGTACAATGAAACTATAATCATCATAAGAATCTATCTTTGATCTTTGATGTTCAGTCATACAGTCTTCTAAAAGAAGTTCATGAAATTCATACATCTCTTCAAGCATTTTAATTTCCTTATTAGTAGGTCTAATAATATCAATCCATTTAAGGCCATTAAATTCAATTATTTTTATTTCTGTATTTATCTTTCTTAGAACCATAGGTTGCTTTTTATCATTTTTAAATGGTAATACAAACATAATAATCCTCCTCTATTCTATAGAGAGGATATAGAATTAGTTACAATGAGTACTACACCTAATCCTCCCTTTTTTAATATTAAATTTTTACAATAGTCCTGGGCCAGATAGTCATCCACTCAAATTCACCACCTTTCGTAATATATATGTTTTTAAGTTTTTATCTCAACTTATAAGGTATAGCCATGTTTATGACACTGTATTCATGTTAAATTTTTTTCTCTTATTTTAGAAACACTCTGAAAATGAAATATAAATATGCAATATTTTTAGTGTGTTATATTTTATTATACTTTAATTCTTCTATAAAAGTTCTTTATATCTATATTTATATATTTTTTTAAGTGTTGTTGCAATATCAGTTTTCGTTTTATTTTTTATTATACCTGAAGATTATCCTTGATCATATGAATTTTCTTTAGGATATCCATCAGCCCTAAATATAATAAATTTTAAATTATGTATCTTTGTCAAATACCTGTCACAAATTACTGATATAATGTTTAATTGGAATTATTTATATATAGGGAGGAAATAAACTTATGAAAAAGAAACTACTCATTTTTTTAATATTATCAGTACTTGTAGCAGTATTTCTATTTAGTCATTCAATTTTTTATTATAAATTCTTTGATAAAAATCTAACTGTTATAAATAATACTGTATACGCCAGTACACTTCCTGATAGTAATTTTAAAAGTACATATACTCCAAAAATAAAATTTGAAGATAGACCTGTAACAAAAGTTAATAGTATAAGTTTGAATATTCTAAATGAATCTAACATCACTAATGTTCCTATGTTGCTTAAGTCACAAAGATATTATATACCTCTTAGTTTTATTTGTAATAAGCTTAACTATACAATTGATACTTCAAATAGCAAAATTTCATTGTATAACAATGATAATAAAATTTCACTAAGTGAAAATTCTTATACTAAGAATTCTAGGACAGGCTCCTTGCGTGGTAATTTATTAACTAACGGTGGTGATAATTATATTTCCATCTCAGATATAGAAGAACTTTTTAATTTAATTGCTGTTTTTGACTTTAAAAATAACAATATCAGTTTACTTAACAGCAATGTTAAAGCACCTGAAAATTCTTCAGCATCATGCACTGACAATGTTGCATTAATCAGATTAGAGGATTTTGGATGCGGCGGCAACTATGCTGTAGATAAAAATCAAGCAAAAATAAAGTGTATGGCTAATCTGTTTTATTCACAGGGAATGAAGTTTCATGTTAGCTGGATTCCTAGATTTGTATCTCCTGAGGATAATATTGACAATGATTTATTAATAAATGACAATATAGTAAATGCAGGATTTGTTAACCTGGTAGATTATTTGATTAATAAGGGTGGTGAAATAGGTCTTCATGGTTATACTCACCAGCATAGTGATGAAATAAGTGGAAAGGGTGAAGAATTATCGAAAGATGTAAATAACACAGAAGCAGAAACACGTGCTATAATTGAAAAAGGTATTGATACTGCAAGTGTTTTAAATATCCCTATTTCCTATTATGAAAGTCCTCATTATTTTGATACTGAACTTCAGAAGAAAGTTATTGCAGATTATTTCCAATTTATATATGAACCTTTTAATGGCACAGACAATACGAACATATATAATTTTAATGACAGTAACCTATTTGTTCCAACACCTTTAGGATATGTACACAATTCAGACCCTTCGTCTATAATAGACGGATTAAATAATGAAAATCCTGATACACTTCATAGCTTTTATTATCATCCATTTCTTGAATTAAAATATATAGATTTTAATACTAATAACAACAAATTTAATATAACTTATGATGAAAATTCACCCTTACAAAAAATAGTTAAAGCTCTTAAATCTGATGATTATACAACAGTTCATATTGATGAGCTTATAGATAAATAAAGAAAATATTTTATAATAAGTATTTTTGAATTATTTAATACAAAAAGAAGTAGTACAATCATTACTTCTTTTTGTTATTTTATTTATTTCATTTTGATCTAGTTTATATTTTAATCAAATAGCTTGTAACTAGAAATCTTTGTTTCCCATGGGGGACTTCTGAAACACGAAGTGTTGAAATTGCTATTTTCTTTATATGTCAATCATACTAAAAAATATTATTTGATTTTATTCTTCTGATTTTCTAAAACTTACAACAGTTTTTTAGTCTTTGACATTAATTTTCGCCTCCATTCACTAATCCAAGGTCTATCAATTCAGATTTTGCATATGTTTCAAGACCAATAATGATGACAACAGTCAAAATACCTTCGATAATTGCTAGCGGAACCTGTGTCGGTGCAAATACTGCGAGAAACTTGGTTGCAGATCTACGACTTTTAATATTAGCTTTTCCATAATCGTTCCTTTCTATCTTGTAAAACCCTATAGCAAAATTAAAAAAATTATGAATGCTGCAACAGATACATATGGATTGTCCAATACAATACAAAGAATCAGTATCAGAACGGATAAAGATACTTTAAAAGTAGCATTCCAGTGTCTGATTTTGGAAGCATAAGCATAAAAATCAATTGAATACCCTTCTCCGTGTTTATGTCCGATTTTATGGTTATAGTGATGTGTAGCATCCCTATGAGTATAATCACCTCGATGTTTCAATTTGAAGAAAAAGGCAGCCATCAGAAATATAGCACATAAAATAATAACTTTTCCCATCTCACATCTCCTTTCAATTTTTGTCCCATGTTACCATTATGTAAGAATTTATATCTAAAATTTGCTGGTTATCTATGTAGGTTATGCCCCAATAAGTCTCTTTATTTATTATAGTCTACCCTTAATTTTTATATGGTTTTTCTACAAAATAAAAAGCCCTTCTAACTAAAATGTTAAAAAGACATAATAATCAAACATACTGACTTATATAAAATCAGTAAATAAATCCTCATTAAAACGCCCCCTCCATCACTCGTAGAGTTGTCAGTGCAAAATACAGGCAGGTCTTCTGACTTAAGAATCATTATTTAAGTACGCCTTCCCTGTTTCCAAGTGACACACAATGTACTTAAACTCCTCTAATACAGCTACGGGATAGTTCAGGAATCTCACCTGCTTCCCTTTTAATTAATCACTTCTAAATATATAAATTACATACCAATTGATTAAACCCATATTTTATTATTAAATTTTATTTTTTATTCATATTATTCTACTATACCATAATATTATTTACCACGAAAATCAATTTAAATATTTTAATTAAGCTCATGAACTTTATTCTCAATTTGATTTCATATAAATTCAATTTCACTGTTTTCCTTTATATACTAAAAATAAATTAAATCCTCTTCAATTTTATCTACTAATTTATAATTTTTAACAGCTATGAATGGAATCTCCCGTTGTTCCTGCTGTATAAATTTTTTATTAATAACTCCTTCTATTTCAATCCATTCCTTGCCATTAAGTTTAATAGATTCATCACTTTGACATAAAAGTCCTAAGAAAGAAATATCATTTTCGCAACAAGTCATAGCATTTCTACCAAAAGCAAAAATATTTTTGGGATATTTAGGATTTGTGTTTGCAATTCCTTTCATTTTTATACTTTTGCCTTCATATTTTTCTGGTGATTCTATTGCATCTAAATACCATATACCAAAATCATAATCTTCAAATTCAATTACATCAGCATTTATATCAAATGGCAACTCCAATGGTCTATCATCAATCTCACCATTTTCTAATTCAAAAATTATATTTGCTTTTGTATTAACAGCTTTTACACTATTTCTAAATTTCAATTTATCTGTCTTTTCATTGCAACGATTAATTATAATTAAATCAGAATCATTAAATTGTTCTACTAACAACGATTTCATGTTATTCATATATCCCTCAAAAGTAGAGCCATCAATAGGTGTTATAACTTGAGCTATTTCCCATTCTTTTGGGAATTCTAAATTATCTATAATATCATATTCCCACATACCATTGTATTCTATTATAACTTTTGTTGGTTTATATTCTTTATTACATTCTATAAAAAAAGACTCAGTTAGTTCTTCTTTACTATTAATATGTACTAATGTCACATTATTTTCTGTTAAAAGATTATTTTCATATTGTTCTATACCATTTTCACAAACAATTAAAGTGATCTTTTCTCCTTCAGCAAATTCTAGATCATTAAATATTTCTTTAATGAAGGTGGTTTTACCACCCTCTAGAAAACCAGTAATCAAAAAAATTGGTACATGTGCCATGATTTCATTCCTTCTTTCTTTTAATTGTTATCAGTATTAGACATACAGATATCCAAATTCTAAGTTATACTTATACTTTGAATGCATGTTCATAGGCAGAAATAAAGGAACAGAAGCATGCTCCTTATTTCCGTGGGTTATACACTTAAGTATAGTTTTCACCTTGGGTATCTATATGTGAAATAATTGTTCTATTTTATTTCTATTAAGATTTGTACCTATAACACATAATCTTCCAGTGTAATCAGGTACACCAACACGTACTTCATATTCACCTGGAACTAAATCAAAATTAATCCATCCACCGTCTAGGCAAGGTACTATCCCCTTAGCACGCAAAATAACTCCATAATCTGAAGATTCTGCTAAAGCCTTTAGTATATCATTTATTTCTGATTTAGAATACTTTTTAGGTGTTTCAACGCCCCAGCTTGTAAATACTTCATCTGCATGATGATGTTGTTCATGATCATGGTCACAAGAGCATTCGTGGTCATGATGGTGATGTTCATGATCATGGTCACAGCACTTATCATCATGATGATATTGTTCTTGATTGTATCCACAAGAACATTCATGGTCATGATGTTCTTTTTCTTCAGATAAAAGTTCTTTTTCAAGTGAATTTTCATTTTCCATTGCGAAAAGAATTTGTTTACCCTCAATCTCATCCCAATTTGTAGTTATTATGGTGGCTTTGTTGTTATGTTCTCTTATTTGAGATACACATAACTCTAATTTTTCCTCTGAAAGTTTTTGTGAACGACTTAAAATAATAGTATTTGCGCTTTCAATTTGATTATTAAAGAATTCTCCAAAGTTATCCATATACATTTTACATTTTGTAGCATCAACTACTGTAGCTGAGCTGTTAAGTGTAATATAAACCTCGTGCTGTATGTTTTCTACAGCTTTAATTACATCAGATAATTTTCCTACTCCTGATGGTTCTATTATGATACGTTCTGGTGAATACTTAGTTAATGCATCTTTAAGAGCAGTTCCAAAATCACCAACTAAAGAACAACAAATACATCCTGAATTCATTTCAGTAATTTCAACTCCTGAATTGTTTAAAAAACCTCCATCGATTCCTATTTCACCAAATTCATTTTCAATTAACATAAGCTTTTCACCTTCAAAAGCTTCTTGTATTAACTTCTTAATTAATGTAGTTTTTCCTGCTCCAAGGAATCCTGAGTTAACAATTATATTTTGTTATTAGCCTTTAAACTTAAACTCCCTATACACTTTCCAAGTTTCTTCTTTCCATTTAAAAATCGTAACATTATCAAAATAACATTTAAATTCACAAGGATATTGGTGAACATATTCCCATACCTTATGATATAAAGGCCTTAACCTTTTTGACGCTAAAGTTACATGAAATATTTTATCTTTTCCATCTTTCTCTTCAAATTCAATGTAAGGTACTGTGCTCATCATATCAATTAACCTATCATGAACATCTTTAGCTTCTGGAGACATATTTACCTTCATATAAACTACCCTATCATCAAAATGATCATAACCATCTATCATATAAGACTCAGCTTTTACATTCTTACTAAAAGCTTCAAGAACATTATTTAGCTCAGTAATTTCTCCCTTATATTCAAAAGGTGAATTAATAGTAAAATGAGCCGGTAACTTTGATGATTTTGCACTTAACTTTTCTAAAAGCTCTTTTCTTAAATTATTATTAAAATCTCCAGCTTCCCCATTCACCACACAGACTACTACATATCTCATAATTCTTCTCCCTTCTCAAATTAGAGTTTTTACATATTTACATAAATTATTTTAAATGTTCTCTATTGTACAATCCTTTTTTCATTCTTCTATATTATCATCCAAGGATTGTCCTTATTTTTCTCGAATAAGATGCAACTTTTTATTGAATTTTCAACCATATCACTAACTGCTTGGTTTGTATAAAATGCTGTGTGTGGAGTTATAATTACATTGGGAAAAGATTTTAATATTGCCAAATCTTTATTACTTAATATTTCACCTTTTAAATCATTGTAATAAAGACCTGCTTCATGCTCTATTACATCTAAAGCTGCTCCAGCGATTTTCCCATTTTCAATTGCTTCAATAAAGTCATCTATATTAATGAGAGATCCTCTTGCTGTATTTATAACAAAAACTCCATCCTTCATTTTATTCAAAGACTCTTTATTTATCATATGATAATTGTCCTCTGTAGCTGGCATATGCAAGGTTATGATATCACTATTTTTGAATAGATATTCTAAATCAACATATTTACCATAACTTTTAACTTCTTCTTGTTCATATATATCCTGAGCTAATATTTCACATCCAAAGCCTGAAAGATGTTTAATAACAGTCTTTCCTATTCTGCCTGTCCCAATAACTCCAACAGTTAAATTAGGTAATTCTTTTCCTTGAACTCCAATTAAAGAATAATCTTGAGTATTACTACGTTCCATAATAAGCTTCATTTTTCTAGTTGCCATAAGCATCATCATAATTGCATAATCAGCTACACTATTTGGAGAATACGTTGCATTTCCAACATGAACTCCAAGATTTTTAGCCACTTGTAAATCTATATGATCATATCCAATAGTTCTTGTTGATATAAATTTGACTCCTAGTTCATGAAATTTTTCTATTAATTCAGCATTTATAATTGTTGTAATTATACTTATGCAATCAAATCCTTTAGCTAATTCCGCACTTTCCATATTGGGTTCTTTTTCAGTTAATACAATTTCTACACTATATTTTTTGCTAAATTCCTCAAAAAATTCTGTTTCGTCTTTTCTATTACTATAAGCTAAAATTCTCATTTCTATACCTTCTATCTAAAATATTTAATTTATGTTTATTATAATATTCTATAACTCCACCTATGACATTTTAAGTGTCATGGGTGGATTTTCTTTAACTTATCTATTGATATCTCATATTTAAAATTTAGATAATTGTTTCAAATCTTTCTATAATAATAAATTTTTTCTTAAATGTTGTTGTATTATATAGGTGATTTAGCATGATAAAATCAAAAATACTCCATAATTCAATTAAATTATTTTCAATAAGTGTTCCTGTTAATACAAATTTGCTTTTTGCATTAATATTTTTAACACTCTTTGTGCTTTGAGCTATAAAAAAATAGACCTGTCATTTAACTTTGTAACAAGTCTATTTCAATATTTTAATTGTCCGCTGAATAGTTTATATCTTTATTCATATATTCAACGATAATTTGATCCAAGTGTTTACTTACAAGCAATCTTTAATAACTTCTATGCTCCAATTGTCGCCATTATTATTGCCTTAATAGAGTGCATACGATTTTCTGCTTCATCGAATACTACTGATTGCTTTCCTTCGAATACCTCATCAGTAACTTCTATTTCAGTTAATCCAAATTTTTCTCCAACATCTTTACCAACTTTAGTTTTTAAATCGTGATAAGCTGGTAAACAATGCATAAAGATTGCGTCGATATTTGCATTTTCCATAACTGACTTATTTACTTGATATGGATGTAGTAGTTTTAATCTACTTTCCCAAACTTCATCTGGTTCACCCATTGATACCCAAACATCTGTGTAAATTACATCTGCATTCTTAGTGCCTTCTTTAACATCTTCTGTTAATTTAATACTAGCGCCACTAATTTTTGCAATTTCTCTACATTTTGATACTAATTCTTCAGCTGGGAATAATTCTTTTGGCGCACAAGCTGTAAAATTAAGTCCCATTTTTGCACAAGCTACCATTAATGAATTCCCCATATTATTTCTTGCATCACCCATATAAACAAAGTTAATGCCTTTTAATCTTCCAAACTTTTCTTCTATGGTTAAAAGATCTGCAATCATTTGAGTTGGATGGAATTCATCTGTTAATCCATTCCAAACAGGAACTCCTGCATATTTAGCTAATTCTTCAACTATTTCTTGGCTAAAGCCTCTATATTCAATACCATCATACATTCTTCCAAGAACTCTTGCAGTGTCAGCAACGCTTTCCTTTTTACCCATTTGAGAGCCTGCTGCATCTAAATATGTAACTCCAAGACCTAAATCACTTCCAGCTACTTCAAAGGAACACCTTGTTCTTGTTGATGTCTTTTCAAATAATAAAACTATATTCTTACCTCTTAATCTATCATGAGGTACCCCAGTTCTTTTTAATGTTTTTAATTCCTTAGATAAATCTAATAAATATCTAATTTCTTCTGGTGTAAAATCTAATAATTTTAAAAAACTTCTTCCTCTTAAATTTAATGACATCGTTATTCCCCTTTTCATTTATTAATTATTTTTGTTTTATTAGTAATTTAATTATGCAACGTTAAATTATTATTTATCGCTATTTATTTAATTATAACATTATATTTTTATTTTCTAAATATAATGTTATAATTAAACTTTAACAAAATGACTTTCATATGCAATTGGCAGCAACAACTTATATAATTAAAGATGATGTTGAAGCTATATTAGAAATAATTAGTTACTTAGGGCTTGCTCAGTGCAAGCTCTATATATTTTTATTAAGCTAAGTTTTTTTATTTTAATTTTATTGAAACTTGACTAGTTTTTACAATAATTATATAGTTATATAGATATCTAAATTCTTAATTACGCTTATACCTTTATTTTTATGGGGTGTATGGATAGGTGTAATTTTCATTTTAGATTTATATTACATAAATTTAGGGGGCTTTTATAATGAGTTTTATTAATGTACGAAAAATACCATCTCCAGAGGAAATTAAAAATATTACTCCTCTAGCAGATAATCTCCAAAAGATTAAAGCTGAAAGAGATTCAGAAATCAAAGAAATATTTGCTGGAAATAGTGACAAATTCATTGTTATTATCGGGCCTTGCTCAGCAGATGATGAGAATTCAGTTTGTGATTATGTTAGTAGACTAGCAAAGGTAAATGAACAGGTTAAGGATAAACTTTTTATTGTTCCTAGAATTTATACAAATAAGCCTAGAACTACTGGTGAAGGATATAAGGGAATGTTTCATCAACCAGATCCAGAAAAATCACCTAATATCCTTGAGGGATTAATAGCTATTAGAAAGATGTTTATTCGTTCAATAGAAGAATCTCATCTTACTCCAGGTGATGAAATGCTTTATCCTTCAAATTACATGTACTGCGATGATTTATTATCTTATGTAGCTGTTGGGGCAAGAAGTGTTGAAAATCAACAACATAGACTTACAGCTAGTGGAATTGATGTTCCTGTTGGTATGAAAAATCCAACAAGTGGTGATATATCAGTAATGTTCAATTCAATTCAAGCAGCACATGCAAAACATAACTTCTTATATAGACATAATGAAGTGAATACAACTGGTAATCCATATGCGCATGCTATTATGCGTGGATCAGTAAATAAACATGGCAACAATATCCCTAATTATCATTATGAGGATTTAGTAAGAGTTGCTGAAGCTTATGGCGAAACTGATTTCCCATATCCAGCAGTAATTGTTGATGCAAATCATGCTAATTCTATGAAGAAATTTTCAGAGCAACCTCGTATAGTAAAAGAAGTACTTCATAGCAGAGAGTATAATAATGATATTAAAAAGTTAGTTAAGGGTATTATGATTGAAAGCTATATAGAAGAAGGAACACAAAAAATTGATGACCATATTTATGGTAAATCAATTACTGACCCTTGCTTAGGCTGGGAAGCTACTGAAAAGTTACTTTATTACATGGCTGAACAAGTTTAATTCAGTTAACAATTAATAGTTAAATGTAAAGGAAGAAACACCAACCGGCTTTTATAAATACTAAAATACCACGTCAGTATGTATATAACATATTGACTTGGTATTTTTAATTAGCATAATTATTTCGATTGGTTACACCCATAAGTGCATTTTTTAATTTCTGATATCTTCTTTTTGAATATCAATTATTTCTGCATCAGTATTACATTCTATAAAAGTTATAATATGCTCCATTGTAGAATCTGATTGTGCTGAATTAGCACATATTGCTGCTATTCCTATAACTATTGTGTTATGAATATCTTGATTCTCTATTTCTGCTACTGATATGTTAAACTTATTTTTTAATTTTTGAACTATACTTTTTACAACCATTCTTTTTTCCTTTAAAGAATGTACCCATGATGCTCTTAGGGTAACTTCCATAAGTAAAATATTCATATATACCTCACATTCTCTATTGATGAATAAACTAACGTATTATAAAACAAAATAGACTTTATATTACTGATGATTTTTTATTTTTTTAATACCCCTTAGCTATAAATATAACTTAGTTTCAATTCTTCTATCATATTCTGACCAGTTACCAGGTTCTGTTTTATCCTTTATTTGAGAAATCTTGTTCATAGTAGCGTCTATGGAATCAGCATAATTAACTATAAATGATTCCTCCATTTTCATTTCTCTTGGAGAACCATATTCAAGCTTTCCATGATGTTGAACTATGCATCCTTTTATTCTCATAACAAAATCCTCACTGTAAAATGAAGGTTCTTCATTAATAGCTTTATCTATTAGCTCTGTTCCAATAACAATATGCCCTTCCATTTCTCCTCTAAGTGTATATTTAAAAGGACCATCGTAATATAATTCATAAATCTTCCCAATATCATGAAGCTTTGCACCAAGCACGGCACTTTCTATTTTTCTGCAATCATACCTTTCACAAAGCATTATAGTTAAATACATAACATTTAAAGTATGTTCTGCAAGTCCTCCTATATAATTATGATGCATAGATACACCACCTATGCCCCTTTTAAATTTATCTAAAAACTCCTCATCATTGAAGAAATAATCATTTAAAGCTTTGCCCTCTCTTGAAATTATATATTTATTTGTATAAACTTCAATTTCCTCCATAATCTCTTCAATTGGCCTATTTAAGGTTGGAAGATAATCTGAGATCTCATAATCTGAAATAAATTCATATTTTTTAACATCCAGCTTACCATCTTTAATTCCTTCAATCTCCATTACTCTGCCTTCTTTAATATCACCATCTTTACTTGGTATATTAGCCTTTATTTCTCCACTTTTATCTGCTAATATACATACCATTTTTTCGGTATCTTTAAATATTATTTTCATTACCATTAATGATATTTTTATATTCTTTCCACTTTTTATATCACTTAAAAAATTGTCTTTTTTACCCATATATTCCTCCAAATTAATTATTTTCTTGTGTATGTATTAAATCTAATTTCTAAAATATAGTATGTGTAAAAAAATTATTTTTAGTAAACAAAAAAACAGGAGCTACTTGCATAACTCCTGCTTTTTTTGTGATTTATACTATTTGCTTAGTAAACTATGTATTATTCTAGTTGCATCTAGATATTTAGCAATAGACCTACCATGATTTAATCTATTTATGATTCTAGCTAAAAGTTCTGACAAGTCAGCACTCTTAAACCATTCTGTATCTTGTAGGACTTCTGGGATATATGTTAAGTTAGTAGAATATATTCTTGCTATTAAACCTTCTTCATAAGCTTTATTAAATTTTTCAAATCCTTCTGTAAAGAAAGCAAAGGTTGCAGCAACATATACATTCTTAACACCTATTTTCTTTAATTCTTTTGCAATATCAAGAACAGACTCTCCAGATGCTATCATATCATCAACAATTAAAACATCTTTTCCGTAAACCTCTCTTCCCATATATTCATGTTGAACAATAGGATTTTTTCCATCAATAATTGTAGAATGGTCTCTTCTCTTGTAGAATAAACCAACATCAACGCCTAAAGTGCTTGAATAATAAATTGCTCTATCCATAGCTCCAGTATCAGGACTTATTACAAGTAACTTTTCCTTATCTAATTCTAAGGATTTTTCATTCGATACAATTGCTTTTACAATATCATAAGTTGGATAGATATTTTCAAAAGATAACAAAGGAATCGCATTTTGAATATTAGGGTCGTGAACATCAAAAGTAATAATTTCATCAACGCCTAATCTTTCAAGTTCTTGAAGTGCTAGTGCACAGTCTAAAGATTCTCTACCCTTACGTCTATGTTGCCTTGATTCATATAAAAGAGGCATTATTACAGTTATTCTTGCTGCCTTACCTCTTATTGCTGCAACAGTTCTCTTTATATCTTGAAAATGTTCATCAGGACCTTTGTGATTTTCAATTCCAAACATTTTGTATGTACAGCTATAATTTCCAACATCACATAAAATGTAAATATCTTTTCCTCTAACAGTTTCAGAAATCTTAACCTTTCCTTCTCCATTTGAAAATCTTATTTCATCAATTGGTATTAAGAATGATGCAGTACAATTTCTGTTGTTTTGAATATACTTGTCTATAGAATTACCTAATTCTGCACAGCTTTCTAATGCTATTATTCCAAGTTCATGATTTAATTCACTCATTTGTTTTCCCCTTTTTCAATTATTTTATCACATGTCTATTGGTTATAACACTTCCACTTTAGATGGTGATGTTAGAACTGAACGACTCTAGATAAGCTCCCCCTTGAGGGTACAAGTTAAACTAAGCTCAGCCGGAGTATAAAGTGATTCTTAATTTCAGATAGAGTTCTCTTAATAATAATACAATTTTCCACCTGAAGCTTAGAAGAACTTATCCAGGAGCGTGCAGCCGTTATCTCCAACTTAAGCAGAGAACCTAAATCTATGATTTAGTGTGAATCGCTTACTCCTCAAATTTTAGGAAGAGGAGTTTCTATATATAGGAGTGTTACGGATGATAGCTATCGGATAAAACTCCGCCTAAAAAGTTTTACAAAAAAACTCAAACAATTAAATTATACATTAAAATTATAAATATATAAATATATTATTTCAAATTTAAAAAAAATTTCATAATAATATTATAATTCTATTGAGGTATATCTTTTCATTTTTTTGCAACTTTACTTTATAAAGTGATTTTTAGTTTTAGTGAGAATTTTCTTAATATGAATACAATTCTCCACCTGATAATTCATTGGGTAGATGAGTCAATCTATCTTCCATTTCTACTAATTGTGAAAGCTCTCTAGCTTTATTTATTCTCGTTTTTCTATCTAATCCATAATAAAGCATTGGTAGCTACACATTGTGTAATTAACTCACCCTCCTTATTTGATCAATATAAAAATCATATACCTACATTCTCAAAAGTATCTCATTTATCTCTTCACTTACCTTCATTCTTTCCTGATAAACCCATTTTACATCCATTTTTAAATTGAATATTTTAGAAAATGAGTAATACATATTTATCTTTTGATAATAAATTTCTAAATCATCTAAATTGCCATTATAGCACTGTGGAATAAATAATTCATTTTGTTTATTAACAAATAACTCATCTACATAATCTAAAAATGTATTCATTAATTCATCTCTTGTCACATCAAAAGGAACTTTTAATAAATCCCACTGTATTTCTTCATTAAGTTTATATTTTCTTATTTTATCTAAAATCACAATATATTCACTAATATCCATTTTTGTATAGTAATCTAATTTTTCTTCACGAGTGCTCCAAAGGGCAAGCTTTTCATTTAAAGGTAAGCTTCTAATTTTAAGTATTGCCTCTGACGGTCCAATAACAGCTTCTCTTATAATTTGATCTTTAGCTTCTAGTTTAGATTTAATTATATCTGCATTTCCGCCTACACTTGCAATATATCCAGTGTTATAAATACCAATTCTTCCTGCACGTCCTCCAACCTGTTTAATTTCTTGTGAAGTTAATTCTCGTACTTCTTCTCCATCAAATTTTCTTATACTCATAAAAATAATTCTTCTAATTGGTAAATTAACTCCCATTCCGATTGCATCAGTAGTTACTAGTATCTTTGTCTCTTTATTTACAAATTGCTCATATTGCATTTTCCTAACTTCTGGTGGTAAATCTCCATATATTATACTTGCTTTAATACCTTTACTAGAATAATCTTGCGCTATCTCTAGTACTCTCTTTTTAGAAAATACTACAATAGCATCTCCTTCTTTAGTATCATTATAACTAAAGTTTTTATATTCAACTTCTAATGGGATATCTCTTTTATATTCTTTTATTTCATATTCATCTTTACAGTCACTTATTATTGTCTCTAATATAAATTTTGCATTAGCTGCTCCACATATATGTATTTCATCACATTGAAGACCGAGTACTGCTTTGCTCCAGGCCATTCCACGAAATGGATCTCTAATCATTTGAATTTCGTCAATTACAGCTATATCATAATGCTCTTTTAAGTTAACTTTTTCTATAGTGCATGAAGTATGAGTAGCTCCCACATTTATTATTTCTTCTTCCCCAGTTGAAAGATCACAGATTACGCCCTCTTTATTAAGCTTTTCAAAATTTTCTAAAGCAAGAATTCTAAGTGGTGATAAATACACGCCCTTCTTTGCAGTTTTAAGCCTTTCGATTGCGTTATAAGTTTTACCAGTATTGGTATCACCTAAATGTATATAGAACTTTCTCTTCATATGTCTAGCTTTAAGATATTCATCCTTTGGATTACTTGGAAAGTTCTCTTCAAATTCTTTTGCAATTAATTTAGGTATATGTTGTTTTGTAAGTATTGTCATTATTCCTTGATTTAAATAATTATTGTAATTTCCACGTACGACTTCATAAAAATCAAATTCAGTATCATTTTTCTTATTATAATCATCAAGCATTCTCTTTGAGACATTTTCTAATATCTCTTCATATCTCTCGCATACCTCATTAAAATCTTTTAGACTTTGATCTTCCAAGTCTTTAAGCTTTTTAAGTTTCTTTCTTATTGAGCTTTCATGTTCTATAAGTGCCCCTGGCTTTGAATGTTCAACTATTTCTTCTATTTGATTTATTTGACTTTTGTATTTTTTAAAATCTCTTTGTGCTGCATTATTTTTCATTTATTCCACTCCATATACTAAACGTCTATTTTTTACTTATGATCTTCATATTTCCTTACATATTTAATCTTTTAATCATTATTCCATCAATACTTATTTTATATAAATTACATGAAAATTATACCATACTCTTATTTTACTAAACAAAAATTCTCTACATCATTATGTAATATATAATAAATTAAATTCATATATTAAATAATCAATAAATTTTGCATTTATCGAAAAATTAGTGTCAATGATATAAAGGTGGTGTTATTTATGGAAGTTATGTACTTAAAATATATACATGGAATAAGACATTCTATCATAAAGGAAGGTGAAAACATCTTAATAAATGATTCAAATATAATACCTTTTGAACCTGCAAAAAAAGTAGAAGTAAATAAATCACTTCCTCCTTTTAATACTAACGAAAGTAATATTACCTCTACATACAATGATAAAGTCAATGAAGAAATTACCAATTTTTTCTTTGATGCTATACACAAAAATTATTTATCAAGTAGGGAAAAATAATCTGAGAGGTTCTTAAACACGCAATTTAGGAACCTCTCAGACTATTTTAGTTTAATCATAATATGATTCTTAATTTTTAAAATCAAATGAAACTTAATTCAGTTGGGGGTTGGGTCCACATCTGAATTTTGGTTGAACCTATAAATCTCAAGGTATTAATATCCATTAGCTAACTGTCACTTATCCAAACCTAAAGAGATGGTGTATCAGTAGCAGTTAGTTATCGAATAAAATTTTTTCTAGTATAGTGAATATTAATTATAAATTCTCTGTAACCCTGATGTTTCCTATAAATAGTTATATAGTTATATATTTATATAGTTTTCTTTTTACATATTTATATATTTATATTGTAAAATATATAAATTTAAAAGTATTTTTCTTCTTAAAAATATTTAGTTTAAAAAAAGATTAAATATATTTTGGTGGACTTAATTGTTGATATAGTCATTTTACTATAGTTTCATTCTTCGCATAAGTACTCTTATAATTTACTAACATCTCAAAGTTGTGGAGAACTTTTTAAAATAGAATATAATACCCTTAAGCAATATTAATACGGAGTATACTTAAATTGAATAATGAACAATATTTCAGACCTTCACCTATGCCCTCATTAAATAATAGAAATTTTGATTTTGAGTTTTTTGATAAGTATTCAAATGAAAACTACAATAAAATTATTTTACCTGACTTACTGTTTAATTCTCCTGAAGATACACTAATAAATTATTTTAGTATATTAAGAGAGGCTGAGAATATATCAAAAGGAGGCTGTGGTAGCATTGGAAATGCTAAAATGCCCTACCCCATCTCATACAATTTTTTTACTTCAGAATATAAAAATAAGATAGATTACAGTTCCTATTTTAATTTATTCAAAGATATAGGACACATAAACCTAATAAAACTTAACAATGTAACTTATGAAAATATTTCAAACGGAACTTATAGGTACTTTATTGAATTAGAAACAATAGAACCATCTGTTAATGGTAATACAAGTTTTTCATATTATTACGGATATGCATATATACAAAATGAAAATGGAAATTATAAAATTTCTGATATAGACTTAAGAAATGAAGATTTTTTATGTGCAGCTTATCACGGATGGAATCATAATGCGGAGCTTTATGTGGATGGCGTTTATGGAAATTGGTGCAAACTTATAAAAAAGAGATATCCAACTGTGCAACGTTGGTATATTAAAAATATTTATGTAGCTGGTAATGATGCACAGGACTATAGATTTGAATTCTTTCAACTTACAAACGGCACTGACACAGAAATTCAGCAGTTTGTTAAAGACAAAAATAATGAATGGAAACCAATAAAAATAGATGTAAATAAATGCATATAAAGGTGTAAAGCTCAGATGTCAATCCATCTGCGCTTTATCTACTTTTGTCTGTTTTTAAGATTAAACTAACCTATAGTCACAATCATCAGGGGAGTTCGTTACTCTCGTAACTTTTAGGGACTCCTCACCTGGATTCTTGTTCTATGCCCTCAAATAAGCCATACCCTCTTACAACTGACCTTTATTTATTTTCCTTAATTTCATTGAGAATTAAATTATTGTGAAAAGTTCTTAGATAATCTACTGCGTATATTACTTTTTTTCTATTGCGCATACCTTTTCAATATCTCAACAATAATATTTGTGCAAATCTCCATGCCTTCTACTGTGATATGTTCAAATTCTCCATGATATGCAAATCCACCTGTTCCAAGGTTAGGACAAGGTAATCCCATATAGCTTAAAGTTGCGCCATCTGTACCTCCACGAATTGGTTCAATAACAGGTGTAACATTTAAAGCTTTCATAACTTCTGTTGCATTATCTATAAGATGGAAGCAAGGTTTTATATGTTCTACCATATTTTTATATTGATCTCTTATTGTAGCTTTTACTGTACCTGCTCCATATTTTTCATTTATAAGCTTTTCTGCAAGTTGTATCATTGATTTTTTTACTTCAAGTTTTCCACTATTATGATCACGTAAAATATATTCCATAGTTGCATTATCTGTATTTCCACTAAGCTTTTCTAAATAATAAAATCCTTCATAATCTTCTGTATATTCTGGTTTTTCAGCTGCTGGTAACATTGAATTAAATTCAATGGCTACATTTAAAGCATTTATCATTATGTTCTTTGCAGAGCCTGGGTGAACTGATACACCACTAATTTCTATTTTTGCTGCTGCTGCATTGAAGTTTTCATAAGAAATTTCACCTTCAATGCCACCATCAATTGTATAGGCAAAATCTGCGCCCAAACTTTTCACATCAAAAAAATGTGCTCCAAGTCCTACTTCTTCATCTGGAGTAAATCCCACACATATTTTCCCATGAGGAATCTTTTCATTTATTATGAATTCACATGCTGTAAGTATTTCAGCAATACCAGCCTTATCATCAGCACCAAGTAGTGAAGTTCCATCAGTTGTAATAAGAGTTCTACCCTTTAAGGTTTTTAAGTGAGGAAATCTCTCTGCAGATAAAATGCTATTGTTTCCTTTTAAAACAACATCTCCTCCATCATAATTTTCAATTATCTGTGGTTTTACATTATCTCCATTAGCTGCTGGTGCAGTATCCATATGAGCTATTAGTCCTATACTTGGCTTATCTTCATATCCCTTAGTTGCAGGAATATAACCATAAACATAGCAATTATCATCCATTCTAACATCTTGAATTCCAAGCTGCTTCATTTCTTCTACAAGTATATTGGCTAAATCAAATTGTCTTATAGTTGTTGGGTGTGTATCAGAATTTTCATCTGATGTAGTGTGTACCTTAACATATTTTAATAAACGTTCATAAGCTTTCATTATTTTTCTCTCCTTCTAATTACATATAATCTTTATAAATGAAATCTCATTTAATAAAAGTTATTTTTATTTTTATTATTATATTTAAATTTATGCACATGAAAAAATTAATTCAATAGCTGAACATCCATCTACATAATTATCTGCCATTACCAAATAAATTTTACACATATCAATTATATGCTCTGTTAACTCTTGAAAGTATCCTAAAATTGACCTTTTTAAGAAAATAGAATTTATATTGTTAAACTCCTTCATAGCACCTCTAAGAAGAGAAAGTGTATCTTTAGATACATAAAACTTCTTTTCTAGTCTTTCCTTTTTATACTTATAATATAGTGACATTTTTATTTTTCCCTCCTTAATAACTTTTTATCCTCTTTTATAAAGAATCTAACCATTCATTATTTCTTAAATATTTATTTACATACAATCTAAAATCAATTTCTCTATTATAATCAATAATCATCTTATCCTTACTATCTATATAACATCTAGCTAAAGATTAATTTTTATCAATTACTACGTCACTTCTACATTAGTAATTTTTTTAGAATTGCACAAAAAAAATACCACAAATTCATTTCTGAATAATATGATATTCTAATACATCATTATTCAATTTTTAAAAAAATCTCGCTGCACTCTATGTTCTACCCAGTACTTCTTAGCAATTTAACAATTGATATGAATAAAAAAACTTTAGCTAAAAGCACTGGATAAAATAAAGTGTTGTACTTCTAAGAAATTTTAATTTCATTTCCTACTTTAAATTTATCTATTTCTCATAGCTTTACAAATTCTATGTTATCCTTTGATAATTTAGCTATTCTTGCTAATGAATAAACATCATAGCCTTTATCCTTTAGCATTTGTGGACCTTTTTGAAATGATTTTTCTATTACAATGCCTATTCCCGCAACAGTTGCTCCAGCTTCTTCTACTAAACGTGCTGCCCCAAATGCTGCTTCTCCATTTGCTAAAAAGTCATCTATAATTAATATATTATCATCTTTATTTATGTATTTTTTAGATAATGTTAATTCATAATTTAGATCTTTTGTATATGAGTGTACTGTTGTTTGATAAACATCGTCATTTAAAATTTTTGAGCCTTGCTTTTTTAATGTAACCATAGGTAATTTCATTTGCATTGCTGTCATTACAGTTGGTGCAATGCCTGAACTTTCAATTGTAAATATCTTTGTAACCTTATGATTTTCAAAATAATTTTTAAAATATGTACCAATTTCATACATTAATTCTGGATCAACTTGATGATTTAAAAACGAATCAACTTTTAATACATTTTCTGATAAAGCCTTACCTTCTTCTAATATACGCTTATGTAAACTTTCCATAACTACTCCACTCCACTCTTTTCTTCTTTTAAGATTAAGTTTAATATTAATGCTACAATAGTTCCAGTTGAAATACCTGATGAGAAAATCATTTTTAATCCCTCTGGAAATTGACTTATAAACTCAGGACGAAATGTAATTCCAACTCCAAGCCCTATGGATGTTGCTATTATTAATAAATTACGATTATTTAATTCAACTTTACTTAAAGTTTTAATACCTGATGCTGCAACTGTTCCAAACATAACTATTCCAACACCACCTAATACTGGTTGCGGCATTATGTTTATTAAGGCTGCAAATTTAGGAAGAAATCCTAAAATAACTAATATTATACCTGCCATCATAGCAACATATTTACTTGCTACTTTTGTTAAAGGAATTAATCCTACGTTTTGGCTAAAAGATGTATTTGGAAAAGTTCCAAGAACACCAGCAATCATACTACCAATACCATCTGATAATACTCCAGCTCCAATTCTTTTATCATCCATTTCAACTTTTGAGACTTCTCCAATAGCTTTTAGGCAACCCACCGTGCTAATTGTAGCAACAAAGTAAGCTGGAATAAATGGAAGGACTAATTTTAGATCAAAATTCACTCCATGTGAAAATATCTTAGGGAATGATAAAAATTTTGCTTCATTAACTGGTGAAAAGTCAACCATTCCCAAAAGCATACAAATAACATATCCAATTGCCATTCCAATCAATATTGAAGCACTACTTACTAAACCTTTCCCATATCTGTTTAAAAGTAAAGTAACAACCATTACAAACATTGCTATTAAAATATTAATTAAGTTTCCATAATTAGGTGAACCACTTCCACCAGCTGCCCAATCCATTGATACAGGTAGTAAAGTTAATCCTATCAAGGTTATTACTGTGCCTGTAACAAGTGGTGGAAATAATTTCATTATTGGTCTTATTATAAAGCTTAAAAATATTCCTACAAATGATCCAAGTATTGTAGCGCCTATAATTCCTGGCAATCCATAAACACTTCCAATAGCTATTGAAGGTGCTACAAATGTAAAATCTGTTCCCATTATACATGCAACTCTTGCTCCAACTGGACCAATTCCCCTTGATTGAATAAATGTTGCTATTCCAGCTGACAGTATTGTTGCACTCATAAGTGCTGTTGATGTAACCGCATCAAATCCAAGTGCACTTGCAATTACTAATGGAACAACTATAATTCCTCCAAAAGCAGCAAATATATGCTGAAATCCTAATAAAATTTGTGTTGATAAGTTTGGTCTTTCATCAATTCCGTAAAGAAGTTCTCCTTCATCTTTAATAGTAGAATCGAAATTTCCACCAAAGTTTTTTTTGTTGTTTAATACCATCCTTTATCAGTCTCCTAAACAAAAATTTACTCATACATAGACAACATAAATTGCAGATACTTATCCAAGAAAAGTTTTCCTAAACAAAATACAACACCTCAAAATTAAATGAGGTGTTGTATTTGTAGATAAATATATTAAAAATAATACTTAACATTAAAACACTACCTCGTAGTCTACTAATTTACGGATAGCAGGTAGAAACTTTCCAACCATAACATCGGAAATATACGAGTCTTTTGTATGAACCATTCAAAATTATATCACATGTATAATTCTTATACAAACAATTAATTGGTAATTCATTTATTTGTTACCTTTATATCTTACTTATTTATCTAAAACCAGAAATAAGAGGATATGATTTTGTAAAATCGTAAGTAACTTGAACAAATGCATGTACCTTATTTCGGTAGGCTATATGCATAAGTGTAATTTTCACTATGGAGATCTATATATAATGCTTTACAATGATGAATTACCAATTTCAATCCTTCTAGTTTCTTCATTAAAATATGCATTAATATTTTCACAAGTTTCTTCTAAAACCATTTTCGTTTTTCCAAAGCAAAATATTGTATTTTTGAATGCTAAGGCAGCACTTATCTTTCCATATTTAGGTACTATCAATGTCGTAGTTATGTGGGCTTTACTTCCTACAATTCCTGCGCTAATATTTTCTCCAGCTGATAAAATTCCTCCTCTTGCAACAGAATCAGCCTTTGTAAAAAGTATATCTTTCATTGCAGTAAGTTTTGATATGTACTCACCTCTACCACCTATTACAATATTTCCTGTAGACTTTATATCACAATCCTGGCAATATCCTATTCTTATATTTAATGGGACTATTATATTTTTGTCGTAATAATCTATCTCATTTTCTAATATATTCATAAGGGTAGACAAATCTTTAAAAGAACTCATTTTTAAAATGTTATACCCTAGAACTTTATCCTTAATAAAATCCACTAGATTATTACGCTTTGTTTTATTTTTTATATTTAGTGAAACTATATTTAAAGCTACCTTTTGAAAATCACTAAACTTTTTTTCAGTCAAGGTTCTTATAAAATCACTAGTTTCAAATTTTAAGCTATTAAGGTTTAACTCATTTATAGAATCAATCATCTTTAATACAATATCTTTAAATTCAACTAATACATCTGAATATTCTTTTTTTCTTATATCAATTTGCCCTGATAAAATATGTGAATTTATTGCATTTCCGAGTATAGTTATTTCTCCACCAGTAACTACTTTTGAAGTATTAACATTTTGACTAACATCTAAAGACCCACCTGCTTTAACAGACATGTTATCATTAACGCTATTATAAACCTCTATATCTCCATAAAATTTAATATTGCACGTCTCCATATTTACAGACTCTACAGTATAAACAGGATTAACACTAACATTCCTATTAGCTATATGGGCTTTTCCATCAATGAGAGCTATAATATTATTATCTTCAACTTTACATCCATCAGAAATATTAATTGGCATTTTTCTAATATATTCTCTCTTTATTGCGTTTCCAAATACATTAATTCCATCCTCGCCCATAATTTCCGGAATTATTTCTGCAATTTTATCACCTGCATTAACATTTGAAATTCTAAATAGATTTTTATAATCAACTTTCTCGGTAGAATCAATGTCTGGAAACATCATTTGAGTCGGAGTAAAAAATAATTTTACTTCACTTGGTGTATCTTTAACTGGTTCTTTACCTTCTGCAATGAGAATTTCTTGCACCGATCCTTTTGATACTAATTTTAATTCTTCTTCTTTTATTCCGTAGACTACACCTTTTTCTTTTAGTATTTTCTTTAGTTCAAAAATAGTGAAATGCTCTGGCTCCTTTTGAGACACTATTTCAGTAGATATTGCTAAGTTTAAAAATGCTTCTCTATCCTTTAATTTATACTCAATTTTAGGTGTATACTCTACAGTTATGTATACTTTCATTTTATCTTCAGAAATAATCACATTTGCTTCTCTATTAGATTGGGTTTTCTCACAAGTATAAGTTATTTTATCTCTTGAAGTTACTTCATACACCTTATAAATTTCACACGCTTTATCATTAATAAATAATTTTATATTTTTACGAGCTTTTATGGTTATACGTTCTTTATGTGAACCATCTATAACTATTATTTTACCATTAACAACCTTAGCTCCCACCTCTTGTTCCATAATTATCCCCCCCAAATAAAAAATAACACCAAATCTGTTAAAGTTAGTTCTTTTTTAATATAGCATTTACATTTAAAAGGGACAAGTAGTTAATTGATTGAAATTAATAAACCTATATTACTTTTTTTAGTTATATTTTTATTCTTTCTCCAATGATTATACATTTCGAATCTTTTCCGTGACCAATTTCATTTGTTTTAGCAATTGGCATGTTTGGATCATTTACAACTTTTTTTATTATTTCTACTATGCTTGGAGAATATTTTTCTCTTTCCATTTCTGTATAACTTCCAAGTATTATTCCTTTAACTTTTTTAAACACACCCATTTGCTTGTATTGAGTTAAATATGTTGTCATTTTAGGTACATCTCCACCTAAACTTTCTAAAAATATAATTTTATCTTGAAAATCAGGCACATATTCTGTGCCTGAAAGTTTTAAGAAACATCGGAGATTTCCTCCTACAACAATTCCTTCCATAGAATTTCCTTGTATCCATTCATAATTAAAGGTTAAAATTTCATTTCCATTGCTCATAAACGAATTTTTAAATTCTTCAATTTGTTTATTTTTATTAATTTCAATCAAATTTCTTATTTGATAAAGGTAAGTTTTCATTCCTGTTTTTGAATATAAAGAATTTATAATTACAGACAAATCACTATATCCAAAGAAAGGCTTAGGATTATTCTTTATAATTTCAAAATCCAAATAGTCCAAAACTTCATTAGCTAAATCTCCACCAGATACATCAAATATAGCTTTAATACTAGAATCCTTAAAAAATTTCATTATAACCTTTGCTCTTTCCTCACCAGTTCCATTAAAAGCAGAAATTTTTTTATAAATTTTATCGCTAAATACAGTTTTAAGACCAATAGAATATAATGTAATTTCTAGTTCTTTCATCTTTATTACGTTACTTTCATCTAAACCATTAGAACAAGCAACAATCCCAACTTTATCTCCATAATTCAATAAGCTCATAAATCTTCTCCTTATGTATAAATATTTGTATGCCTTATATGATTTTATATTTAGAAATTTTTTTCTAAATATAAAATATTCTTTGATTATATATCAAACCTTAACTTAAAGTAAATTAAACCATAATAAGTCAAATGCAAGCTCTAAGAAGGCCTTCTGCTGTACTATCTTAACTATCTACTCTTTACAGTTCACTCTAAGTCAATAGTTTGTTTGTTATTTTAATCTTCTAAAAAATATACAAAAAAGAGAGTAAGTATTACTTGTGCTAATATCTCAGTAACTTGTACTTATACTCTCTTTAAATCTTTATGACTATTTAATTTTTCATTATAATTCCATTCTAATAGTTCATTATACTATTGCATAGCTCCGCTCCAGTCTAGGTAATAACCATCAATATATGTATCATATGCCATATCTCCTCCAGAGTTTAAATAATACCATGATTCATTATAGTTTATCCAACCTGTTTGCATTACTCCATCTGCATCCATGTAATACCATTTTCCTCTTATTATTTTCCATCCACTCACTGGGACACCTTGTTCAAGTAATAACCATTTTCCAGCTGAAGTTTTTCCCCAAAAATCACCATTAATTCCTGTGCTTGGTGCAGTACTTACGATAACATTTCCTACACTGGAGTCTGATGTGTTATTTGCAGTAGTTGTTGACGTAATCTTAGTATCAGTTTTAATATCTTTAGTTTGTGCACTTGAAAAACTATTAGTATATGAATTAACATTGTAGTTGCTTTTAGCAATATCTGTAGACTCAAAACCTGGTGTTAAATTATTTAATTCATCCTTAGTATAGGTATCCTTATCTGAGCTCGCTGCATAAGTGCAAGTACCTTGGGCTAAAACTACTAATATTGTTAACGCTAAAATTCTTAATTTATTGTTCTTCATCCTTCTCATCTCCTAGAATATTTAATGTAAATTATTATTTTGTCTAAAATTATATTCTTGTTATCAATTATCGATTCAATTTTTTAATTCTTGAGTGTTTTTAATTATAAATTTAAGTTATACAAGCTGAAAAAATCTGTGATTTATCTACTGTACTTTTTGAATGCTTAAAAAATCTGGATTCAAAATATTTAAAATCAGAACATAAATCACTTAGAATTTCTGCCAAATTGCACGATGTAGGAGTAAGTATATCTGTAAAACATGCTTATAAGCATGAGTTTTACATTATAATAAATTCACTTATTGCAGAACTTACTCATAAAGAAATATTATAAGTAGAGAACTCAAAAGTAAGATTTGTTTAGAAAATTCTATAAGCCAAATTTAATATTTGTATTATAGAACTTTCTCTGTTATTGCTTGTCTTTAAAACAAGTATTGAGTGTATCCATTTATTTCATATTATTCTACTTACTTCAGAAACTATACATTCTATGAATTTTTCCTTATTTAACTCTTTAAAGCATATTTCATTTTCACTTACAGGTACATAAGCATAAGATGAACCAATAAATTCATATACTTGATTAATACGTTCTATACATTCTGTAAAAATGCCTTCTTCCCCATCACTAAATAATGTGATATAAACTGAACTTATATTATTAGCATCATCACATGTATAATCATTGGTAAGCTTTACATTTACTAGCTTTCCATTAACCTCAATGCTACACAATACTTCATTCCATTCATAAATATACCTATTATACGTAGCTATAAAATTATATTTTCCGAACTTTTCGGCAATTGCATTTTCTATTTCTATAACCATGTTTTCTATACATTCTTTCAATATATTATCTATTTCTTCCTTGGAATATATTATTTTTCCATCATCCTTATTAAATCGATCAAATTCATCAATTGGCATGCCAAACACATATTCTTCTTTTAAACTGCTAGATTGATTATATAAATCATCATAAGTTAAATTTTTATTTTTATCTTTATTTTTATGATAGCTAAAACTTCCTCCCATATTTAACCACAGTCCTTTATAATATTAACTATTTTAAATATATTAGAATAATTAATATTATATAACCATAATTTGGCGTAGCTCAAATTTTATAAAAGCTAATGACTGAATATTGTAATATCAATAACCTAAATATATTTTTTGTACTACGCCATATAAAGTATAATTGTGATTTATGTTTTAGTTTAACTAATGAAAAATGTGTTATAATGTTAATAATTAGATATAATTATATTAATATTTATGCTAAATTATAGGAAGAATCAATGAATAAAGCTATTAAATAATTATACAAATTTCAAAGAAATAAATAAGTAAAGATTAAGGAGATAAATACTATTATATGAAAATTGAATTTGATAAAAAATTACTTAAATATTCAGTATATACAACTATTACAGCAGTTATAATATATGTTGCATTTCTAATTGTTTCAAATATAGGTACCTTATTCAATAATGCTTTTAATATTTTAGTCTATATAATTAATTTAGTTAAACCACTACTAATAGCAATTATAATTTCTTATCTCTTATATCCAGTTACTAGATTTATTGAAAAATTTTTAGAGAGAAACAAGCTATATAAAGTAAAAAATCCATCATCAAGACGTGTTATAGCAATAATATATGCATATTTTTTAATTATTGGTATCCTTTTAGGATTACTATGTGGAGTATATTATATGATTGGCGGTCAATTATCAAACAATACTACTCTAACTAACATAATTCAGTATATTTCATTAAATTTAAATAGTAGTTCATTCTCTATTGTATCCATAAACGCAGCTCTTGATAGTTTAAATAATTCTTTTATAGGCACACTGAAACCATATATTATAGATGGTATAACTTACTTGCAGAATTATATTTTTAGTAATATTGGAAATATGACATCCTACATAATGTCTATTGGTAGTAGTGTTGTAACATTTTTTATTGCCTTAATAATTAGCATATATCTTCTAAGTGATTCTGAGTATTTTATAAGTTTATGCAGTAAACTCTATTATTTAGTATTTAGAAAAAGTAAGGTAGGCCTTAAAATAAATTATACTGTTCACGTTGTCAATGAAGTTTTTGGTAAATTTATACGTGGACAGTTCTTAGAATCATTTTTTGTTGGTGTCTTGTCTGCAATTGCTCTTTCAATTGTAGGAATAAAATATGCTATTGTAATTGGTATAATTGGAGGTCTATGCAATATGATTCCTTATGTAGGTCCATTAGTTGCTACTGTCCTTGCCGCAATTATGGGACTGCTTAGTGGACAACCGATTAAAATACTTTATGCTATCCTTGCTATGCAAGTTGTCCAGCAGATTGACAATAACCTTCTAGCGCCTAAAATCGTGGGAAATAGTGTTGGTTTACATCCTGTATTTACTATGATGGCAATATTAATTGGTGGTACTGTAGGTGGATTATTAGGAATGCTTCTTGCCGTTCCGATTGCCGCTTCTCTTAAAGTATTATTTAATAATTGGTATGAAAATTATATGAAAAGTCAAGATAATTCTTAAGTATAAGTGAGAGCCCAAATTTTATATTTGCTTTCTCGAACTTAGTTAACTCGCGTATACGAGTTAACTTCCTTATAAGAAATATTTGGTATAAATCACTTACTCAGCGAGTGAATGCAAGTTGAGTTTCCTTTATAGTTTTACAACTACTATCGACAAAAGTAAATTTTTTGAATACATCTTAGAACTTCAATTTGAAAAAGAATTATCTTGAGTAGGCGTTGACGGAACCTTGCACCCGTTATAGTGCTAAAGTATATATAGTAAAAGAACTATGAAATTAAGCTTATAATACTTAATTCCATAGTTTTTTATTATCAAAACATATATTTCTATTTTTATGCTATCCAAGCTCCAGTTAAATCAACTCTATACCCATCAATAATGGTATTAGTCGCCATATCTCCGCTTACTGGGTAACAATAATACCATTTTCGATTATAATATATCCATCCTGTTTTCATTTTACCATTACTTTCTAAGCAATACCACTTATTATCAATTATATTCCATCCTGTAGAGTAAATACCTATATTCTTTAAGAAATACCATGAACCATTACTACAATACCAATTGCCATCAACATTTGATTTATAACCGCTTAAAGTTTGTCCATAATTATTTGACTCTTGCTTATTTTGGGTTACATTTTGAGTATTATTATTTAATATCGTTGTACTGCGATTTGATGTTGGATCATAATTTTCATCACATATTGGATAATCATTAGCTTCCCAAGTAAATCCATCATGTCTTAATAAGTCATCATTTTTAAGAAAATATCTATCATTTGCCACATCATTATTAGTAACATCTAGTTGATACCAATTACCATTAAGCTTAACTAAATTCCACCCATGGGGAACTCCATCTAAATCCCCAACAATAATTTTATTTTCTATACCTGCTAAATTAAGCATTTTATAAGCAGTCATTGCATAACCTTGACATATAGTCTTCCCTGTTGTTAATGCAGAATATACATTATTAGATACAAGGCTATCATCATATTCATATCTATCAACTATATACTTATTTATTGTTTTGATTTTCTCAAAATCGCTCATGCTATTTGTAATTATAGAATTGACTATTTGGGTTAATTCTTTATTTATATATTCTTCTTGCTCCTTAGTTGTTAAATAAGTAACTTTTACTGTTGCTCTATGTCCCACTCTGTTATATTCTAATCTCCTTAACGATCTAGTTAAATAATCATCTTTTTTCGCAATATCTTTTACGACATCTAATGCGTCAGAGCTATAGTAATTAATTTCAAATTCTGTATCCCAATTTTCTAAATGATTATATACAGAAGTATTTAAATCATAATCTGTTGCAAATACAGGCTGTACTCCTAGCGCTGATATTATTATTAATCCTAATAATAAATTTTTAATAAATTTCTTCATCAGTAAACACCTTCTTCCCTTATCTAAATTCTCATTATATACCTTTTAAATTTTTAATAATTATTTTAATCAAAAACTAGCTATTCACCTTCCCTTCAAGACAATAAGCCAAAAATACTTTATTAAAATCCTCAAATTATCACCAGATCATATTTATTATTCTTATTATACCATAATATTTTTTTCTGTAGCTATTTTATTATAATTTGTAAAAGTGACAGTACTAGAACTTGTAACTTTCTTTAATAGCATCATGGAAATTAATACATAACCTATGTCAACCCATTCAGGTTTGAATTTTAACTTTTCTTCATAAGGATCTAGCTTTTGAGGTTTCCTTATATTTAATACCTTGGCAAAATTTTAATTTTGTGAAATTTCTTATATCTTATTTATGTATTATTTTATAGTCTTATTCTAGATGAACCTCCAGCCCTCCCCTTTTGTTTTAATTTTTGTTAGTCTATTTTAAATACATTTATAATTACCGGATAGATATTTTATTTTCTTCTATTTCATTCTTTATTAATTTATTACCATTTCTAGAAATAAACCCTTTAGAATATGATTGTACTAGTTGTCCTTCATATTTAATTGTCTTTTTAGTAGTAAGCTCTAAAACACTCCCTGCAGGTTTATCATTTACATAAACTTTGCCGCCATAATCTACTATTATATCTTCTTTATCTACTGGCTTTGTTAGTGTTAGTGTATGCCATTGAAGATTTTTATCACTTAACACTGTATAATATATTTTAGTAATTTTATCATTTATTTCTTCGCCAAAATATACATTGTCATTAATATCAGTACCTAATACTTTTGTAATTTGAACATTAGGTATTTCTATGTTTTCTGAACTGTTTAATATGGTTGCACCTTCTCCCATTTCCATTACTGCATTTGTACTTGTAGTTGGAACTACAATATTCCCTATATCTCTATTTGACCTAACTTCTGCTAATTGATTCATTACATTTGCATAATATAGATCACTTTTTCCAGCTTTCTTTTGAATCTTTATATAAAGACTATGGGTTGCAGTTGAAAATACAACATTATCAATTTTATCGTTTTTATTTTCTATATTTATTCTTACTTCGTTTAAATTAAAATCTGCAAGTTGTCTTGTTTCTCCTTTTCTAGCATTAAAGGATAGTGGTTCAAAATAAAATTCCCCATTTTTCTGTACTTTTTGAATAGCAATCATACTATTTTCATTTGTTAACCACTTATAAAATACCAATTCTCCATCATTATCACTTTTAAATTCCTTTTCACTATTATCATTACTATCCAATACTTTAAGCTTATTATTTTCTAAATAAGCAACAAATCTTCCATCTGATGATAATGAAACATCACTTATTCCATCTTTTATATCAATTTCATTTAGATTTTTCTTTTGGAGAGTTTCTTTTTCCTCAACTTTTTCTGCTTCTATTTTTACATCTGAGGCTAAATATACATTTTCTACATATAGAAATATGCTTTGCTGAATTACTAATGCTATAAGAGTCCATACTAATATTCTCACCAGGTTTTTCATTAATTAATCCTCTCCTACACAAAATATACGTTACATCCTTAGGCAGTTTTTTCTTTCAGATGCATAAGTTTTAGAAAGAAGTTATCTTCTCATTTACTGCCCTATTCAACATAAAATGCTGTGGCAACAGATCTTTCTCCATCCCATGCATTAGGAGAATTTATTACATCACCTTTATAATACATTGTCGATGAATATCCTCCATCAAGAGCTCCTGCATTAATAGCTCCCCTTTCGAGCATTATTTGTTGTACATCATATAAACTTGCTCCAGGAGATGTGATTTTTCTACCATCAATAACTAAAAATATTACTGTTCCATCTTCCTTCTGTCCAACTGCAGTCCTAGGATTAAGTCCATCTGCCATTTTATCCTTTACCTGTGCCTCTCCATTAATAATAATATTAGGTCTTCTAAAACACATTGCTTCTTGCACATTTAATTTTTTCAATTCTACAAGAGTATGATCTCCAACTATAAGTTGTCCTCCTTTTGTAAAAGCAATAACATTTTCAACATTATTTTTCTTCATGCTATTATTTTTCGGATATATGACATTTCCTCCTGAAATTACAAATCCGCCTGGCTCTGCTCCAGTTCCTGCATAAAGTGTTCCATCGGAAGACTCATCTACAAATGCTCCCCCATTAATAGCTGCAATAGCATTATGTTCTTCTGCCATTTCACTTGTTTTCTGCCCTATTTTACCTATATATTTAGTCATTGCAACCTTAACACCCAATGGGTTCTTTATTTCTAACACATAACCAGTATATCTATCTGTATGAATATCATATCTACTTATATCATTTCCACTTGTATATTTAACCCTTATTTTATCAAGATCAGCAGCAATATTTTTAGTAATTTGTTCTTTTGGCTCTTCTTCCTTCTTTACTCCTAAAATTTCATTTATAGTTTCTTGAGAAATAAAATCAGTTATTAAGTATGCATGTCTTGTTCCAAGTACAGTTGATACAAATACTTTTCTTGTATTTCCATACGGTCCAAAAAGTAACAGTAAAGGAGTTGTAATCCCTAAAAAAACAACTATATATACTATCCCTATCAAAAATACTAGCGGCTTAAATTTCTTATTTTTTGGTTTTCCCGTTGTCCCCTGACTACTTTTAGTTTCCATCTATTACCTCCAAATTGCATATCTCAAATTTCTTACCATATCTAGCGTTGTTAACTATTCTCTTAGACTATGTTCTCTAAGTATAATTTACACTTCCAGATACCATTTGGCAATAAGGTTATTAACTCTTTTCTAAAGTCATATAAAATAGACATAGAAGTAGAAGGAACTATTGTTCCTTCTACTTCTATTAACAATAACTATATTTGATTATTCTCATATAAATTTTTAATGTAAGGTTAGACTTATTTCATTATTAAACTGTTGTTTTTCTATACTTTCTTGTCGTTTCTTATGAATTGTAGTTTCTTCTTCTAAATTTCTAAACGCTACTGATAGCATAAGCTTTATTCTATTCATT
The DNA here is from genome assembly GCF_021372645.1 of Clostridium sp. Taxonomy (GTDB): domain Bacteria; phylum Bacillota; class Clostridia; order Clostridiales; family Clostridiaceae; genus Clostridium. The sequence goes on along the minus strand of NZ_JAJFUC010000035.1, from coordinate 30,379 downwards.
TGATTTACATTTGATGCACCTGGATCATAATCTATAGCTACTATATTTGAGCTTGGATATCTCTCCTTTAAAGTCTTTATCATTCCTTTTCCAGTTACATGATTAGGTAAACATGCAAAAGGTTGAAGACAAGCTATATTGGTTGCACCACTTTCTATAAGTTCGATCATTTCAGCTGTTAAAAACCATCCTTCTCCAGTTTGATTTCCAAGAGAAAGTATAGGTGATGCCATATTCGCTAATTCTCTTATATGTCTAGGCTTAGAAAATCTATTACTCTTTTCTAAATACCTTTTCATGGTTTTTCTATAAGTTTCCATATATAAAATTGCCATATTGCTTAAATTATTTTCCCTTTTGCTTCCTGCAAGAAATTTAGCTTGAAATTCTGCATCAAGCGCTGAATAAAAGAAGAAACCTAAAAGATCTGGAACTACTGCTTCCGCTCCTTCATTTTCTAAAATTACTACTATATCATTATTAGCTGTTGGATGGAATTTAACTAATATTTCTCCAACAACTCCAACCTTAGGTTTTCTAATATTTAACAATGGCAAATTATCAAACTCATTAATTATTTCTTTTATATTTTTATTAAACTCTCTTTTACTCCCATTAATTAAATTTGATTTAGCTCTTTCGTTCCATTTTTTATGAAGTTCATTTGCTGACCCTTTAATTTTTTCATAAGGTCTTGTCCTATATAAAACTTTCATAAATAAATCACCATAAACTAATGCCATAATTGCTCTATGAAGTAGTTTTAATGTTATCTTAAAGCCTGGCTGCTGATCAAGTCCTACTACATTTGCAGATATAACCGGTACATTTTCAAATCCAGCGTGTTTTAATGCCATTTTTAAAAATCCAATGTAATTGGTAGCTCTGCATCCTCCACCTGTCTGAGATATTATAACTGAAGTGTTGTTCACATCATATTTTCCTGACTTAAGTGCTTGAATGATTTGCCCAATTACTATTATTGAAGGATAACAAGCATCATTATTAACATATTTTAAACCTTCATCAACTGCCTTCATATCCATTGCCGGTAAGACTTCTAAATTATATCCTGCTTCCCTTACAGCTGTTTCTATTAAATCAAAATGTATTGGAGACATTTGAGGACATAAAATTGTATGTTTTTTTCTCATTTCAGGTGTAAATATTGGGTTTTTATATATTATCTTTTCTTCAATAGGTTTATAATTCTTTCTTTCTCTTTCACCCATTGCAGCTTTTAATGATCTTATTCTTATTTTAGCTGCCCCTAAATTATTTCCTTCATCTATCTTAAGTACTGTATATATCTTTCCTTTTGATGAAATAATTTCAGAAACTTGATCTGTAGTAACAGCATCTAGTCCACATCCAAAAGAATTTAATTGAATTATATCAACACAAGGCTCATCTGCTACAAAGGCTGCTGCTCTATACAATCTTGAATGATACATCCATTGATCTACAACTCTTAACTTGTCTTTAAGTATTCCTAAATGAGATACACTATCCTCTGTTAATACTGCCATATCAAAAGAATTTATAATATCAGGAATACCATGATTTATTTCTGGATCTATATGATATGGTCTTCCACTTAATACTATTCCTTTTTTATTATTTTTTCTTAAATAATCTATGACTTCTTCACCTTTGTTTTGTATATCTTTTTTATAAGCTTCTCTTTCTAAGCCTGCTGCTTCTACTGCTGCTTTTGCTTCCTTTAAAGTTACATTAAACATCTTAAACTCTTGTACTATTCTTTTAGCAAGCTCTTTTTCATTGTCTAAAGATAAAAATGGTTCTATAAAGTTAATATCATTAAGTTTTAACCCATCCATATTATTTTTAATAACTTCTGGATAAGAAGTTACCATAGGACAATTATAATGGTTTTGAGCATCCTTAAATTCATTTTTTTCATAGGAAATACAAGGATAAAATATATTCTTAATTCCCCTATTAATTAAGTTCATAACATGACCGTGTGCTAATTTTGCTGGATAACATGCTGATTCTGATGGAATTGTTTCTATTCCAAGTTCATATATCTTTTTGCTTGAGGCTGCTGATAGCTTAACACTAAAGCCTAAACTAGTTAAAAAAGTAAACCAAAACGGATAATTTTCATACATATTAAGAACTCTTGGAATTCCAATTACTCCACGCTTTGCTTCTTCTTCTTTAAGAGGCTTATAATTAAAGGTTCTCTTATATTTATAATCATATAAATTTGGCAACTTATCTTCCTTAGACTTGTTTATACCTAGTCCTCTTTCGCATCTATTCCCTGATATAAACTCTTCATCTGTGGAAAATTTATTTATAGTAAGCAAACAGTTGTTTCCACATTTCCCACATCTTCCAAAAGATGATGTCATTTTAAATTCATCTATTCTATTTCTAGGTAGTAAACTTGACTTAATTCCTTCAACATGTCTTTCCTTTGCAATAAGTGCACATCCAAATGCACCCATAAGTCCTGATATATCTGGCCTTACAGTTTCTCTCCCTGAAATAAGCTCAAAACTTCTAAGTACAGCTTCATTATAAAAAGTTCCACCCTGTACTATTACTTTTTCACCTATGTCTTTTTCATCTCTTAGTTTTATTACCTTAAACAAAGCATTTTTTATAACAGAATATGAAAGTCCTGCTGAAATATCTGCAATTTCTGCACCCTCTTTTTGAGATTGCTTGACTCTAGAATTCATAAACACTGTACATCTAGATCCAAGGTCTACTGGCGCTTTTGAAAATAATGCTTCCTTTGCAAAATCTTCAATTTTCATATCTAGCGATTTAGCAAAGCTTTCAATAAATGATCCACAGCCTGATGAACAAGCTTCATTTAAGAGTATACTATCTATTGCTCCATTTTTAATTTTTAGACACTTCATATCTTGTCCACCTATATCTAAAATGAAGTCTACTCCTGGCAAAAAGTGATTTGCGGCTTTATAATGTGCGATTGTTTCAATTTCTCCAATATCTATATGTAAAGCTGCTTTAATTAAAGCTTCTCCATAACCTGTAACTGTCGAATTTACTATTTCTACAGTTTCAGGAAGCTTTTCATACAAATCCTTCATGATATCTACAACTTTATTTAATGGATTTCCTTCATTACTTCCATAGTAAGAATATAAAAGTTCTGAATTTTCGCTTATTAGTGCAACCTTAGTTGTTGTTGAGCCTGCATCTATACCTAAGTATGCTTGTCCCTCATAACTTTTAAACTCAGCTCTTTTTAATACATTTTTATTATGTCTATCTTTAAATTTTTTATAATCTTCTTCATCATTAAATAAAGGTTCAAGTCTTGGCTCAGTATCATCCTTTATATTAGAGATATCTGAAATTTTATCTACTACCTTTTTTAAAGATGTTACTTTTTGTTTTTGTGATAAAAGTGCCGCCCCTATAGCAACAAAAAGTTGTGAATTTTCTGGCGCAATTATTTGTTCTTCCTCCAAATTCAATGTTTCTATAAACCTTTGTCTAAGTTCGGATAAAAAGAATAATGGTCCACCAAGAAAAGCTACATTACCTCTTATAGGTTTACCACACGCAAGACCTCCTATTGTTTGGTTTACTACAGCTTGAAATATGGATGCAGCTATATCACTCTTTTTAGCACCTTCATTTATTAATGGTTGTACATCTGTCTTAGCAAAAACTCCACATCTTGACGCTATAGGATATAATACCTTATATTCTTTTGCATATTCATTTAATCCCAATGCATCTGTATTTAATAATACTGCCATTTGATCAACAAAAGCTCCAGTTCCCCCTGCACAGCTCCCATTCATTCTTTGCTCTATTCCGCCCTTAAAATATGTTATTTTAGCATCTTCCCCACCAAGTTCTATTACAACATCAGTTTGTGGAATAAGTGTTTCGACTGTTTTGGAACATGCAATTACCTCTTGCACAAAATCAATATTAAGCCATTTAGATACTGACATTCCACCTGAACCAGTTATACTAATCTTGCAATTAATATCACCTAAAACATCATAACATTCATTTATTAAATCTATAATTGTGCTTCTTATATCTGAAAAATGCCTTTGATATTTACTATATATTAAAATGTTCTCATCATTAAGAACTGCTAATTTTACTGTTGTTGATCCTATATCTAAACCAATTTTATAATTTATCATACTTTATTAATCACCTTCTATGTTTTTTAATACACATTATGCTGTGTTCACAATTTAAATTTATTAATAGTAAGTGCATATGTATAGTTATTTAAAGTATTGTCTATAATTATAACGTATTTAAAGTAATATTTACAATTTTATTTTTGGAGGTCACAAATGAATTATTTTAACGAAGGAAATAAATTTTATAATATACAAGATTATGAAAAAGCTATTGATTGTTATAAAAAATCTGCATCTCAAAATTCAAATGAAGCCTGCTCCTATTATAATTGTGGTGTTTGCTTTATTAAATTAAAAAATTTTGATAATGCAATAGAAATGCTAAATAAAGCAATTTCTATTAAACGTGAAAGTAAATATTTTTTTAATCTTGGTTATTGTTATGTTATGAAGGAATGCCTTAATACAGCTTTGCGTCTTTTTAATCTAGCTTGGTCCATAGATCCTAATGACCAAGACTGCGAAAAAGCTATTAATCTTATTATTTCAAAGCTTCATAAAAAAATAATTTAATATTTAGCTAATAATATCCTTTTTAAAAAAATTCTAAACTATATTACAACATTGGTTTACTACCATTCTCCAGCAATTTCTTCTACATTATGATTATTAAAAAGATTGGAATCAAAATAATTTCCTCCATCATAAAAAGTTGAGTCTACATTTATCCACATATTTTCGTCACTTAAATAAACTTGATTCCAAGCATGACCTACATACTGTTCACCATCAAATGCCTGCCCACCTATTAATCTTACTTTAAGATTTATAGCCCTTGACATAGCTACATAAAGACATGCCTTATCAAAGCATATACCTGACTTATTTTCAAAAGCACATATAGCACCACCGTCTGGCATTTTGCTGATGTCACTTCCATTTAATACCTTCTCGGCTTTATCATTGTCATACTTTATATTACTTCCAATCCAAGTATATAAAATTTTAGCTCTTTCTCTATCACTTGTAGCCTTTTCCGTTAATTCAACTGCTTTGTTATTAATATTTTCATTTGATTTTATTCCCCTATCTATAGTAATTCCATTATAAATAATAATTTCTTTAGAAGATGCACTTTTACTTAATTGTTTATTCTTTAAAAAAACACTAATACTATTTTTGCTATCTAAACTATCTTTATTAGACGAATATTCTTGTTTAAGTGCATTTTCTAAAAATGAATTAATAGATGTAGAATTAAATATTGTACTTGGTAATACTAACATTCCAATAATTATACTTATTTGAATAAGCCCCGAAGCAATTCCAGAAATCACCAGCAAAGATTTATTTTCCTTCATGATTTTTTCCTCCATAAATAATATCCTTACTCTATTTTAATTTATACCCTCAAGTAGTACCTAGTCTGATATCTAGCGGTTCTAATTCTCCATCTCTTTAAATGAGTGCTAAGAATCGCACTGCCCTAGACTAAGCCCCTTGAGGGTATAAGTTCAACTAAATTCAGTTGAAATATAAAATTCCGCCTTAAAAATTTCACTTTATATTATAATTGGTGTAGTTCAAAATTTTATAAAATATCATATTAATGTTACTGACCAATATAGCAAAATATCAGTATTAAAAATGATAGCCTGACCATATTTGAACTATACCTCATAATTATATCAAAACTTATAACATTATTGTAAGTTAATATTTACACATGTTGCTATTAAAATTCATCCAATGACATAATTTCCTTAACAATTTCATTTGTAACATCATATCCATACCCTTTAGATATTAAGTATCTATATAGCTTTCCTGAAACTTTATAATTATCATTTTCCTTCTTTTTTATGATATCAAGCTTTTTCTTTGCTATATTAAATGCAACATTTTTTTCATTTCCCTTATCTAAATTAGACAATTCTTCAGCTATAATCTCTTTTGATATGCCCTTTTGAATTAGCTTATACTTAATTTTCTGACTTCCTTGGGAATTTAATTTGTCATGTATAAATGCTTTTGTATAATTACTATCATTTATAAAATTATATTCTTTAAGAAATTCAATACTCTTGTTTATAGAGTTATCTTCATACCCTTTTAGTATTAGCTTATCTCTTACCTCTTTTTCAGTTTTATAGCTTTTTTCAATAATTCTTAAAGCAGAATTCTTGCATCTTATTAAATTTTCATGTTCTACTAAAATTTTAAGCTTTTCCGAATCTATTTCATCATTTGTCTTAAGTCCTTCTTTATAAACCAACTCTGCAGAAAGAGAAAAAGCATATTCACCATCTAAAAATAAATTAACTCTTTCTTTATTTCTCTTTTGAATTTCTATTTTAGTTATTTTTGCCATAATTTCGTATTTTCACCTTTACTTATAATTTACATTCCTTAATTAGATTTTAGTATATGAATTGTTGGACTTTTTAAGACTTTTTTACCTACTTCATTGATTTTTATTGTATCTACGTTATTCAATCTTTCCATATCCTTAACAAATTCAAATATATCTTCATCTTCTAGAGCTTGATGAAGCATATAATTACATAATTCTGAAGAATCCTCTAAAGTTGCTATTACTGCTGTCTTATGAACCTTCTTCATTATATTTAAATCCTTATCTACAATTTTAATTTTTCCATCAACTAATTTCTTCAAAGTCTCGTCAATTGCGTCCTTGGCTTCAGCTATATTTTCTTCCCCAACTGCAGTGTATATATAAAGAGTTTTTATGTTATTTGTTATTTCAAGATGAGTATAAATATCATAAGCTAATCCTCTATTTTCTCTAATTTCTCTAAATAGTAATGAATTTGAACTTTCTCCAAGTCTATGATTTAAAATTCTGAGAGGAAGTTCATCGGATTTTTCCAATTCATCAAAAGTATATAAATATACTATAGTACTTTGTTCAATATCCTTTTTATAACTTATTTCCATTACTTCCTTATTTCTTTCCTTTATAATATCTATAGCCTCAGGTTTTTCACCTTTCCACTCTTTAAATTGACCTTCTACCAATTTTATTGCGTCTTCATGATTTAAAGATGATACCATAGTTATAAGTGAATTTTTTGGAGTATAGTGCTTGGTATAGTAAGCTAATATTTCTTCTCTAGTAAATTTTGAAACATTCTCTTCAAATCCAGTTACTTCATATTTAAGAGCACTATTTGTAAATGCAATTCTATTTATATTCTTAAAACTAAAATCTTCTATATCATCCTTACTCATCCTTATTTCTGATAAAATTACTCCTCTTTCTTTCTCTATTTCATCCTTATCAAACTTTGGATTTATAACCATATCCCCTAAAAGTTCTACCGCATTCTTTAATTCTTCCATCAAACAACTAATTGTATATACAGTTGCATCATAATCTGTATAAGCATTATATTCTCCACCCAAAGCTTCTAATTCTTCATTTAACTCTTCGTCGCTTCTAGTTGTAGTTCCTTTAAATAATGTATGTTCAATAAAATGACTTATTCCTTTTTCTTGCATATTCTCATATAATGACCCTACTTTAATTCCAATATTTATAGCTGCAATCTGAGTATCTTTATTTATGGTTATTACTTCTAACCCGTTTGCTAAAGTATGCCTTTTTACATCAAAGTTTAATTTTATCATTTATTATTCTCCTAATTGTATATCTGATTTTTTGTTATTGATAACTAATATGCTCAATTTATACTTATTAATATATCTTGGTAAAATTCAATTGTATTATAACCTCTATCATTAAATTTACCTCCCATAATCATATCATAATCTAAAACTATATTCCTACTATTTCTTCAATCTAAAATAAAACCTAGTCATATTATACCTTATCAAAAGTATACTTTATAGTTTTAAAGTCATAATTAATAAAATATAGTTAAAGAAAATTATATTGATATTAACAATATTATATTATAATTTAATTAATATAACTAACAACTATATACTTACTCTTATAACTAAAATTTACTCTGATATCTTAATATAGAAAGTTAATCATAAAATTGTAATCTAATTGCCTTATTTTTAATGTATTATAAATTATGAATAAACTTTTACATATTATGAATATGAAACTTTAATTTATTTTATACAAATTAGTTTAAATAAAGGAGATGACATAACAATGAAAAAATCTATTTTGATTGTAGAGGATGAACTTAGAATTAGGTTTTTACTTAGAGATTATTTAATGAAAGAAGATTTTAATGTTTTTGAAGCTTCAAATGGTGAAGAGGGCTTATATATATTTAGCACTCAAAAAATTGATCTGGTGCTTTTAGATATAATGATGCCTATTATGGATGGATTAACTATGCTTGAAAAATTAAGGGAAGTTTCAACGGTTCCTGCAATTCTACTTACTGCAAAAGGAGAAGAAGAAGATAAACTTCAAGGCTATGATTACGGTGCTGATGATTACATGACAAAACCTTTTAGTCCTAAGGTTTTAATTGCTAAAGTTAAAGCACTTCTTAAAAGGACTAGAGAAGACTTAGATTCAAGTTCTCAAGATTTTAATGGACTTACTATAAATAAACTTTCTCATGAAGTCAAAATTGATGGAAAAGAAATAATCTTATCACCAAAAGAATATGAGCTTTTAATATATTTAATTACTAATGAAAATATTGCATTAACTAGAGATAATATTCTAGACAACGTATGGGGTATTGATTATTATGGAGATATTCGTACTGTAGACACTAATGTTAAAAGACTTAGAGAAAAATTATTAGATAAGGCAAATTATATAATTACTGTTCGTGGCAGTGGATATAAATTTGAGTCCAAATAATGAAGTACAGTTTATCTAAAAGACTATTTATTATAACGTTATCTCTAATTATTGGTTTAATGCTTATAACATACTTTGCACAAGCTTTTTTCTTTGAAAGATTTTATTCTTATAAAAAAACAATATCGTTAGTACAAGAAGTTAATAAATTTCATGATTTATACTCTCTTCATATTGATAATAATTCTGATTTATACAAAGCTCTTCAAAAATTTGAAAATGATAATAATGCTAAAGTTATTGTTACTTCTTTAAATGGAGATATTATATATCTTTCTAATAATGTTAATGATGATAAGGAGAATTTTGATACTTTAACTGCTTTTGGTACAGAACTAATTAATAATAAAGATTTAATAAATGAAGTTATTACATATTCTCAAACTAAGTATACAAATTTTGATAATAAGAGTAGTGGACTAAAAAAAATTGGAGTAGTTAGTCCTATGTCCCTAAGTAGTAAAAATGATAGCCTTATCTTTTGTGTTTCTTCTATTCAGCCTATAAAAGAAGCTTCTGAAGTTATAAGTGAGTTCTTTATATATTTATTTTTTGGTCTAATTACTGTTTCTATAATACTTGCTTTAATTTATTCTAATTTAATATCTAAACCTCTTGTAACTTTAACTTATGCTGCAAATAAAATGTCTAACATGGATTTTTCTGCAGTTTGTGAGACTAATAGAGAAGATGAAATAGGAAGCCTGGCTAAATCCTTAAACTTTTTATCAAAAAACCTTCACTCTGCACTGTTAGACCTGCAAAAGAAAAATAAAAAGTTAGAAGATGACATTGAAAAAGAAAGACAATTGGATAATATGAGAAAGGAATTCACAGCTAATGTAAGTCACGAGCTTAAGACTCCAATTGGTATAATAGAAGGTTATGCAGAAGGTATTAAAGATGGTATTGTGTCTGGTGAAGACGCTAAAATGTATTTGGAAACCATAATTGATGAATCTAAAAAAATGAGTGTTTTAGTCACTAATATGCTGGAACTTTCAAAACTTGAATCTGGAACCACTAAACCAAATCCTGAAGCCTTTAATATAAATAGATTAATTACAAAGGTACTTAAAAAACATAATCCTGACTTTGAAGAAAATAAATTTAATGTAAACTTTAATTCTTCAACTCCTTATAGCTATGTTTATGCAGATCCATTTCAAATGGAACAGGTTTTAACTAATCTTATAACCAATGCAATTAAGTATACTCCTCCAAGTAATACTATTAATGTAAATATTGAAGAAGGTTTAGATAAGTTCAAAATATCAGTCCAAAACATTGGTGTAACTATTCCTGAAGAAGAAATAAGTAAACTTTTTGATAAATTCTATAGACTAGATAAATCTAGAGAACGAACTCAAAAAAATAGCACTGGTATTGGATTATCAATAGTTAAAAATATTTTACATCTTCATAATAGTGAATTTAACCTTAAAAATATAGATGGAGGTGTCGAATTTTACTTCTACTTAGAAAAAATAGTGCCACCTGAAGATGATCTATAATATTTCATTAGAAAAATGTTGACATAAATACGATGGTGGATTTATCTACTCGCTAGATAAATCCACCATCTGCGCGTATGATTTGTCCTGTAATATATGAGGAATCTTCACTACATAAAAATACTGCTATTTTTCCTATTTCACTTGCATTTCCAAATCTCCCTAGAGGAATTTCTTCTTCTAGGGAGATTTTTTCCTCTTCTCCTAAAAATGAATTCATTTTTGTATTTATTACTCCTGGTGCAATACAATTTACTCTTATATTTGAAGGAGCAATTTCTTTTGCAAGGGCTTTTGTAAATAAATTTAATCCACCTTTTGTAGTTGAATACAATACTTCACAGGATGCCCCCACTTCTCCCCACATAGAAGAAATGTTTATTATGTTTCCATTTTTTCTTGAAATCATATCTTTAAGAACATGTTTTGTTAGATATATTGTTCCAAAAAGATTAGTACTTACAATTTTTTGAATTTCTTCTTCTGTAACATCCATAAATAATCCAATGCAGCTTATACCTGCATTATTAACCAAAATATCTATTTTCCCCATTATCTTTAACGCTTCTTCAACTATTATATTACACTTTTCATAAGCGGATATATCCCCTTTTATTATAATTCCATATCCATTTACTTTTTTTACTTCTTCTAAGGTTTCTTTTGCACCTTCATCATCACTTGAATAGTTTATTATTACACTTGCTCCCTGTTTTGCAAATTCTATAGCTATAGCTCTCCCAATACCTCTTGATGCACCTGTAATCAGTGCAACTTTACCACTTAATTTATTCATAATTACCTTTCTTTAGTGAGATTATATATATTAATATTAAATCTCTACTAAAGCCCACCACCTTTCAACTTTATTTTATATAATTTGTTTTATAAACATTAATTTTATATCATTTTAATGTTTCTTCAAAAACTCTAATTACATTTTTATAGAATATTTTTTCTATTTCTAATTCCTTAAAATTATTATTTTTAAGAGCAAAATACAATTTATCAAACTCTGAAGCATCTTTTATTTCAACTTCATTTCCTATACCATCAAAATCACTACCAAGAGCTAATACATCAATTCCACCAACATTTTTTATATGCTTTATATGAAATATCATATCTTCTATTGAAGATATACTTTTATTTCCTAAAAAATCAGAGCAAAAATTTATTCCCATTACTCCACCTTTTTTAGCTAATGACTTTATCATATCATCGTCTAAGTTTCTAGGATGATTTGTTATAGCTCGAGCATTAGAGTGAGAAGCTATAAAGGGTTTTTTACAAATTTTAATCAAATCATAAAAACCAGCATCTGATAAATGTGATACATCTGGTATTATACCTAAGTTTTCACATTCTTCAATAACTTCTATTCCTTTTTTAGTTAAACCTTTATCTTTATGAACATATTCTGCATTAGGATATCCCAATTGATTTTTATAATTCCAAGTAATTGTCAATATCCTAATTCCCATTTCATATACTCTCTTTAAATTCTTTACACTCCCCTTAATAACTTCTCCTTCTTCTATAGAAAGAAAGGCTCCTATTTTACCTAATTTTTCAGCATTCTTTAATTCTTCTATGCTTCTTACTATTTCTATTTCATTAAAGTTTTCCTTAATTTCTTTCATAAATCTACTATATAGTTTTGAAAATTCATCATATGAATCATCATTCAATTCTTGATCTACAAAAAATGCAAATACCTGTCCTAAACTTACGCCTTTTTTTAAATTTTTAATATTAACTTTGCATAATTCATTTTTTAAATTTAAATTTTCGTAAAGTATTCTAGCTGCTGTATCACAATGTAAATCTATAAACTTCATATTTGTTCTCCTCGTGCGTCTTAAAATATTTCATTTATTAAAATCTCTCGGCGTAATCTAAATATTTTTGTATTTTTTCAGGTCCTCCTGTTATACTTTTAGTAATATATAAAATATCTTTGTTACCAACTTCTATTTCCCATTTAACTAAAGAAATTTCTCCATTAGTTAGTTCAATACACGTTATTGCTGATGGAAATACACAACAACCATCGTTAAAATAAAGTCCCTTCCCAGGATTGGGAAATATATCATTATGTGTATGTCCACAAATAATCATTTTTCTTTCTTTTCGTGCTAACTTTTTAAGTATATTGTCTATCTTACTTCCTTTATCATAATTATTTGCTGGACTAATAGGAGATTTAAAACCAGCAAATCCTTCTAGAAATCTCCATACATATCTAACTAAGAATCTACTACTTTTCCACATATCACAGTTAATCCAATCAACTTGATGTCCATGAAATGCAATTATATCTTTGTTTAAAGGAGTATATTTAAGTATAACCCCCTCATAAAATTTTATATTCTTATAAAGATTAATCATTTCATGTCCAAATCCATTACCTGCAGCTTCAAAGATTTTTTCTTGTTTTTTTATAAATTCTGGATTTGATTTAACTATATCATGATTTCCAAAAACTAGACATAATCTATCATCTTCATGAAACTCATTTAATATGGTAAAAATATCTTTATAATTATAAGCTATATCCAAACAATTTATATTTTTCCATAGCTCATCCCCATCACCTAATTCAATTAAATTATAGCCATTTTCATAATAAAATCCAAGAGCAGCTTTATAAATATTTCTGTTTTGCCTTAAAGAATCTGCATATCCTCCATCCCCTCTATGAACATCACTTATTAAAACTATCTTTGAAGCTTCATCAAACTCAATTAGCTTTCCTGTTTTCAATATTCTTTCAATAAAATTCTTACTTTTTATACAATATTCACTCATAAATCAATCCTATACACTTATATTAATTTCATTTATTATATGAATATTATCCTTTAATTGATAATTTACATTAGACATATGAAATTTAATTTCATAACTTATACTTTTAGTCAATTCCAAACAAAAAAAGATGACGATAATCTATTATGTAGATTAACTTCATCTTTAACTATTCATTACTATTCATACACATTTAAATCACACTTATATTTTGAATGTCCCTTAATACTCCACAAAAATTTTTTCTATTTCAGAATAATCCTTGGTTTTAGTTAAAGCTAAAGAAAGTAATATTCTAGCTTTTGGAGGTGCTAATGTATTGCTAGGAATACAATTAGAAGATTTATCTATAGAAAAATCTTTTAATATGATTCCACTACCTATTCTTGAAGATCTTACAACTGGGATACCTTTATCCTCAAGTGCCTTAATTTTCTTTAACCAAGCTGAACTAAAAGTACCGCACCCAGCTCCTGCAATTACAAGCCCCTCAGACTTTTGAGCTAAATAATCAATAATTAAAGGATCAGCTCCAATATTAAAATATGCAATAGACACTTCAGGTAACTTAGTCAACACTGAAATATCAAATTGTGAATCAACTGTATGTAGTTTTGTAGATTTATTAAAAAAATAAGGTGTATTATCTCTCATATATCCAAGGCAACCGAAATCTATGGAATTAAAAGCATTTGTTTTAAATGTATTAACCTTTTGCACATTTCTTCCACTATAAATTCCATCTGCAAAAACAACCATAGACCCTTGTCCCTTAGATAAATCACTAGCTGCTAAAGCTACTGCTTGGTATAAATTTAATGGTCCATCTGCACTAGTTGCAGTAGAAGGTCTCATTGCGCCTGTCAATACTACTGGCTTATTTGTTTTAACAGTTAAATCTAAAAAATATGCTGTTTCTTCTAAAGTATCAGTACCATGAGTTATTACAAATCCGTCGATATCCTTCTGCTTTGAAAGTTCGTTTATTCTATTTGCAAGAGTTAACCAATGGTTAATAGTTATATCATTACTATCAACATTAGCAATTTGTTCACCATATATGTTAGCTATTTTATCAAGATTAGACACACTATCAATTAATGTTTGTATATCTAAATCACCAGCTTTATAATTAGTTGTTTTTCCAGTTTCTCCAGTGCCAGCAATAGTTCCACCAGTAGCTAAAATAACTATATTTTTAAGTTCAGAATTTTTAGAGTCAAGTAATAACATTTTGTCCCTCCTAATTTTATGTAGTAGATATAAATATGCCTTAACTTTTCATATCCATTAATTTAATAACCAAAATAGCAATCCAATATGTCATAATATTTTATACTATATAAAATAACATTATCTTAAGGTTTATTTCAAGATTTCTAGCTATAGCAACTCTTTACCTTGGGCCGCCAGATAAAGTATCAGGATAAACATCCTTCTTATCTCTTAAACCAACCTTATCTAATAAATTAATAGCTTTTTCAGTAGTCTCTGCTGAAAGTACTCTTATTACATTAATTCTAATATGTAAATAGTTTTATTTTTATTTATAAATCTATTTACATATTTATATTGTTTAATATTTAACTTTTTATATAATTCAAATTGTTAATATATCATTTCATTTGAAACGTACATCAAACTGCCAGATTTTTATTTTCCGAAAGCTGCTGCCCAATCTGCTTTGAATTTTTCAAGTCCTTGATCTGTTAATGGGTGTTTTATCATTTGCATTACTAAGCTATAAGGTATTGTTGAAATATCAGCCCCAGCTTGTGCTGCTTGAATAACATGAATTGGATTTCTTACGCTAGCTGCGATTATTTCTGTTTCTATTCCATGAATTGCAAATATATCTGCTATATTTCTAACAAGTTTCATTCCATCCATTGAAATATCATCTATTCTTCCTAAGAATGGACTTACATATGTTGATCCTGCATTAGCAGCAAGTAACGCTTGTGTTACTGAGAATATTAAAGTTACATTTGTTTTAATTCCCTCTTTAGATAAAACTTTAGTTGCCTTAAGTCCTTCTGCTGTCATTGGAATTTTTACAATCATATTCTTATGGATTGCTGCGATTTCTCTTCCTTCTTTAATCATTCCTTGTGCATCTTCGCTTATAACTTCTCCACTTATTGGTCCATCTACTATTTCTGTTATTTCCTTTATAACTTCATTAAAGTCTCTTCCTTCTTTTGCTATTAATGATGGGTTTGTAGTAACACCGCATATTACTCCCATTTCATTTGCTTCTTTAATGTGTTCTATGTTTGCTGTGTCTAAAAAAAATCTCATTTCTTTAACATCTCCTCTTGTTTTTAATGAATAGTTGGCAATGGACAATCCCGAATAAAAATATATAACTGGATTTATGCAATAAGACTGTTTTAAAGAAATTCTATATTTTTTCTTAAATTGCCCATTATCAGCTATATATTATTATTTAAAAGGTTCGTCCAAATCTGAAGTTCCAATCAAGATTTAAGACTTACCTTATAATAATTTAATTATATAACTTTAAAAATATGTTTTTAAGTACTTATCTAAAACTTTTTTGTTGATATATCATTTTAAAGATACAGTTCTTCAAATTCGTCTATATCTGATATATCCGCTAGAGATACTTCCTTGTAAATATCTATTAAAGAATTCACAGAAGTATATGCTTCTAAACATCTTTAGCTCTATATTTACATTTTTTTATTTGATAATACTCTTCTCATATATCTTATAAAGAATAATAGCTTTCTTAAATAATATCACTATTATTATTTTTGTTAAAGTATTCATAGTTTATTATAAATTACCTAAACATTATAATTATTATTTAACATTTTTTAAACTAAATATTATCAATATAGAAATTAGATACTTAAAGTAAATAATTGTTTGTTAATTTATTTTTAGATATCCTTAATTCTAGGATAAGCTTAATTATATGTTTTATATACTTTTGAGTATATTTCTTTTAAATCTTCATTTGGTGCTACTTTTTCATTTCCTATTGCTTCAGCTGCTTGGTATCGCTCCGACTCTTATAAACACTAAAGTTAGATGTATTTTTATAGGATGGATATCTCCTGTATTTTTTTCTTTTTACTTCTTCATTTTTTACGTTGAAAAGAGCTAAGGAATAGCTCCTTAGCTCTTTATTTTACTAAGTTTATTGTTTATTTATTATTCTGTTTTTTTCTCCATTAATTCTTAATTTTTCCTTATCTCTTCAATCTGACTTCGCCTCAATGTTTAGTCAAGGTTTATAGGGAATACGGTTGGTTTAGGGATGTTTTTTTATTGTTAAGGATTAATTATAGTTTGTTTAAAAAATTTTGTAGCATTTCTGCGGTAATTCCCCATATATTATAATCTTCATATTTATAAAATAAAGACGTATAACTAGCTTCCCTAAACTTGTAGTTCTCCTTATTAACTATTAAATCATATGGAAACTCTTTAGATCTTTCAACATTTATTTTACCGCTTACTTGAAGAGGCTTATGATTTAAAAGGTAAGTTAATGGAACACAAAATACATGATCTACTTCACTTTCATTTATATGAATATCATCAAAGTTTTCAATTATTCCTAAATATGGGTGAATTATAATCCCATCATATCTAACTACAGTATCTAATTCATTTACAATATTAATGCTTTTAACCCCAAGCTCTTCAAACATTTCCCTTAATGCAGCTTCTTTAGGTGTTTCATTTTCATCTATCTTCCCCCCAGGAAAGCAGATATCTCCTGGTTGACTATTTAATTTTTTTGCTCTAACTTCAAATAGTATACAGATTTTATTGTTTATTTTTACTAATGGAATAATTACAGCTGATCTTTTCATCCTTTCCCATCCATTAATATAAGATTTACTGCTTTTTATTATCTTTTTTATATTTTCCATATCCATATGCTATAATCGTCCTCCTTTACAAAAAGTATCATACTATAAATATTATACCAAATATTAACTTTAAGTAACATAAAAAAGCTATATCTCATTAATAATTATTATAACCAAGAAGGTAATTAAATTATTAGTTAGAAATATAACTTAGATATTCTTAAACTTAAAGGCAAAATTTAATGATAAAAATCTTATATCAGTAGCAACGTTTATTTTTATTGAATTATTCAATAAAATTATAGGTCTATCTAACTTATTGGACAATAGTATTACTTATATGAAAGGTGCAAACTCTACTTTTCATGTAGCTGTTACTTCATTTCTTGGTATAATTCCTTAATTGTATCAAAACTATACATTGGTTTAAATTCTGTATCTATTAAATCTTCCTTTGTTGCTTCTCCAGTAAATACTACAGCAGTATCAACACCACTATTTATTCCACAAGCAATATCTGTATATAATCTATCCCCTATAACTAATGTTTCTTCCTTAGTAAATCCAGTTTGTTTTAAACACATATCTACTATTGTTTTATTAGGCTTACCAATATATAAAGG
Organism: Clostridium sp.; assembly: GCF_021372645.1. Lineage (GTDB taxonomy): Bacteria > Bacillota > Clostridia > Clostridiales > Clostridiaceae > Clostridium. The sequence goes on along the minus strand of NZ_JAJFUC010000035.1, from coordinate 12,640 downwards.
CTCTCTTTTTACTGCATGACCTATCATTTCGCATATTGATCCGCAATCAGGAATAAAACCAAAACTAGTTGGACATACAAAATCTGGATTAGTTGCTATATAATCAATATCCCTTGTAAGTAACAATTCGCATATATTTTCTATCTTTTTATAATTCAATTCATTATCAAAGCCTACTACTGCACAAGCAATATCATCATCTTGCTCTTCTGTAACATTCACATTAAATGTTCTAAGTTCTTGAATAAATGATTTTGTTCCAAGGACAAATATTTTTTTATCTTCATATTTTTCTCTCAGATATAATGCTGTAGCATATGATGATGTTACAAAGCTTGTTTCATCAACTTTAATCTTAAATTTTTCAAATTTTATAATATAGTCTTCAATGCTTTTAGTGGAATTATTCGTTATAAAAATATATTTACCACCTATGCTTAAAACATAATTCATAAAATCTAATGTTCCATCAATTAGCGTAGTATCTAATAGTATTGTTCCATCAATATCTAGTAAAAATAATTTTTTATCTTTTAACATAATATAACTGTCATTCCTTTCACTGTGCTCAAGGCACAAATTTTAATGAAATACATTGGTATAAACATCTCAATTATGTCAATAATTAAGACAAGTATACAGACATACTACAGAGCACGACGGAGTAAGTGTGATTATACCTACTGTAATCCGCATAATAACATGTGCCGAATACATTATTAAGCACAAATAAGTGTGCCATCGAGCAGCTAAGTTAATATTTGTTTAAGCAAAGACCGTTTAAAAGCTTAGGTATTCAGTTAAAGTCTGTATGCTTAATTTTTTTATTTTAAGGTGATAAAATGTTAAAAGTAGTACATCAAATAAGTTGTGGAATTGATGTACATATAAAAGTTTGCTGTTGCTACTATTGCAACTACCGACGTTAATAACATCACAACTTATAAAACCAAATAATTCAACACTTTCACTTCTGATTTGATACAGTTAAGAGATTGGCTATCTCTTAACAATTGTAGTGAGGTTTGCCTGGAAATTACCAGCAAATATTGGATTCCTATCTATAATGGTCTTTAAACTACTTGCAAAGTTACTTTAGCAAACCCTAAATTCATTAACTATCTCAAATTTAATGATAGCCAGTGTAGTTTCTGACACATTAGGGAAATCTGCATCAGTTATTATTAAATATGCTTTAGAGCATCCTAATAAAATTGATATGGATTTTACTGATTTTCTTCACAAAAGCATGATGCATAAAGCTGAGTCTATAAATCTATCAATGCAAGGTAATATATCAAAATAGCAATAGTTGAATCTAAAGCATTGTCCTTTCAAAAATACCAGACTAATTGATGCACAAATTTCAGCATAAATAGTACCATTTAGTAAATCATATTCATAAGTTAATCACTAATTCAACAGGACAATGATCTGAACCTATTACATCCATATGAATTTTGGCATCTTCTAATTTATCTTTTAAATTTTTTGAAACTAAAAAATAATCAATTCTCCATCCAGCATTATTTTTCCTTGCATTAAATCTATATGACCACCATGAGTATATATCTTCTTGATCAGGATAAAAATATCTATATGTATCTATAAAGCCAGCATCTAAAAGTTCAGCTATCTTTCCTCTTTCCTCATCACTAAATCCAGCATTTTTTCTGTTACTCTTAGGATTTTTAAGGTCTATTTCATTATGAGCAACATTTAAATCTCCGCATACTATTACAGGTTTATTTTCTTCAATAGACTTTAAGTATATTCTAAAAACATCTTCCCATACCATTCTATAGTCAATTCTCTCCAAACCTTGTTTTGAATTTGGAGTATATACATTCACTAAGTAAAATTTATTAAATTCTAATGTAATTACTCTACCTTCATTATCATATTCTTTAATTCCCATACCTATCTTCACATTCAAAGGCTCTTCCTTTGTGAATACTGCTGTACCTGAATATCCTTTTTTTTCTGCATAATTCCAATAACTATAATATCCTTCTAATTCTAAATCTATTTGACCTTCTTGAAGTTTGCTTTCTTGTATACAAAATATGTCTGCATCTACTTCTTTAAAATATTCTACAAAACCCTTTTTAACACAAGCTCTTAAGCCATTAACATTCCATGAAATTAATTTCTTCACTTATATATCCTCCCCGTAATATTTTATATAAACTTAGATTCGGTAGGTGCAACAGCAAAGCATTGATATTGCTAATTTTTATGTTTTAAAAAATTAAAAAGGGATTTTACTCCTATTTCGTGGTAAAATATTTTTGCGAAAAAAATTAAAAACGAAAGGAGAGATCCCTATGACAATTATACCACAAAGTAATGTGAATATTGAGAAAGAATTAAGAAACTTAAATGTAAAATTTAATGATAAGAATGTTACATCAGCAGCAACTAAGATCCCCCTATCTTATGCTTAGGTTTTTTATTTATGGAAGGTTCTTGGTTGCACTTTCACTTTTTTCATTTGTGAAAAGTTCTTAGTTGCGCTTTGCGCTTTTTTCATTTGTGTGTATTTTTTAAGATTACTTGGTTATACTCTTAGAAGCGATATTAATTATAAGAGGTGAAATAAAATTATGCGAATACCAAAACATATAGGAATTATTCCTGATGGCAATAGGCGCTGGGCTTTATCCAATGAATTAAGTAAAGATAAGGGATATGAGTATGGAATAAATCCAGGACTGCAAGTTTTTAAATTATGTCAAAAAGAGAATGTTCAGGAAATAACCTTTTATGGTTTTACAACAGATAATACAAAACGTCCTAGCAATCAAAAAGAAGCATTTACAAAAGCTTGCATTGACTCAGTTATGCTTTTAACAAAAGAAAACTGTGAAATATTAGTCTTAGGAAATATTGAATCTAGTTGTTTTCCAAAAGAATTATTACCATTTACTACTAGGCAAAAATTTGGCATAGGTGGTATAAAAGCGAATTTTTTAATTAACTATGGTTGGGAATGGGATTTAAACTTATTAAAAAACAATGATTCTTCCAAAAAACACATTCAGCCATATTTACACTCAAAGGATATTTCTAGAATAGATCTTATAATTAGATGGGGTGGTCGAAGACGATTGAGTGGTTTGTTACCAGTTCAATCAGTTTATTCAGATTTTTATATTTTAGATAATTATTGGCCAGATTTTAAAGAAAACGATTTTTATAATGCACTTTCTTGGTACAATGAACAAGATATAACTCTTGGTGGTTAAATAAGTTGACTCAAGATATTAATGATATAATGGAAATCTTCTATTTCTATACTTTCCTCGTAAATGAAAAATAGAAATAGAAGATTTATTGTTCTTTTAAGCGTCTGTTGCAAAATATTTGATTGGTTATTAACATCTTTTGATTGAATTAAATGATTATATTTAATATTTTTGTACTCCAATATAATTTGTGCTATCATAATAATAAATTTACATTATTATATTGGAGTGAATGTTATGCTTAAAGTTGTTCTAACATATTTATTGATTATTAATTTGCTTGGGTTCTTCATTATGCTTATAGATAAGCAAAGAGCTATTCATAAAGAATGGAGAATACCCGAAAAAACTCTTTTAGGAATCTCTGCTTTTGGAGGAACTATTGGTATGCTACTCGGAATGTCTAGTTTTAGGCATAAAATAAAGCATAAGAAGTTTACAATTGGAGTTCCATTTATACTTCTTATGCAAATTTGTTTAATTATATTTTATTTTAAAGCGTATTAAGATCATAAGGTGTATTTTGATATACACAATAATTTAGCCAATTTCCAAAAACTATACTTGCAGCACCTCTCCATGTATATTGAGGGGTTTCATTTACATCATCATTTTTGAAATAGTTTTTAGGTATTTGTATATTATCTCCCTTCTCTTTATCTCTTATATATTCTTCTTTTAATGTATTTCTATCATATTCCATATGACCTGTTATAAATACACTTCTTCTATCTTTTGTTGCTACAATAAATACGCCAGCATCTTCAGATTCAGATAAAATTTCAAGGTCTGGAATTTTATCTATATCTTCACGTCTAACTTCAGCATGCCTAGAATGTGGTGCATAGAATACATCATCTAAACCTCTTGTAAGATCCGCCTTTTCATTATTTACCCCATGTGAGAATATTCCAAACATTTTTTCTTTTAAAGCATATTTAGGTATATTATAGTGATAATTTAATCCAGCTTGAGCACCCCAACAAATATAAAATGTTGAAAATACATTAGTTTTGCTCCACTCCATTATTTCAGTGAGTTCTTTCCAATATGTAACATCTTCAAATTTCATTTGTTCAACAGGAGCCCCAGTTATTAAAAATCCATCAAATTTTTCATGTTTTATGTCATCAAAGTAACTATAAAACTTATTTAAATGTTCCGAAGGCGTATTCTGAGAAATGTAGCTCTTAGTTTGAAGTAGCTTTATTTCTACTTGCAGTGGTGTATTAGATAAATATCTAAGTAATTGATTTTCTGTTACTATTTTTTTAGGCATTAAATTAAGAATTGCTATTCTTAGCGGTCTTATATCTTGAGTATTAGCCCTCTCATCATTCATTATGAATATATTTTCATTAGATAAAACCTGAAATGCAGGCAATTCTATAGGAATTCTTATTGGCATTCCTAAACTCCCCCTTCTACTTGAATACTTATTGCTTGAAATTAATTTAAAATTATTTTATTTAAGCATCTAAAAAGATATAACTGTCCAAATATGCTTATAACTATTATATCAAAGTTTTATAGCTTATCAACATCAAAAACTTAATATATATTATATATCCAAATTAAGTTTCTTTAATGCATTCGTATGAAATTAACTAATAAATGTAATCAATATCATGACTTTTCTTAAATTAAGGCATATTCAAAAAAATAACAAGTCAGCATGTTAGTATATTTTGCTTCATATTTCTTCGCCTGAAACAAAATATACATCGCATCATGGACTTGTTATTTTCTTTCATATGCCTAAAATCACACAATTGATTATTTACAAAAATTTAATCTTCCAAAATTGTATTTTTATATTAATTATTATGTATAATTATGAATTTTTATATATTTTTATACTTTATTATCAAATAAGCAAAATGAGTATTGTCTATGTTACATGTACAAAAATCTCCCACGTATATTTATGCTATACTTATAAATATATGACAAAAAGGGGGCATACATAATGATATTAAAACAAAATGTTATAGTTGGGTTTATTGGAACTTATACCAAAAATAAAAGCAAGGGAATTTATAGGATTAATTTTGATATGGTTTCTGGTAATATTGAAAAATTTAATTTGGCTTATGAAATAGAAAATCCTACATATTTATCCATTGATAAAGTAAGGCATATTATTTATTCCACTTGCAAAATTGGTGAAAAGTCTGGGGTATCATCATTTAAATATTGGCAAGAAGAAGATAAACTGCATTTGATAAATTTTAATCTATCGGAAGAAAAACCACCTTGCCACTTGAGTATAAGTAATAACAAACAAGTATTAATTTCATCAAACTACCATGAAAATAAAATGCTTGTTTATAATACCTTAGATGGCTTAATTTTAAATTCTCCTATGCTCGGTAGTCATAATGCCTGTAGTATAAATATTTCAAGACAAGAAAAACCTCACATTCATTGTTCTATGTTTACAGCAGATGAAAAATATATCATGTCCGTTGATTTAGGCATTGATAAAATGATAATTTCCAGCTTAGAAGATAATAAGCTTGTTCAAAAAGATGATCTTAGCTATTCATTTCCAAGAGGAACAGGTCCAAGACATATAACTTATTCAAAGGCAAATCCTTTTTATTATGTCTTAAGTGAGCTAACTTCTGAGATTTTTGTTTTTAAATATAACTCAAAATCAGAAATTCCTTTTGAGAATATACAAACTTTAAGCAGTTTACCTAAAGACTATAACGATAAAAAATGTGGTGCTGCTATACGTATTCATAAAAATAATAAATTTTTATACACTTCAGAGAGAGGAAATAATTCTTTAAGCTTATTTTTTATAAACCAAGATGATGGAAAATTAAAGTATGTAGATACTTTTTCTTGCAACGGTGATTCACCTAAAGATTTTCAATTAGACCCAACAGGTAACTTCTTGCTTTGTGCCAACGAAAGTTCTGATAATATTTCTATATTTTCTATTAACCAAACAACAGGTATATTAACATTTATCAAATCAGAAACTATTCCAACTCCCACGTGTATAGAATTTATTTAATCATATAATCATGTTCTAGTTTATTCTTCTCACGGAGTATACTCTTAACATAAAAAGCTTTCTAATTGCAAAACTAAACTGCTATTAGAAAGCTTAAAAAAGTGAATTCTTATTTAGATTTATTTCTTGGACTAGATTTTCTTTTATCTACAACAGTACTTTTCCCTCTGCTAGTTTGAGTTTTATCAGCATATCTACTTTCATTCTTTCCTTTAAATTTTCCTTGCACAGATAAGTTTTTATCGTTTAATTTTCCAGTTTTACTTCCATGCTTTTCTTTTATACTTCTATTTCCTTTATAAGAATTATTTTTATTATTTTCTCCTTGAACTTGTTTTTTTCTATATCTACTGTTATTACCCCCACTATTCCCATGACTCTTATCTCTTATGAGGCACTTAGGACCATCTCCAATTAAATCTGTTCTACCGGCCTCAGTCAATGCCTCATATACTAATGTATAATACTTTGAATTTTTAAATTGAAGAAGTGCTCTTTGCATAGCTTTTTCATGCTTAGTCTTTGGAACATAAACTTCTTTCATCGTCATTGGGTCAAGTCCTGTATAATACATAGTAGTAGCTGATGTTCCTGGTGTTGGATAAAAATCTTGCACTTGCTCTGGTTGATAATTTATATCTCTTAAATATTCAGCTAGTTCTATAGCACAATCCAATGTACTTCCTGGATGAGACGACATTAAATATGGAACTATATATTGTTTCTTACCAATCTTTTTTGTTATTTTCTCGAACTTATCTACAAACTTATCATAAGTTTCACCTGCCGGCTTACCCATGTATTTTAAAACTTGCTTTGAAACATGCTCAGGCGCTACTTTTAGCTTCCCACTTACATGATGTTCAACTAATTCTTTAAAGAATGTATCATCTTTATCAGCCATAATATAATCATATCTAAGCCCAGAACGTACAAATGCCTTTTTAACGCCTGGAACTTTTCTTATAGATCTAAGTAAATCTAAATATTCAGTATGATCCACATCCATATTCTTGCAAACTGCTGGTGATAAACATTCTTTTGCAATGCAAGCCCCAAATGCTAATTGTTTACTACATGCAGGTTTTCTAAAGTTCGCAGTAGGTCCACCAACATCATGTATGTATCCTTTAAAATCAGGAAGTTGTGTAATTTCTTCCACTTCTTGTAATATTGATTCCTTACTTCTACTTTGAACAACTCTACCTTGATGAAATGTTATAGCACAAAATTTACAATCACCAAAGCATCCTCTAGAACTTACTGTACTAAACCTAACTTCTTCAATTGCAGCTATTCCACCTTTTCCTTCATATATAGGATGATAACTTTTCATATATGGAAGCCCATAAACTTCATCTAATTCTTCTCTATTTAAAGGTGCTTCAGGTATATTTTGAACCACATACTTATTCCCATGTTTTTGTACAAGAATATGACCTCTTACTGAATCTTGCTCCTCATATTCAATCTTACTAGCTTCCGCATATTTATATTTATCTGCACAAACATCTTTATAAGAAGGAATTTCAATATAATCCTGTATGTCTTCTAAACTTTCCGTAGCATAACAAGTACCTCTTACATAAGTTATGTCCTTTGAAACTACTCCATTTTTCAAACTTTCTGCTACTGCTACAATTTGTTTTTCACCCATACCATAAATTAATAAATCTGCTGTACTATCAATAAGCATTGATTTTCTTACTTTGTCACTCCAATAGTCATAATGAGCAAACCTTCTAAGGCTAGCCTCAATTCCTCCTATTACAATGTTAATATCTTTATAAGATTCTCTTATCTTATTACAATAAACAATAGTAGCTCTATCTGGCCTAAGCCCCATCTCTCCACCTGGCGAATAAAGATCTTTTTCTCTTAGCTTTTTGCTTACAGTATAATGGTTAACCATAGAATCCATATTTCCTGCATTAACTAAAAAACCATATTTAGGTCTTCCAAGTTTCTGAAAATCATAAAGAGTCTTCCAATCAGGTTGAGCAATTATTCCCACCTTATATCCATGTGCTTCAAGTACTCTTGAAATAATTGCAGTTCCAAAACTATGATGATCTATATATGCATCAGCTGTGACTACTATAAAATCACATTCGTCCCAACCTCTTTCTTTCATGTCTTTTTTACTTATTGGTAAAAACTTTTTTTCATTTACCATATTTCCACCTACTTAATTTTCTATGTTTTTAATTTTCTCTTTCGCTATTATAACATAATAAACTTAATTATGTATCTATATAATACTATTTCATATATTTCCAACTTTTATTGTGTAACACTTTTTAATTATGTTGAATATATTATTACTATAACAAAAGATTAATAGTACAAAGGAGAAATGAATTATGAGAAATTGTTGTAGACGTCACCGTAGAAATTGTTGTTGCAATAACTGTTGTGGATTTAATAATTGTTGTGGATTTAATAACTGTTGTGGATTTAATAATGGATTTAATAATGGATTTAATTTTGGAAACTTGTGGCCTTTCTTATTCTTCTTTTAAACCTTAGGTCCTATAACTTTTATTTCCAAAATTATTCTTAATGATGCGAATACTAATGATAAAGTCTATATCTATACGAAAGAAATTTTGTCACTAATAGATATATTGTCGAATAACAAAATAAATTTTTCATATAAATAAAAACGCATGGAAGTTTAATTTATACACTTTCCATGCGTTTTATATTTTTTATTTATGTATTATCTATTCAACAATCTTATCCATTTGTTTAAAACTGTTATTTTTCAACTAAATATATTTTAAATTAGTTCTTAAATGAATGTATAGGTGCTGGAATTCTTCCACCTCTGTTATAAAATAACTCTGATGATTTTCCGTTTACTTTCATTACAGGTGCTGTACCTAAAAGACCACCAAATTCAACCATATCTCCAACTACACATCCTGGTGCTGGTATTATTCTAACAGCTGTAGTCTTATTATTAATTACTCCTATTGCTGCTTCATCCGCAATCATACCTGCAATTGTTGATGCTGGTGTATCTCCAGGAATTGCAATCATATCAAGACCAACTGAACATACGCATGTCATACCTTCTAATTTTTCTAAATTTAATGATCCACTATTTACTGCAGCTATCATTCCTGCATCTTCTGATACTGGTATGAAAGCTCCACTTAAGCCTCCAACATGACTACATGCCATAACTCCACCTTTTTTAACTGCATCGTTAAGCATTGCAAGTGCTGCAATAGTACCATGAGTTCCAACTTGTTCAAGACCTATTTCTTCTAAAATTTCTGCAACCGAATCTCCAACAGCTGGTGTTGGTGCAAGAGATAAGTCAACTATACCAAAAGGTACATCTAATCTTCTTGACGCTTCTTTTGCAACTAATTCGCCCATTCTAGTAACTTTAAATGCAGTTTGCTTAATTGTTTCTGCAACAACGTCAAAAGATTGCCCTCTTACTTTTTCAAGAGCTCTCTTAACAACTCCTGGTCCACTTACTCCAACATTTATAATTTTTTCAGCTTCTCCGATTCCATGAAAAGCTCCTGCCATAAATGGATTATCTTCAACTGCATTTGCAAATATAACTAATTTTGCACATCCAAATCCCTTTGCATCCTTAGTAAGTTCTGCAGTTTGTTTTATAACATCTGCCATGTCTCTTACAGCATTCATATTTATTCCTGATTTTGTACAACCTACATTAACAGATGCACAAACTTTTTGAGTTACTGCTAATGCTTCTGGAATTGACTTAATTAAAATCTTGTCTCCCTTAGTGCAACCTTTATGAACTAATGCTGAAAAACCACCTAAGAAATCTATTCCTAAAGTGTGAGCTGCTCTGTCTAAAGTTCTTGCAAATTCAACATAATCAGTTTCATCTGTAGCCCCTGCAATTATTGACATTGGAGTTATTGAAACTCTCTTATTAACTATTGGAATACCAAATTCTGATTCTATTTGTCTGCCCACTTCTACTAAATGTTCAGCAGATTTTGTAATCTTATCATATATTTTAATTCTAGCTTTATCTCCATCTGGATCTATGCAATCAAGTAATGAAATACCCATTGTTATAGTTCTTACATCAAGTCTTTCTTCTTCAATCATTTTTATGGTTTCAAGTATATTATTAGTATTCATAAGCCCCTCCTAATTATAATGAATGCATTGACTTAAATATTTCTTCTCTTTGTACCTTTATTTCCACCCCAAGTCTTTCACCTTCAACTGTAAGCCCTGCACGAACATCTTCAAAACTGCCCTTCATCTCTTTGCAGTCTAATACCATTATCATAGTGAAAAAACCTTGCATTATAGTTTGATTAACGTCTAATATATTAATGCTATATTCTAACATTTTTTGACTAATCCCTGCTATAATACCAACTTTATCTTGCCCAATTACTGTTAATATTGCTTTCATGCTTATCTACTCCATTCATAAGTTTATTTTTTAAGATACTTTACTAAAATATTAAATCCAATTCGCATTGAATTGGATAATATCATGATTGCTATATTTATTCTATAATTTATATTATATTTTGTCAATTTTTACAGAACATTTTATAACATTTTTTTCTTTTTATTCGTGTTACTACTATTTATTTTTGAAATTCAAGGCCTCTATGTATAATCTACACATATTCTATTTAATTAAGCAGCAAGTTTAATTTATTATACTTACTGCTTTAGTGTATCTTCAAAAAAACTATATTTTTAATTTATATTATTTCTTTGCATTTAGTTTTGTAGCACTTAAATGTTCACTAGATATTCTTTCTTTATTTTTAGATTTTGTATAATCATTTGAAAAATATACTCTTAGACTTTCATCATTACTTTCTGCATTAACTTGATACATTATGTTTTGTACATAACCATGTATGAAATCATCTTTGCTAAAAAACAAATTTATTTCCGTTCCAACTTTCGTAATAACGTCTATTACATCTTTCAAATCTTTTGATTCTTTTGTAAAAACAATATCACCATTATCTACAAGACAAAACTCAACTTTCATAGCTTTCACCCCTTCCTTTTATTAACATAAAATAATTATTTTTATTTATTCATAATATAGCATGATATTTTTCTATTATCTAACATTGAACTTTGTTCAATCACGCAATTTTGTATGATGTTCTGTCTGCTCAACTAAATTCAGGTGAAGTATAGGACTCCACCTGAAAAGTTGCACTTTATTTTAATATCTCTTCAGTTTATCCGATAGCTAGCCTCCGTAACACTACTCTATATATGAAACTCCTCGTCCTAAAGTCATAGAAGTACTCACAGAGTAAGCGACCATCATCAAATCATAGACTTGAGATGTCTGCTTAACCAATTCACACTAAATCATAGATGCACAGTATGAAAGTTCGAGCACCCGAATGCAAGATTCAGACTCTCACTTTTAGGTTCTCTGCTTAATTGGGAGATAACGGCTGCACGCTCCTGGATAAGTTCTTCTAAACTTCAGGTGGAGAATTGTATTCCTATTACGAGAACTCCATCTGAAGCTAAGAATCACTTTATGTAAGAGATACAAAACTCCAGCTTATTTAACCTTATGTTTTAGTCCCATTCAATTGTTAATATTTCCAATTCACCTTCCTTAAGTGATACTTTATATCCATCAGTTATTAGCCAAGTAGCCAAATCTGTAACCATATTTTTTCTGATCTCATCCCGCTTGCTTATGGCAAAAACAGCAGAAACCTTATTAATTCCAGCTTTTTTACCCTGTTCTATGTTTCTCAATATTATGTTCTTATTTTCGTTTAACTTTTCCTCATATTCATTCACAATATTTCCTCCCTCCAATATTTTATTTAATAATTTAATTGCTTTAGAAATCCTTTATTACTAAGATCAAGCATCAATCCTTACTTATACTTATATAATTTTATGACATGAATTTTTAAATTATTCTGCATTTTATAATTTAACAATAGAAAGTTGCCTTAAATGCAAATAAATTTTTGCATTTAAGGCAACTCTTTCAACTTCTTTTTCTTTATGGATATATTTATTTATGATTAAACTCTAAAAATAGATATATCCCACTATGCTCCATAGCTGTAGAAAATACAATTTAAGTTTCTGCATTCCCAAACTTTTGCAATTTGCCACCAAAAGCATCTAACTCTAAAATTGTATGATAAACTAACTTAATGAACATAGAATATTTGCCCGTTACACAAGTACATTCTAACATTCTGGAGTATACCCTATTTGATAGACACATAGAAAAGTATGTATAATAAGTACAGATAAGGATGTGTTAATCAAATGACTAAAAGAAAGAAATTTTCAGTAGAATACAAGATGGAAATAATAAAATTAGTAACAGAGCAAG
>NZ_JAJFUC010000034.1 GCF_021372645.1 Clostridium sp. | reverse complement strand
TCATCATGCAAAATTGATACAACCGTTTTTAAATAAAGTTAAAGATAGGCTTGAACTAATGTTTTTACCACCATATAGCCCGGAAATGAATTTAATAGAGGGGTTATGGGGATGGTTGAAATCTTCTATTATTAACAATGTATTTTATCATTCTTTACCACAAGTTAGAAATTCAATTGAAAAGTTTATAAGAAACATAAATATGGTTCCTACTCAGACAATAGACAGGCTATGCATCCGAATGTAGAAACCAATTTGCAACATATATACTCAAATATATATTATTTATATTGGATTATTATAATGTCCTACATATTCATCATATTTCTACATTCATTAGCACATTCACGACATACATAAGCACATTTTTGGCAATGTTCTTCAGTAAACATACTACATTCGGTTGCACACTTATCACATATTGTAGCACATGTATTACAAATATCTTTCATGTTTTCGCTGCTTCTTGACATAAAGCAAACTGAAGAAGCGCAAATCTCGGAACAATCTTGAAGTGTTTTTATACAATTCATTCTTGACTTAACATCGTCTTCATGCAGGCATAAATTTAAACATTCTTGGCATATTTGCAGACATTTAGTGCAAGAATCAATGCAAGATTGCATTGGATTTCCTTCTAATATTAATGAATCTACTTGTTTAATCATTGTTGATTGCATAATTAATTCCTCCTAAATAATAATTTCATTATTTTAAATATCCTTGATTATTATTTGTAAACTGGCAATTATTATGCTAATAATAAATACATTATTTTTATTTTTTTGATTCTAAATTTACATCAACTCCTACTAAACCTTGAAGAGAGATTAATGTTTTTACCTTAAGCTAAGTCACAATCAAAAAAATGCTTTTGAAACCTCTAAAACTACATTTATTACTTGGTTAGGATATATTCCAAGAACAACAAGTACTATCATGGATATAGTTAGTGCTGATTTTGTACCTACAGAAACCGGAATTGATTCAAGTTTCTCAGGACTTTCGCCAAAATACATAACCTTAACAACTTTAAGATAGTAGTAAACTGATATAACGCTCATACCAATACTCAAAAATGCTAACCATAATTGTCCATTTTCTATTATAGATAAAAACAAATAAAACTTACCTATAAATCCTGCTAAAGGTGGAATTCCGGCTAAAGAAAGTAGAGATATAAGCATAACAGCTGCTAAAAATGGTGATCTTTTAGCTAAATAAGCATAATCTTTAATTTCGTCGCTGCCTGTCGCTTTTGAAACTGCAATCACAACACCAAAGGCTCCAACATTTGCAAATAAGTATACCAAGCTATAAAGTAAAATTGCTGCAACACCAAGACTTGAATTTGCAATAATCCCAAGTAGAAAATATCCAGCATGACCAACACTTGAATATGCTAATATTCTTTTAATGTTAGTCTGAGGAATGGCAACTAGATTTCCTAGTATTAATGTCAAAACAGATAAAACTACGATTAATTCAATCCAATAACTAGAAATAGATGACATTCCATTAATAAAAAGTCTTAAAAATACTGCTAAACCTGCAGTTTTTGATGCTACTGCTAAAAATACTGTAATTGAAGTAGGTGCTCCTTCATAAATATCTGGAGCCCACATATGAAAAGGAACAATAGCAATTTTAAAACCAAAACCTGCAATTAAAAATATCATGCCTAGTATTTCTAATGGAGCAACGCTTCCTGCTCCTAATACTTCTGCTATTTCCTTGATAACTGTAGTTTGCGTTATGCCATATATTAAACTTAATCCGTATAAGAAAATTGCTGACGACATTGCACCTAAAATAATGTACTTTAAACTTGCCTCTTTTGATTTTTCATCACCTTTATAAGCAATTAGAACACAAAAAGATATAGTCATTAATTCTAATCCTATATATATTGTAATGAGTTCTCCTGATGATACCATAACCATCATACCCAAAAGTGCTGAGACAATTAGGGCGTAAAACTCTCCTTGCTTAGAAACTAAATGATCTTTAGAAATTAATACTGTTAAAATCGCAGCTATTAAAAAAAGCTGTTTAAAAAATGTACTAAAAGAATCATTAATATAAGCTCCATCAAACAAAGTTTGCAGCTGACCTCCATTAAAAAAAGAAATTACTAAAATTATCAAAAGGCATATGCTTGTAAATAACCACAACTTTTCTTTAAACTTTGGAAGCGATAAACCTGCTACCAGAAGTATAAGACATAAAGCTGCAGTTAAAAGTTCAACTATATAACTCATAATTAAAATCCTCCCATTATCATTCCTATGTCTGATATCTTACCCATTAGCGACATTGCTCCACTATGAATAAGATCAATTAGTGGTGATGGGAATAAACCGAAAAATATTAATACACCTGCAAGCATCACTATAGGTATCAGTTCCACTCCTTTTGCATCCTGCAAGTGATCCCATTCTTTTTTTCTTGGACCAAAGAAAGTATCTTGAATCACCTTCAATATATAAGCAGCTGTAATAACAATTCCTAGAATAGCTAATATTGAGATTGCTTTAAAAGGTATTATTGAAAATAGTTTTCTTGATTCATCATGAGATCCTAAAAATATTAGAAACTCAGCCACAAAATTACTTAGTCCTGGTAACCCTAATGATGCAAAACCAGCAATTATAAAACCAATAGCTACTCTTGGCATTTGATGCACTAAACCTCCAAATTTAGCAATCTCTCTTGTATGAGCCTGGTTATAAATATTTCCTATTAAAGTAAAGAATAATGCGGTCATAATTCCATGAGCAAACATCTGAGCTACAGCTCCATCTATTCCTTCAAAATTTAATGACGCAATTCCGAGTAGAACATATCCCATATGACTTACACTAGAATAACCAATTACAAATTTTAAATCCTTTTGAGCCATAGCCACCATAGCACCATATACTACATTAGCTATTGATAGCACTGCAATTAAAGGAACCCAGTATTTTGCTCCTTCTGGAAAGAGAAATACTCCAGCTCGGATAATTCCATAACCACCTAATTTCATCAAAACTCCAGCATGAAGCATACTTACGGCTGTAGGTGCAGCCACGTGCCCATCTGGAGACCAGGTATGAAAAGGCCACATAGGGACTAATATACCAAAGCCTATTAGCATTAGGAAAAAAGCAAATTGTTGAAAACTTGAACTATATTGAATAGTACTTAGTGTTTGTATGTCAAAACTTCTTATCCCTAAATTACTAGCATATACAAAGGTTGCAATAATTCCAATTAGAATAAATGCACTTCCTACTAATAAATATAAAGTAAGTTTCATTGCAGCATAATCTTTTCTAGTACTTCCCCAAACCCCAATTAATATATACATTGGAATAACGGCTATTTCAAAGAATAAATAGAAGAAAAATAAATCTCTTGAAATAAATACTCCAAAAACACCTGCAACTAGTAAAAGTAAGAATATGAAAAATTCTTTTATTCTTTTTTCCATTTTCCATGATGCAAAGACACCTGCAAAAATAACGATAGCAGTAAGCAATACTAAAGGTATGCTTAAGCCATCTGCCCCTACAGAATAATTAATTCCGAGGGCAGGTATCCAAGAATAGGTTTCTTGAAATTGAAGTCCGCCTATTGCCTTATTGTAAGTTACAAAAGCTATAATCGAAAGCAACAATGAAATAAATGTGACAATTGCTGCTGTAACTTTTATTTCCTTTTCCTTAGTAGCTGGAAACAAAAGTATTATGATAATACCCAAAATAGGTGCTAATAATATTGACGTTAATATCGGAAACTGCATCTATACCCCTCCTAAAATCGGTGCTGCGAGCCAAAGAATTATTAAAGCAATTGCAATGAAAAAAATTAGAGCATAATTTTGCACTCGTCCTGAATGAGTAAGCCTAAGTTTAGCTCCAATTCTCCATATCAAAGAAGTAATATTGTCAAAAATTCCATCTACTATGTTACGGTCACACCAATTAAATAAGTGCGAAATATTTAAAACTACTTTTTCATATATCCATTGATAAAGTTCATTTAAATAATATTGATTAAAAAGAAATTGATGTATTGGTCTAAACTTCATACTTAGAGCTTCACTTGATATTACTTTTTTACCATAGATAAGCCATCCGAGTAGTATTCCTCCAGATGATGCTGCTACTGATTCACCCATAACCATTAAATTTGCTTCTGGAATTTGAGGTGTTTGAAAATATATAAAGGAAGCAAAAGTTTCGTTTATAAAACCATAAAATACTGAGAAAACCGATAATATGATTAATGGAACAGTCATGCTCCAAGATGTTTTATAGATAGAATGTTTTTCTCTTTCCTCTCCGAAGAAAACTATAAAAACTAAACGAGCCATATAAAATGCTGTTAAAAACGCTGTAATTAAACCTAAGTAATATAAAAATATATAACCATGCTCATAAGTTACAGTTAAAATTTCATCTTTACTAAAGAAGCCTGATAGAGGTGGAACCCCAGCTAATGATAAAGATGCAATAATAAAAGTTAAGCTTACAAGCTTCATCTTTTTAATTAAGCCGCCCATCTTAAAAATATCTTGCACACCAATAGCATGTATAATGCTACCAGCACCTAAGAATAGTAAAGCTTTAAAGAATGCATGGCTTGTAAGATGAAACATTCCGGAAGTAAATCCACCAACTCCCATTGCCATAACCATATACCCTAACTGGCTCATGGTTGAAAAAGCTAATATTCTTTTTAAATCCCTTTGTACTAAAGCAATAGTACCAGCCATAAATGCTGTTATGCCTCCAATGTACGCAATTACCAAACTTACTTCATGTAATGAAGAAAACAATATATACCCACGTGCTAGAAGATATACACCTGCTGCTACCATTGTTGCAGCATGAATTAGGGCACTTACTGGTGTTGGCCCTTCCATAGCATCTGGAAGCCAAACATGAAGTGGAAATTGAGCTGATTTTGCTACTGGTCCTGCAAAAATCAATAATGCTATAATAGTTAAATAAACAACATCTTGATAAGCTTGAATATTAACAGCAAGTTCTCTAAAGTTAAAAGTTCCAAAAGCCATGAAAAGACAAAGCATTCCGACTAAAAAACCAAAATCTCCAACTCGGTTCGCAATAAACGCTTTCTTATTAGCTTTTACTGCTGAAGGTCTTTCATAGTAGAAACCAATTAAAAGATAAGAGCATAACCCTACTAATTCCCAGAAAAAGAACATTTGAAAATAGTTATTAGAGATTATGAGTCCTAACATTGAACTGCTAAATAGAGATAAATTCGCAAAAAATCTAGAAAAACCTTCTTCACCTTTCATATATCCCAAAGAATATATTTCAACCAATAACCCTATAAAAGTCACAATTACAAGCATAATTGCTGTAAGTGGATCAATCAGCACTCCAGCTTCAATCTTAATGGGAACTGATAGCCAGGAAACAGCATATTCAACTGGTTGATTAATACTGACTTTTGAAGTAATAACCTCATAAAAAACACCTAAAGAAAATATAAAAGATACAAACATTCCTGCTATTGCAATTAAAGAACTAGTACGTTTAAAACTTTTTGTTATAAACGCAATAATTAAAAATGTAATTGCGGGAAATATGGGAATCATCCACGCTAAATCTATAAATCTCATCATACCACCTACCATTTTAAAATATTGAAATCTTCTACATTAGATGTAGTATGACTGCGATAAATATTTAAGATAATAGCTAGCCCTACAGCAATTTCAGCTGCTGCAACTACAATAACAAATATAGCAAAAAGGTGTCCTGTAACCTTTTCTGGTGCTAAAAATCTATTAAAAGCTACTAAATTAATATTGACTGCATTCATCATGATTTCCACTGACATTAACACACTAATAACATTTCTTTTTGTAAGAGCTCCGTAAAGACCAATGCAAAACAAAGCAGCTGCGAGTATTAAATAACCTTCTAAACCAACCATTTAATTTTTCACTCCTTTTGCTAAAATAATAGCGCCTACCAAGGCTATTAATAATAGTAATGCAGAAACTTCAAAGGGAATCATATAATTTCCGAAAAATCCATCTGCAATAGCACTAATGGTATTTTCTATATTTAAATTCTTATAAGTAAAGTTACTACTTAAAATTAAACGTGTAATAATCCCAAAGAATCCTAAACAAAATGCTAAACCTGTCCATCTTAATTTATTAAAGGGATTACTATTTTTCATATCACTTTTGCGAGAAAGCATTATTGCAAACACAATTAAGATTGAAATGGCTCCAGCATAAATTAAAATCTGTGCCAAAGCTAAGAAATCAGCTTGTAGCAAAATGAAAATAACCGCGATACCTATAAAGGTTAAAATCATTGATAAAGCACTATGGATAATATTTTTTGAATGAACTACACCTATAGCAAAAGCTACAATTAAAAATGCTATAGGCCAAAATACAAAAGCTGATATCATAGCAATTCCTCCTTATTAAATAGGGTTAACTTTGTTTCAGCCCTACTATAAGCACTTAGTTCAAAATCTGAAGTAACCTGAAGCGCCTTACTTGGGCAGCTTTCAACGCATAGACCACAAAAAAGACAATATTCTAATTCCATTTCATACTTAGTTAATTGCTTTTTATTATTTTCATCTTTATAACTTTCTACATTAATAACTCTATTGGGGCAGCTCAAAGCGCAAATGCTGCATGAAATACATTTTTCTGAATCCAGTTTAAAAGAACAACGAGAACGAATAGGAAGCTTTGGATGTTCTTCTGGATACTGCTGAGTAATATTTTTTTCAAATAAATGCCCAAGAGTTACTCTAAGACCATTTATTAATCCTTTACCAAACATTAAATTCACCTCTTAACTAACTAATTGAAATATTTTAATCCCTATTCCTGTAAATAAAATATTAATTAATGAAATAGGAATAAGATATTTCCAATTTAAAGACATCATATGATCTAACCTAGATCTAGGAAAAGTCCATCGAACTAACATTAGTATCAATACTATTACATAAGTTTTCAAGATAAACCAAATCCAAGAAGGCAAAATAGGTCCACTTGCCCCACCTAAGAATAAAGTGGCTGTAAGTGCTGAAATTGCAAACATATTTGTATACTCAGCAAGATAAAAAAGTGCATATCTCATTCCGCTATATTCTGTAAATGGGCCAGCTACTATTTCTTGCTCTCCTTCAGCTAAGTCAAAAGGAGCTCTATTTAACTCTGCTGTTGCGGCAATAAGATAAATAATAAATGCAACAGGTTGTAAAAAAATGAACCACACTTTATTTTGAGCTGTAATAATTTCTCCTAAGTTTAAAGAACCACTTATCATAACTACTCCAAGAAGAGAAAAAATCATAGGTATCTCATAACTTATCATTTGAGCAACTACTCTCATTCCACCTAAAAGAGAGTACTTATTATTAGATCCCCAGCCTGCCATTAATATAGGTATTGAGGAGACTCCAGATATAGCTAAAAAATAAAGCAACCCCAAATTTAAATTTACAGCAACCATATTTTTTCCAAAAGGTAACACAGCATAAATTAATAAAGCAGGAACCATAACTAACAATGATGCCATTACAAAAACTAATTTATCTGTTTTTTCTGGAATAATATCTTCTTTACCTAGAAGTTTAACAACGTCAGCTACACTTTGAAATATTCCTTCTGGCCCAAATCTATTAGGCCCTGGACGCTGTTGAAGATAACCACAAAATTTTCTTTCTAAATAAATCAAGAACATAGCATTTAATAAAACAAAAGCTACAATCCCAATAAAATAAACCAAACTCATAATAATACTTACCAAAATATTTGGTGTTCCTAATGCTAAAGTTAAGCCTTTAATCCAATTAGATATATTTATAAATATATTCTCCATTACTACCTCCTAAGTTATCGGTCAATCTCGCCTAATATAGGATCAAGTGATGCGAGTATTGCAACAGCATCCTGAATAGTACTTCCCTTAGCCATTTCAGGAAAGGCACCTATATTAACAAAAGATGGTCCATGAATATGAATTCTATAAGGTTTATCTGATCCATCACTTACCAAATAATAACCTAAAGCACCTTTAGAACCTTCAATTTGATGATAAATATCTCCTTTTGGCGGTTTTATAAGCCTTGGAACTTTAGCTAAAACTGGTCCATCTTCAATTTGTTCTAATGCTTGTTTGATTATTTTTATGCTCTCTTCCATTTCTCCAATACGCATTATCCATCTTTCGTAGCAATCGCCTTCTTTTCCAACAATTACTTTAAAGTTAAAACGATCATAAATGCCATATGGTGCATCACGCCTTAAATCCAAGTCAATACCAGAAGCTCTAAGGTTTGGGCCCGTTATACCGTAAGCTAAAGCTTTTTCTCCACTAATTACTCCAACACCTTTAGTTCTAGCTTGAAATATTTCATTGCCAGTAATGATACGCTGATACTCTATGAAGCTTTTATCCATATCGTTAAGGAAGCTTCTCAAACTAGAAATGAATTCCTCAGGCAGATCATAACTCACTCCACCGATACGCATATAATTTGTTGTCATTCTAGAACCACAAACCATTTCAAATAAATCAAGAACTTTTTCTCTATCTCTAAAAAAATACATCCAAGGTGTATGTCCATTTAAATCAAGAGCCATACTTCCTAAAAAAACTTGGTGACTTGCTATTCTTTGAAGTTCAGCCATTATTATACGAATGTATTCTGCTCTTTCTGGCACTTCAATCCCCATAAGCTTCTCTATCGTTTGAACATAGCCTAATTCATTTAACATTCCAGATAAGTAATCTAATCTATCAGTATAAGGTATAAATTGAGTATACGTTCTGGATTCAGCTAACTTTTCCATACCTCTATGCAGATAGCCAATTACATTTTCAACATTAATAATATGCTCCCCATCCAATGTAAAAATTGCTCTATATACACCGTGAGTGCTGGGATGCTGAGGTCCAAAATTCAAGGTCATTTCTTCAGTATGCAAATCTTTGTTATGTTCCATTATCAAACTATCTCCCTCCTACCTTCGCTTTTCAACCTTAAAATCTTTTCTAAGTGGATGTCCTACAAAATCATCTGGACACAATATCCTTTTTAAATCAGGATGACCAATAAAATTAATTCCAAATAAATCATAAACCTCTCTTTCTTGAACATTTGCTGCAAACCAATATTTAGTCAATGAAGGAATTTCAAGTTTTTCATCAAGTTTTACTTTGATTCTAATTAATTCATGGGTTATTAATGACATAAAGTGATAAACACAGCTTAAGCTATCTTCTTCAATAGCTGTTAAATCAACTAAAGAAACAAAACCATATTTTTTAACCTTTTTTATAACTTCTAAAAAAATATTTACTTTTATATTAATGGCAATTTGTCTATTTTCTATAATTTCAATATCTTGTATATATTCTGCTTTTAATTCTGAAACCAAATTTTCACTAGTTTTACTCATTTCTGCCCACCTCTTTCGGATGAATAATTTTTTCTTTTAATGTTAAAAGTCCATGAATTAATGCTTCTGGGCGTGGAGGACATCCTGGAATATAAACATCTACTGGTAAAAATGTATCTGCGCCTGGAACAACATTATACGAATCTACAAAAGGTCCCCCACTAGTAGCACAGCTCCCCATAGCAATTACCCATTTAGGTTCTGGCATTTGATCATAAATCTTTTTAACTACAGGTGCCATTTTCTCGGTAACTGTACCTGCAACAATCATTAAATCTGCTTGCCTTGGTGAAGCACGGAAAACTTCATATCCAAAACGTGCAATGTCATAACGAGCACCTCCTGCTGCCATCATTTCAATAGCACAACATGCCAAGCCAAAGGTTAAAGGCCAAAAAGAATGAGCACGACAGAAATTTAAAGCATCATCTAGCTTGGTTAAAATAATATTTTTTTCTATTTGTTCTTGAATATCTTTATCTTGTTTAAAATTTATTTCCACTCTAATGCCCCCTCTTTCCACGCATACCATAAGCCAACAATTAAAATTCCTACAAAAATAACCATTTCAAAAAGTGCGAATAATCCTAATGATTTAAATTTTACTGCCCATGGTAATAAAAATACTGTTTCAACATCAAAGAGCAGAAATACTAAGCCATACATAAAGTAACTGACCTTAAATCTAATCCAAGTTGGCCCAGTCGTTTCAACACCACACTCATAAGTTGATAACTTTTCTTTATTAGGCTTCTTAGGCCTTACAAAGGATGCTGTTAATAAAACAACCATTCCAAAGATGAATGATGCTATAAGAAAAATTCCAATAATCAAATAATCCTGTATCATTTTTATCTCCTTTCAAAACAAAATGTTTTATTTATACTCTCCACGCTGGAAGTATGTCATAAAAAAACTATTAAGCTATTAATGGTTTTCTATTTGATCATATATTACCAAATTCTTATGAAGTTATTATGTAGAAAATTTATAGGAAAACTTTTTTAAAGTTTAATCTCGAACCATATAAAAGTTATAAGATAAAAAATTTATGAGAAGTAATAAGGATATGAGCTTTCAACACATGGGTTGATTAATTTCTTAAGTTTAAAGGTATTCAAGTAGGCCAATTAATAATTGATTCATTTTTTAAAATTAATTTAAATAATAACTATTGAAATAAAGCCTCTAATTATCGCAACAAGTAAAAAGTCATGCAAAAGAAGAATTACTCCTTTTACATGACTAACATTTTGTTATCTATAATTTAATTTACTATTTATCCGATAGCTAGCATCCGTAACACTCCCACTTTATATGAAACTCCTCCTCCTAAAGTCGGGTGAGTAAGCGATTCACACTAAATCATAGATTTAGGTTCTCTGCTTAAGTGGGAGATAACGGCTGCACGCTCCTGGACTAGGTGCCCCTTGTGGGTATAAGTTCAACTAAGATTCACTTGATTCTATAATATTCCTCTTCACTTATTTCTCCACGAGCTAATCTTTCATTTAATATATTTAAAGAATTGTCTTTAACTCTGCAAACTTGAAGGTTATTATTTTCTTCTTTCTTGTAAATTAAATATATAGCACCTGCAATTAAAATTATAGGTATAATCATCATTTTATCCACCTCCAATTATTATATATCCATTATATCTAACTATTTTTTCATTTTCGTGTCAGTATCTATTCATTTACTTTAATTTTGTTATCATTAGATTAAGCTCCAGAACCAGTCATCTCCATCATTGTTGCTCTATAATTAGATGATGATTTAACATCACTATTTTTAGTATGTATATATTGATTTATTAGCTTGTCTAGTCTTACACTAAGTGTTAATAATTCCTTATCTCCTGTAATTATTGTTTTAGTTGCTATTAGCATATTCAATTTATCTCTAGTATCTTCAATTTGTTTATTTATATCGATCAATTGCAACACCCTTAATCATTTTACCAAGTTCTTATGTAGATTTTATGAAGACAATCTATTTCTAAATAAATATATGAATTTTCTACTAACTTTCTAATTTAACAACACTCTCCAAAATTTATTTACAGCTTAAAAATTTTTCACGGCTACTATGAATATGTGATTTAAACTCAAAATTTTCATTAAAATTGACAAGCTTTTTAACTCAATATCTTCTTAGCCCGCATTTTTGGCAAATAAGTTATTAATTGCACTTCGTGCTTTTTTTATATGTGAAAAGTTCCGTATTGTGGCATAGCCACTCTTTTTATATGTGCATATTCTTCAGAATAAATATGCACCTTTATAAAGAGTGCGATAGCACAATTAGGAACTTATACGAGAATATTTATGGTAGAAAATATTATAATATTTTCGTTTTAATACTATTACTACTTCTGAATCAGTTCCTACTAAAACTATAGATTTTAATACTTCTTCTACCCTTACGCCACAATTAAACTTAATTTATATACATAATGTAAGTATTTTTTGTCTAAAATATACTTTGAGGTGATATTAATATGCAAATACAACTTAGTCAAAAAGAAAAAATGTTTTTGGAAGATGGAAAGCTTCAAGAGGAAGTTTGTATTGAAAAATACAAAAATTATTCTCATCAAGCTGAAGGTGCACAGTTGAAGCAACTTTTTAATAAACTCGCTGGTGAAGAACAACATCACTACGATATTATTAATGAAATGCTTCAAGGGCAACAACCAAATCTAAGTCACAAGCAGCAACCGTTGACTCAAAGTAATACCAAAGATTCTGTAAATAATCAACATGACAAAATGCTTTGTAGTGACTTATTATCTACAGAAAAATATGTTTCAGGTACTTATGATATTGACGTTTTTGAATCTGCTAATCCTATAGTTAGGCAGGCAATGCAACATATTCAACAAGATGAACAAAAACATGGTCAAGAACTTTTTAATTACATGAATAGTCATGGAATGTATAATGTAAAATAAATTTTTATAAAAAAGATAAGTTCTCTAAAAAATATTGAACTTATCTTTTTTATAAAATTAATATAAGGGTGATTTTATGAATATATATAAATTCTAATAAAGAAACTTCATAGACTTAATATTAAAATAATATTATTTTTTAATATGCACAAAATATATTAAGAATTATTTTGTGAGGTAATTAGTTTATGAATAATAAAGTTTTCACCCAAGAATCAATA
>NZ_JAJFUC010000023.1 GCF_021372645.1 Clostridium sp. | reverse complement strand
ATTAATTGTATAATCTTTTTGTAAAATATTTTTTAGTAGCATAATGATATTTTACTATAAATCTCAAACTTATTGGGTTTGAGATTTATTTTTTTTCACAAAAAAGGAACTGTGCACTAATTATTTAGTGCGACAGCCCCTCTATAATTTAATTAATATAATCAGATAGTTATTTTTTAGATATCTCATTCCATAGAGAAGAGAAACTACATTATTTTATGGAAGCAGACTTAGCTGCTAAGTAGCCAGAGCTCCATGCCCATTGAAGATTGAAACCACCACAATCACCATGAACATCTAGAATTTCTCCACAGAAGTAAAGATTTTTAATTAGTTTAGATCCTAAGGTCAAATTGTCTATTTCACAGGTATTTATCCCACCAACAGTAACTTGAGCATTAGGGAAGCCATTAGTACCTATACAATTGAAATCCCATTGCTTAAACTTATCAATCAATTTATTAATATATTTCCAATCAATATTGCTACAAGGTAAATGAATATCATTTATTCCAACATCTTTTAGTAGTGTAGAAATCAATTTTTTATTTATCACTCCAATTAATGAAGAGGATATTTCTCTGTAATTAAACATAGAAAAATGTGTGGCAAAAAAGTTTTCCACATCTTCTTTACTTTCATATGGTAACATATCAAGCCTTATAGTGACTTTTGAACCTTTACTAAGGGCTTTAGAGGCATAAGAGGATAATTGCATTATAGGTGGCCCAGATATGCCATAATCAGTGAATAAGACTTCACCTGTATCCGTTCGTATGATCTCATCATTGACTAATACAGAAACAGAGCCATCAAATTTAATTCCAGATAAAGCTTTTAAATAAGGATAATCTAATTTTAATTGAACAATGCCTGGGAGAGTTTCAATAATACTGTGACCTAAGGATTTACTTAGCTTATATCCAGAACCATCTGAACCAGTTTTGGTAGCAGATTTTCCACCACAACTTAAAATAACTTTGTTACAAGAAAAGTTTTCATATTCTTCATTATTGGTATATAAAGTGAAGTTTTTCTCTTTGTTTATAGAATTAATTTTGCAATTAGTATATAAAGGTATTTCCCTATCATCTAATGCCATTCTAAATATATCTATTACAGAAGAGGCTTGAAGAGATTTTGGATAGAGCTTACCGCTTTCTAATTCTGTCAAAGGTAATCCAAGAGATAAAAACATGCTTTTAGTATCTTCTATTGTAAATTTATTTAAAGCTTCTTGGAAAAAATTATTATTTTCACTGTGGAAGTTAGTGTAGGGAAAATTAATATTATTGTTTGTAAGATTACATCTGCCATTTCCAGTTGCAAGAATTTTTTTACCAATTCTATCATTTCCTTCAACAATAGCTACATCTATTCCAAAATCTTTAGCTACGATTGCAGCCATTAAACCAGATGCACCACCACCGATAATTATTAAATCGTGATAAATCATAGTTATTAATCACTCCTTGTTTGTGTAATAAGGCATATGAAATAGAATAACGAGCCCAATGTGCTAACTTGTTATTTTTTATATGCTAAATAAATTTTATCACAGTAATATTCATGTTAAAAGAAAGGAATACTAAAATGAGGTGATTTTTAGATGGAAGTAAAAGTAATTAATAATAAGTTAGAGGATTGCGGAAGTGTTTTTAAAGTCAGAAGAATGAATTTTGATAAAATAATTGTTAATTATCCAATAGACAGTGGAATAAAAAGTTTTTCTTTTGCAGATGTAGAATGTATAAGTGAAAATAACATAGATGAATTTTTAATTAAAAATAGGAATTTTTTAAAGATTAAACTAAAGAGGGGAATGTCAGTAGTTTTTTATAATGCATTATATGATTCGCTAAAACTTGAAATTAAAGAAGAAATAAAAAATCTAAATGTATTAATAGATAAATATAAGATAAATAAAAGAGGGATTTGGGAGAAAGAAATATTGTTGCTTATAAATAATAAATTTCCTTTAGAAGTTATAGCATCAGGGCAAAACTTCAAAAGAAATGGATATAACATAATTATTAACGAAGTAGAAAAAGATAATTTTTTAGAAATATGTAATGCAGAAATCAAGAATATAAAAAGTCAAATAGAACTAAAAAAAGGTGCTATATCTAGTTTTATAGATGCTATAGAGCAATTTAAAAATTCCAATAAAATATCGCAAGAATCGGTGCAATAATTAAATTAAATAAGATAAAAATAAAAAAAATGAAAAAATGTGTTGACATGGAATCTAAATTTAGGTATTATAGTCTATGTGGTCAGCAGCTTTAAGGATGTAAGAACGTAAAGTTAAGACATTCAAAGTGAAAGACAATATAGCATGGCTCCTTGGTCAAGCGGTTAAGACACCACCCTTTCACGGTGGTAACAGGGGTTCGATTCCCCTAGGAGTCACCATTTTATTCATCTTATGGGCGCATAGCTCAGCTGGGAGAGCACCTGCCTTACAAGCAGGGGGTCA
>NZ_JAJFUC010000020.1 GCF_021372645.1 Clostridium sp. | reverse complement strand
TGATATGCTCCCTTTAAGGTAGACAGATTAAAAAATAAAAATCCGTTACTTGAAAGGGAGTATTTTGATGTCTAAAAGATCTAGATATGCAGTGGATGAAAAGTATAAAATTTTAATGGATTATGAGAGTGGAGTTGGATCAATACAAGAGATCTGTGTTAAATATAAAATTAGTACGTCAACTTTTCATGAGTGGAGGTACAACTATGAAAAGCATGGAATGGACGGGTTAAAAGAATCAAAAAAATATAAGAAATATTCAAAAGAGTTAAAGAAACAAGCACTACAAGACTACTTTTCAGGGAAATACTCACAGATGGAAATTGCAAAAAAATATGAATTACCAAATAGATCAGTATTTAAACTTTGGATAAACAAGTATAATAGTCATAGAGAAATAACGGAAACACCGAAAGGAACAAAGAAATCTATGACAAAAGGAAGAACTACATCTTTAAGCGAAAGAATTGAAATTGTGCAATATTGTATTGCTAACAACAGCGACTATCATATGACCGCCGAGACTTATAAAGTCTCCTATAATCAAGTATATCAATGGGTTAGAAAATACGAATCTGGTGGAGAAAATGCACTGCAAGATGCGCGCGGTAAGAAAAAGTCTGAAGCTGAATTAACACCTGAAGATAGGATTAGACTTGAAATGAAAAGACTTGAAGCCGAAAATGAAAGATTAAGAGCGGAGAATGCATTCTTAAAAAAATTGGAGGAACTAGAAAGGAGGCGGTATTAAGCCGCATAAGACAAGAAAACAAATATATTGCTATAGAGGAGCTTCATAGCACTGAAAAGTTCTCTATTGTACTATTGTGTGAAATAGCAATGATTTCACGTTCCTCATTTTACAAGTGGGCAAATCGTGAAAAATCTGCTTTGGAAAATGAGAATAAAATGTTAGTTGATGAAATTATTAAAATCTATGAGGACGTAGATGGCATTTATGGATATCGCAGAATGACAATGAATTTGAATCGAAAGCTAGACCAGAATTTCAACCACAAGCGTATTTATCGACTTATGAAACTTGCAGGTCTACAATCTGTGATTCGAAGAAAGAAAAAACGTTATATGAAATCTAATCCGCAGCAAGTAGCAGAAAATATTCTAAACCGTAAATTTGAATCTGATAAACCAAATCAAAAATGGCTTACAGATGTTACCGAATTTAAGTATGGAAACTCTAAGAAGGCATACCTAAGTGCTATATTAGACTTAAATGATAACTCTATTGTTGCATATGTGCTTGGACATTCTAACAACAATGAACTCGTATTTAAGACTTTAGATTTGGCGCTTGCAGCTTCGCCCGGCGCAAAGCCTATGCTTCATAGTGATCGAGGATTTCAGTATACTTCATATGGTTTTAAACGTAAATTAATATTAGCAGAAATGACTCAAAGCATGTCTAGAGTAGGTAAATGTATAGATAACGGTCCTATGGAAGGGTTCTGGGGTATTCTAAAGTGCGAAAAGTATTATCTACATAAATATGATACATATGAGGAACTTTCCAATGCAATTGATGATTATATAAGTTTCTATAATAACAAAAGGTTACAAAAAAAATTAAACGGCCTAAGTCCTTTAGAATTCAGGGCTTTAGCCGCTTAAACTATTTTTATTATTTTCACTGTCTACTTGACAGGGAGCAGTTCAGAAGTCTATGTATCCATTAACTTATTTTTGAAAAATATCAAAAACAAGTTAACAGATTAAAGTAAAAAATTGGTTAATCAACACTTGTGATAAGATAATATAATATAATAGAGAATCATTATGAGAGGCATTTAAGATAAATACCTCTTCATATTTTTATATATTATCTAATGCTACTCTATAAGGGGCAAAAGTAAAACATATAATTTATAAACGCGGATATTACTAGAGTTCACTTAGATAAAGGTTTATTTGTAATGTGATTACAAAAATCAAAAGGATTATATCTTAACGGTAACCCTTTTATTGATATAACATCCTCTTTATAATTTCCATCCCATGGAGAAATGGAGACAACAGAATCATTAAAAATTTTCATCAAGTATTTATCGTCATCAAAAACTATTTTTAATCTGAACGGCTCTTTCATATCAACTTTTTCATCTAAATAATTATCTTCAACAAGAGAAGATATAAAATTTTCAAGTATAGGATTTTCTTCACTTGGAACTTCTATTTCTTTATATAGGTTGGTATCAAATACATAAAGAGTAAAATTCTCATTATTTAGAATTTTATTTTCAAGTTCATCAGTATAATAATGATTATTTGGTTTTGTAGACAAATTTATGTATCCAAGGTCTTGGAAGTAACAACCATTTAAGGTGAGAAGTAATAGTAAAATTATAAAAATAAAATTTAATTTCTTCAAATAAAACATCTCCTAATAACATTTCTTATATTCAGTATATTCACAAAAATAACAAATCAGTATGCTAACCTAGTTTATCTGATAGCTAGCATCCATAATACGCCAACTTTCTTTAAGTGAGAGATAACGTCTGTACGCTCCTGGACTTGGTGGTATCCACTTATGGGTACGTACATTGTGACCATTGAGGTTATAAGTTCTTCTAAGCTTTAGTTAAAGAGAAAATTATATTAATATTAAGAAAATACTTCCTAAAACCAACAATTATTTTATGTCATGTATTTTATATAAATTTATTCATAGTGTGATTTTTTAGAACTTTTCAATTAAGATAGCAGGTGATAATTAAGAACATTTTATAATATGATAAACAGTAAAGATAATTTGGAGGAGAATATGTATATAATAGGTACAGTAGGGCCAAATGTAAAAGATAGAACAGTGCTTAAGGGAATAATAGATAATGGTGTAAATGCATTAAGATTTAATTTTATACATGCAGATGAGACAGAATTCTCAGAATTTTTTAAAGTGGCAAAAGAAATAAATAATAATATAGAGATAATACTAGATCTCTCAGGAACTAAAGTTAGAGTGTCTAGTAAATTTGAATATATATATAAAATTTATGATGATGAAGAAATTTATTTTTGTGGAGAAGATAAATATGATGAAATAAAAAATAATATAAACAAAATTAAAATTAAGATAATTCCATTGAATATAAATAATAAAATTTTAAATGAAAAAGATTTTAAACAAATAGGAATAAAAGATAATACGATGCTTTTCAATGTTATAGATAGGACTGATGGACTTATTAGGGTAGTTACAGTAAGAGGAGGGATTATTAGAAAGGGAAAGGGGTGCAATATCAAAGGATTAGATAGAAAATGTATCTTACTAAGTGAAAAAGATAAGAATGCTATAACCTGGGGGATAAAGAATAAAGTAGATATAATATGCCAATCATTTGTTGAGGACAAGTATGATATTAAAGAAATAAAATCATTTTTTAATGACAACATGTTAAATCAAGATAAACCTAAAATTTGGGCAAAGATAGAAACTTTAAATGGTATAAGTAATATGAAAAGTATTTTAACTGAAGTAGATGGAATTGTTATAGGCAGAGGGGATTTGATTCCAGAAACATCAATAGAAGATACACCAATATATGAAGAAAAAATAATAAATCAAGTGAGTAAGGATAAAAACAAAGATATAATTATAGCAACGCATATTTTTAATAGCATGAAAAATGGAAAAATGCCTTCAATTTCAGAAGTTGAAAGTATATATAATTTTATAAAAGCTGGCGCTACAGGATTCCTTTTAGCTGGAGAAACATCCATAGGAAAAGCACCTGTAAAAACAGTTGAATTTCTTAATAAGCTGATTTTAAAATATAAACATTAATTCTTACCTAAATTTAATTTCTTATGTTTTAATTTCCATATTTAAAACCTCTTTACATTTTTCTGGATTTATTGTAACTGACTATTTTCCAATTTGCCTTGATCGTTTTATCATTTGTTCATATATTTTCATTATCTCTTTTTTACTGTTTTACCAGTTTCGTATACTTTTTTATTCTTATTAAATTGGACTTGTTATTTTTTGTTAATGCTTAATATGAAAGCTAAATATGTTTATTAAATTTGTTAAGGAAAAACGATATGGCTAAAGTTAATGCATAGTCATAAAGTAAAAATACTATTTGGGCAGTTAACCATAAAATATATAAGGGAAAATTAGTAGATAAAATACCTAAAAAACTTTTAGTAATTAAGTAAATTGTACCGAGTAACATATTGAATGTAATTAGCTTTAATAATAATTCCAAGGGAATATTTTTAGCTTTTTCTATAAGGTATTTTATTATTCCATATATGCCAAAAAACAATGTATAGTAAAGAGCAATATTAGTTTTAACTAAAAAGAAACTAAGAGTACTTGAGGCAATATAAACTAATATTGTGTTTTTTATTGAACTTCTTATGATAGATATTGGAATTAAGCAAGAAGCAATTGTTAATATTGACAATGTACTTATTGGAATTATAGAAGTAGCATAAAGTATTACAAGAATCAATGCTACTAATAGTCCGCTTTCAGCAATATATCTTGATTTCATAAAATCTTCACTCCTTTGTTAAATGTAAATTACATATGTGCAAAATTTAATATTATTTTATTTAACAACAACCAATTAAATCTCCACCAGTACATTCGCATAATGTATCTAAACACCAAAGATTCATGCAACAGTTGCAGGCATCAGTATTATTAGTGTTTGTAGTTCTAAAATAAGGATTAGAATAGCTGTTACTTCTTTGTCTTAAAGAATTTAAACCTTGTCTGTATTCAAAATTATTTGGATCCATATTAACAGCTGTATTCATATGTTGAAGAGCAGAATCAAACCAACCTTTATTAAGTAGCACTGCACCATATAAATAATGCCATTCTGCATTTCTATTATTAATAGAATTTAATTTATTTTCAGCCACCTCATAATTTCCAGATTGAATTAATCTTCTTATTTCTTGGAACTCATAAGAAGTAGTTGAAGAATTGTTATAATTAGAAGAATTACTAGAATTATAATTATTCTTTCCAGAATTTTTTGTTAAAGTATCATAAGCTTCATTAATTTCAATAATTTTTTCTTCGGCTAAATTTTTTAATGGATTATCTATAAATTTGTCAGGATGGTATTGTTTAATAAGTTTTCTATATGCACTTTTTATTTCATCTTGGCTTGCACCAGGTTGTATACCTAATACTTCATATGGATTCATTATAAATCTCTCCTTTTAGTTTCATTTGTACTTTCTGGATTCTTAGTAACATTCACGTATTTATCCATTAAGCCGAGTTCAATTATGTTATATAGTATATCCTCATTTCTATTAAGTTCCAATTTTTCTAAGTTTTTTTTAAAACTATAGCCGCAATTCAAAATAGTAAATTCTATTTTAGGCTTGATAAATTTAATAAATTCATGATATTCTAAGGAATCTTTATTATATAAAAAGTTTATTGGATTAAACTTTTCTTTTTCTATATCAGATTTTAAATCATCTAAAGCATCTATTAAATAAATCCATTTTCCTATAGAATACCCTAAAGTATACAAAGTATTTCTAAGCCCTAGGCAATCATCCCTTAGCTTATAAGGATAATCACGTAGGATTATGCCAACTAAATTACTAAATGGATCGCATATTTCATCTATAGACGTAAAAGATTTATTATCTTCCAATATAGAAAGATTATTTAAGCATTGCTTGATATCATTATTAATTTTAATTATCGAAGTTTCAAATTTTCTTTTATAGGGTGATAGAACAAATGAAAAAAATTTGCTTTTTAAATTTTTATCATCATGTACATCATCTAATAATTTATAATAAAACAAGGATATATTCATAGCAGCTGCGTAAGACAAAGCTTTATTATTAGTTATTACAATCTTTCTTTCAGTAGGGTGAAGTGAACATCTATGGGATGAAACTTCTAATTCTTCTGGATTTAATGCATCTAATAATAATCCTAAAAAAGTCATATCATAATTTAAAGACATTCTAGGGATATTACCAAATTCTTTTTTTATGTGACAACATAATCCACAATAATAGCATTTAAATCTAGCAAAATCTTTTACTTTCATTTCTGCCTTTAGTGGAGTAATATATCCAAACAATAAAAAACACTCCTTATCAAGTGAAACTTGATTCAGGTGGAGGTTGATATCCATCTGAATCTTAGTTGAATTTATCCTTCAAGGATAAAATTAAGTATAAATTTATTATACAGTAAATTTCAATATTCAAACAATAGATTTAGATATATATAATAAAAATTTCAGATAAAATTCACATTTGTATCTAAATATAAAGTAAAAAATCATGAAAAGTTTTTCTGGTATAAATTCATGGTCTTTTATATTGTTAAATGCATAAGTCATGGCTAAAATAACAAAATCAAATAAAAATAAGAACTCAAAGAGAAAGTTCGAGTAATCAAATATAAAAAACTATTTATCTGGTAAGATGAAATATACTCTATGTATGAATAAAATATTTTATAGAAAACTTAAAAATATTAAAAAAACTATTTACAATGGATAATAATTACTATATAATAATATTTATAGATGGTAAATAAATGAATGAAGTAACAAAATTAAATTAAAATTTTAGGAGGAATAAATTATGAAAAAATTCGTTTGTACAGTGTGTGGTTATATTTATGAAGGAGAAGCAGCACCAGAAAAATGTCCAGTTTGTGGAGTAGGATCAGACAAATTTATTGAACAAAGTGGAGATTTAAATTTTGCAGATGAGCACATAATTGGAGTAGCAAAAGGTGTTGATAAAGAAGTAATTGAGGGATTACAAGCAAACTTTGCTGGAGAATGTACAGAAGTGGGAATGTACTTAGCTATGTCAAGACAAGCTGATAGAGAAGGATACCCAGAAGTTGCAGAAGCATATAAGAGAATAGCATTTGAAGAAGCAGAACATGCTGCAAAATTTGCAGAATTATTAGGTGAAGTAGTAACAGCAGATACAAAAGCAAACTTACAAGCTAGAGTTGATGCAGAACATGGTGCATGTCAAGGTAAGAAAGATTTAGCAACACTTGCTAAGAAATTAAACTTAGATGGTATACATGATACAGTACATGAAATGTGTAAAGATGAAGCTAGACATGGAAAAGCTTTCAAAGGATTACTAGATAGATATTTTGCATAATATTAAATCTATAAATTTTTTATAAAATATTAAAAGAGGGGCTGTTGCAAAACTAACATAGTTAGTTTTGTAGCGGCTCATTTTTTTAGATATAAAAAATGTGAATTCCAAAGAACTCACATTCATTGTATAATTTACTTATGCTAAAAACCAAATTACACACTAAAGATTATACTGAGATTAATGATAATTTTCAACTTATATTACCATTAAATCTAGAAAATTTAATACCAACAGATGATTCAGTCCGCTTGCTAAGCCATGTATTGGAGGGATTAGATTACACAAAATTGTATAAGGCGTACTCTTCCGTTGGAAGAAAACCGGCAGTGGAACCTAAAATCATGTTCAAAATATTATCTTATGCTTATTCTCAAAATATATATTCAAGCAGAAAAATAGAAAAAGCATG
>NZ_JAJFUC010000018.1 GCF_021372645.1 Clostridium sp. | reverse complement strand
ATTAACAATGTATTTTATCATTCTTTACCACAAGTTAGAAATTCAATTGAAAAGTTTATAAGAAACATAAATATGGTTCCTACTCAGACAATAGACAGGCTATGCATCCGAATGTAGAAACCAATTTGCAACATATATATTTCATTAAAAATATATTCAAATGTGACTGTTTTAATATTTTCTTCTCCAAGTTGTGGTAATACATCGCTTATATAATTTCCAAACAAATTATTAGGGGAAATTATAATAATATTATTAGAGTATAATTTAGTTATTAGTCCTTGATACATTAAAAAAGCTACTCTGTGGAGTGCAATTGATGTCTTCCCGCTTCCTGCTACTCCTTGAACAATAAGTAAATCACTTTCAATATCACGAATAATAATATCCTGTTCCCTTTGTATTGTCTCAACTATCGTCTTCATTTTTGATGAAGTATTTTTAGTCAACACCTCTCTAAGTGTATCATCAATAATATTAAGATTAGAATCAATAAAACAATCTAACTTTCCATTTTTAATTTCATATTGCCTTTTAAGTAACACCTCGCCACTTATCTCTCCATTAGGTGCTTTATAACTTGCTGTGCCAAGTTCACATCTATAAAATATGCTTGCAATTGGAGCTCTCCAATCATAAACATAAGCCTCATAAGCATCTTCATCTAAAAGGTTATTGAAGCCTATATATATTTTTTCTGCTACCTCATCATCTTCTTTAAAATCTATTCTTGCAAAGTAAGGTTTACTTTGCATACTCTTATATTTATATATATTTTTTTCTATTTTGTCATGATCTGCTCTTGTAATATGAATGATAGATAAATCTTGTTTTATGTCAGCTAATCTATCAATATCATCAATATAATGTACACTATTTTCCCACATATCCCTATTCACTCTTATTAATTCTTTTTGCACTAAAGTTACTTTATCTAATTCAGTTTTTAAATTCTTATTTATAAGTGAAATAGTATTATTAAGGTATAAAACCTCCTCTTTGAATTCCTTATCATAACTACTCATAAAAAACTAAACCTCCCAATCTAATAGACTTTTTTAAGCTTTGTAGTTTTTTGATCACATATTTTTCAATCAATACTAATATATTCCAAGGGTTCATCATTTGTTTATAACCATTGATTTCTTCATACCTCTATATTTTTTATTTTTTTCTATTGACAATTATATTTATTTTGTGGTATGATTATTATAGAATAAAACATATAATTGCTATTTTTATATATATTTTTAAGTATAAATGAAAATCATATTTAAGTAAACCTTAAATATGATTTTTTTGTTTGTATAGTTTTGTCCACTGGATTAAAATCACAATAGCTATTTTGCAGGAAAAACAAAAGATAGGATGGTAAATAATATGAAGATTGCAATCACAACTACAAGAAATCCAGATGAAAGTTTAATAAATAAAGCATATGGTATAGCTAAAGAATTAGATATACCTTATGTAAAAAGAGGTAATTATAGCATAAAGAAAATTAGTCTAATGAATAAAATAGATTATTTTCTTTTGGTAGAGAAAGATAAAATTGTTTTAAAGGGAGACGATAATACATTTTTTTGGCATCCAAGTACATCAGGACTTAAGTTGAATTCAATAAAAGAAGGTTTTAATCAACCTATGGTAGAAGCTATGAATTTAAAGGAAGGGGATAGGGTATTAGATTGTACCTTAGGAATGGCTACAGATGCTATAGTATTTGCATCTATTGTTGGTGAAAAAGGTAAGGTTGTTGGCACGGAAGTTAACAAGTATATTGCTTGTATAACTAAAAATGGATTAAATGATTATAAAGATATAGATGAGCAAACTAAAATATTTATGGAGAGGATAGATGTTATTAATTCATCTTATGAAGAATATATTTCAAGCCAACCAGATAATAGTTTTGATGTAGTTTATTTTGACCCTATGTTTACAAGACCAAATAAAAAATCAACACCAATAAATTCTTTAAGGCCATTTGCACAGCAAGGAGAATTAAAAAAAGAAAACCTTATACAAGCGCTACGAGTTTGTAAAAATCGTGTTGTTATTAAAGAAAGAGCTGGTAGTGGCGAGTTTGAAAGATTAGGAATTGAAAAATGTTATGGAAATACTAAGTTTGGATCTATCGCTTATGGTGTTATTGAAAAAGAAAAATTTTAAAAACAAATTAAGTTTAGCATATTAATATATCAAATAATATTGAAAAATATTATGCTGAATTATCCAAAGTCTAAAAGCTAGAGATTAACTATAGAGCCATTAGGATTAACAATTTATGAAGAAAGAAGTAAAGTGGTAGTGGATTTTAAAGGTCATCCTTCGCCTCCACCAAATAATCACCGAGATTGTGATACAATGCAAAGCCACTGATTTCAGTGGCTTTAAGTGTTTTGCAGAACAAACTGTGGTAGAAAATTTTAAGTTTTTAGATTAGATTTATAGAATTTTATGTTGGATATGCACACCCCTAATGTTTTTAGAATTAGGGGTGTATATTTTTGGGGGCATGCACTTTTTAGCGGAAATAATCTTTACAAAAAAATAATGTTCTAGAAAATGCCATTAGTATTGATTCAAAGTGAAATTTTTATTTTAAGAAGTTATATGGTAAGTTGTAATTAAAATAAAAAGGTTATAAGAACCTATAGTATAAAATAGAAATGTAAATCAAGAATAAGATTCTAGTATTTAATATAAAGGAGCTGATTCAAATGAAATGGCAGGAAGTTAGAGAAATGTATCCAAATCAATTTGTTAAATTTGAAATTGTGGAATACCATGAAGATGAGAAAACTAAATATGTTGATGAAGTTGCAGTTATAAAAGCAATAAAAGATGGCAGGGAAGCTATGAAGGAATTTAGAAAATGCAAAAATGGTCAACTAGTATATAGTACAGAAAATGAAAGCATTGTTATAGAGAAAATTAAACATATTGGAATTAGAAGGAGTATATAATGAAAACAAAAATAGAAATAAAAAATGGATTAATTTGATTGTAATGGGATTAAACTTCATAATTTTAAAATAGATTGTGGAGAGATCGATCCAAATGAAAAAATTAATGGGTTATTGGGATTAGATTTTTTAAGAGAAGCAGGAATTATAATAGATTTGGTTGATTTAGTAATATGTACAAAGTAAATATAAAATTTTAATATGTTCACTAAAACTCATCACGTCGAGACAGTTGTGAAGCTAGTTAAGAAATAGGCTGATATTAAATGGTTTCAAGGATATTAGAGTGAAGAAGTAATGCATAGTATAAAAAGAGGGGAATACCTAACAGTTTGCTGCTAAATTCTTCAGAATTGACAAAGGATTTAGTAGAGAGAAGGAATAATATAATATTTAATCTTTTGATATGATAAGATTTGCAATAATTATTGGTGAAGATCAGAACGTACTTATGCTCGATTGCGAGCATGATACTCCCGATGGCTCAATCCGCATACTAAGACCTTACGAAACGACTATGCCGGTTCCCCAAAATTTTAATGATTACCGCGAAATTTTTACAAAGATGATTGTTTTTTACCGTAATAAGCTCGAACGTGATGATTTTGAGAAAAAGGTCAAAGGGCAAAATCCAGATTTTAATATAAATTGGGCGATACACAATATTCCAAGGGCTATTTATGAAAAGTATAAAGATAAGCTTAGGCCACAAGAAAGTGACTATTATCAGGGGACAATCTGCATAATGTACACAAATTAATCATCATACATTGATAAATAATGAGGTTGATTTTATAAGTAAAGTTGTTAATATGTAATATATTGTGAACTAAAATTAAATGAAATTTATTGGTGGATTTTAGAGGTCACGCTTCGCTCCACTATGAAACTCACAAAAATCTAAAATTGGATTTTTGTGTTTTTTTTAGTTTATAGTATTTTTGAATTGTACCATAAATAAGCACATTTTTTACTAATCTCTAGAGAACTGCTGATTGTGAAATTATAAAGAGTTTATGAAATAATTATTAATGATTATAAAATTACAATAAATGGAAGAGCAGATACGTACGGTGTCACTGCTATGGTAGTATAGAAATTGATACGATAATATCTCAATTTTGGTATTTGTAAATGTTTGTTTTTTATTAAACTTTGCATAACAAAGAAAAAATGCTATGATTTGTATAATATATGTTTGTATAGTATATGTTTGTATAATAATGAAATTATTAGACCAATTATGTCATAATATATATTGGCATCTAAATGTTAGATAAGGGGTTGGAAATAAATGTATAATTATAATAAATTAATTTATTTAGAAGAAGAAAACTGTGTTGGATGTAACAAATGTATAAGTAATTGCCCAATTTTAGGTGCAAATGCTGCCTATAGAGTTGATGGAAAAAACAAAGTAAAGATAAATGAGGAAAAATGTATACATTGTGGTGAATGTATAAAGGTATGTGATCATGATGCAAGAACTTTTAATGACGATACAGAGGATTTTTTTAATGATTTATCATCAGGTAAGAAAATATCAGTTATAGTAGCACCATCAATCAGAGTTAATATGGACAACTATAAAAAGTTATTTGGATATTTTAAATCAATAGGAATTAATTTTATATATGATGTTTCGCTTGGAGCTGATATAACTACTTGGGCATATCTAAAAACGATTAAGGAAAAAAAATTATCTACTATTATTTCTCAACCATGTTCGCCAGTAGTTAATTATATAGAAAAATATAATCCTAACTTAATAGAGCATTTAGCACCTATTCAAAGTCCGATGATATGTACTGCAGTCTATATGAAGAAATATAAAAACATCACAGATAACATTGCATTCATATCTCCATGTATAAGTAAGTCAGATGAAATTCATAATGAAAATACCTATGGATATGTAAATTACAATGTAACATTTAGAAGATTGATTGAATATTTAAATACGAAAAATATAAATATTAATGATTATGAAGAATGTGAATTTGATGATATTAGTTGCGATTTGGGCTTTTTGTTTAGCAGACCTGGAGGGCTTAAGGAAAATCTTGAAGCTAGGATTAAAGACGCATGGATACGTAAAATTGAAGGTCAACATCATGCATATAGTTATCTAAATGAATATGGACAACGTATTAGTGAAGGGGCAAAGCTTCCTTTGGTGGTAGATATTTTAAATTGCAGTAATGGATGTAATTTAGGAAGTGCTATAGTAAATTCTAGTAAGCTATCAGTTGATGATTGTGATGAAAAGTTTAATGAATTGAAAAGAGCTAAACTTCAAAAGCATAAAAAAACAATTTTTAATAGAGGGAAAAGTGACATTTATGAAATGTTTGAGAAAACATTTAAGTTAGAAGATTTTATAAGAAAATATAATAAAAATGAAGTTATAAATGATATAAATGAACCAACAGAAGCACAATATAATGATATATATATAAATTTAAATAAGGTTACTGATAAAAATAAAAATATTAATTGTTCAGCATGTGGATATGGAACTTGCAAAGCCATGGTCAAAGCAATATATAATGGATTAAATGTTTTGGAAAACTGTATGGATTACAACAGACAAGAAATTAGTAATGAACAGGAGCTTTTAGAATCTAAAAATCAACAGATGAAAGCTTTAGAAGATTTAAATAAATTATCAGAAGAAAAATTGAAAAATGCTGAGGCATTAAAGAGAAGAGTTTCTGAAATAATAACTTCGGTTGCAGAAGTTTCAAAGGGAAATGAGGAGAGTGCATTAGCAATTAGCAAAATTACTAATGATATAGCTGATGCATTAGAGACAACTAATACAGTTAGAGATAGTATCAATGAAATGGAAGATAAATTAAATAAATTTACTAGAGCATCGGAACAAATTGTAGGAATTGCAAGCCAAACTAACCTTTTAGCATTAAATGCAGCTATTGAAGCTGCAAGAGCAGGAGAAGCAGGAAGAGGTTTTTCAGTGGTTGCTGATGAAGTGAAAAAACTGTCTTATGAATCAAAAGAGGCAGCTACATCTACACATATGGATCAAGATTTTATGTTAAAGCTTATAAAACAGATATCTGAAGTATCAAATGATTTGTTAGCTAAAATGGAAAATGTAAATAATTTAATAGGTGATATATCAAGTGTTACTGAAGAAATATCTGCAAATAGTCAAACGATTAGTGAGTCAGCTGCTAGTCTTTTAGAAGAAAATTAAAGTTAGAAGAATATAGTGGGTTTCAAAGGTGGTGCTTCGCCTCCGCCATGAACCCCACGACCATTTGTATGTGGATTAAATAGCTGCTTACAGGTGGTCGTATTTTTTGTTGTTACAAGTAGCTATACCTAGAATAGATTTTATTGGATAGAGGCGTTGAAGTAGTATTAAAGCCCTTGCATTTAGCCTGAGAATTAATGAATTGAAATGTTTAAATTATAGAAGTTATCAAGCAGAGCATCATTTTTTTATTTAGCATACCAGCTTATATAATTTAATTAGTAATATAGGTTGATTTTTTGGCGTTCATGATATTTGGAAGTTAAGAATTGATAAGAAAATTATAAATAAATTCGAGAAATTGAGATTCAATCAATATAATTATGGAAAGAAAGTCAATCTTATGGAAAAATGGTAGAAATGATAGTATAATTATGTTATATTACACTAGCATGCAGAAGAAATAAGAACTTTTGGAGGTGTTTTATGAAAACGTTATTTAAAAGAATTAACATATTTAGCATATTTAAATCTAAAAAATTATTAATTATTGGAATAGGTATTATATCATCTGTCTTATTTCTTCAAAAATATTTTTTTTATAATAATACAGCTAAAAATGATGTTTATAGTAATCAAACAATAACAGAATCTAATGAAAAAAAGAAATTTAAAGTAGGAATTGTTTTATCAGTGGGAGGTCTTGGAGACAAGTCCTTCAATGATTCAGCATATAATGGAGTTCAACTAGCAGCAAAGGACTTAGGAATTGAATATAGTTATATTGAACCGTCTACTGATATAGAGTCAGAAGTTAAGTTAAGTGCTAATCATTTAAGACAATATGCAAAAGAAAACTATGATCTTGTAATAGCTACAGGATTTTTGTATAAAGATGCATGCGAAGAAGTTGCAAAGGAGTATCCTAATGTAAAATTTGTCATTATTGATTCAATAGCCGATGCTCCTAATATTACGGGGTTGATGTTTAAATCAGATGAGGGCTCATTATTAGTTGGTTCTGTAGCAGGTCTTGTAACTAAAACAAATAAAATAGGATATATTGGAGCACAAGACATAGAAATATTTAAAAAGTTCCAAAATGGATATGAAAAGGGCGTAGGATTAGTAAATTCTAAAGCTAAAATCATACCTAAATTTATTAATGGATCAAATCCTTTTCTGGTACCAGATATGGGATATAAATTAGCTAATGAGCTTATCGACCAAGGAGTTGATGTAATTTATACTGTGGCTGGAGCAACTGGTATAGGTGCAATAGAAGCTTGTAAAAATAGAGGAGTTTATGCCATAGGTGTTGATAATGATCAGGATTATATTCAAAAAGGCACAGTGATTACAAGTATGGTAAAAAGAGTGGATAAAGCTGTATATGATTCCATAGAATTAGCAGTAAAGGGAGAATTAAAACCAGGAATTCTTGAATTTGGAGTTGCAAATGGTGGTGTTGATACAAGTGAATTTTTATACACTAAGTCTCAGCTGGCAGCAGGAGCACTTGAAAAAATTGATCAAATAAAGAAAGATATTATAAATGGGAAAATAAAAATAGATAGTACATCTTAAAATAAACAACTAAAAAGGATGATAATATGAAAAAAATTTCATTTAGAAATGTTATCCTAGCCATTACTTTTTCAGTATATTTTATATTTTCGTTTCTTTTATTTATATACTTTAATAATATTTATTACGAAAATATAAAGGAAAAACTCGTTGCTGAGAACAGTTTTTCAGCAAGGTCTGTTGAACAGCTTTTAAATGCACAAAAGGATATATTGGCACAGGAGGCTAGCTTTGCTGTAAATTATCCTGCTGTATATTTTGCTTTTGTAGATAACAAATATGTAAATTTTTATTGGAACAAACCTCACGATATTAATAGTTTAAACCTTGAAAATATGAGCAGCTATAAATATACAGAAATATCATATGGATTGAGTAGAGTTATTGGAAAAAATATAGGTGATGCAGATATTTCTAATTTAAATATTGCCCTATTTGATAAGGAGGCTACTCCATTATCTAATGTACCAGGTATTGATGACAACTTCAAAGATACTGGGAAAGAAAACTATATTAAATATATGCTAACTGAGAACAATAAGTATTCTAATATTCAGCCAGTAGGCACAATAGCTAGCAAAGATAACAAATTATATTTTAAGGGCATAGATAGAGTTTATTCAAGTGAAACTATGGGAGTAGCAGTAGTAACATTACAACTTAAGGAATCTATGCTTAAAAATATTGAAAGTGTTGTAAATAAAAAAATTGTTATTTTAGTAAATGATGAAGTTCAACTTTCAACTATGGAAATGGAAAAAAACACATTTGATGCCTCTAAGCCAACTTTTAATCAAGGTAATGAATTTTTTGAGGTTTTTAAAATTAATGGTAGAGATATGGGGTATTCATTCTTCCCAATAAAAGATTTTAATAATAATGTAATTGCCTATGCAGGAGTGGGCTTTGATATGAAAACTGTAAAGGATAATTATATAACCAATATGTCAAAATTCGTACCTGTTGAGATTTTTTCTTCACTTATGTTGTTTATTATG
The DNA here is from genome assembly GCF_021372645.1 of Clostridium sp. GTDB lineage: Bacteria > Bacillota > Clostridia > Clostridiales > Clostridiaceae > Clostridium. The sequence goes on along the minus strand of NZ_JAJFUC010000018.1, from coordinate 16,519 downwards.
TTGTTTATTATTACTAAAAAAATCTTCAATACTTTCAAAAAAATAATTGAAATTACAGAAGAAATAAATAAAGGGAATTACTACCTAGAAACTAAAGATTCTAGGATACTTGAATTAAGTATAATTATGAAAAGCATAAGCAAAATGTCAGAAGCAATAAAACATAGAGAAGAAGATCTTGTAAGATTATCAACTATTGATGAACTTACAGGAATTTACAATAAGTCAAAAATAAATGATATTCTTAGAACAGAAATTAAAACTTTGAAGAGATATGATAGTGAGTTTTCTATTATTATGGTAGATATTGATCATTTCAAGACAGTTAATGACAATTTTGGACATGATGTAGGGGATGTGGTTCTAAAAGAAGTTGCATCTGCACTGAAAAATAATATTAGACAAACAGACTTCATCGGACGGTGGGGAGGAGAAGAATTCATAATAATATGCACTACAACTAGTTTAGAAGAGGCGACTAAATTAGCAAATAAAATAAGAGAAAAAATAGAAGTATACAGATATTCGGTTACATCTAATCAAACAGTAAGTCTTGGAGTAGCAACATTAATATTAGGTGAAGATAGTAAGTCGTTATTTACAAGAGTGGACAAGGCATTATATAATGCTAAGAAATTAGGGAGGAATCGAGTTGAAGTAAGTAACAACAGAGATATATAAAGAAAAGAAATAATTAATGAATAGTTGAAATTATAGAAGATAAGTTTAATAAAATATTATTATGCCATTAAATTTTATGAGTAGAATATAGTGGATTTCAGAGGTGGTGCTTCGCCTCTACCATAAAATCCACGACCATTTGTATGTGGCTTAAATAGCTGTTTACAAATGGTCGTGGTTTTTTACATTTCATTAAAGCATATTTACTATACATATTAGTAGCTAAATACTATATAAGACAAAATAACAAATTAGAAGAATCTAATTAAAATTGTTAATGATAATCCTTAGAAGGAATAAATCCATTTTGAATTTTATATGTTAGTATAGAAGTTACTTTAGGAGTTATTTCATCAAATTCATTTTGCTCAAAAACACCAAAAAGTCCACATACAATAAAGGATATAATACTCTTATTTATTGTTTCCGATATATTATTGTTTTCAGTTTTTTTTAAGAGTTTTTCAATTGTAAGCTGTTTTATTTTATACATAGAAAAGGAGTGTCTTGGTGAATTCAGAAATGATACGTACAAATCTCTATTTTCTCCAAAAATGGATAATATCTTTTCGATTATTTTAGGCATATGATTTACTAATTCAGTGAAATCATATGGCTCAATAACCTTAATTGTCTTATCTACAACATCATTCATAAAACTATCGGCACAATCGTAAATGTCTTTGTAGTGCAAGTAAAATGTACTTTTATTAATATCTGCTTCCTCACATAATTCTTTTATAGTAACATCCTTTATATCTTTATTTAATATTAATTTAGCAAAAGAAGTTTGAATAGCTTGCTGAGTTTTTCTTATACGTCTATCTTTCATGTAAAGTCCTCCTTTAATGGACTAATATAACACTTTTGTCTATTAACAAACTTATGGATTAATACTGATTATTGAATTATTATCCATATATTACTATAATAGACTTGTGTCTATATATAGATGATAGTATATAAAAAATATTATGTCAATATATGCGTTTATAGGTGAGGAGGAATTTTATGAAGATAAAAAATATAGCAGCAACATTAATTGCAATAATTACAGCTAATGTGTTTACAGGATGTGCTTCAATATCAACATTAACAGGAGATAAGTTAGTAAAGCAGACTCAAAGTAATTTAATAGTACAGTCAAATGTAGATATGGCAGATGTTAATGTAAATACTTTAATTCCTGGAAAGGTTAAAGAAATTAAAGTTAAGGAAGGGGATAATGTAAAAAAAGGAGACGTTCTGCTTATAGTTGACAGTGATACATTAGCAGCTCAGCAAGATCAAGTACAAGCTCAAATTGAAACAGCAAAATCTCAATTAAGTGCAGCGCAGGCAGCTAAAGATGCAGCAAGTGCAAAGTTTGAGTTAGCTGAAAATGGTGCTAGACCAGAAGAAATTGACCAGGCTAAATCTGCTTATGATCTTGCCAAACTAGCTTCAGATAGATTAAAAGTTTTGTACGAAGAAAAGGCAATTCCTAAGTCAGATTTAGATAATGCTGAGACTCAAACGCAGGTAGCAAAAGATAAGTATGATATAGCACAAAGTGGTGCTAGGCCTGAAGATATAAAAGCAGCTCAGGCACAAGTTGATCAAGCTAATGCATCAATTGAAGCAGTGAAAGGCCAAATTAAACAAGCAGAAGCAGCACTTCAAGGAGTTAATGTAAATCTCAATTATGCTACAGTTGTGGCACCAGAAGATGGGACAATAACACAAGTGAATGTTAAAGCAGGAGAAGTTATATCAACAGGAATGCAGCTTATGGTAGTTACTAAAACTAGTGAACCATCAATATTATGCAATGTTAGAGAAACAGATTTATCTAAAGTAGACTTAAATCAAGAAGTTTCTGTGAAAATTCCAGCATATCAAGATGAAGAATTTAAGGGAAAAGTAGTTAGGATTAATAAAAATGCTGATTTTGCAGTTAAAAGAGCAACAAATGATAATGGTGAATTCGATATATTATCTTATGGTGTTAAAGTTGAATTGACTGACAATGATAAGCCCCTCCGTTCAGGTATGACAGCTTTTATTGACTTTGGAAAGTGATGTGGGAACAGGTATGAAGGAAATAGTATTGAAGTTTAAAGAAATATTTATAAAGTCTAGGGAAATTATAGTTTCTATTATGTTACTTTTAATAATATCAGCTATTTCTAGTTATATTTTAGGCTATGCATATAGTCAACATGCAGTGAAAAATATTCCTACAATAGTAGTAGATCATGATAATTCTACTTTAAGCAAAAATTTTGTTACGCAAATAGATACCAATGAAGTATTTGATGTAATTAATTATAGTGATACTGATAATGATGTTAAAAATTTAATGGATGAAGGAAAAGTAGTAGTCGGTATTATTATTCCTACAAATTTTTCTAAAGATTTAACTGATGGAAAAGCACCTAAAATTATGATTTGCTATGATGGTTCGCAGATGTCAGCAGTAAGTGCAGGTAAAACTAGAATAGCTGAAATTTTGGGAACTATTAGAATTAGTTATTTAATGAAGCTTGGAGAAGGAAAACTTGGAATAATGCCAGGAGAAATTAAAAATAATATTATTCCCATACAAACTAACTCAATATTTGTAGGAAATTCAACAAGAAGTACAGCTAATTTTTTACTTCAGGGAATGTTAATAGGAATAGCACAAATAGGAATTATTATACTTGGTGTTTTGATAGTAAAAGAAAAAGAAAATTATTTTTTGTTATTAATTAAAAGTATTGTCTTTGGATTAATAGGTTCAATTTCAATTTTTCTAATCTTGTTTATACAATATAAATATTTTCAAATGCCTTATAGAGGATCAATTGAAGCAGCTATTATATTAACTATAATTTTTAGTATTGTTACAATAAACTTAGGAATTTTATTTAGATTAGTTATAAAAAATAAGCTGGAAGCAGTAAGTAATTCTGGTCTTATAGTTTCAGGTACAGTTTTGCTGTCAGGTTATACATTTCCGTTAATGGCTGCACCTGACATATTTAAAAAAATATCTAAATTTATTCCCTTCCTATATTATGGTATTCCCATGAGAGACTTATCTCTTTTAGGATTAAGTTTTAATGAAATTTCAGACAATTTATATTATCTAGTAAAATATATGCTTTTTACATGGATTGCTATATTAATTGTGTTGGTAATAAAAAGAGGTTTAAAGAAAGTACCTGCTTTTAAAAATAAAATTTTAAACAAAGTTATGGAGAAGAGGGATAAAGATGAGATTTCTAAAATTTCTAGCTAGAGATAAAAAGAGTATTATTTCACTTAGTTTGCTTTATATTAGTGTAATAATTTTTGTAGCTTATATGTTTAGTAAAGTTTATATAGAAAATATCCCCATTGGAATAGTGGATATGGACAACTCATCTTTATCCAGAACCATAATAGATCAGTTGAGAAAAAGTCCGGGAGTAAATATTAGTTATTACACAGATTCACAAGAAGAACTACAGCAGGAAATTAAGGAAAAAAGGATTAGTGGAGGAATAGTCATTCCTAAAAATTTTAATAAAGACGCTGTTAAAAAGAAATCTCCTAGTATTGCACTATTAATAGATGAAACAAATATTGTTACTGGAAACAATTTATATGCATATAGTAATGCAGTTATAGCAACTGTAAATGCTGGAATTCAATTGAAAGTATTTGAAGGAAAAAATATGATGCCATATAATGCAGATAAAGCTATTACAACTTTTTTATATAGTGAACGTACTCTTTATGAACCGCAGCTTAGCTATATGAGGTATTTAATGTATTCTCTTGTACCATATTTATTACAAGGAATATTTCTTATGACTTTTTTAGTACCTGCATTAATAAAAAATAGAAAACAGTTAAATTTAATTAATTTAAAGTCAAAAGATGGTATCAAAAATATACTTCTTCTTTTAGTAAGAATTTTAATGATTATTGCTATTGCAGTGTTTTCAAGTTTAGTTGCTTTATGCATTTTAGGTAAGTATTCTAATTTACCACTTCGTGGAAATATACTAGAATATTTGGCATTAACTTCAATATTTGTTGTTGATCTTACCGCAGTAGGGTTTCTCTTTGCAGCTTTATTTAATAATTTAATATATTTTACTCAATTTTTTACTATGATAAATATATTAATATTTCTAACCAGTGGAGTTCCATTTCCAGAGTATGCAATGCCTGACGGGCTTCCTAAAATTATTAGAAGTATATGGCCATTTATGAATATAGCACTTCCTTTAAAATTCTTAAATCTAAAAGGAAGTGGATGGGATATTATATTGCCATATATAAAAGATGGAATAGTCTATGCCTTAGAATGGTTTTTAATAGGAATTGTATTATATTCTTTAAGAATTGCAATAAGTAAGTATAAAAATAAGAGAATATCTAGGAAAGAAAATGAGATGAGTGAAGAAAATGAAAAAAGTGTTGGAGCAATTGCAGAATAAACAGGTTGATAACAAGTAAAATGGTAAAGCTAATTTTATAGTGGAGGAAAAGTAATGAAGAAAAATATAAAAAAGATAGTTGCAATTGGAATTGGACTAAACGTAATGAGTGGAAGCATAATTCCAGCTTTTGCAGCAGACACACTCAAAAGAACTGAAAACATTAATACACAAATAATAAATGATGAAAGCAGTTCGATAATAAACGGACAAGCAATTAATAATAAACCTGTCCTAACTTTAGATCAGGTTATAAATGCAGCTATAAACAGTAACGAAGATTTAACTCTAAAGTCCCAGCAAATATCTATGTATAGAAAGAAAGAGAGTCTTCAAGATAAAACTAATGATTTTTATGAAAGTCTTGGTGAAAAAATATATGATTTTCCGTATGACAAGCTTGAACTGTTAGAAAAACAAACTAATCAATCAAAAGATTTTTTGCAAGATCAAATAGCAAATGACATCACTAATAAATATAATGCAATTATTATAAAGCAGGTAGATATAAGTCAATCCAAAACGAATTTAGAGATAAAAAATAAAGATCTAGAAACGATTAAAACAAAAGTAGAAATAGGCATGGCAACTTTAAATCAATTAACAGATAAACAAATTGAAATTAATTCCTTAAAAAATGATGTAGCTGCAAAAGAAAATTCTTTAAAAGACAGCATGGATTATTTAGGCGTTTTAACTAATTTGAATTTATCAAATTATACTTTAGATTCGAGTATAAAATATGATGTATTTAAAATTGATGGATCAATTGATGAATATATAGATGATAAAAGCGATTTATATTTAAAATATAATCAGAAGTTAATTGATCTTACAAAGGATTATTTAGATGATTTAAAAGATGATGGAGTAAAAGATATCATGGATAAAGATGTTCCAAGCATGCCATCTGGTGCTATTCCATCAGCATCTTCATATATGAAAACAGATGATGCTACAGGAGTTACGGAATTAGATGAAGGTGCTTATTCTATCGGACTTAGTACTTATGCTCTTCAACTTATAAATTATGAGAAAAATGCATTAGAATATTATATGGACCTTACTAAATATGGATCTTACTTAGATGGTAAATATGGTTTAGAGGAAGCACAAGTGAAGCTAGATAATTCGAAAAAGAGTTTGAAAAATGGATTAAAACAAGCATATTCAACGTTACTTGATTTAGAAAATAAAATAAATGATTTAAATGAAACAATACAATCAACTAACACAAAACTTAGTTATGCAAAAACGCAAGTAGATATAGGAATGATGACAGAAAATAATTACAATTCTTTAGTTTTAAAAAGTGAGCAGCTAAATACTTCACTAAGAACTCTTATTAATGCGTATAATAACTTAAAGACCACTATTCAAGAGCCTTGGATATTAAGTAGTAATTAATAGAAAAAATTTAGACACATGAAAATAAAAAATTGGATTATGTTTTAAACATGTGAGTTTTATCGTCGTTAAAAAATGTACACTAATATATTTTTGATATAATGACCTAATATATTTGCGAACTTAAAGTTATAAGGAATATTTGCCATATACATTGATAAATAATGAAATTGATTTTATAAGTAATATACTATAGACTAAAATGAGATGAATTTTGCAAATTTATTTCTATAAAATTTAATAGTATAATCAATAAACTTTTTTGCAGCGTTAGAAAGATATCTGCTTTTATTATATGCAATAGAAACTTCACGTTTTGGCATAGGACAATTTAGTTTGTAAAAAAGATGATTTTTTGTATTAGGTGAACATTTAATTAGTTTTTCTAAAAATTTCATTAGTTGATTCTAATAAAAGAAATAGAAGATCTTTTAGTTCAGATAAATCAATTTCAGATTCAAATCTAAAACTCGTGGGAGGTTGAAAATGATTGAATATATTATAGTATGTCCGCTGGTTTTTCTTGCAGGTTTTGTAGATGCAATAGCAGGTGGAGGAGGACTTATATCACTTCCAGCATATATACTTGCAGGAATTCCAGTTCATTTTGCAATTGGAACAAACAAAATGAGTTCCAGTATGGGAACAGTTATATCTACATATCGTTTTGCTAAAAATGGATACATAAAATTGAAATTGGCAGTTTGCAGTGTAATCTGCGCTTTGATAGGGTCACCTTTTGGGGCTATGCTTTCTTTAAAAATTAATGATTTTTACTTGGAAATTTTAATGCTGGTGATTTTGCCTGTTACTGCATTTTATGTTCTACGTAAGCGTGATTTTGAAGAGAATCAATATGCAGAAAATGCAATAGATTTTAAAACTTATATTAAATGTATGTTGATTGCATTTCTTATTGGAGTCTATGATGGCTTTTATGGTCCAGGAACAGGAACATTTTTGATATTGTTATTGACTGGAATTGCTAATTTGAGTTTAAATACTGCAGCAGGAACAACAAAAGCTATTAATCTATCATCAAATATAGCTGGTCTGGTGACTTTTATTATAAATGGGAAAGTGTTCTTAGTTTTAGGTGTGATTGCAGGTTTATTTAGTATTGCAGGAAATTATTTTGGTGCTGGTTATTTTACAAAGAGTGGAGCAAAAATAGCACGTCCTGTAATTATAACTGTACTTACAGTTTTTTTGGTTAGAATACTAGTTGAGATGTTATAGGTGCAATTTAAATAATAATTGTAGAAACCAACTTCTTTTTTAAATTATCAAATAAGCCTATAACCTATTTAATTCACTATTTGAAATTCTCAAGTTCTATAGAAAGTTTTTCACCTACATCTTTTCTATCAATAAACATATTATCATCATGGCTAATAAATATTAAGGAATGTGTTTAAAGCAAAAAATGAAATAATTTTTCTTATATCATGATAATGTTTAGATATTCAGAATTTTTAAAACACGAGAATAAATATTTTTTTGTGTTATAATGTATGTTGTGAATTAGATTTTTATGTAAAATTTTGTAGGTAAGGCAGTAAATTAATGTCTAATTATGAAAAACAATAGAAAATTTAATAAAATTATATACTACTGAAAGGTGATATTAAATGAAAAAATTAGGACTAGCAATTCAAATTCTTCTTGGACTTATACTAGGTATTATAGTAGGAGCTGTTTTCTATGGTAATTCAGTTGTTGGGTCATATTTACAATCATTTGGGGATATTTTTATCCGTTTAATCAAAATGATCGTCGTTCCTATTGTATTTTCATCACTTGTTGTTGGTGTTGCTGGTGTAGGTGATATTAAACGCGTAGGTAAAATAGGTGGAAAAACAATACTTTATTTTGAGTTAGTAACTACAGTTGCTATTATAATAGGTCTACTAGCAGCTAATTTAGTTCATCCGGGAACTGGCATAAATATTAATGAACTTTCAACAGTTAGTATTCAAAAATATGTGGAGACAGCGGAAACTGTATCTCATCATAGCTTTATGGATACATTTATAAATATTGTTCCGACTAATATTTTTGATGCCCTTGCTAAAGGTGATTTACTTGCTGTTATATTCTTTTCAGTTATGTTTGGATTAGGAGTTGCTACAATTGGCGATAAAGGAAAGCCTGTTCTTGCTTTTTTTCAAGGTGTGGCTGATGCAATGTTTTGGGTAACGAACCAAATTATGAAAGTTGCTCCGTTGGGGGTATTTGGTTTAATTGGTGTAACAGTTTCTAAATTCGGACTAGCTTCTTTGATTCCATTGGGAAAACTAGTTATTACTGTTTATGGTGCTATGATTTTCTTTGTATTTGTTGTGCTTGGTTTGGTAGGAAAGATATTTGGAACAAATATTATGGCACTTATAAAAATTTTAAAAGATGAACTTATTCTAGCGTATACTACAGCAAGTTCTGAAGCAGTTTTACCAAAACTCATGGAAAAAATGGAGAAGTTCGGTTGTCCAAAGGCAATTACATCATTTGTTATTCCAACTGGATACTCTTTTAACTTAGATGGATCTACATTATATCAAGCTATTGCAGCACTTTTTATTGCACAGATATATGGAATTCATTTGCCACTTTCTACTCAAATTAATTTGGTGCTTGTATTAATGGTTACTTCAAAAGGTATGGCAGGAGTGCCTGGTGCATCTTTCGTTGTTTTATTAGCTACTGTAGGTTCGGTAGGTATCCCAGTAGAAGGAGTAGCTTTTATTGCTGGAATCGATCGTATTGTTGACATGGCAAGAACTGTTGTTAATGTAATAGGAAACTCATTAGCTGTTGTTGTTATATCCAAATGGGAAGGACAATATAATGTTGAGGACGGAAAAGAATGTTTTCAATCTATTGAAAATCCAGCATAATAAAATATAAATGGATTTATTATTTATTTTAGCAAGCCTTATTACATGAAAAATGCAAAATGAAAAGATATGTGAATTCGAAGATACTTTATGATTCTGTAAAGGAAATTGTAATTTATAAGGAAGGGATTGTTACAAAATGATTAAATTTTGTAACAATCTCTTCCTTATATTATATAACTTTTTCGTATCGTTAAAAGTCCAAAATTTATTACAAAGATAACTATTTAAAGTACCACTGAAGTAGGATACTATCTGACTTATAACATAGTTAATACTAAAAAACTATTTAGCAAGGAGAATACTCCAAAGTCAAACATAGTATTTAAACATCTCACACAGCCAAATCTTATAATACTTTTATATTTTTTATTATTTATAGTGGCATTATAAATATTTTTAACAGTATTCATGTGTTTCCATCCTTCTAATTTATTGAGAAACTGATTTTATTTACTTTATTGCTATACTTAAATAAGGCTATATATTAAATATGGCGTAGTCATAATTAATATGAATAGTATCGGTCTAATAAATACAGTTAAACTTCCAAAAATCAAGGAAATACTAATAGTATTTATGATATTCCAATATATATAGTGTTAAGGCTTGTTTTAAATTTGATTATGTACTTAGAATAAGTGTTATCTGTGTCATTTAAGTGACGAAAATAAGAAGAAATGTTAATCTATGCCTTTTTTAACTCACGTACTATATTATTGATAAATTAGTCACGAAAATGACACAAATCTGGATTAAACTAGTAAATAAGAAAACACATAGTAGGAGGATGATGAGAAATGAAAAATGCAAAAAAAATTACTTCAATATTAATTGTAGCTAGTATGACTATTGTGTTGTTTGTTGGTTGTGGTTCTACAAAAACCGATAATACCACAAATACCAATACTAATGCTACAAATTCACAAACAAGAAAATCTGATCCAACAGCAATAAAAACATTTTATTCCGATACTCTTAAATCTTTAGTTACAGATGGAACAATAACACAGGCACAGTCAGATCAAGTGCTTGAAGCAGTAACAAAGAATGTACCACAAGATACAGAAACAGGTAAATCAGCAGGAACTGATAAGTTAAGTGGTACAGATAAGTCCAAAGGTGCAGGCAAGTCAGCAGGTACAAAACCTAAAAATAATCGATTAGGTGAATTAGTAACAAATAGTGTAATTACTCAAGCTCAAGCTGATATAATAAACCAAAAAGTTGGAGAAGCTATGAAAAGTAATAAAAGTAGCCAATCTAAATAAAATTAACATAATTAATTTTTTTATGTAATTATTTAGGCTGTTGAATGACTAGTTTTTATTAAATTCATCCATATTTATATGGGATTAAGTAAAAAATAAGTCGAAGATACGAAAATTGTGATTCGCCTCCAACAAATTTTAAGCGAATGCTTATTAAAAAAAATAATTGAAGAAAGCGCATGTATTAGTTAAGGATATTAATACATGGCACTTTCTTATTTTTATCAATTAAAAGTAGAATAAAGCTAAATGTGCTCTTAGATTTGTTGAGGTTACTGCAAGGAAACTCTAAAAACTAGCATATAAATATTAAAATCTATACTAAATTATACATTTATTACCTTAGACATGAAAAAAATTAAGACTATGACAAAAAAAATATATATAAATCGTTGAAATATTTGGTATGATGTGATAAGATTAATTATAAATTGTAGGGCCAATAAAATAAATAGTACTTTTTATAGAAATTAAATGGAAATAATTTTTATAAAAGTTTAAATACATGATGGTTCTATCAAAAAAAAACAGTTCAACAATGTAAATGTCTACAATAATAATGTAAAAGCGTAAAGGAGAGGGAAAGCATGAAGATTCTGATATGTGTAAAACAGGTTCCAGATGATTCTATTGAAATCCATTTGGATAATAAAATGAAAAAACCTAATTTGAATGGAGTCAGTTTGGTAGCAAATGCATTTGATACATATGCATTAGAGTTAGCAGTTCGTTTTATGGAGGCTAATGGAGGAAATGTTAGTGTATTAACTGTTGGAGCAGATGATTCTTTAAACACATTAAAAAATTGTCTTGCTGTAGGAGCTAAAGAAGCATTTTCTGTAAAAGATGATTTATATGCAGATTTAGACGCTATTGGAGCAGCTGATGTTTTAGCAGATGCTATTCGTAAAATTGAAAAAGATAAAGATGAAAAATTTGATTTAATTCTTTGTGGAAAGGAATCCACAGATGAAATTACTGGTCAAGTAGGAGCAATGCTTGCCGAAAAATTAGCAACAGGATTTGTTAGTAGTGCGATTGAAATCAATTTAAAAGATAATGTTATGGAAGTTCAGCAAGAAACTGAAGAAGGATATAATATAGTTTCTTTAGCATGTCCAGCTGTAGTAACAGTAAGTAAACCAGATTATGATCCACGTTATCCTACTATTAAAAATAAGATGGCAAGCCGTAAGGCAGTCATTCCAACTTATTCAGCAGCAGAAATTGGAGAGGTAAAACAAGCAAAAGTACGTTGCATTGAATATATTGAACCTCCTAAGAAAGAGGCTGGTATCAAAATTCAAGAGAAAGATGTTGCATTGGCAGTAAGTACTGCTATGGAGCAAATGAAAAAAGAAAAGGCAATCTAATTAAGGAGGAAAACGAAAGTATGAAAGCATTATTGTTTATTGAAACAGATGGAGAAAAGGCATTAGGCGGAAGCCTTGAATTGATTAGTGCATTAAAAGCATTAGATGCAGAAGGAACAGCTCTTATAGTAGGTAATAGGGCTGCTGCAGATACAGTAGCTACTTTAGGAATTCCAGTTATTTTTACAGATACTGCTACAGACTATGATACTTTAACAGAAGTATTATCACAAACTGTTAAGGAACAAAATCCAGATATTATTCTATTAGCTAATACAGCATTGGCTAAAGTTGTTGCACCACGTGTTGCAGCACGTACGTGTTTAGGATGTGTAAGTGACATAACAGCAATGAGTAAAACTGATGGTAAAGTTATATATACTAGACCAGCTTATGGTGGTACAATTTTAGAACATATTGAAGTAGAAGGTACAGCCATAGTTACAGTTAGAAATGGAAGTTTTTCAAAGCCAGAGGCTGCTTCAAATGCAGGTGTTACAGAGAATAAAGTAGAAATTCCAGCTGATGCTATTAAGGCAAAAATTATTAATACAGTAAAAGAAATTTCTGAATCTGTTAATTTAGAAGAAGCACAAGTTATTGTTGCTGGTGGACGTGGAATGGGAAATGCAGAAAGCTTCAAACTTGTTGAAGAATTAGCACGTGTACTTGGTGGTGTAGTAGGTGCAACAAGACCACCAATTGAAGAAAAATGGATTTCTCGTGCACACCAAGTTGGTCAATCAGGAAAGATTGTAGCACCAAAACTTTATATTGCATGTGGTATTTCTGGAGCATCACAACATACATCTGGAATGTCAGGTTCTAATTATATTGTGGCAATTAATAAAGATGAAGAGGCTCCAATTTTTGAAATCGCCAATATAGGTATTGTTGGAAATGTAACTGACATTCTTCCAGTTATGATTGAAGAAATGAAGAAAGTAAAAGAACAGTAAAAGTTTTTCTCTCATTATAGAGTAAGAAAAAGGTTAGGAAGGAAGGAATGATTATTATGGCTGAGTATAATAAATTGACAGAAGAAATAATCTCAAAATTACAGGAGGCAGCTCCAGGACATATTTTAACAGGTTCTGATATCAGCGAAGATTATTGTCACGATGAAATGCCTATTTACGGAAAGGTAACTCCACAAGTTGTATTTATGGCAAATTCTACAGAGGAAGTTGCTGCAGTAGTAAAAATATGTAATGAAAATAAGATACCAGTAACTCCAAGAGGATCAGGATCAGGACTTGTAGGTGGAGCAGTTCCACTTTTAGGTGGCGTTTTAATTGATACTACAAAGATGAATAAGATACTTTCTTATGATTTGGAAAATTTTGTTGTTCATGTTCAAACTGGTGTTTTGTTAAATGATCTTGCAGAAGATTGTGCAAAACAAGGATTATTATACGCTCCAGATCCAGGTGAAAAGTTCGCTTGTTTAGGTGGAAATGTTTCCACAAATGCTGGTGGAATGAGAGCTGTTAAGTATGGTGCATCACGTGATTATGTACGTGAAATGACAGTTGTTCTTCCAACAGGAGAAATTACTAACTTTGGATCTATAGTATCAAAATCAAGTTCAGGTTATGACCTTTTGGATTTAATAATTGGTGCTGAGGGTACTCTTGGAATTATTACAGAACTTAATTTAAAAATCATACCAGCACCAAAGGTAATTGCTAGTTTGATTGTTCCTTTTGAAAATTTACATGATTGTATTTCTACTGTTCCTAAATTTAAAATGGCACACATGAATCCTCAAGCATTGGAATTTATGGAAAGAGAAATTGTTCTTTCTAGTGAAAGATTTATTGGAAAGAGTGTATTTCCACAAGTAATTGATGGAACAACTGCAAATGCTTATTTACTTGTTACTTTAGATGCAGGAAGTGAAGATGAGTTAGATAATCTTATTGAGCAAGCTAGTGAATTAGTATTGGAAGCAGGAGCAATTGATGTTCTTGTAGCTGATACACCTGCAAAGATGAAAGATGCATGGGCAGCTCGTTCTAGCTTCTTAGAGGCAATTATAGCAGAAACAAAATTATTAGATGAAAGTGATGTTGTAGTTCCTGTAAATAAGATTGCTTCTTATCTTGAATTTGTAAATAAAGCTGGTGAAGAATGTGGGCTTACTATTAAGAGTTTTGGGCATGCAGGAGATGGAAACCTTCATATATACCAATGCAGCAATGATTTAGAAGAAGCAGAATTTATTGAAAGAGTTGAAAAGTTTAACGCTATTATTTACCCAGAAGCAACAAGATGTGGTGGTCTTGTTTCAGGAGAACATGGAATTGGTAGCGGAAAGATGAGCTATTTAGCAGATAGTGTTGGAGAAATAAATATGAACCTAATGAGAGGTATTAAGAAAGTGTTTGACCCGAATTCTATTATGAATCCAGGTAAAGTATGTTGCCCATTAGATGGTAACAACTAATAAAACATAATTGATATACAAATATAAGAAAAAGAGAGGCGGAAATTGAAATGGATTTTAAACTAAGTGAAAATCATCAACAATTACAAGAAATGTATCGTAATTTTGCAGAAAATGAGGTAAAACCAATTGCAAAAGAAATTGATGAAAGCATGCGTTTCCCAAAAGAAACAGTAGCAAAAATGGGTGAAATGGGCTTATTCGGAATTCCATTCTCTGAAGAATATGGTGGAGCTGGAATGGATACATTAAGTTATGTACAATGTGTAGAAGAATTATCTAAATGTTGTGCATCACATGGTATTATTGTTTCAGTGCATACAAGTCTTTGTGCAACACCAATTTTCAAATATGGTACAGAGGAACAAAAAAAGAAATATTTAAAACCACTTGCTTCAGGTGAAAAGTTAGGTGGATTTGCATTAACAGAACCTTCTGCTGGAACTGATGCTTCTATGGGAAAGACAACAGCTGTATTAGAAGGAGACCATTATGTATTAAATGGTAGCAAGATCTTTATTACTAATGCAGGATATGCAGACACATATGTTATTTGTGCTTTAACAGATAAGACTAAGGGAACAAAGGGTATGTCAGCATTTATCGTTGAAAAAGATTTCCCAGGTTTTTCTGTTGGAACTCATGAATTAAAGATGGGAATCCGTGCATCTTCTACATGTGAATTATTTTTTGATAATTGCATAGTTCCAAAGGAAAATCTTTTAGGAGAAGAAGGTAGAGGATTTGGCATTGCAATGGCAACTCTTGATGGAGGCCGTATTGGTGTTGCTGCACAAGCTGTTGGTATTGCAGAAGGTGCAATAGAAGAAACTATAAAATATGTTAATGAACGTGTTCAATTTGGACGTTCTATTTCAAAATTCCAAAATACACAATTTGAACTTGCTCAAATGCGTGCAAATACAGAAGCTGCAAAACTTTTAGTATATGAAGCTGCATGTGCAGTGGATGATAATCAAAAATATTCACATTTAGCTGCTATGTCAAAATTGGTTGCTTCTAGAAATGCTAGTGATGTAACAAGACGTTGTTTACAATTATTTGGTGGTTATGGATATATAAGTGATTATCCAGTTGAAAGAATGATGCGTGATGCAAAGATAACAGAAATTTATGAAGGAACATCAGAAGTTCAAATGATGGTAATTTCTGGATGGATGGGCGTTAAATAATAAATAACTAAAATTAAATAAAGATTATTTAGTTAAAAACTAAAGGAGTATATTTGGCTGTGCACCGATAGCGGGCGTGGACCTAAAATTCTTTGGCTTACTATATAAATTGAGTATAAGTAAAATTAAATTTTTTGGTTTTACTTATACTCTTTAATTTATCTCATACTATATGTATTGATTAAAATAGTAATCTACTTAATGTGTAACTACAAATAACCATATATACCTGTTCTTCGCAGTTATGCGTTATTTGTATATACATAAGGTTAGACTACCCCTAAAAGAAATTAAACAATTTTTTTAAAACCTTAAGCGTATATAGCTGTTTTTGTTAAAATAAATAGGCGTAATTAAGGTTATTTTTGACTACGTATAATATTTTTTATAAATAGAAAATAAAAACAAAATGACTTTTAAAATACCGTATTATTCAAATGGATTTTACGGTATTTTTGTGTCGTATTAAAAAATGCAGGATTAGATTGACAAAGGTAGATATAGTCCTTATATGAATATAAGTCATTCTAAAGAATATATTAAAAAAAGAAATCATAACATAAAATTTAAATTAGCTTAATAGTTAGATAGTTACAAATTAATAATTATTGAAATATTCAGTATAGTGTGATAAAATTGTAATTACAAAGTGGTAGGACCAATAAATAATACTTTTTGTAGAAATTAAATTTAAATATACAATGGTTCTATCAAAAAAACAGCTTAATAATGTAAATGAATACAATAATATTTAGTGAAAGATATATTTGGAAAAATATATCTCCGCAAATAAT
>NZ_JAJFUC010000008.1 GCF_021372645.1 Clostridium sp. | reverse complement strand
TTAATTTTACTATCTTCTGTTCCAGAAGAATACGAATCTTTAAGTTCTTGAGCAATTTCAGACAATACAACTGTCTTTGAAATTATAATACCAACAATTATTGCGACTAGATTATTCAATCTTTTTAAAGATAAAGGTATCATTTTTTCTAGAGTTTTTTTCAATTCTGTAGTAATATATTCTTGATCGTTGATCATAAATAAACCACATTTCCTATGTAAATTGGGTTCGCAAATCAATTTTACACTAGAAAAGGGTGGTTTTTTATTATTTTCAAATTAAATTTTTTCTTAAAATCAATCTTGGTAAT
Source organism: Clostridium sp. (assembly GCF_021372645.1). Classification (GTDB taxonomy): domain Bacteria; phylum Bacillota; class Clostridia; order Clostridiales; family Clostridiaceae; genus Clostridium. The sequence continues at coordinate 6,660 of NZ_JAJFUC010000008.1, read as the reverse complement.
TATTTGGTTATTAACTGTCCGTAGGCCAGGGTCCGGAGGTTTGTGTCACTGGAAAATCAGAAGTGGCTAATCAATATGCAGCTAAAATATGTAGTTCATTAGCAAGTGCTTTGAATTTACCAAATAGAGGTGTAAAAACAAGAAATCTTATTGTTCTTAACAGAACTGTTATGCCTGCAATTTTGGTTGAGTGTTTATTTGCTGATAGTGATGATGCAGACAAATATAATACTGAAGTAATTGCAAGAGCTATTGTTAATGGGTTAGTTGGAGCGGATGGTTCTAGTGACGGTGAATGGAAGTTTGGGTGGAACAGTAATGAAGTTGGCTGGTGGTGGTGTACAGATACCATAAATAAATATTATTATACAGCAGATAATGGTTGGAAGGAGATAGATGGTGAATGGTATATATTTGATAGCAGGGGATATGCTTTGCAAGAAGCATGGTATTATAATGAAGCCAATAATGTTTGGTATTACTTAGATGATAATTGCAAGATGGTTAGAGGAAGTAAGGATAAACCTTTGTGGAAGTGGATTGACAGTGGGTGTTATGCTTTTGATGAGCATGGATAGATGTATTGTGATTGTGTAACTGTTGATGGGTGGAAAGTTGACAGGAATGGGGCTTGGGTAAGATATTAATATTTAAAGTATAAGCACAAACTTATCTTTAAAATATGTTTAATTATATTCTAAAGTAAGATAAAAGCATTCAATCTAAAGCAGATAGAATGCTTTTTTAGTAGAAAGATTTTTCATTAATATTGTTGGAATTCAAAAGAGTAGAAAATTAATTGAGAATAAGCATTTTTAGGGTTTAAATATTTTGCCCAAACGTGTAAAATAATGTTATGGTAATATAGGAAAAAGTAACCAATTAAATTAAGAGAGGGATTATAATGCGACAGCCCAAAATATTAGATAATAAGCAATTTGGTAAAGTTGGAGAAGAATTAAGAGATAACATTAAAAGTAGTTCAAAACTATCTATAATATCATCATATTTTACTATTTTTGCATACAAGGAATTAAGTAAAGAATTAAAAAAGATTGATAAGTTGAGATTTTTATTCACCGAGCCAACGTTTGTTAAGGCAAATAAGGAACTTGTAAGGGAATACTTTATAGACAAAGCATCAGAGAAAAGAATTTCGGGAAATGAATTCGAGATAAAGTTAAGAAATGAAATGAATCAATCTAGTATTGCAAAGGAATGTGCTGATTGGATAAAAGATAAGGTAGAAATTAAATCTCTAAGGAAACCAAATCCAGCACAACAAAGACTTATATACATAGAAAACAAAGATGAAGATATTTCAATAAACGGAACAGTAGATTTTACAAGCGATGGGTTAGGCTTTTCACTATCAACAAGAATGGATATGAATACATGTATGTATGGAAGAGAATGCACTAATCAGTTTTTAACAATGTTCAATAATATATGGGAAGATGAAACATTAGTTGAAGATGTTAAGTCTGCGGTTTTAGATCATATGAAAGCTATATATAAAGAAAACACTCCAGAGTTTATATACTTTGTTACTTTATATAATATATTTAGAGAATATTTAGGTGAGATAACTGAAGAAAATATAGTTAATACTAAAATAGGTTTCAAAGATACTGAAATATGGACTAAGTTATACAAGTTCCAAAAGGATGGAGTCATTGGAGCTATTGATAAATTAGAAAAACATAGAGGGTGTATTTTAGCAGATTCAGTTGGTTTAGGTAAGACATTTTCAGCTTTAGCAGTCATAAAGTATTATGAACTTAGAAATTATAGGGTATTGGTTTTAGCACCAAAAAAGCTTAGGGAAAACTGGTCAATATATACATTAAATGATAAGAGAAATATTTTACTTAAAGATAGATTTAATTATGATGTACTAAATCATACAGATTTAAGCAGGGATGAAGGGTATTCGGGTGAGATAAATCTAAAAACTATAAATTGGAGCAATTATGATTTAGTAGTTATTGATGAATCCCATAACTTTAGAAATAACAATGCTAGAAATGATAAAGTTACAAGATATTCAAAACTATTAAATGATGTTATAAAAAGTGGAGCAGAAACAAAAATATTAATGTTATCAGCTACTCCAGTTAATAATAAAATGAATGATTTAAAGAATCAAATTAATTTTATAACAGAAGGAATAGACAATGCATTTGATGATGAAGGAATAGTAAGTGTTGAACAAACTTTAAGGAAAGCACAATTAATATTTAACAAATGGACAAACCTTGAAGAGGAAGAAAGAACATTAGATAGTTTTATGGAAATGATTAATATGGATTATTTCAAATTACTTGATACAGTAACCATAGCCAGATCAAGAAAACATATAGAAAAGTATTACAATGTAGCTGAAATTGGTAAATTCCCTCAGAGATTAAAGCCTATAAATGAGAAATCAAAAATTGATGAATCAGATGAATTTCCAAGTTTGAATTATGTAAATAAAGCAATTAGAAATTTGAATTTGAGTACATATTCACCACTTAAATATGTCCTTTCAGAAAAGAGAAGTGAGTATGATAAAAAATATGATACTTCTGTAAGAGGTGGACAATCTGTATTTAGACAAGTAGATAGAGAAGAAAGTTTAGTTAGTTTAATGAGGGTAAATATATTAAAAAGAATGGAAAGTTCAATTAATTCCTTTGGAATAACAATAGCAAAACTTTTAAAACAAATAGATTATACGTTAGAGAAAATTGAGAAAAAACAATTTGATTATGATACCTCATTAAATATAGAAGATATTGAAATTGATGATCCGTTACTAGAGGATTCTTTAATAGGAAATAAAGTAAAGATATTAATTCAAGATATGGATTTAATCAAATGGAAACAAGATTTAGAAGACGATAAAAGGAAACTAGAAGAACTTTTGATTGAAGCTCATAAAGTCGTAATTCATAGAGATGCTAAATTAAATACACTAAAAAATTTAATTGAAAATAAAATAAACAATCCTATAAATCAAAATAATAAAAAGATAATAATATTTTCAGCTTTTGCAGATACAGCTAATTATCTATATGAGAATATAGCAGCTTGGGGTAGTAAAAAATTTAAAGTTCATACTGCTCTAGTTACAGGGGCAGGGGATAATAAATGTACATTAAAAGGGGTTAATAAAAAGGATTTAAATGATGTTTTGACTAATTTTTCTCCAATATCAAAAGAAAGAGAAAAAGTAAATTCAGATATGAAAGATGAAATTGATATATTGATAGCAACTGATTGTATTTCAGAAGGTCAAAATCTACAAGATTGTGATTATTTAATTAATTATGATATTCACTGGAATCCAGTCAGAATAATTCAAAGATTTGGTAGAATAGATAGATTAGGTTCAAAAAATGATGTTATTCAATTAGTTAATTTTTGGCCCAATATGGAACTTGATGAATACATAAATCTTGAAGCTAGAGTAACTGGAAGAATGATGTTATTAGATGTTTCTGCAACTGGAGAAGAAAACATAATAGATTCAAATGGAAAGTCTAAAATGAATGATCTTGAATATAGAAAGAATCAATTAAAACAATTACAAGATGAAGTCGTAGACTTAGAAGACATTTCAGGTGGAATTTCTATAACTGACTTAACCATGAATGATTTTAAGATGGATTTAATGGAGTATATGAAAATTCATAAAGAAAAATTAGAAAAAGCACCATTAGGCATGTATGCAGTTACAAGAACTGAAGATGAAGAATTAAAAAATCAGATAAAGCCTGGTGTTATATTTACATTAAAGCAAATTAATGATAATGCAAAACCTGAGGAGAGCAATTCATTTTATCCATATTATATGGTTTATATTTATGATGATGGAACTGTTAAATATAACTATATTCATACAAAGAAAATCTTAGATTTTTATAGAAAATTATGCTCGGGCAAAGGTGAAGTTTTAAGTGATATAGTAGAAGAATTTAATTTAGAAACAAATAATGGCAAGGAAATGAAGAAATACTCAAAGCTTTTAGAAGATGCCATTGATAATATTATAGGTAAAAAAGAAGAAAAAGGAGTAGCGTCTTTATTTAGTAAAGGTGGGACAACCCTTCAAAAAAGCTTATTTAAAGGTATAGAGGACTTTGAATTAATATCATTTATTGCAATAAAGTAGGTGGATATATGGTTGATAAATTGTATGAAGAAATGAATATACCAGCAGAATGTAATGTTGGAAACACAATATTTAAAAAACTTTTTTATGAAAATGGAACTATGTCAACTACTGATAAGGAAATGTTTACAGATGATATTGAGAAAATTATTTGGAAATATTCTTTTAAGGAAGAAAACTTGAATATTAAGTCATTTAAAAATGAAGAGTTAGAGTATGAAGAAATAGCGTTAATAGAAGTCTCACTATCCAAAGAATCAAAATACAAGAAAATATGCGAAATTATCCAAAAGACAATACCATATCCTTTGATAATTGTGTTAACACATGATGAGAAGGTATTAATAAACACAGCATATAAGAGAATAAATAAGGTTGATGAAAGTAAAAGCACAATAGATGATTTTATTTATATTAATTGGATATGCATGAATAATTTAAAAGATAATGAAGTTTCATTTTTAAATTCCATAGATATAAAGAAATTTTCTTTTGTAAATATGTACAAGTTCTATTGCAGCTTTGTAGAAAAGTTAAATCTTCTTAATGCTTCAAGCATTACAGGTAATTTTGAAGTTTTAATAAATAAAGATATACAAGAAGTTAATGAATTAAATAGTCAAATAGAAAAGATTAATAGTGAAATAGAAAAATTAAAAATTGATATAAATAAGGAACAACATTTTAACAAGAAAATTGATATTAATATAAAAATAAAGAAGCTGGAATTGAAGAAAAATCGTGTGATTGAAAAATTAAATTCTTAAGTATATTATATCTAATAAAAAAGTTTAATAATTAATATATGTGGTATATAATAAAAATATAAAAAAACTCGATTAAACTTGATAAGGAGTTAAAGTAATGGACAAGAGAATAAAAACATTACAAGAATTAAATTTAGAAGATGATTTTCTATTTGCAAAGGTAATGAGTGATAAAGAAATTTGTAAAGAATTTTTAGAAAAGCTCCTAGAAATCAGAATTGAAAAAATTGAAATGCCTGTTAATCAAAAGGTGATAGATTTACTATTAGATTGTAAAGGGATACGACTTGATATATATGTTAAAGATAAAAATAATACAGTTTATAATATTGAAATGCAAAGAGGAGATAATAAAAATCTCGGAAAAAGAATGAGATATTATCAAGGAAATATTGATATAGATTTTATTGAAAAAGGACAGGATTATAAGGAATTACCTAAATCATATGTTATATTTATTTGTACATTCGATTATTTTAAATGCGGGAGGCATAAATATACTTTTGAAAATGTATGTTTAGAAGAGAATAATATACGGCTAAAAGATGATACTCAAAAAATAATATTAAATACAAAAGGTTATATTGATGATTTAGAGGAAGAACTTTTAGAATTTTTAAGATATGTAGAAGATTCAAGTGAAAAAACAGTGAAAAGTACAAAAGGTAAGCTTGTAAAACATATACATGAAAAAGTTATTAATGTAAAAAAAGATAAGAATGTGGAGGTGGAGTTTATGACTTTATTAGAAAGAGATAGAGAAAAGATAGAAGAAGGAAAAGTGGAATTACTTATTAAGCTGTTGTATAAAAAGTTTGGAAAAGTACCTAAGGAATATGAAGATAAATTAGAGAAATTATCTTCACAAGTAATTGAAACAATAGCTACAGATATATTTGATTTAGAAAAGATTGAAGATTTAGAAAAGTATTTTGAATAATTAAGCATATGAAAATGGATAACAAAATATAACTTAACCAGGAAAGTTCGCGATATAAAAATATTATCGTGAACTTTTTTTATGAGTAATTTTTACTTTTTAACTAAGAAATTGGATGATAGATATGGTTTTACGATTTGATTATTTTGACAAAAAGTGTAAAATAATCTTATGGAATAATATTCATAAAAAACTAAAATCTATTTAAAAGTTTAATATTAAAAAGATAGGGGATAAAATGGTGAATAATGTTAAAAGTGAAGTGAATAGTATAAGCAATATTGAAGTTAAGAATATAGATGAAATAGAGAAAATTAATGGGGAAAGTTTAGATATAGTTAAAGAGAATGTTTTAAAATTAAAAGAAATTTTTCCTGAAGCATTTTGTGAAGATAAAGTTGATTTTGATAGATTACAAGAAGTTTTAGGAAATTATATAGAGGATAAAGAAGAAAGATATAGATTTGAATGGCATGGTAAATCACAAGCTATAAGAATAGCTCAAACACCTTCAAGAGGAACTCTTAGACCATGTAAAAAAGAAAGTAAAAATTGGGATACTACAGAAAATATTTATATAGAGGGAGATAACCTAGAGGTTTTAAAATTACTTCAAAAGAGTTATCAGAATAAGATTAAGATGATATATATCGTTATATTTAGTTTATTGGAATACTGTATTCATAGTATTAGATATAGAAGCCTAGTGGCTAATCAATGTATGCTAAAGTAATAGTCAAGATCTTAGTGTAAACCTCTTGATTATTACTTTAGCATACATTACTCTAACTATA
>NZ_JAJFUC010000064.1 GCF_021372645.1 Clostridium sp. | reverse complement strand
TTTTCCTTCCCCTATATTTGATGCTCCATAGTTATCTCCCTCTTCTAAAATCTTCTTAATTGTATTTTCTGCAAATACTCCTTTGTCCACAAAGAAATTAAGATATGGTCCAAGACTTTCAATTCTTTCAAATCCATCAGTGCACATAGAATTTTTCAATTCCTCTGCTATCATATTAGGAGCTTTTCTCATAACCTTTGATAATTGAAAACATGGGAACGCATAATCCCCCATTTCTGGCTTTGGTGGTATTTCGATTAATTTTTCTATAGATTCAATATCCAACTCCACATGTTCTTTTATTAATTCTGCAACTTTAACTTTATAATCCATAAATATCCTCCTCTAATTTTGTTCAAATAACAAAAATTCTATAGTATTTTCTGCAATAAAAAAACGCCTCTTATAAACAAAGAGACGGATTATCCGCGGTACCACTCTATTTGTATTTTATATAAGGCATACTAACTTGTATTTTTTTGAATGTGCCTAAATAAAATACCCCTTAACTTTTAACGCAAAGTTTAATTGCGACCATCCTTACTCATTTCAGGTGATTTCTCTAAGGTTCTCTTCTTTTAATCTATCCATAGGGCTTACACCAAAATCCCTATTCGCTTAAGGAATCAACTAAAATACTCTCCTTTTCTTCGAATATTTCAATATTAATGTTATTAAATTATACAAATTGTATTAAATTTTGTCAACTCAATTATCTTTAAATTTTGTACTCTTATTTATATAAATAATCGTTTAAATACTTTATATGATTAGAATTTCAGTTTTGATTATTTATATTATATATGAATTTAACATTTTTACTTTAAAAAATATTGACTATTAAAGAAGCAAGACTTAACAATGATTTTAATATAATTTGTGCTGGTATTGAAATTATTTTTCCCCCAACAAATATAAACGCTAATATTATAATCATTTGATATTGATAAAATTTCTCTTGGAATTTGTAAAAAGTATTTGGTCGTAAATCTCTTAAAAGGCTGAATCCATCTAATCCTGGTATTGGTATTAAATTAAATAATCCTATATTTATATTAATCAAAATTGTCATATATATCATTGAATATAATACACCAGCTAATGCTGATGGCAAAACTCTATATGCAAAACTCACATAAAACCCTAGAATTAATGAAATTATAATAGCAACTAAAAAGTTGGTAATTGGTCCTGCTAAACTTACCTTCAAATCATCTTTATAATAATTCTTATATGCTGATGGATTAGTTTGTACTGGTTTTGCCCATCCAAAATTAAAAATTAAAACTGCTATAAATCCCATAGGATCAATATGTGCAATTGGATTCAAAGTTAATCTTCCTTGAAATCTTGGTGTTTTATCTCCCAGTTTATCAGCGACGTATGCATGTGCATATTCATGAAATGTAAAAGCAATAAGCATACCTGGAATCATTAAAATCATATTAAGTATAGAATTCATATTTTCCTCCTTTTTATTATATATGTTTTGTATTATACCATATTTAATATACAGTCATACATATTTTTGAAAACAAAGAAGCATTCAATCACTAAGATTGAGTGCTCTTTATTAAGGCACATTCAAAAAATAACTAATCAGTATTCTGTCTATTTTGTTTCATATGCCTAATTATTATTTATTTTGTGATTTAAAATTTTTATAAACTAGCTTTCCACTACTATCCATAGTAGCTATAAAATCTTCTTTAATTTGAATAAGTTTTCCTTCATATTCAATTTCATTACCAGTAGTCAAGTTTTTAACGCTTCCTTTAAGATTATCATTAATTAATATTTCACTATCATTACTAAAATACAAATCTTCACTACTTACAACTGAATCAAGGGTCACTTTCTTCCAAGTAGATGTATCTTCACTAATTTTACCATAAACTATACTTGCTACCTTATCTCCATTAAGCTCTCCCATATATATAACATCTTTTCTATCAATCCCTAAAAGTGTTAATTTCTTATTGGAATTAAATGTTAGTTGTTTATTAGGACTTGTAGCAAAAAACTTGCTGTTAACTGTATCTTCATATATTAATCTATCTTCATGTGGTATAACTTGCATATTCCCTAAAACATTAGTTTGAAGCGAAAGTTTAGTCAAAGTCTCATTTATATCTATTCTATAAACTGTATTCTTTAGACCACCTTTATAAATATCTACATAATATACCCCTGTAATAGTGGATTCACTTACTTTTTTAACTTCCATGTCTTCTTGGTATGTACATATATTGCTAACAGCTGTCTCATTAGAATTCTGAGGATTATATGTCACAAGTTGAATTTTAGATTCTCCATTTTTTTCTACCTTTTTAGCTATTATAAGTCTATCTCTATCTGAAAACCATTTATAATAAAGAATATTGCATTCACTTTCTGTTGTTATTTTAGTATTAGTCCCTGTTTTAGTGTCTTGTATGTATAAATTATTATTCTCATTATAAGTCAAATATTTTCCATCATAAGATACATTTATTGTTTCAGCACCAGTTGGTATAGTTGCATTAATATCTTTAGTCTTATCTTTTTGAATTTCTATCTTTTTACTTCGAAAGTCTGATGAATGTTTAAATACAAAGTTATCTAAAATATATAATACACCAACTTGTAATATTATAGATAATATTGCCCACGCAATTATCTTCTTAGACGCTTTCATAACTTGACCTCACCTTCTGTTTACTTAACAATAATTGCTGTTGGAATTGATCTTTCACCCATGCTATTTGATGGTGTATTGATAATATCCCCATCATAATACATTGTTGTTGATTTTCCACCATCTAAATTCATTGCATTAACTGCACCAAGTTTATATATATCCTCTTGTGCTTCTTTTAATGTTGCTCCCAAACTACTTGCGCCTCTACCATCTATAACTAAAAGAATTATTGCACCATCTTTCCTTTGTCCTATTACAGTTCTTGGTGCTATACCCCAACCTCCATCTCCACTCATAGAAGTCATTTTTCCGTTAATAACTAATGATGGTCCAAAACTCAAGGCTTCTTGAACTCCAAGTTCTTGAAGTTTTTCTACAGAATATTTACCTACAAGCATTACACCCTCTTTTGTTATTGCAAGCAAATCCGATTCTCCATTCGCTCCCAAATCATTAAATACAACCTTCCCACCACTCATTATAAGACCTATTGGGAAACCTCCATTTCCTGTCCAGTCTTGATTAGATGATTTATCTGTAAATCCTCCACCATTAATTGCAGCAATAGCATCATTATTTATAGCAATTTGAGATGTAGTTTCACCTTCCACGTTTAATTTAGAAGTATATCCAATTTTGATCCTTGTTGAATCCTTTATTACAAGATAATATCCTTTATATTTAGAATTATCAGTCATTTCATAACTCTCGATAGTCTCATCCTTAACCTTTGGAATTTGAATTTGAGATGTATTAGTTGTTTCGTTAGTTGTTTCAGTTGAATTCTGACCCAAAATCTCTGCTATTTTTGCATCGGACAAAAAACATTTTGCTAAATATTGATGATTCATTGAAGTCATTGCAGCTCCAACATATGTACTTTTTGCATTTTTAAATGGTCCATATAAAAGCATAAATGGGAATGTACATGTTGTGAAAAGAATTTCAAATATAAAAAATGACATTATTGCTAAAGTCGAGAATCTTCTCGCCTTTTTCTTTGCTTTTTTTAATTGAGGTTTAGATTTTTGATTTATATTTCTATTTTTTTTATTCATTTTATTATCCTCTCTAGAAATACCTTACATTAACTTGCATTTTTAAATTATGCCAAACTTAATTATATATTATTTTTATTTAAATGGCTACAATTAATTTAACGTTTCCCCAATTCATAACATTTTCTTTTAATTAACGATTTAAATCTAATCTTTGTTACAAATTTTATTATTATGATATAATAAATTTTAGCTAGATCATGCAAGGAGGGTTCATAGTTATGGAAGATAAAATTCTAAATGAATTGAAAAATGCTAACGATTATATTTCTGGTGAATATTTAAGTTCAACATTAAATGTTTCAAGAACTGCTATATGGAAGCACATAAAAAATTTAAAATCAAAGGGTTATCTAATAGAAGGAATCTCAAATAAAGGTTATAAACTAATTTATTCCCCTGACTTATTAAATAAAAGCGAGCTTTTACCCTTAATAAAAACATCTATAATTGGAAAAAATATAATTCACTTTGATGACATAGATTCTACAAATATTAAAGCAAAAGAATTTGCGCAAAAAAGCATTGAAGATGGCAGTATAATAATTGCTGAAAAACAAACTCTTGGTAGTGGACGTTTCAATAGACAATGGGTTTCCCCGAGTGGTGGACTTTGGTTTACTTTAGTCTTAAGACCACATATTCCTCCAACTGAAGCTCCTAAAATAACTCAAATTGCTGCTGCTTCTATTTATAAAACACTCCTAGATTTTAATATTAGTAGCACTATAAAGTGGCCTAATGATATACTTCTAAATGATAGAAAACTTTGTGGAATATTAGCTGAAATGAAGTGTGATATGGATAGTATACATTATTTAGTTTTAGGTATAGGTATGAATATTAATATAAATGAAGGTGATTTTGATGAAAGCATAAAAACTACTGCAACCTCTCTAAAAATTCAATATAATAAAGACTTTAAAAGAAGTGAAATACTTGCAGGATTTCTAAATCACTTTGAAAAATTATATAACAAATTTATAGATAATCTTGATCTTTCTGAAACAATTTCAATTTGTAGAGAAAACTCTAATGTTTTTGGAAAGCAAGCAAAATTGATTACATATAACACAGAAGAAATTGTCACTTGCATTTCTTTATCAGATGCTGGCGATCTTATAGTCCAAGATAATAAAGGAAATCAAAAAGCAGTACTTGCAGGTGAAATAAGCTTTAATGGAATTAATAACTAAGTTAAAAAAATATTGCGAAATACTTAAAGTTTTTCGCAATATTCTATGTATTATATAATCACCTATTTTAATTATATAAGCTATTAATAAAATCTCTTTTAATTTCTTATTTATTAATAACTTTTTGAATATGTCCTTTTAATACACTTGCTGATTCTTTTAATCTTCGTAACTCTTCTTCATTATCTATTACTGGATTTACAATTCTTACAACACCTGTGCTATTAAGAATTGTTGGTACTGCTAAATAAACATCATCAATATCATACTCTCCTTCTATTAAGCAAGATACAGTTAAAATAGTATTTTCATCTCTTAATATAGCTTCTACTATTCTATTTATCGCTAATGCTACTGCAAAATATGTTGCATTTTTTCTGCTTATTATTTCATAAGCAGCATTTTTAACATCACTTTCAATTACTTCTCTTACTTCTTTATCCCATTCTAGATTAAACTTTTCAGCATATTGATCAATGCTTTCTCCTGCTATGCTTGCAGTACTCCAGCTTACAACTTCACTATCACCATGTTCCCCTAAAACATATGCATGAATATTATTATTATTTACATTTAAGTACTTACCTATAACATATTTTAATCTTGATGTATCTAATACAGTTCCTGATGCAATTACTCTTTCTTTTGGAAATCCTGATAATTTATATGTTATATATGCTAATACATCACAAGGATTTGATACAACTAATAAAATTGCATTTGGACTTGCTGCTGAAATTTGTGGAACAAATCCTTTAAATATATTATAATTTTTTTCAATTAAATCTAATCTAGTTTCACCTTCTTTTTGTGCTGCTCCAGCTGTGATTATAACAATATCTGAATCCTTAGTTTCTTCAATATTACCTGCATAAATATTAATTGGCTTTACAAAAGATGTACCATGAACTAAATCCATAACTTCTCCCATTGCCTTATTCATATTTATATCAAATATACATATTTCTGTAGCTACACCACTATTCATTAAAGCAAATGCTGTTGTTGCTCCTACAAATCCTGCCCCTATTATAGATACTTTACGCCTTGTTTGAATCATTTTTAATTTCCTCCTTGCTTTATACTATTGATTTATTATATCCATCTTTGGAATTTATTATTACTTGTTAAATTTTTTTCATAATTTATTATAAACCTTTAATTTTTCTCTCTTAAATATTATTAAATAATAATATTTATTACCATTTATTAGAACTCATTTGAAATTTTTCGTAAATACTATATAATTAAATTTAGCAACCTAAGCTATATAAAAAATAACAAGTCAGAATTCTAAAATAATGAAATTTTGGCTTAGTCGTCTTTTAAGGGTTATTTTTTAGATGACTTAGGTATAAGATGGAGGTACAATTTAATGAAATTATTATTTTTTGATACAGAAACCACCAGTATAAAACCTGGTAGCATATGTCAATTAAGTTACATAACTGTTGATGCTGGAGTAAAACCCCAAGTAACTACTGGTAAAAACTTTTTCTTTACAGTTGATGAAATGGATCCTTCTGCACAAGAAATTCATGGTTTCTCATTAGAAAAACTTTATGAATTATCTAATGGACAATATTTTGAAGATTTAGTTCCAGAATTTCTCGAAGATTTTACTAATTCTGATTTCTTAATAGGGCATAATGTTAATTTTGATGTTAGATTTTTAAAGCATGAACTATTAACCTTAGGTGAAGAGTTCGCTCCCAAAAATGCTTTCTGCACTATGGCTTACTATAGAGATATATGTAAAATTCCAAAAGCTAATGGAGAAATTAAAAATCCTAAATTAGCTGAAGTAATAGATTGGCTTAATATTTCAACAAATCAAATTATTGAAACATCTGAAAGATTATTTGAAGGTAGTGGAAGTTATCACGATGCACGATTTGATACAACCGCAACTTATTTAACTGTTATAGAAGGCTTAAAAAAGGGGTACTTCCCTAAAGGATATTTTACAAATATTCTTAAATCTAAAAAATTAAATATATAATTTTTATGATTAACACCTTAATAAATAACTCATATAATATAATATAATATAATATACTATAATTCACAACCCTAATTACTTATGTTTCTATTAAATTATATACTGAGGTGATAGAATGAAAAAATATGTTTGTGAAGTATGTGGGTATATTTATGATCCTGAAGTTGGAGATGCTGATGGTGGCATTAATCCTGGTGTAGACTTTGACGATTTACCAGATTATTGGGTCTGTCCTATATGTTCTTTTAACAAAGATAATTTTTCTATTGATGATTAATTGCCATACATCTCTATCTAACTAAATCAACAAAAAGACTATAAGATTTTCCTATAGTCTTTTTTATTTGGGCATAAAAAAGGTCAAGTCTACGGTAGTTTATTTTGCATATTTCACTTGTTCTTTTCTTTCATATGCCTTAGCTTAGTTAAATAACTCTTTTTGATACTTCTTTACAAGTTCCTTATCCATAGCCTTTACTTCATCTAGTGGATAATTAATTCCTAAAACTTTATATTTATTTACCCCTAGAACATGATAAGGCAATAATTCTACCTTTTCAACATTTGGTATGGTATCTATAAATTCCTTAAGTTTTTTTAGATGTTCTTCTCCATCTGTTAATCCAGGTACTACAACATGTCTTATCCATACCTTAGTATTATTTTTCTTCATTGCCTCTAAGAATCTTAAGGATTCATCAATTTCCATACCTGTAATATTTTTATATTCAACTCTAGTAAAATGTTTTACATCAAATAATACTAAATCTGTATATTTTAATATTTCATCATAATCTCCAAAGCCATATCCTGACGTATCAAGACATGTATTTATGCCTTTGTTTTTACATAGTTTTAATGTTTCAAGAAGAAAATCTGGTTGCCTTAAAGGATCTCCACCAGAGAATGTAACTCCACCTCCACTACTTGCAAAATAAGTTTTAAATCTTTCAATTTTTTTTACTAAATCTTCTGGTGTATACTCCTCCCCACCATTAGACGTCCAAGTATCAGGATTATGACAAAACTTACATCTTAGTGCACAACCTTGAAGAAATACTACCATTCTTATTCCAGGGCCATCTACAAGCCCCATTGATTCTATTGAATGAACTCTTCCTTTAGCCATAAATATACCACCTTTATTTAGTTAACAATTATAGTATAATTTCCTTAAGTGTTTTAAATCCGTTAAAATATTCATTTCTTAATTTTTCAGTTTGCATTACATACATATTCTATTCATTAAAATTCTACTGCATTTATATTATAAAAGCAAACAGAACCTTGGATTAATCAAAGTAATTTTACTTTCTATCCAAGGTTCTGTCCCTATACTTTTATCTAATCCAAACTATTGATTAGATACTTTCATGGAATGTTCTGCTTATAACTTCCAATTGTTGCTCTTTTGATAATCTGCTAAAATTAACAGCATATCCTGAAACTCTAATTGTTAGTGTTGGATACTTATCTGGATTTTCCATCGCATCAATTAATGTTTGTCTATTAAGAACATTAACATTCAAATGATGAGCTCCTTGGACAAAATATCCATCTAAAATTCCAACTAAGTTGTTAATTTTTTGTGTTTCATCTTTTCCAAGTGCATCTGGAACAATTGAGAATGTATTAGAAACACCATCTTGGCATATTTCATTATATGGTATTTTAGCTACTGAGTTAAGTGATGCTAGTGCTCCATTTACATCCCTACCATGCATTGGATTAGCTCCTGGTGCTAGTGGCTCGCCCTTCTTTCTACCATCTGGAGTTGTACCTGTCTTTTTACCATACATAACATTAGATGTAATTGTAAGTGCTGATAATGTGTGTTTAGCACCTCTATATAATGGATGTCTCTTAAGTTCATTTGAGAATTTAGTAACTAATGCTATTCCTAAATCATCTACTCTATCATCATCGTTTCCGTATTTAGGAAATTCTCCTTCTACTTCAAAGTCAATAGCAATTCCTTCTTCATTTCTAATTGGCTTAACTTTTGCATATTTAATAGCAGATAATGAGTCTGTAGCTACAGAAAGTCCAGCTATACCAAATGCTGTCAATCTTTCCACAGCTGTATCGTGTAAAGCCATTTGACTAGCTTCATAAGCGTATTTATCATGCATAAAATGAATTATATTAACTGAATCAACATAAAGTTTGGCAACATATTCTAACACCTTATCATAATTAGCTTTAACCTTATCAAAATCAAGAACTTCTTCATCTGTAAGCTTTGGAATTTCTGGTACTACTTTAATCCCCTTCAATTCATCTACTCCACCATTTATAGCATATAAAAGTGATTTAGCTATATTAGCTCTAGCTCCAAAGAATTGCATTTGCTTACCAACCTTCATAGCAGATACACAACAAGATATAGCATAATCATCTCCATAAATTGGTCTCATGGCTTCGTCACTTTCATATTGAAGGGCATCTGTCTTTATTGAGATTTCTGCACAATACTTCTTAAAGTTTTCTGGTAATTTATCTGACCATAGAACTGTAAGATTAGGTTCTGCTGATGTTCCTAAGTTTATTAAAGTATGAAGATATCTATATGAGTTTTTTGTTACAAGTGCCTTTCCATTGATACCCATACCTCCAATTGCTTCAGTTACCCAAGTTGGATCTCCACCAAACAATTCATTATATTCTGGTGTTCTTAGATGTCTAACCAATCTTAATTTTATTATAAGTTGATCAACTAATTCTTGAGCTTCTTTTTCATTTATTAATCCAGCTTCCAAATCTCTTTCAATATATATATCTAAGAAAGTAGATGTTCTTCCAAATGATATTGCAGCTCCATTATTTTCCTTAACACCTGCTAAATATCCAAGGTATAAAGCTTGAACTGCTTCCTTAGCATTTTCTGATGGTTTTGAAATATCTACTCCATATGTAGCGGCCATTGATTTTATAGCACTTAATGCTCTTATTTGTTCACTTACTTCTTCTCTTTTTCTTACTAATTCATCAAGCATATCACCATTTAAATTATCAAGATCTCTTTTCTTTTCTTCTATTAAATAATCAATACCATAAAGCGCAACTCTTCGATAGTCCCCTATTACTCTTCCTCTACCATAAGCATCTGGAAGCCCTGTTAAAAGTCCAGCACTTCTTGCAGCTCTGATTTCCTTTGTGTAAGCGTCAAATACTCCTTCATTATGTGTTTTCCTATATTGTGGAAAATACTTTTCAATATTTTCATCTAATTTATAACCATATTCTTTTAATGAACTTTGAACCATTCTTATTCCACCAAATGGATTTACAATTCTCTTAAGTGGAGCATCTGTTTGAAGTCCAACTATTACTTCATTATCTTTATCTATATATCCTGGGGCATAATTATCAATTCCTGCTACTACGTCAGTAGCTACATCAATAATTCCCTTTTTAACTTCTTCAACTATTAATTCATATGCTTTTTTCCATACCTTGCTTGTTTTTTCAGTTTTATCTTCTAGGAAACTTGCATCTCCTTCATATAATTTATAATTCTTTTGTATAAAGTTTCTTACATCTATACCTTCTTGCCAAGTTCCATCTTTAAAACCATCCCATTGTTTAAACATTTGTTATCCTCCTTTATACTTTGAAGTAAAAATTTATTTTTTTATCTATCAATTCATACTATTATTGTACACATAAATTTAACTCTTGTCAATGATATCTTTTATCATTTAATATTTGTTATCGCTATTTACAAAGACATATATTCCTCCTCAAAATTATTTTTGCTAAATTAAACTTACTTCTTTCAGAAAATAAGAAAGCCGACTATCCAGGCTTTCTGCCCAGACGGTCGGCTTTCTTATAGTCATACTTCATGTGGTAAACCCACTTCCGTCAGTCATATGACTAGATTTCTTGTAATTATAATACTACGGGCTAATTAATTTGTCAATATAAAAATTTGTTGATTTTTATCGGTTATTCATACTTTATTGTATCCATAACTTCAAATTTCACCCATAATATCGCTTATCAGTTATTATTTGTTTTCACTATTTTGAAAGTTATTATTTAATTTACAAAAATAATAATTGAATTTTTCAAATTATCATTTATACTTTAATATAAATAAATATTATATATATAATCTAAGTTTAGTCTATACATACGAATTGTTAATTATTTGATATTAGATGTCAACCACTTTTGAAAAATATAACATAAATTTGACATTTATAAAAAGTAATTCATACAAAGTAATGTTATAATTTTCTTACGAAATTTATTTATTCGCTAGCTAGCAACCGTTATCTCCCACTTCTTCTAAGTGGGAGATAACGGTTGCTAGCTCTTGGATGAGGTACCCCTTGTGGAGATAAGTTCTTCTAAGCTTTAGGTATTATAACGTATTGTTATTAATAAAACTCCACCTGAAGCTAAGAATCACTTTATACATAATTAAAAGGAGAGACAAAACATATGCAAAGGAATGCAAAGCTATCTATATTTTCTTTTTTAGCAATAATTTTATCTATATTTATATTTTACCGAATCCTGGCTTATTGTAATTTTTTCAGAAATGATTTAATTATTATAAATAAGACTGTATACTCTAATTTACTTCCAGAAAATAATTTTAAAAGTCCCTATACTCCCAAAATTAAATTTGCAGATATACCTGTAACAAAAGTTAATGGTGTAAGCTTAAATATTTTAAATGAGACCAATATTACTAATGTTCCCATGTTACTTAAGGCTCAAAGATATTATATACCTCTTAAATTTATTTGTAATAAACTTAATTATACTATTGATACTTCTGATAATTCCATTTCGTTATCTAATGATGATAATAAAATTTCGTTAACTGAAGATTCTTATGATATAAATTCTAGCACAGGCTCTCTTCGCGGTAATTTGATAAATAGTAATGGTAATTATTATATTTCAATATCAGATATAGAAGAACTTTTTAATTTAATTGCTATATTTGACTTTAAAAATAATAATATTAGTTTGCTTCCTAGCAATGTTAAAGCACCTGAAGATTCTTCAGTATTATATAGTGACAAAATTGCTTTAATTAGATTTGAAGACTTTACTTGTGGTTATACAAATACTGTAGACAAAAATCAAACAAAAGTAAAATGCATGGCTGATCTTCTATATTCTCAAGGTATGAAATTTCATGTTGGTTGGATTCCTCGATTTAAGTCTCCTCCAGACAATATCGATAATGATCTATTAACAAATGATAATATAACAAATGTAGGATTTGTAAATTTGCTTGACTATTTACTTAATAAAGGTGGAAAAATCGGACTTCATGGTTATACTCATCAACATGGTGATGAAAGAAGTGGATCTGGCGAAGAAATGTCTAAAGATGTAAATAATACAATCCTCGAAACTAGAGCTATAGTTGAAAATGGAATTGATACTGCAAGTGCTTTAAATATTCCTATCTACTTTTATGAAAGTCCTCATTATAGAGGCACTGAGCTTCAACGAAAAGTTATTGAAGATTATTTTCAATTTATATATATCCCTTTTGACAGCACAAAAAAGAATGTAT
The DNA here is from genome assembly GCF_021372645.1 of Clostridium sp. Classification (GTDB taxonomy): domain Bacteria; phylum Bacillota; class Clostridia; order Clostridiales; family Clostridiaceae; genus Clostridium. Next base: position 68,545 of record NZ_JAJFUC010000064.1, on the reverse strand, counting down.
ATTCACCCGATGATTACCACTTATACGTTCCAGCAACTTTAGGACGTGTGCACGACGATTTAGATACTTCTGATATAATTAATGGACTTAATAACGATGACTCTGATGTACTTAATAGCTTTTACTATCATCCATCTATTGAAATTAATTATATAAATTTTAATACTAACAATAACAAACTAAATGTAAGCTTTGATGAAAAGTCACCCTTACAAAAAATAGTTAAAACTCTTAAAGCTGATGAATATACAACAGTCCATATTGATGAGCTTAAAGATAAATAATAAAATCAATACTTTATAAGTATTGTGAAATGCAAAAATACTTCCAGTAAATTTTAATAATTAAATTTACTGCAAGTATTTTATATTACTCAATAACTTTATTTTGCCCCATATTGTTTATAGTAATCATCAATTCTTGCTTTAATTTCATCTGTTATAAGTATGTTACCATTAATTTCTTTATTATAAAGATATTCTATAACTTCAGCCATAGTAACAATAGCACAAGTTTTGAATCCAAATTTTTCTCTAATTTCAACTAATGCTGATTGATCTCCTTGACCTCTTTCCATTCTATCTACTGATATTATAAGCCCTTTAACATTAACATCTGCTTGACTTTTTAATATAGGCATAGTTTCATAAATTGAAGTTCCTGCTGTTGTAACATCTTCAACTATTAATACCTTATCTCCATCTTTTAATTTACTTCCTAAAAGAATTCCTGTATCTCCATGATCCTTTACTTCTTTTCTATTTGAACAATATTTAACATCAATATCAAATGAATTTGAAAGTGCTATAGAAGTTGTAACTCCTAATGGTATTCCTTTATATGCAGGGCCAAATAGCACATCATAATCATCTCCAAAATTTTCTTTTATAGCTTCTGCATAAAATTCACCAAGTCTTTTTAATTGACTTCCTGATTGATAATTTCCTGTATTTACAAAGAAAGGAGTTTTTCTTCCACTCTTAGTAACAAAATCTCCAAATGTTAATACTCCACATTCTATCATAAAATCTATAAACTCTTTTTTATAAGCTTTCATATTAATTCCTCCAATATATTTTCTCTATAATGAACACTTGTCAAATATCAATTGTCAATTATCAGTGCTCAATCATAAAGAACTAATAATTTACTATTGATAATTAATTTATATAATTCCTACTATTTCATTAATATCTTTTATTCCTTGTTCTTTTAAAAATGCTTCCATTTCTTCAATGATTTCTTTTCCAGCCATAGGATTTACAAAGTTAATAGTACCTATTTGAATTGCGCTAGCACCAGCCATCATGAATTCAACAGCATCTTTTCCACTTGCTATTCCACCAAGTCCTATTACTGGAATCTCAACAGCTTTAGCTACCTCATAAACCATTCTAAGAGCTACTGGCTTTATTGCGGGGCCTGAAAGACCTGCTGTTATATTATTGAATACTGGCTTTCTCCTATATATATCAATAGCCATTCCTTTTAATGTATTTATAAGAGAAATTGAATCTGCTCCTGCTTCTTGACATTTTACAGCCATAGCAACTATATCTTCTGCATTAGGTGATAATTTAACCATTAATGGCTTTTTAGTTATAGCTTTAATTTCTTTAACAACATCATAAGCTACATCTGCTTTAATTCCAAATGCCATACCCCCATGTTTTACATTAGGACAAGAAATATTAAGTTCAATCATGTCTACATCTGTATCATTAATTTTAGTTACTGCTGCCACATAATCCTCTAAACAGCCACCACCAATATTGGCTATAACATTAGTTCCTAGCTTCTTCATCTTAGGAAGTTCATTTTGTATAAATGCATCTATTCCAGGGTTATTTAATCCTACTGAATTCATCATTCCTGATGGTGTTTCATATACTCTAAGGCCATCATTCCCCTCTTTAGGATTAATTGTAAGTCCCTTTGAAGATATTCCTCCAAGTATTCCAACATCATAAAAATTATTGTATTCTCCACCAAAACCAAAGGTTCCTGATGCAGCAATTACAGGATTTTTAAATTCTACTCCATTAATGTTTACTTTCATCATTTTATTATTCCTCCTTTGGTTTTTTATAATTCCACATAGTATCCATCAAATACTGGACCATCTTTGCAAGTCCTCTTATTTCCATCTTTTGTTTTGCAAGTACATACTAAACAAGCACCAACTCCACATGCCATATGTTTTTCCATTGATACATACACACTAACATTTTTTTCTTTGCACATGTCTACAACTTTTTTCATCATAATTTCAGGTCCACAGCATAAAACTGTATCATAGTTCTCAGCCTTTAAAATGTCCGTAACAAAGCCTTTATGCCCATGCTTACCAGTATTTGTAGATACGTGTACCTCATTAACATATTCTTTTAATTCTTCGATTAAATAGATATCATCCCTAAAACCTGCGTATAAATCTATTACTTGATTTGGATTCTTTTCTCTTAATTTCTTTGCAAGTTCTAACATAGGAGCTGTTCCTATTCCTCCTGCAACTAACGCAACCTTATTATACTCTTTTTCTAAATCAAATCCATTTCCAAGTGGACCTGTAATATTTATTTCATCATTTTCTTTAAGCTTTGTAAATTCTTTAGTCCCAGTACCTACTACTGCATATAGAAATGTTAGTTTATTTTCAGACTTTTCGCATATGCTTATAGGTCTTGGAAGAAATGTTGCCCCATTAAGTTTCAGCATATAAAATTGCCCTGCTTTTATTTCACTATCATCCTCTACAACTAATTTATATATATCCTTTGAAATTTCTTCATTTGAAATCACCTTTGCACTTCTGTAAGTTATAGCCATCTTTATCTTACCTCCTGAGCTTTCACTGCATCTCTAATTGCATCTCTCATCTTTATAGCTTCTTCTCTAGCACATAAAGCAAATTCTTCTGGTTTACTTTCCTTCTTATAAGCAAGTAATATTCCTCTTGATGAATTAACAACTCCACCATTTCCGTTATTTAAGTATAATGCAACATCTTCAGCTTTTCCGCCTTGTGCACCATACCCTGGAATTAAGAAAAACATGTTATTATAGTTTGCTCTTATCTTCTTCCCTTCTTCAACATGAGTACATCCCATAACCCCACCTATTGCAGTATAGCCACATTCTCCTTCATAATTCTTACCCATTTCAGTTATTTTATCTGCTACAACTTCATAAACTTTTTTATTATTAGTAGTATCTAAATATTCAATATCTTCTGCTCCTGGATTAGATGTTCTAACCAAGCTAAATATTCCTTTATTACCTTTTTCCAAATAAGGTAAATATGGTTCTATACTATCCATTCCCATGTATGGGCTTAAGGTTATAAAATCAGCTTCAAAATCTCCTTCAAAATGAGCTTTTGCATACATTGTTGCTGTTGCTGCTATATCTCCTCTTTTTATATCTGCTATTATTATTTCATCTTTTTCTCTTAAATAATCTAAAGTCTTCTTATAAGCAGTTAAACCTTCTAAGCCTAATGCTTCATAATATGCAATTTGAACTTTAAAACATGCAGATACATCATACGTTGCATCTATGATTTGCTTATTAAATTCAAATATTGCTTCTCCTGGAGTTCTACCATTCTTTATGTGGTCAGGTACATAGTCTAACGCTGTATCTAAACCAACACAAACAACCCCTCTTTTTTCAACTCTATCATATAACTTGTCAATTATGTAACTTGTCACTTTAAAATTCCCCTTTCTATTCAACTCACATATAGAATCATATTCGTTTAATAAAATTCTATATATGTCATAAATTCTTGATTGCACTTACTAAGTTCTTAATGTGCTTTGCACTTTTTCCATAGGTTCTTGGTTGCGCTTCACGCTTTTTTCATCTGTGTATATTTAATTTTTCCACCCTTTATTGTCGCAAGTACTTCGCCATAAAACTCCATACCATCAAATGGTGTATTTCTACCCTTTGATGCAAATTCTGCTGCTTTTACTTTTATTTTTTTATCAGTATCTACCAAAACTAAATCTCCTTCTATTCCTACACTAACTTTTCCTTTGTTCATATCCAAAAGTTTTGCAGGATTATAAGACATAAGTTCACTCAATTTATTTAATGAAATGCTATTTTCCTTAACTAATTTAGTATAGCAAATTGAAAAAGCTGTTTCGAGTCCAACCATTCCTGGCGAACCTTTTTTCTTTTCTTCTGTTGTATGTGGTGCATGATCTGTTCCTATAGTATCAATCATGCCTAGTTTAATGGCATTTATTATTGCTTCTACGTCTTCTTTTTCTCTAATTGGTGGATTAACTCTATAGTCATTTATATCTCTTGTAAGTCCAATGTGATGCGGTGTAATCTCTAATGTTATATTGGCTCCGCTCATTTTCGCATCAATAATATATTTTATTGATTCTTTTGTGCTAACATGGCACATATGTAATCTAGCTTTACTTAATTTAGCTAATTCTACATCTCTTAAAGTCATCATATTTTCAGCTATTCTCATATCTACCTTTGAAAATTCCGGACTTTCTGCATGAGACATTATAATCCAATTATTTTTCTTTGCAATTTCCATTGCTTCGAGCATTGTCTTTGAATTAGATACTCCAACTCCATCATCTGAAATTGCTTTAATCTTCTTATCCTCTGCAAGCTCTTCTAAATGACTTAAAGTAATTCCATCAAAGTTCTTTGTAACTGATAAACATTGATGTATATCTATTAATTTAAGTTCTTTTGATTTAGTTCTTACATATTCTAAAGTTTCCTTTGATGAACATATAGGATTAGTATTTGCCATTAAACAAACTCCTGTATATCCGCCTTTAAGTGCTGCTCTAGAACCTGTTTCAATATCTTCTTTCCATGTAAGACCTGGGTCTCTAAAATGAGCGTGAGTATCTATAAATGCTGGCATTAAAGTCTTACCTTGACAATCTAGTACCTCTACATCATCTCTTTCTATATTTTTAGCTATTTCTGCTATCAATCCTTCTTTAATATATATATCTCCTATAAAATCTTGAGTTACATCTACAATTCTTGCATTTTTAATTAACAGTTCCATTTAACACCTACTCCCAATGCACAATGCACAATTTTCATTTTGGTATCCATAACTACTACAAATCTGATAACTTGGTTATTTCATCACAATATTCACATCTATATCTACCTGTTTCTTTATCAACAAGTATAAAGGAATGTGGCACATACTCTTCCTGAATTGTTATACAACTTGGGTTTTTGCATTTTATAATATTTTCCACTTTGTTTGGTAGTGTTGGAATAACTTTATTAACAATTTTCTCATTCTCTACTTCACATATAGTTATTGTTGGTGAAAGTAACCCTAACACAGTATAATCAAGCTTATCATAGTTTTCTATCTTTATTATATCCTTCTTGCCAAGTTTTTTACTATCTACATTAATTATAAGCGCAACACTATAATCTTTAGTATCTAACTCTAAATAATTAAATATCTTAACACCTGTTCCGGCTTGAATATGATCTATTACTATTCCATTTTTGATACTTGTTATCTCAAGCATTTACATCACCCCTAAAAGTTTAATCATTAATGCCATTCTTACATACATTCCATATTCAGCCTGTTTAAAATATGAAGCTCTGCTATCTTCATCTACTTCATATGCAATTTCATTTACCCTTGGCAGTGGATGCATTACTATCATGTCATCACTCGCGAGGTTCATTTTTGCTTTATCTAATATATAACTGTCCTTAAGTCTTAAATATTCCTCTTCATTAAAGAATCTTTCTTTTTGAACCCTTGTCATATATAAAATATCTAAGTTTTCAATTACATCTTCTAGTTTTTCAACTTCTGTATATTCAATATTATTCTTCTCTAAAATTTCTTCTCTTATATATTGTGGTATCGAAAGCTCTTTCGGTGATACTAGTACAAACTTCTTAGTATTATATCTTGACATTGCTTTTATAAGTGAATGTACTGTTCTGCCAAACTTTAAATCCCCACAAATTCCAATTGTATGATTATTTAATCCATTCTTTAAGCTTGCTATTGTAAGTAAATCTGCTAAAGTTTGAGTTGGGTGTTGATGTCCCCCATCACCCGCATTAATTATTGGAACATTAGAATAAATACTTGCAACTTTTGCTGCACCTTCTTTTGGATGCCTCATAGTTATAATATCTGAATATATTGATACCATTTTAATTGTATCAGCTAAAGTTTCTCCTTTTGAAATTGATGTTGAATTTGGTTCTGAAAAACCAAGAATTTTACCACCAAGTCTCATCATTGCTGCTTCAAAGCTCAATCTAGTTCTCGTACTTGGTTCATAAAATAAAGTTCCTAAAATTTTTCCATCACATATATGAGAAAAATCATTTGGATGTGACATTATTTGATGTGCTAAATTAAATATTTCATCTAATTCTTCTACTGTAAAATCCATGGGTTCTATTAAATGTCTAATGCCTTTTGCCATTTTTATCATCACTCCTTACTAATTTCCCTGTGCATATTAAGGTCTATTTTTTAAAGTAACAAGAGTCTTACTTTTGACTCAATATTTTCTTTTACGTACCCTAATGGAGAAAATTATATAATAATATATAAAAAAGCCTCCTTATTAAATAAAGGAAGGCATAGTAATCCTAAAATATACTGGTATTATATAACTTCCTTATTGATCTCTCTGTATCAAATTAAAGGTTATTCTTTGTGTAAGGATAACATTTCTTTGATATTGTGTCAATAAAAATAATTTACTCTAATCTTTGTTTATATATAAATATCAGAATGAAAAATAACTCCTAGTTTTCTAGGAGTTATTTTCTTAACTTAAAAATTATTCATTATACTATCCCACATCATCTTACCACACTTTGCAAGGGTCACTGTTCCGTATACACTGTTTGGAATTCCCATTGAAAGGACAGTAAATGTGAATGATCCCTTTTGAACATGAATTAATGCTGTATCATTTTCTACACTAGTCTTATCACCTGTTTTGCTTGAAATTTCATATTTTAAATCATCTGGTATATAAAGAGCCAATTTATTTTTCATTTGTTGTCTTTGTAATATATCCATAAGCATTGTGCTATTTTTCTTATTTAAATAACTTCCATCATATAAGTGTTTCCATATCTTTGCTAAATCCAAAGCGCTTGTTATATTTTCAATTCCACTACTTGCTGCTCGTTCATCTGAAACCTTTCTATTTAATTTAGTATTTTTTAATCCTTGAGCTATTATATCTTCATTTATATTATCAATACCTACTATATCTATAAGCTTATTTGTTGCTGTATTATCACTTTGTATAAGCATTGCAACTAATAATTCAAATATAGTGTATTCTCTATTATCAAATTCATGTAATATTCCTGTTCCATAAACTTTATCTTCTTCTTCAATTTTTATCTTATCTAAAAATGAACCTTTTCCATCTTCAACATACTTTATTACAGATACTGATATTGGAAGTTTCATACATCCAGCACTTATCATCTGTACATTTTCATTATAACCAAAACTAAATCCACTTTCGAAATCTTCAAAGAAAAATGAATATGTTCCTATTCTGGACTCTAAATATCTTTTAATTTCTTTCATAATACCCACCACTTTCTAAAATACTCTTAATGTTATTAGGTATCTTATAAGTGCTAAAACATAATTTATGAATCAGCACTCTTCTTAGCTAATTAATCAGCAAATGATATACCTATTTTCTTTGCCATGGTTACTAATTCTCCATTTGGATCTACTTGTTTATTGTTTCCAATAACATTTTCTAAACTATCATAAGTAACTTCATTTCCCTTTAAACATACCATACTACCAAAATTGCCTTCATTGATAAGTTCTACAGCAGCAACTCCATATCTTGTTGATAATATTCTATCAAATGTACATGTGGTTCCGCCTCTTTGAATGTGCCCAAGCACTGTACATCTAACTTCTCTCTCCTTAACTAAATTTTCTAAATCAATAGCTAATTTATTTCCAATTCCTCCCAGTCTAATTGGATCTGGACTATCAGCTACTATTTTAGCTACAACAACTTCACCATCTTTAGGCTTTGCACCTTCTGATACAACAATAATAGTGAATAACTTTCCATTCTTTTTTCTTTCTTCAATTTTTTGAACAATTTTATTTATATCATATGGAATTTCTGGTAACAAAATAACACTAGCTGAACCAGCTATTCCTGATTCTAAAGCTATAAAACCTGCATTTCTTCCCATAACTTCAAGAATCATAATTCTATGATGAGATTCTGCAGTTGTATGCAATCTATCTAAGGCTTCTGTCGCAATCTCTAGTGATGTATTAAAACCAAAGGTTATATCTGTTGAACCTAAATCATTATCTATAGTCTTTGGAACTCCTATAACATTAACTCCTTTTCTTGAAAAATCTCTAGCAGAAGTTAATGTTCCATCTCCTCCAATTACTATTAAAACGTCTACGCCTTCTTTTTTTAAATTTTCAACTGCTACATCTGATACATCTTTTTTAACAATTTTTCCATCTTCCTCTACTGAATAATCAAATAAATTATCTTTATTTGAACTATAAAGTATTGTTCCACCTCTTGATAAAAGACCTGATACAGTTAGTAAATCTAATTTAATGAAATCATTATTATATAGTCCTCTATATCCAAATTTATATCCAATAACTTCATATCTATAATTTAATATTGCTGACTTTGTTACAGCTCTTATAACTGCATTTAATCCTGGGCAATCTCCGCCTCCAGTTAATAAAGCTATCTTTTTAATATCTTTGGCCATTTTTAAATCCTCCTATACCATAATTCCCTTTCGAAATTATACTTTAAATTAAATTGTCATTATTTTCTGACTATTTGCTTTATAATAGCATAACCTTTGATTTCTGAAAAGTATTAATTTATAAGATATTCATTCTTTAAATAATAAATCAAATTAATGAACAATACATAATTAATTGTGTATTGTTCATTAATTTTCAAATAACCTTTTTTATAATCTAAATTTTTAAAAATCCAAAGAACATTAGTATTTCAAATACTATACCAGCACCTATTCTATATACTGCAAATACTCGCATAGGTCTTTTCTTTAAATATGAAACAAATTTATCCATAACAACTATTGATACTACAAATGCTACAATAAATCCAACTATTAATGCAATCCACAATGTTAAATCCATTCCTGAGCAATCAAACTCCAAAAGATCTTTTGCCGATGCTGCTACCATAGCTGGAATAGCTAAGAAAAAGGAAAATTCAGCAGCTATTGGTGTCGAAAGTCCAGCAATCCAACCGCCCATAATAGTTGAAGCACTTCTTGACATTCCAGGCCATACAGAAAGCACTTGGAATGTTCCTACTTTTAATGCTTGTAGTGGAGTTATATTATCTAAGCTCTTTGTAGAATGATTCTTATTCTTTCTAAATTTGTTTTCTATTACTATAAGTAAAATACCTCCAATTATAAATCCCGCAACAACAACTTGAGGCATAAATAAACTTTTTATTTGTTTATAAAATAGTACTCCTATGATCCCCATTGGAATGCATCCCACTAAAACATTTATACCAAAGTTAAATCCTATTTTCCCTTCTTTACCTTTTGTAAATATATAAGTAAAAAATTCAATTACACTATCCTTTACCTTTTTCCAATATAAAACTATAACTGCAAGTATTGCACCTAATTGAATTACGACTTCAAACATTTTAGAAAAGTCACCTTGAAAGTTAATAATACTTCCTACTAGTATCATATGTCCTGTAGAAGAAACAGGAATAAATTCTGTAAGCCCCTCAACTATAGCTACAATAATAGCCTTAATTATAAATAAAATATCTAATCCCATTTAAATGTCATTCTCCCTCTTATTTATTTTATTTAGTGCTTTTTTAATTACACAAAAATTTATTTAAACAATTAAGGAGCAAATTTTTTTTAGTTTCTCCTTTAATTATATTATTATTATTTTTCTATTATGCTAAGTATATCTTTTTCTTCACTTTTTAAATTAGGCACATAGCTTTTTAGTAACGTAAAATTCCCTATTAATTCATAATCTCCAAGAGTTGCTGGAATAAAAATACTATCTCCCATAAGTATTTTTTCTTCTCCGCCACTGTATTTTATTGCACCATTACCTTCAACACATGTAAATAAATAAAATCTTTCTGCTTCACTTTTTTCCTTTGCAGATATATTAATTTTATATTTTTGTATTGTAAAATATTCTCCTAAACAAAGATATGTTTTATCATATCCATCTTTTTGTATTAATATACCATTTGAATTCTTTCCTTCAAGAGAAAAATCTATTACATCTAATGCCTTTTCAACATGTATTTCTCTTTCTCTATTATAATCATAAACTCTATATGTAGTATCACTATTTTGTTGAATCTCTGCAATTAACACACCTTCACATATAGAGTGAACTAATCCACTTAGTATATAGAAAAAATCACCTTTTTTCACAAAAATTTTATTTAAATACTTATCTAAATTTCCTTCATTAATTGCTTCTTTAAACCTCTCTTTATCACAATTTTTTGTTCCAACAATTAATGAAGCGTTCTCTTTTGCATCTACTACATACCAAGCTTCTGTTTTACCAGAATCTTTCTCAACTCTGTTTGCGTATTCATCATTTGGATGAACTTGAACTGAAAGTTTGCCTTGTGCAGTTATTAATTTAATTAAAAGCGGAAATTCCTTTGTGTCTATCTTAGTTCCTAAAAGTTTTTCTCCATAAAGCTTTATTATTTCATAAAAAGTTTTTCCCTTTAATTTGCCATTTTTAACTTTACCTATACCATTTTTATGACAAGCAATATCCCAACTCTCACCTATAACACCATCTGGAACATTATCTCTAAATTTTTCTAAATCTTTACCTCCCCATATTCTTTCATAATATATGTTCTCAAATTTAATTGGATACATTTTATTCCCCCACCGAATATATAGTATAACTATATATATAGTAGCGTTATAATTTATATTACTTTTTAATTTACATTAAATCGAACACACTTATTTATAGTTTACTTTTATATTATTGGTTATGTTATTTAGTAAACTATACACAGCTATCATGACTACAATCTATCAAACTCTCCTTAATTTTAATAAAATAATTTAAGATCTAGTATTGTTAATGTTGTGCCATTTCTTTTGTTGTCTGAATCCGATAAAATTTTAGCTCTATTATAATTATCAGTTATTATATCTTTATCTTCAAATGTGTCTATTTCTTCTTTTTTAGTATCTATAATTTTATTTCTAGTCTCATAAACTGTTTGAAAAATTTCATTTAATTTTAATACATGCATTTTATTTTAACAAACTTTGATATAAAAATCTACATTTTGCATAATATTCATTAAATTGTAACAATATATTAGGCACATAAAAAAAAGAGCAGGGTTTTTAATCTCACTCTTTTAAGCCACATTTTTCATCTATATAATTTATACATATGCTTTAAGTACATAAAATAAAATAACAAGTCAAAGATGCTATGTATATTAACTTGTTATTTGGTGGAACATACCTTAAACATTAAATCTAAAATTAACTACATCTCCATCTTCCATTATGTAGTCCTTTCCTTCAAGTCTAAATTTTCCTTTTTCTTTAGCTGTTGTCTCTGAACCACATTCAACTAAATCATTATATCCAACTACTTCTGCTCTAATAAATCCTCTTTCAATATCAGAGTGAATCTTACCTGCTGCTGCTGGTGCCTTAGTTCCTCTTTTTATTGTCCAGGCTCTAACTTCTTGAACTCCGGCTGTTAAATAGCTCATAAGTCCAAGTAATTTATAACTAGTTTCAACTAATTTGTCTAAGCCTGATTCATCTAGTCCATATTCTTGTAACATTTCAGTTTTTTCATCATCTTCAAGTCCTGATAATTCTTCCTCAATCTTAGCACTTATAACCATAACTTCTGAATTTTCTTCTGCTGCATAGTCTTTAACTTTTTTAACATAATCATTATCAAAGTTGCCTTCCATAACATCATCTTCAGAAATATTACAAGCATATAAAACTTGCTTTGAAGTAATTAAGAATAAGCTTTTTATAAAAGCATTTTCTTCTTCTGTAACTTCTAAAGTTCTAACAGGCTTATTTGCTTCTAATTGTTCCTTAATTTTTTCCATAATTCCATATTCAAACTTCGCAGTCTTATCACCAGATCTTACAAGTTTTATTGATTTTTCCATTCTTCTTTCTAAAACTTCTAAATCAGAAAATATTAATTCTAAATTTATAGTTTCTATATCTCTTATAGGATCAACAGAACCTTCAACATGAACAACATTTCCATCATCAAAACATCTAACAACATGAACTATTGCTTCAACTTCTCTAATATGTGATAAGAATTTATTTCCTAATCCTTCACCCTTTGAAGCTCCCTTAACTAATCCTGCTATATCATAAAACTCTATGGCTGTATATACTTTTTTCTTTGTATTATACATTTTTTCTAAAACATCTAATCTTTTATCTGGAACACTTACGACTCCAACATTTGGTTCAATTGTACAGAATGGATAATTAGCTGATTCCGCTCCAGCCTTTGTTATCGCATTAAACAATGTGCTCTTACCTACATTCGGTAAACCTACCATACCTAATTTCATCTATGTACATTCCTTTCTAACTTCTAACTTTTAATATGCCTTTAAAAATTATACTCTAGAACCTTTTTTATTTCAACTGTAACTTCATAACGTCTGTAAGGTATGTGCCAAAACTTCCTTTAAGTTCAATCATATATATAATTTACCATGGTTATTCCCTAGTAAATTTCAAATACTATGAATGATAAAACCTTAAGATATTCAATATAACCATTTTAAAGATTGAAGGTGAAAAAAATGAAAAAGTTTACAAAAACTACTATTGCTCTTTCTTTAGCTCTAAATTTAATTATAATTTCTCCGCCAAAATATGTAAATGCTGCAAATAATGAAGATATCGATGCTAATGAATGTTTTCAAGAAGATGGAATCTTTGGAGACATTTCAGATATTGATAATATAAGAGATATTTTTTTCTCTTTTAGTGATGAAGATGAACTTAACTGGTACTATGTTGGTAAAGGAAAAGATCAAATCTCTGAAGCACCAAGAGAATCTGTTGATTTTCTTAAAGAAAACTCTGCTTATTACTTAGGTGATACTTCCAGCAAAATTATATATCTTACTTTTGATGAAGGATATGAAAATGGTCATACCGGAGAAATTCTAGATATATTAAAAGAATATAAAGTACCTGCTGCTTTCTTTGTTGTTAAACCTTACATTAGTAAAGAGCCTGATCTAGTTAAACGAATGGTTGATGAGGGACATATAGTTGGTAACCATAGTGTAAATCATCCATCTATGGCACAAATACATGACAAAGAAAAATTTGAAGCAGAATTTAAAGGCGTAGAAGATGCCTACAAAGAACTTATAGGGAAAGATATGCCTAAATTCTTTAGACCTCCAATGGGCAAATATTCTAAAGAGTCTTTAAAAATGACTAAAGATTTAGGATATAAAACTATATTCTGGAGTTTTGCATATAAAGATTGGTTAGTTAATAATCAACCAGCTGAAGATTATGCTATACAAAAAATAGATAAGGGAGCTCATCCTGGTTCCATAATGCTTTTACATGCAGTTTCAAGTACAAATACAAAAATACTTGCAACAGTTCTTAAAACTCTCCAAGAAGAAGGATATGAATTTAAATCATTAAATGATTTACCTGCTGAATAAAAGATAATGCCTCAAAATAAAAATTATTTTGAGGCATTCTTTTTATGTACTAATTACTTGAAGACATTATATTTTTAGACCTATTTGGTTTTAAGGAACTCATTCACTTCACTACTTACTTTTGCAGAGGAATTTTTAGATATAATAATATTTTTCAATACCTGTATATATTTATTTAATATCCATATTTAAATTTAGGCATATTCAAAAAAAATAAAATGTATCAAAATTTTATATAAGCACAAAATACTTAATAAGGCACATAAAAGGGAGGTGTATAATATGCCAAATAAAGATGGAGCAATTAACCCGATACAAAAAGGAGCAAGAAGACAAAATCTACACGATAAACAAGACAATCTTGGTGGAAACCATAAAACTAAACCTAAATATACAAATTTTGAAGGAAAACCAATAGACTAAAATTTAAAGAGATACTTAGTTTAACTAAAATCATCACTAAGTATCTCTTTTATATTATTGTACTTATTTACCATATCTAAAACTGTAATCGTAAGTTAACAATATTAATTGGAATAAATTACACAGTTTACATCTTCAGTTATAGAATTCTTTTCTTTAATTGATTTTTGCATAATTTCATGTAATTCATTATCAATATTCTTAAAAAATTCTTCACTTCTAAGTCCATTTAAATTCACTTTAACATTTACTATAGAACTTTCTATAGCAGAATGTAGTAAAATTGCAGAAATCGCTAAATCTGATAACAACATTTTATTCCCATACTTAGCCATAATCTTTAGATTCTCATAAAATTCTAAGCTTACTCTTGCTAAAATTAACGGTGCTTCCATAGATTTTATTGTATTTTCTTTTATAGTTAATGTTCTTTTTTCCTTATCTTCTTCAGTATCCTTCGGTAATTTATAAGAATCCATTAGTTTTAGAAAATTTTCTCTATCTTCTTCCATAAGCTCTAAGCTTCTTAAAGTAAATTCTTTAGCTTCTTTTTGAAATTTATCAATAATCTCTTTTTCGCTGTCCTGTAGGTTTATATAATTTTTTTTACCTACTGTCAAAGAATAAACCATAGAATTTAACGCTCCAGATAGTGCAGCAATAAGTCCAGCTACACTTCCACCACCTGGTGCTGATAAATCTGACCCTAATTCCTCTAAAAACTGTTTAATACTTTCATCACAAAATTTCATAAATTATCTTTAGTAAGAGATTGCATGTCAACTACACAATCCCACTAAATATTCACTCCCTTTCTCTTTATAATCATTAATGTTGTAATATTCAATAAATTCTATTCAACATTTCTATTATCTAAAATTGATACTAAATATCCTGCATATATCCAGAATATAATAGATATAAAACTAATTATATATACTAAATTACTTTCAAATAGATTTACCGCAAGAATTCCAACTAACATAGACGTTAATGTTGTCATTTGAAGTTTATCTTTTTTCTTTAACTTATCTAAGTGCTTTATTATAAATATTAAAAATAAAATTAAAAATAATAGTAAAAGTGCTAATGAAACAATTCCATTTATTATAGTAATCTGTAAATATATATTGTGGACTCCGCCATAATCAAGGCCTGGTAAATCAGTAGTATCCCTAGCACTCCTAACTGCATCTGTAAAATTATTATATCCAACTCCAATCAAAGGATGTTTTTCTATAGCCATAATTCCTGAAGTCCAAAGACTACTTCTACCACTTGTAAATATTCTAACTGTTTCTTCACTCACTAAAAAACTTACTCCAAATATGGCGATTACTGATAAAATTATTAGTGCTCCTCGCAGATATTTATTTTTATAATAAGCAAAAGTAAATAAATATACTACTGCTATTACTATTAAGAGTGCACTTCTGCCGTTTGAATTTATCATTGTTGTTAATTGCAAAAGTATATTAAATATCCAAAAAATCTTTTCTTTATTCATTTTGGCAATTGAGCTAAGATATATACACATAACCATTGCAATTGCTGTTGCTATTGAAATAGCGTTTTTATTTTCAAATATGCCACCATGAATACCACCAAGTTCAAATATCACATCTCCAAGTTCTATTTTTATGTTAAAAATTTTCATTATTAATGAAATACTAGAAGCAATAAACATAAAAATAGCATAAAAATATGTTATTATATTCATTTCTTTAATTATATTTTTTTTATTTCTAAAAATATCAACTGTAAATATAGTCACAAATAAAATCAAATTAATTAACCAAACTTTTATATTTTCAACATTTCTATATACTGTAACATTAAGTATAAATGTTACTATAATTAATAATATTAAAGGTATATCAAACCTATAAATTTTTCTATATTTGTAATTTTTAAATACCATCAATAAAATTAAAATTATCCCCCACGCTAATGCTATATAATTTAATACTCTTATTCCTGGTACATATTTTAACATAGTCACAGTAGTCAAACTCACGAATAAATATAGCAACTTAAAATAAAACTTATTATCTACATATTTATATATATTTTTAATTATTTCCTTCATATACCTTTTTATACACTCCTTTTAGCCTTTCAACTAATACTTTTTCCGAATAGCTAAAAATTGTTTTTTCTCTTATTTCATATTTATCATACATTTCATAATTTTCTTTTATCCTTATTAATGCTTCGGCTAAATCAGTCACATCATTCTTTTTAGCTATTATTCCATTATCTTCTCTTATTATATCTTCTGCTCCGCCGTTATAAGCTCCTATTACAGGCTTGCCACATGCAAGAGCTTCAATATAAACAACACCAAAGGTTTCATGCTCAGATGGCAGAGCAAACACATCACAGATTCTCATTTCCTTAGAAACTTCTTCTCTTGATAAAGCTCCCAAAAGTTTTATCTGATTGTCCATACTTAACTCTTCAATAAGTTTCTTTAACGACAATTTAAGTGAGCCATCTCCCCCTATTCTTAAGGTTACTTTTTCATTTTTAAAAGCTTCTGTAAAAGCTCTAATTAAACATTCCATTCCTTTTCCTTCTTCAAGAAAAGCACATGAAAAGAATTTAAACTCTGCATTACTTTTTGAATTTTTGTCTTCAGCATTTTCATCAATACAAAATAATTGCAAATCAACCATATTATGAATCACTTCAATAGGTTTATTAACATATTCCTGTAGTTCTTTCTTCAGTCCATTTCCAACTGCAATTAAACAATCTGCATTTTCATAAGCTTCATAAATATATTTTTTATAACTTTCCTTAGAATACTTAGCATATTTAAGTGATGAATGTTCTGTTAATACTAATGGGATATTATATTTTTTGCTTAAAAAAGCAGCTGCTATTCCTCCCCAAAACGCTGAGTGAGCATGGATAATATCAACCTTGCCTTCATTTTTAACAATTTCTTGATAAAGTTTATCCATTCTTTTATTAAAACTTTTAAACATTAATGGAGTTTTAGGCAAATAATTATAATCTTTATATCTATAAGTTCTGAGATTATCTTCTATATTAAAATTTATTCCGTGCTTTTCATGAATTTTTCCAAACATAGTAATTGGCCAAATTTCATTGTATGCAACAGTAATTTTTTCATTACTATTTGCAAGCGCTTTAAATTGTTCCTTAAAGAAACTACCGTGAACTTTATTCTTAGCTGAAGAATACCAGGATGGAATGACCATTATATGCATTTAATCATCGCCTCCTAATATTTTATTTAATCTTTCAACTATTGAATTCCATTCATAATTAGAGTCTGGAGCACAATTTATTTCTTTATTTCGATGCATTTCTATTAACTTATAAATTTTGCTTTTTATTCCTTGCACATTATTTTCAGTTACAATACACTTTTGGTGATCTTCTACTACTTTTTTAATTGGATCATTTTCATCTCCATAAATTACAAATATCCTGCCTTTAGCTCCAAAATAATCATAAATCTTAGCAGGTATTTGCTTAGAGTTTTTATTTCCAAACAAAAGTAAAATATCTCCATTTAACATATATTTAAGTGCATCATCAAAAGGTATTCTAGGTGATACATTTGCTATTTCTAAGTTTTGCAGTCTCTTTTTGCCTTCTATATCATCTATATTTCCAAAAAATAAAACATTTAGCAAGTTATATGCGTGTATATCTTCTTCTTTGATTTCTTCAATTGCTTTAATAAAAGGCCTAATATTTCTAAGCTTAGAAAATATTTCTCCAGTATAAATAATATTAAGTTTATCTTTTTCTATAAGCTTTGGAGTTTCTTCCCGAAATAATTTTTCATATAATTTTGAATCAAAACCTCTATTTAATATAAAAGTTTTTTTATGTCCATCCTTTAGTGCTTCATAATCTTTTAAATATTCATTTTTATTTGCTTCTGTAACAAATATAAATTTATCTGCTAGATTAACAATATTTTCTTCCATATGCTTTTCAAGTATTTTTTTTATAACAAAAGACTTTTCCCTTGTAGAATCCTTAAGCCACGGATCACTCCAATAAGTAATCCAAGGTATATTTCTATACTGTTTCTTAATATAATAAGCACATAAATGAGAAGATGGAGGCTCATGCATTGAAAATATAACATCAAATTTTTCTTTTTCCATTAAATCTATTCCATATCTTCCTGCTTTTCTTGCCCATCCATAATACATATCTGGTATAACTAGAGAATTTTTTATTCTTCTCAAAATTTTCTTATTATTACCATTTTTATTTTTTAGTGGTAAATCATTAGCTTTCTCATTAAAATTATCAATATTTTTAGGCATTAATTTTTTAAAGACAATTCCACCATCAACAGCATGAATTTTTATTTTATCATCCATCATAGAACGTAATGCTTCATCATAATATATTGAATTCTTTGGAAAATTAACAGTTAAAAGATGTACTTCATTATTATTAATTTCACTTAATTTATTTAAATATTGCAACGTTTCAATGGCAGCAGAATTATTTATCAATGGTGAATAGCAGGCAATAAATAATATTTTCATATGTCCTCCTATCTTTTAATCTTCTTAAAAATCAAACTTTTTATTTCAATCACTTCTTCAATTTTAAATATATAGCATAACATAACATATATAATACTTCCAATTATGGTTCCAATTAATAAAATTATTATTGAATTTAATCTATCTCTTAAATAAGATACTATAATTGTAATCACAATTCCCATTATTACAGAATTTATGATTATTATACTTGTATTTTTTAATGTATCTTTTATTTCAAATCCTTTTTCCAATTTTAAAATACTTATAAACAAAAGTATTGATGTTACTACCATTGCTATTGATGCAGCTAAAGCAATCCCCATTATGCCTATGTATTTTGATAAAATTATGCTCAAAATTATGTTAATGCAAACCCCTATAATTCCATTAATTGTTGTTGTTGTTGTTTTTCCCATAGAAAATAATGTTGAATTTAAAATATCTCTTATTCCAGTAAAAAATATTCCAACTCCATATCCTAATAAGGCTAAAGTTGTAAGATTTACCGCATATTCTTTAAATTCTCCTCTTTCATATACGATACTAACTATATCTCTATCAAATATTATAATTCCAACAGTAATAGGAATTAATAATATAGCTAGATATACTATTGATTTTTTTAATGTTTCTACAAATCCATTCTTATCATCATTATTCCTCATATTTGCCATAAGCGGATATACTACACTTGCAATTGAAGTCGTAATAATACTACTAATAAAGAATATAAGCTTTTGTGCAAAATCAAGAGCTGAAATTGAACCATCAGGCAAATATGATGCAATACTTTTATCAACAACCATATTTAAAGAATTTGCCCCTGCTCCAATAATTACGGGAATTATTAATATAAGAATATCTTTTAATCTTTCATCCTTTAAATTTATTATAAATTTATATTTGTATTCATGTTTAATCAATGATGGTACCTGAACTGCTACCCTAAAGAAATTACCTATAACATTTGCAATCGTTAATCCAACAGTTAATCCAACAATATCATAATTTTTAAATACTAATAAATATATTATCATAGGCAGGTTAAAAAACAACCCTAGAATTCCTGGAATAACAAAATCTTCATTTACTTGTAATAATGAAGTGAAACATGCATTAACTGATAAGAACAAAAGATTTATTAATGTGATTCTAGTCAATTTAATTGCGAGTAATGCTGCTTCTTCTGAAAATCCCTTTGCAAGTATAAAAACTAATTCTTTTGAAAAAATACTTGTGATAATAAATAAAATTAAAGAAATTATAAACAATATGTTAATTACGTTATTAGCAAAGTTATACATCTCTTGTTTTTCATTTTTAGCTTTGATCTTACTTAAAGTAGGCAAAAAAGCAGTTGATATTGCAAGTCCCACTAATGTAAATATAGTTTCTGGGATTGCTACTGCAATATTATAGGCATCTGTATACATTCCTGCACCAAAGTTTTTAGCGATAAGCATATCACGAACAAACCCTAGTGCTCTACTTATTAAAGATACTATCATTATTATAAACGTAGATTTAATTAAACTGCTTCCCTTTTTCATTTTATCACCTATTTTTTAGCATTTCACTTTAGTTAACTTATTATTTTTTTGAATATGCCTTAATATCATTAACTGTATTTTTATTCTTTAATACTAATAGTAGAAATTTAGGTATTGAAATTAATCTTCTTATTCTAAAAGGTTCTTTTATAACTCTGTACAACCACTCTAACCCTAAAGATATCATAAATTGTGGTGCTCTTTTAAGTTCTCCTGCATATATATCAAAGACACCGCCTACCCCCATAAATATATGAGTATTTGAAACATTCATAACTTTTTGAATAAATATTTCTTGTCTTGGAGAACCCATAGCTACAAAAATAGCCCATGGATCACACGTTTTTATATCATCAATTATATCATCACAATTATTTAAATCAAAAAATCCATTATGAAATCCTGAAACTTTTAAATTAGGAAATTCAAATTTAATATTTTCTACACATTTCTTAAGAACTTCTTCTTTTGCACCTAATAAATAAATTGATTTTTTTTCTGAATTTGCTTTAATTAAAACTTCTCTAACAACATCTATTCCAGCTATTTTCTCTTTAACTGGCTTTTTTAATAATTTTGATGCAAGAACTGTTCCTACTCCATCAGGTATTATTACAGAATTTTTATCATTAAAATTTTCTTTAAGAATAGTATTATTTAATCCATTAAATAATACTTCTGGATTCCCAGATATTATATTTACTTTATCAAAGGTTTCTATGTAATTCATTAAACTATTCTTATCTTCATTAAAAATATTAAATTTAAGTATTTTTGTAAACATATTATCTCCTAAAACTTAGACAATTCGCAATTCGCAATTCACAATTCAAGAATTTCTGAAAATATATTTTAAATCCCACAAGAAAAGTGTTGCTCCAAAAGTGAGAATCGAAAAGCAAATCTTCAAATTTTATATTTGGAAACATGAAATTTCCCTTTGAGCATTTTACATTTTGTTCTTCTAACTTTCTCCTTGTGAGCTTTATTCCTTAACTGTGCATTGTGCATTGTACATTGACATATTTATTTTATTGTTCTGTTTAACATTTGATCTATTTCAATTACTATTTCATCTTCTGGAGCTAATTTTTTAGCAATATCTAAATGAATCTTTGCTTGTTCTTTATCTCCTAAATTTATGTAACACATTACTATATTTGTGCATATCTCTACTTCCTTAGATGCTTCAAATGCTTTTCTAAAATATTTTATTGCTTCTTCATACTCTCCAATGCATGCATAACTCATTCCAAGTTCATTAACAGTTTCAAGACTTCCAGATTCAATAGAAAGACTTTGACTTAAATAATGGATAGCTTTATTGTAATTTTCAATTCTTCTATAACCAACGCCTAAGTAATAATAAACCAATGGATTTTCTTTAAATTCTTCACTTAATGGCAATAACAAATCAATTGCTTTTTGAGGTTCATCTTTTAAAAGTTCAACTGCTTTCTCAAAATGACTTATATTAGTAATATCATTTATAATTTGATCAATTTCAGTCGTTCTTTTTCCACCTTTATTTATAAATTCGTTTATTTCTACTTCTGCACCTTTGTGATTCCCTTCATCTTTAAGTATTAAAGCATTATAAAGATATGGCTCTGGAGATTTTTCAAATCTTTCTTTACATTCATCAATATCTTCTAATAATAATTCTGCAAATGTTGAATCTGTTTGTCTTATGGTTTCACCTACAGCCAATAGCTTAGTTAAAATTTCTTCTTCCTTAGTATATCTATAAAGTCCTTTTAATAAAATATAAGCATCTTCTAATCTGTCTTTCTTTATTCTATCTGCAATAAGGCTTTTTACACATTCCTCAGAATCAGGAATATATGACAAAATTGTCCCATAATCATCATTATATTTGATATTTTTATCTGCACCAAAAGCAATAAACATTCCTTCAATAAAATAATATATTGGTAAATTACTTAGCTTTATTTCATCATTTGCATTAGCTGCAACATATTCAGCACTTATTGGCATATATAGATCATCATTTTTAAACTTCACATTATCCGGAATATTAATACTCTTTTTAAAGCCATCCTTTTTCATCTCTAAAAACAATACTTTACTTAATTTATCTTTATACATTGTCTTGTAATTACTCATTTTACACCTCTTGTTTAATTGTCATTATCAACACTTAATTCAGTTAATTGTTAACTATCTAAGTATTCATTACTAACAATTATTTTATCTGATAGTTCGTATCTGCAGCTAAGAATTACTTTTTATAAGGAAACTCGACTCACATTCATTCACTGAGTAAGTGACTCATACAAAATCATATATGCACGGTGTGAAAATTCGAGGAGCCAAATATAAAATTTGGAGCATAACTTTTGGACTCTCACTTTTGGATTCCCTACTTAAAGAAATTGCTATCATCTAAAAGATGATAGCAATTTATCTGGAAATCTAGTTTAATTTTGCATTAATTATTTCCATTACTTTTTCTTTAAATTTCGCAATATCAATCTCTGCATTGTCTAAACTGCTACTCTTTACAGCTAAATAAATCTTCATCTTTGGTTCTGTTCCTGATGGTCTTACTACAAAAGATGAACCATCCTCTAAGATGTACTTTAATACATTAGACTTAGGTAAGTCAATAGTAGCTTTAGTATTATTTGCAGTATTTTCTTCAATGCTTAATTTATAATCTAATCTTGTAACAATCTTTATTTTATCAACTTCATTTATTGGATCACTTCTTAATGCTTCTATACAAGCACCTATCTTTTCTTGACCCTCTTTACCCTTTAATTCTAATGATACAAGATTTTCTTTAAAGTATCCATACTTTTTATATAGTTCTATTAATGCATCATATAAACTCTTTCCTTGCTCTTTATAGAAAAGACACATTTCACATACTAACATAGAAGCTATTACTGCATCCTTGTCACGTACAAAGTTTCCTGCAAGATATCCATAGCTTTCTTCGAATCCAAAAAGATAAGTCTTATTTCCTGCGTCTTCAAATTCTCTGATTTTTTCACCGATATATTTGAATCCTGTTAATACATCCATAATTTCAATGTCAAAATCTTCTGCTATACTTCTAGCACCTTCAGTTGTTACAATTGTTTTAATAACAACTCCATTTTGAGGCAACTTATTAGTTTCTTTTAATGAGCTTAATACATAATGAGTTAAAAGTAAACCTGTTTGGTTACCAGTTAAAACTTTATATTCTCCAGTATTATCTTTAACTACAAGCCCTATTCTATCACAATCTGGATCAGTTCCAAAGATTACATCTGGATTTTCAGTTTTAGCCATCTTTACAGCTAATTCGAATACATCTGGATTTTCTGGATTCGGATAAGATGCTGTTGGAAAATTTCCATCCGGAGCTTCTTGTTCCTTAACTACTTTAACATTACTATATCCTAATTGTTCTAATACATTTCTTACTGGAACATTTCCTGAGCCATGAATTGGAGTGTATATAACATTTAATTTCCCAGATTTTTCTTTAACTAAATCTGTTCTTATAGTTAATCCCTTAACTTTTTCATAGTAAAGTTTATCTAAATCTTCTCCAATGTAAGTTAACAAACCTTTTTCTAAAGCAATTTTTTCATCTATATTCTTAATCTTTGAAAAATCATCTACTGCATTAACACTATCAATAATTATATTTGCTTTTTCATCAGTTACTTGTCCACCAAATTCATCATATACTTTATAACCATTATATATCTTTGGATTATGTGAAGCTGTAACTACTATGCCACCACTACATTTCAATTCTCTTACTGTGTAAGATAACATTGGTGTTGGTCTTAAGTTTTCATATAAATATGCCTTTATATTATTTGCACATAAAGTAAGAGCTGCAGCCTTTGCAAATTCCTTAGACATATTTCTTGAATCATATGCAATTGCAACTGAAGGATCTTTAAAGCTGTCATTTAAGTAATTTGCAAATCCTTGTGTAGCTTGAGCAACAGTATATACGTTCATTCTATTACTTCCAGCACCAATTTCTCCTCTTAGTCCACCAGTTCCAAACTCCAAGTCTTTATAAAATCTATCTTCAATTTCTTTGTCATCAGATATGCTTTTTAACTCGTTTTTTGTTGCCTCATCAATAATATCAGAATTAACCCATGTGTTATATTTTTCCTCGTAATTCATTTTATGTTCCCCTCCCCATTTTTTCTCTATTACATTATACAATATTTGTTTATATTTACAAATAGTTTTATGTATTTTAATAGGATAAACTAATAAAAGTTTATCCTACACTTATTTAATTCATCCCATGTAACAATAGTATCTTTTATATTTATTATTTTTAATCAAACAGTCTAAATCCCTTAAGATTTTAGACTGTTTTATACTCATAATATTAATATTATTAAACAATATCCACTTGAGCATTTACTATTCTTCTGGACCTTCTGTTGCTATAAATTGACGTGTAACTACAGATGCAAATACCGTTGATAAATTATCTACAATAGAAATTTCGCTTCCGACCTCTAAGTCACTTAATTTATAAACACTGCCTAATCTAGCATTTGAAACATCAATTTGTATAGATTTAGGCAAATCTTGTGCTTTACAAGCTATTTTTACAGAATCCTTTTGATTTTGTATTACTATCCCCTTCTTACCTAAAAATTCTTTGCCACCAAGTTTAATTGGCACCTCTGTTTGCAAGATACTATTGCCATTTATTTCTTCCAAGTCTATATGAATCACTTTGTGTGATACTGGATCTTTTTGAACTTCTTTAATTATAGCAGTTCCATTATAGCCATCCAAATCAAATTTTAAAACACCATGTTCTCCATTTCTTGAAAGTTCTCCTACTAATTCCATTTCACCTATTTCAAACATTAAGCTTCCTAATTTCTTACCATAAACCACTCCAGGAACTTTTCCTTCTCTTCTTTTTTGCTTAACTGCATTAGCAGTTTTATTTAATCTTTTATTTAAAACTAATTCATTCATTCTAAATCCTCCTTAAATTTTCTTTCATAATTAGTTAGTTATTAACTATCTATTTTCTAATTATTCCTAATTTAATGGGATTTTATTCATATCTGTATAAAAAAATCATCCCTCTAATATTTTATTAAAATTCTTAGAGGGATGATTTTTTTATAATACTATTTCTATTGTTTTAGCTTCTCTCAATTTTAACCTTACTTCCACCCATACCACATTCTGCTGGTGTAATAATAAGTTTTACTGGTACTCTATTTTTTATAGCTTCTACATGACTTATAATTCCTACTTTTAGTTTTTCATTGTGAATTCTTTCTAAGGAACTCATAACAACTTCTAGGAGCTCATCATCTAAAGTTCCAAAACCTTCATCAAGGAAAAATAATTCTAGTGGTACTGTTCCTTTTAATTGAATTTGAGCTGATAATGCTAAAGCTAGTGCTAATGATGCTAAGAAGGTTTCCCCTCCTGATAAAGTTGTTGCATCTCTTTTAGCTCCACCATTTTTATAATCTCTAATAATAAATCTTCCATTTCCATCAACTTCTAAGCCATAATTTCCATGTGTTATTTCTTTCAATCTTTTAGAGGCTTCAATAGACACATATTTCAGCTTATTTGCTGCTACAAATTCAACAAACTTCTTTCCCTTAAATAATTTTTCCAAATCACTAAGCAAAGCCAGTTTATGCTCTAATTTCTTCTTTTTTTCTAAAAGATCTTTTTGCTCTTCTAACTTTTCTTTTATATTCTTTAAGTCTTCATCAATTTTAATTTTATTTTCATTAACTTCATTAAATTCTTTTTCCTTGCTATTCTTCAATACTTTTATTTGTTCATAATTTTCTTTTGTTAACTCTTTACCATTTATTTTATTAAGTAAACTTTCAATTGTTCCACTTACTTTTGATATATTGTCTTTATAGCTATCAACTTTTTTCTTGTACTTATCAATTTCATCTTTTTCAATTAAATTTTTCTTAACATCTTCCAAGGAATTAAAGCCTTCACTATCAATTGCTACTGCTAACTGTACTTCTTGCTCTTTTTTTCTGTTACTTAAATCTTTGTCTTTGCTAATTGTAGCTATTAATTTTTCATTATAATCTGTAAATTCTTTTTCTATTCTGTTTTTATTATTTTCAGCACTTTGAAACTCTTCGTTAATACCTTTTATATTTTTTTGAATTTTATTAAGCAGTGAATCTAAATCATTTTCATCGTCGACTTTATTTTTTATTGATTGAAGCTTTTCTTCTTTATTTTTTTCATATCCAGCCAAATCTGCATTATCCTTAGCTAATTTTTCTTTTATAGAAGTTAATTCATTATTCAATTTTTCTTTTTTATTTTCTAGACTTTCAATTAATTTTCTGTTGTGCTTAACTATCTTAGCTAATTTTTCTCTTTCTTTTTCAATTATTTTAATTTCTTCATTCTTTTTATTAAAATCATTTATGCCTGTTTCTGATTTTAATAAACTCAGGCTATTTTCTAAGTTTTTAAATTTTTCTGTATTATCTTTAATATTGTTCTCTAAATCTCCTAATTGTCTTTTATTTGTTGTTACTATAGCTCTTAATGCATTTATTTCTCCATTTTTAATGTTTATTTCATTTCTTAAGTTATTAATTTTTTTTTCTAAGCTATTTTTTCCCTTAGTATAATTTTCTAAGGCATTTTGTAAATTCGTAAATTCATTTTTCAATTTATCTAAAGGTTTCTCTTTAAATTCAGCTCCTAATTTCTTTATTTCATCTTCATTCACTTTTATCTTTTCATTGAAATTAGTAACTTTAGTTTCATTTTGAATGACTTTATTATTAATAACCTTTATTAAATTTTCTTTGTTTTTTATTTCGTCTTCTATAGTTTTTAAATCTAATATCTCTACCTGTTTTATATTTTCTTTAATATGATGAGTAGATCCACATACGGGGCATATTTCCCCCTCATTAAGCTCTTTTCTAAGCTGATGAGCTAAATTTTCTCTCATAATTTCTTTTTGTTTATTTTTAATTTTCTCTAATTCTTCTTCTTGTTTTTTTCCTTCTTCTCTTTTCTTTATGATTTCTATATTTAAAGCTTTTATTTCATCTTTAGAAGCTTTTATTTCATCGTTTGACTTATCATAGCTCTTCCACTTTTGATCATTTTCAACTATTAATTGATTTAAGTCTACTAAATCCTTTTGTTCTCCTGGTGAATTTTCAAGTAAATATTCATATTGCTTTTCATTTTCTTCTAAATCTTTATTTACTTTTTCTATTATGTCTTTTAAGGCTATCCCTTTAATTATAGTTTCATCATTTTCCTTTTCAAGAAAAGTTTTCTTATGATCATCCTTATTTACAATCGCTTTTATATTTTCTAATTTTTCTTCTGCAATTATTCCTTGTTGAACTTTTTCTTTAAGGTTTTGATCAATTTTCAAATCATCATATGTTTTTTCATCCTCTTTAATTTCTTTGTTTTTATTTTTTATTTCTACATCTATATTAATAAGTTCACTTTGATATTTTTTACTCTTAACTTCAAACTCTTTAACTTCTGATTTTAAGTTATTTATTTTATTTTGTAAAACATCTATTAACTTTTTTTCTTCAATAGCATCTTTAACCTTTTGTTCATTTATCATTAAATTAGGAAGTTTATTTTCCTTATTATCTTTTGAGGTCTTCCATAGATTTTCTATTTTTTCTTTTTCTACATTTATCTTATCTATTACTAATTTAAATTTATCTAACTGCATTTCATTTTCATGAAATTCTTTTATAGTATTTTCAAAAGCTTCCATGTAAGGTATAACCTTTGCCCCTGATTCTCCTAGCTTTATTCTTTCTATATCCTTATTTATCTCGTCTTCCCTTTCTTTAAGAATTCTTTCTTTATCTTTGTATTCTGCTAATTCCAGTTGTAACTTCCATATCTCTTCATTTTCTTTATAACTTTTTTCTATTATTTCTAATTCACTTTTTAGAATTCCTAAGTTATTCTTAAATTCTTCAAGTATTTCTTCTTTTTCTTTTAATTTATCTTCACTTATATCGTTATATCCACTTAATTGTCCAATCAAAACACTATTCTCAGTTTTTTCTTTACTAATTTTCACATTTAGCTTTCTAGATAAATTATCTCCATATTGTTGAAGATTAAATAACCTTTCAAGCATATCTCGCCTGTCCTTACCCTCCAGTTTCAAAAACTCACTGAATTTTCCTTGTGGCAATACAACAGTTCTCGTAAAATCTTCTAAATTAAGACCTATTATTTCTTCAACTTTTTTATTTATAGTTTTAACCCCATCTGCTAAAACTTCTTCTTCAGAATTTGTTATATCAACTATTTTACATTTTCCAGAGTTTATAGTTCCATCTTTTTTTCTTCTAAACTCCCTATCTATAGCATATCTTTTAATTTCAGCTCCAGATATTTGAAATTCAAAGTTTACATTTAATCTATCACAATTGGTATTAATATAATTTGAACTTTTCCTAGACATACTTCCATATAATGACAAGGTTATTCCATCTAATATAGTAGATTTTCCACTCCCTGTTGGTCCAAATATACCAAAAAATCCTCTATCAGTTAATTTATCAAAGTCTATAGTTTGATCTTCTATAAAGCTATTTAGTCCTTTAATCTTCAGCTTGATTGGCTTCATCGACTTCACCTTCCTCACTAATAATTGATAAAAGCAATTCTACAACCTCTTCTTCTGGCATAGTTTCTCTTTCTTTTACGTAAAAATCCTTAAATATTTCTTTAAAGGACTTATCACTTAAATCTAAAGAAATTTCTTCTTCTAAGTTTTTAACTTTAGGCATTATTTCTAAAATATCCTTCTTTAAATCTTTCATTTGTTTTATTTCATCTTCTCTTATATATCTATCTGTGTTAATCTCTAAATAAACCCAGCAGTCTCTTTCCTTATTTTCATAACATTTTAAAATAGCCTCTTCGATGCTAGAACATTTCCAAACTTCAATAGGCTTATAAATTTTTAAATTTACTTCTTCTATATTGCATTCTTCATTAGGTTTAACATCAATTATAAAACATTTCTTATTAAAAGTGATTTCCTTTTTATTATAATGAATAGGTGAACCGCAATATCTAGCTTTCTTATTTGTACCTGGCACTATTTGTGGCTTATGCACATGTCCTAAGGCTACATACTGTGCTTCCTTTGGAAAACAACTACCATCGACAATATAACTTCCACCTAGTTGAATGCTTCGTTCAGATCCACTTTCTTCACTTCCCATAGCAAATAAATGAGATGTAGCTAAATTAATAGTATCTTCCCTATAATGACTTTTTAAAGATTCAAATAAAGAAAATATTCTATCACTATATGATTTAACTTTTTCTTCTTCCTCATCCATGCCATTATAAATGACTTCATTTAATCTTCTTTCACTTGGATAAGGTACAGTTAAAATAACTGTTCTTTCATTATTTATTTCAATTTCAATGAACCCTTCCCCTGATTCTATTACTTTATGCTTACCATATTCTCCACAAGAAACCACAGTCTTTGGAGTTCCAACCATAATAATTCCATGATTACGAGCAAGGGGTCCTGCTGCAACCAATCTATCTGGATTATCATGATTCCCTGAAATAACTAAAGTAAGCCTCTCCCCATTTCCTGATAATCTTTTCAAAGTATCATAAAACATTTTTTCCGCCCTTGCTGGAGGATTTGAACTATCATAAACGTCCCCTACAATCATAATTAAATCTATATTATTTTCTTCAACAATTTTTACAAAATCATTTAAGAATTGTTCCTGCTCATCCATTCTGCTTTGGCCTTCTAAATTTTTACCTAGATGCCAATCCGCTGTATGTAATATCCTCAAAATCTAACGCCTCCCTATTAAATTTCTCATCTTAGCTAATAATATTATAGACTATTCGAAGATATCTTTTCCAATACAATTTTCAATATTGTATAATTTCTAGTTCTAAATCCCAAAATAAAGAACCAAACTCAAAGCACAATAATTTAAATCACTTCTTTGTTTGGTTCTTCAAACTTATACATATATTTGAAAAATCTCTTTTCCTTGAATATTTACTTTTTCTTCTTTAAATTATTTATTTTTATTAAAATTAAATAAATCTCCTCTATCTAACCCATGCATATGTAAAAAATGAAGAGCTAGGCTTAATGCCTAACTCTATCACTACTTATTTAATATTATAACCTATTTCATTTCTGTTCAACTAAAGCTATATTTATACCTTTTTAACAAATTCAGATTTTAATTTCATAGCTCCAAATCCATCAATTTTGCAATCAATATTATGATCTCCATCAACTAAACGTATATTTTTTACTTTAGTCCCTATTTTTATTGATGATGAACTTCCCTTTACTTTAAGATCTTTAATTATTGTTACAGAATCACCATCGTTTAAGATATTTCCATTTGAATCCTTAACAATCTTTTCATCTTCATTATTTTTATTTTCTGATTCTGCAGTCCATTCATAAGCACATTCTGGGCAAATGAAAAGACCTCCATCTTCATAAGTATATTCTGAATTACATTTTGGGCACTTTGGTAAATCCAACATATTTTCATGTCCTCCATTCGTATTATTAAACAATTATTTTAAATTTATTTTTCTAAATTCATAACAATATTAATTACAAACTTAAAATTTATTAACATATAGTATGTTCCTTATATTCGTTAATATACTATCATAATCTTCTTATGTTGGCAAATACGCCTTTAAATGCTCCTTGACATTAATTTTCCAATTATATATTTTAAAATTTATTATATTTGTTCTATTTTTCAGAAAAACTTTCAGTCAAATATTTTTTAAATAGAAAATTCAAATTAATTGATTTGTTGTTTTTTAAATAATATGATAATATATTCATGATATTTTTATGATAATATTCTTTTAATACTAAATAATTTTAAGGAGGCAATTTAATATGCAATTATGGTCAATTGTTGCAATTGGAGTATACCTATTCATTTTACTTGGAATAGGATATTATTCTTACAGAAAAACATCTAATCTCTCAGATTATATGATAGGAGGAAGAGGTCTTGGTCCTATGGTTACAGCACTTTCAGCCGGTGCAAGTGATATGAGTGGCTGGATGCTTATGGGACTTCCTGGGGCAGTTTATTTAACTGGAATTTCCAGTATCTGGATAGGAATTGGATTAACACTCGGAGCTTATTTAAATTATCTTTTATTAGCTCCAAGATTTAGAGTTTATACAGAGGTAGCTAATGACTCATTAACAGTTCCAGATTACTTAGAAAATCGCTTTAAGGATAAATCTAACATGCTTAGACTTGTATCAGGTATGATAATTCTTGTTTTCTTTGTTCTTTATATTTCATCAGGTATTGTGGCTGGAGGAAAGTTATTTGTTGATACTTTTAAACTAACATATACAATGGGTGTAGTAGTAACTTTATCTGTTGTTGTTCTTTATACATATTTTGGAGGATTTTTAGCCGTAAGTCTTACAGATTTCTTCCAAGGAACTTTAATGTTTATATGTTTAGTTGTAGTTCCAGTTGTAGCTTATATAAATGTAGGTTTAGCCCCTGGAGAATTTATAAGTAAAATTCAAAATATTGATCCTGCGTTATTTGATATGTTTAGAGGAACCAGTATCTCTACAATTATTGGCCTTCTAGCCTGGGGGCTTGGATATTTTGGTCAGCCACATATTATTGTTCGTTTTATGGCAATAAACTCTGCAAAGGAATTAAAATCAGCAAGAAGAATCGGTATCGGCTGGATGGCTATAGGTCTTTTAGGAGCTGTTGCAAGTGGTCTTATAGGCCTTGTATATTTTACTCAACACCAAAGCCCATTAAGTGATCCTGAAACAGTTTTTCTTCGTCTTGGAGACATTTTATTTCATCCTTTTATTACAGGAATTATACTCTCTGCAGTACTTGCTGCTATTATGAGTACTCTTTCCTCTCAGCTTTTGGTTTGTTCCAGTTCAATTACAAAAGACTTTTATTTAACCTTCTTTAATAAAGAAGCTTCTGAAAAGCAACAAATGGTAATAGGCAGATTAGCAGTAGTTGTAATTTCAGCCTTAGCAACAATATTAGCATACTTACCAAATAAGACTATACTTAGTATAGTTGGTCAAGCGTGGGCTGGCTTTGGTTCAGCTTTTGGACCAGTACTTCTATTAAGTCTTTACTGGAAGAGAATGACTAAATGGGGAGCTCTATCAGGAATGATTGTTGGTGGATTAACAGTTATCATATGGATCACGACTGGTTTATCTGCTTATATTTATGAAATGATTCCAGGTTTCGTACTATCTATTCTTTCTGTTGTTATTGTTAGTCTTTTAACTGAAGAAGTTACTGAAGATGTTCATGATGAATTTCGTCAGATGAAAAATATACTAGCAGATATTGAATAAATGTCTAGAATTTTAAAAATTAAACACATATAAGTTAAAGGAGATACTTATGAAACAAGTATCTCCTTTAACTTAATTATTACTAAATTTACCAGCAACAATTTCTATGTGTAGCCCAATCGGTCAAGCTATATTTTTAAATGAAGCCAAATATAATATTTTTTTATCAATATTGTGAGATTATTTTTCGTCTAATATTTCTTCAACTTCTTCAACACTTAACCCTGTTGCTTCTGCAATTTCATCCACTTCTTCAAACCCCATTAAGTCACGTGCTAATGAAATCATAAGTTTCTTAACATTTTCTTCAACCTTTGGAGGTAACTCTGACATATCTGTTAAATTTTGAGTTAGATCAAAATATTCTTCATCTTCACTTTCTTCTTCTAACTCAAAAAGTTTTCTCTTTTTAGCTTTTTCTCTGTCAAATTCATTAAGATATACTAATTTACTATTATCTACTTCTAAGTCTTCATCTGAGAATACAGTTATTCCTTCTTTTTCTAAAAGATATGCTGTTATTCCTTTACCTTTAATTTTATTACTTGTAAATGTGCCATCATATACAAAATTAGCTCCACATGAAGGACTTCCTTCTTTTAATATCGCTTTAGTAGATCCAAGTTCTTTTGCAATTTTTAATGTTTCATAAGCCCCATTTAAAAATTGTTTAGTTACATCTTCGCCTTTATTGCTTAATGCATTTCCATTTCCCTCTAATACTTCACTTGCCATATTATTTAGTTCAACTGGATTTCTAGGTGTTTGTAATCCCCCCAATTGTTCTGGACAAACTAAAACAGCCTTTCCTTCTTTAAATAATTTTAAACATCTATCATTTAAATTATTCTTTCCATTATATTTGCAGTTAACTCCACATAAACATGCACTTATTATATACATAAAATCACCTCTATTTCAATAAATGATTAAGATTATCCCTTAAGCTCAACCATAGTAACTCCATCTCCACCTTCGCCATAAGCACCTAATCTATATGACTTTACATGGGTATGTCTTTTAAGCATATCGTTTATAGCTTTTCTAAGTACACCAGTTCCTTTACCATGAACTATAGTTACTTCTCCTAGATTAGCTAAATAAGCATCATCTAGATATTTATCTGCTTTATAGCATGCTTCTTCTGCATCTAAACCTCTTAAATCTACTCGTGATTCCACACTACTTAAATTAAGCTTTACTTCTCTCTTTTTTCTTACCTTTTCTGATTTGGTAACTTTAGTTTTTCTTAAATCTTTTAATTTAACATTTATTTTCATAATTCCAGCTTCAACTTGAACTTCACCCCTATTATCTGGCATAGAGATAATTATTACTTGTTGATTCAACGAAGGTAAAAATGCTTCCATTCCAACAGTGACTTTAGTTATAACTTCACCTTGATTTTCTTTCATATTATGAATGCCTTTTTCTTGAGCTTCCAAATTTGCTTTAAGCTTTTTACGTTCTTCTTCAAGCCTTTGCCTTCCACCAGTTGCTATTCCAAGCTTTTCAAGTTCTCTCATAGCTTTTAAAATATCATCTGCTTCATCTTTTGCATTTGATACTATATCTTTTGCTTCACGTCTAGCATCCATATAAACTTTTTCTCTAGTTTTTTCTAATCTTTCAAGCTTATCTTCAAATTTTTTCTTAAGTTCCTCAGCTTCATCTTTAAGCTTTTTAGCTTCCCTTGCCTCTTGTTTTGCTATTATACTCTTTTCTTGAAGCTCTCTAATCAAATTCTCAAATTGAAGATTTTCTTCTGACATATATTCTTTAGCTCGTTTTATTACACCTTCTACAAGTCCTAATCTCTTAGAAATTTCAAAAGCATTAGATTTTCCTGGTACACCAATTAATAATCTATAAGTTGGGCTTAAAGTTTCTATATCAAATTCAACAGAAGCATTTTCAACCCTCTCTGTTTTTAATGCATATGCTTTAAGTTCACTATAATGAGTAGTTGCAATTAATTTTGCTCCCCTCTTTCTTAAAGTTTCTAAAATAGATACTGCAAGTGCTGCACCTTCTGCAGGATCAGTACCTGCTCCAAGTTCATCAAATAGTGCTAATGACTTATCATCTACATGTCTCATAATATTAACTATATTAGTCATATGGGATGAAAAAGTAGATAAACTTTGTTCAATACTTTGCTCATCACCTATATCTGCAAAAATCTCTTTAAAGAAAGCTATAGATGAATTATCACGAGCAGGTATTAAAAGTCCACTTAATCCCATAATGTGAAGTAATCCAACTGTTTTTATAGTAACAGTTTTACCACCAGTGTTTGGACCTGTTATCATTAATGTTTCAAATTCTTCTCCCAAGTAAATGTCAGCAGGTACAACCTTATCACGGTCTATTAAAGGATGTCTTCCTGATAATATATTAAATACTCCATCTTCGCGCACTATTGGTTTTATTGCATTTAGCGAAGACGCATATCTTCCTTTTGCAAATATAAAGTCCAATTCTACAAGTATTTTTAAATTATTTAAGCATTGTTCTCCATGATCTTGAACTTTTAAAGAAAGTTCAGTTAATATTCTTTCTATTTCA
This sequence comes from Clostridium sp., assembly GCF_021372645.1. Lineage (GTDB taxonomy): Bacteria > Bacillota > Clostridia > Clostridiales > Clostridiaceae > Clostridium. The sequence goes on along the minus strand of NZ_JAJFUC010000064.1, from coordinate 33,231 downwards.
GCTTTTTCTTTTAAAACTAATTCTCTTATTTCATTATTTAAATTTACTAAACTTATAGGCTCAATAAAAAATGTAGCTCCAGTAGAACTTTGATCATGTACAAGCCCAGGAACTTGGCTCTTATATTCTGACTTTACAGGAATTACATACCTATCGCCTCTCATAGTATATAAATCATCTTGTAGATATTTTGAATTACTTCTAACTATAGAGTTTATTTTTTCCCTAACTGAAGAATTCTTTTCTTTAAGGCTTCTTCTTATATTATATAAAGTTTGACTAGCTTTGTCGCTAATTTCCTCTTCTGATACTATAGCTCTTTCTATTTCATCTTCTAATGGCTTTATAGGAACTAATATGTACGCTAAATCTTTAAGCCTTGGATATGATTTTTCAGCTTCTTCTCTCTTAAAAAATTCCTTCATAGTTCTAGAAACCCTAAGCATACTTCCAACTCGTAGTAATTGTTCTGGTGTTAAAGTACCACCTTTTTTAGCCCTTTCAAGCCCTTCATGTATATCAAAAAGACCTTCAAGAGGTGGATTTCCCTTAGTAATTAAAATTTCAAGAGCTTCGTTTGTTTCCTCTAGTTTGTTATTTATTTCATACACATTATCATAAGGCTCAAGAGCTTCTACCATTGCCTTACCAGCATTTGTTCTTGCATATTTTTTAATTTTCTCTTTGATTTTATAAAACTCTAATATTCTTAGAGAACGTTCATTCATTACAACACACCCTTACAATCAGTTAACAGTGTATAATTAACAGTTAACTGTTAATTATTATTCAACTCCACGTCTATAATGACCTTGAGTATACTTCTTATTTTCATTTTTCTTACCATAAGCAATTTGATTTAAAATATCATTAACTTCTTCATAGCTTTCATCTTTAAAATCTACTCTAAAGTTTGTAATATTAAAAGATTTAAGTTCTTCTATTTGCTCAATTAAATTTGTAGCCAATGAATTTAAAATGTGACTTCTACAATTGTTATCTGCTAGAACACTAAAATTTTCATTCATTCTATCAATTAATTTGAAGTTATCCTTCATACATGCACCATTACATTCTTTTTTAGAAGACTTACCTCCAAAAGTACTGCCTATAGGACAATATTCACTGACCATAAGTTCAGTATTACCATAAATATTAACTCCAACTTTACAATTGATATCTTTCATCATTTCTTTGATTTCTTTTCTGTTTAATTCCAAACTTATACATGGAATATCCACATCTTCAGAATAAAATTCAGCTGCTTCCTTGTTGAAAATATTTAATTTATAATCTCCTATTATAAATAGTTTGTCTTTATAAAGTTTTATTATTCCAACGTTACATGTGATTATTCCTTTTATGTAAGGTACTAACTCATCTATAATTTCAACTATATTATTAAATTCACTTTTAATGATATTAGGTAATTTTAAATAGATGTTTTTATCCTTTGAAGTTTGTTCATATAAATGTTTTAAGTCTTCTTTATTTATAGCATTCTTTTGTCTGCTATAAAATATATCTAAAGCTATATTTTTAACATTTTTATTTTCACGTAATACTTTTAATTGATCTTTTGTAATACAGCTATAAATATAACCTAAATCTTCATTACATTTTACATTCTTTGTTTTAGTAGTTTCTTGAATTCTTCTTTTTCTGTATGAACTCACTTCGTCTTTTAAAATCTTTTCAAACAATTCTCTTCTTAAATTATTTATTGCTGCTATTCTGATAAATCCATCATCAAAAGTATCAAAAACTATTTGCTCAAATTTATACGGAATCTCTCCTGACTTCTTTAATGATTCTTCAACTCTTTCTCTTGTCATAGGAGTATTAGTTGCAACTTCAACATGTTCACCATAAACTTTATATTCTTTTCCATTGAATTTTGTTTTAATAACAAGCGGAACATTAATCTTAAACTCAACTTCTCCAATTAAAGATATCTTCCTCTTATAAGGTTTTATATCCTTGTTTAAATCATCATACAACTTTTTATCAGACATTTTATATAATCTATAACCCTTTTTATATCCCCCAGTTGGAAATAATTTAACTGTATCGCCTCGAAAAGCTTCTTTGACTTCATTATTATTTTTTAAAATCTTACTTAAAGTAAATCCATCATCATAAAATCTTATTCCATCACCTAAAGATACATTTTCTTCTAAGACAACTTCTCCACTATTTGTAACCTGTCCTATAAACACTCCTGTATTTTTAGGATAATTATAGCTCATCATATCTTTTCCTACATTTTTATATAAATATGCTTTAGCGAAACCTTCTCTATTAAATAACTGAGCTAATTCATTTCTGCCCTTATTTAAATCAAACTTTGCATTTTTTAATACCTTATCAATGGATTTTCTGTAATTTCTTGTAACACCAGCTACATATTCTGGCTTTTTCATTCTTCCTTCAACCTTTAAAGATGCAGTTCCACTTTTTATAATTGAATCTACATCATCAATTAAACATGTATCCTTAGGACTTAAAAGATATCCCTTTTTCTCGCCTAAAATTTCACCTTTTAAAGTATATTGCATTCTGCAAGGTTGTGCACATCTCCCTCTATTTCCGCTTCGGCCACCAATCATAGAACTCATTAAACATTGTCCTGAATAACATACACATAAAGCTCCATGTACAAATATTTCTGTCTCAATGCCCAAATCCGTTGAAATATATTTAATTTCATCTAATGAAAGCTCTCTAGATAAGACAATTCTTTGCAGACCTTTTTCCTTAAAATACAAAGCACCTTCTCCATTATGAACTGTCATTTGAGTTGATGCATGAAGTTCGAAGTTTGGATATATATCTCTAATCAAGCTTATCAATCCAACATCTTGAATTATTAATGCATCCACTCCAATTTCATAAAGATATCCTGCATATTTTAAGGCTTCTTTTAATTCACTTTGTTTTAAAATAGTATTTATAGTAACATATACTTTTACATTGTAACTATGTGCATAATCCACAGCTTTTATCATAGTTTCATTATCAAAATTTGAAGCATAAGCTCTAGCTGAAAACTTATTTCCCCCAAGATATATTGCATCTGCGCCATTATTTATAGCAGCAATTAAACTTTCCATGCTACCTGCTGGAGCTAGTAATTCAATTTTATTCATATTTTCCTCCTAAGTTTTAATAACCAAATCTTGTTCTTGGTTACTCAAAAAACACATATAAGTTAAACTTGTTTATAGCAAAGATAGATTCACACTTTTTTATTGATAAAATATTCTCGTTTGTGCTTAAAAGTTCTTGGTTGCACTTCGTGCTTTTTTTATCAGTTTACATTTTTCAATTTCAACTTAGCTAACTCACTCATATGAGTCGCTTATTAATTTATTATATCATATTAAATCTTAACCATTGTTTGTAAATGAGTCAAGTTTCTACCCTTGTACTTTTAATACGTATCTCAAACTAGAAATAAAGGGTACTCTTTTTATGCAGTGTTGCATCAAAGTACCCTTTATCTCAACAGAAAATTCCATAAATGTAGTTTTCACTTTAGGTATCTATATCAAGTAGTTATCTTCTTTTAGCAATAGGTCCTACTTGCTCTTTTTTTATTTTTGCAACTTCTATTTCTGTATCTATTATCTTAGCTTGTAATTGAAACATCTTGTGTTGAAAAGTTTTAGATTCTTTATTAAGTTTATTATTTTCACTAGTTATTTCTTCTTTTTCTTTAACTAATAATAAAATTTTTTCTTCTAAATCATTTATAGAATCTTTACTAATATCTAAATTTCCTTCTAAATTTATTAATGTGTTATTTTTCTCTTTTAATTCTTCTTTTAATTGTAGTAAATCTTTATTTTTGTTTTCTAATTCTTGATTTATAGATTTCAAATCTTTATCCTTAGCTTCTATTTGTCTTTTTAAATTTAAAAAAATACCTTCTTTATCTTCTAATTCCTTTTCCAATCTCACTAAAGCTCTTTCTTTACTGCCTAAATCCTCTTTAGTTCTTCTGAAATTATATTCTGTAGTTTCAAGAGTTTTACTCAGTTCTTCTATTTCTTTATTTTTAAGATTAATTTGTTCTTCACTTTTTTCATGAGCTTCTTCAACTTCATACTTCAATCTTTCATTATTACTTTTAGTAATTTTCACTTCTTCTTCCAAAGCATCTTTCTCTCTATCACATTTTTCTATTTCCTTTGATAATTCTTCATTGCTAACTCTCATATTATTGATTTCATTATTTAAGATATCTTGTTTTATCTTTAAATTATTAATTTCACTATCTAGGACTTCTTTATCTTTGTCACACTTTTCTATTTCCTTTGATAATTGATCATTAATATCTCTCATATTATTGATTTCACTATTTAAGCCATCTTGGTTTGTAATTAATTTATTAATTTCACCTTCTAAACTTTCTTTTTCTTCACTTAGTAAATTAATTTGATTCATGCAATTCTCATTTTCTTTGTTTAGATTGCTTATTTTTTCTTTACATTCTGTAATTTCCTTATCTGATTCTTCAAACAAATCATTTAATTGCTTATTAAGTTCAGCATTTTCCATATTATTTTCTTCTATTTTCTTAGTTAATTCACTAACATTTCCTTTTTCAATATTTAAATTCTTATTTAACTCTTCTTTATTTTTAATTAATTCATTGATTCTATTATTTATATCTTCTTCATTTAATAATAATTCTTTAATTCTGTTATTTAATTGTTGTTTTTCTTCATTTAAGTTAAATTCAATTTCGCTATTTTTATTTATTTGCTTTTCTAAATTTATCTTACATTCAGTAAGTTCTTTATTACATTCAGAATATAATTTATTTAATTTTTCTAATTCATTCTTACATAGCTCATATTCTTTATTAATATGTTGTTTATTAATATCTTCTTTATTAATAATTTCAGTTAATTCTGTAATTATTTTATCCTTTTCCTTAGTAATATTAGTTATTTTACTTGTTAAAGTGTTTATTTGTACATTAGATTGTTGCAGTTGCTTATTTAATCTATATTCCTTATTTTTAGCTTCATCTACTTTTTTATAAAGAAGCTTACTCTTGTCCTTTAATTCAATAATTTCTTTATTTAAAATTTCATTATTATTCTTATTTTTCTTAGCTTCACTAGTCATTATTTTTTTTTCTGTCTTTAATTTTTCATTTTCTGACTTAAGCTCATTGATTTGATTATTCAACGAATTAAAAGTTCCCTCAATATTTTCATATCTTTTATTTAATTCAATTTCTCTTTTTCCAAAGGCATCTTTAACATTCATTTTTTCTTTATGAGCATTTTCTAGTTGTAGATTAATTTCATCTAATTTTTGTTTTAATAAAACATTTTCATCATCAATATCATTCTTAACTTTAATAGCCTTATCTAATTCTAAATCACATTCATAAAGTTCATCAGCAATATTTACAGCCGCTAAAACAGTTGCTGCAGTTGTACTAAGATTTGCTCTTTTAGAAATTATCTCTTTAATCTTTCCATCAACATAATTTGCCACCCCTAGCAAATATTTTTCATCTTTTTCTCCTGTTAAGTTATAATTCATACCATTTATATTAATTGTTACTTTAATCATAATAATAGCACCTCTTAAAATTCTTTATCTCCTTTAATTATAGGGCATATTGGCTAATAAAACAATTATGTAACGTCAGGCATCTGAAAAAAATCATAGTACATTGTGTTGGTACTTTTTCAATATGCTTTCATTAAAAATGAATTTTAAACTCTTATTTTTATTTTAGATATTAAAAACATTTTCGTAATTATTAATTTTTGTGCTATACTTATTTTGATTATTTTGTTGTTTAATTATTATATAAGATATATTGCATAGTTAATATTTTATGGTTAACAAAAAACTTATACATACGTCAAAGTACAATAAATTTAATGTGTTTTCTTTTTAATGATTAACATTGTTTTATTTTGTTAATCATTCTTATATATAAATAGAATTGGGCGGTGAGTAAAATAAATATTAAATATATTTTAAGCATTTTATTATCAAAAATTACTGCATTTCTTTCAAAGCATATTTTAAAAGGTGGAAGTAATTTTCCTGGTAAAATAGCATTAAAAATTGATAGGTCAATCTTAAAAACAGTAAGCAAAGGATATAAAGTAATTTTAGTAACAGGAACCAATGGTAAGACAACTACTACTAGCATGATTTATAACATATTAAAAGGAAATAAATTTAATGTTATTACTAATAATACTGGAGCTAATTTATATCCTGGTATTGTAGCTTGTTTTATTGCAAATTATTCTTTTTTCAAAAAGAAAGAAAATCCTTATGCGATAATAGAAGTTGATGAAGCTAATGTGAAATTTATTACAGAACATTTAACACCTGAAATAATAACTGTAACTAATTTATTTAGAGATCAGTTAGACAGATATGGAGAAGTTTATACGACTTTAGTTAAAATTATGGAGGGTGTAGCTAAGGTTCCTGAATCTAAATTAGTATTAAACGGTGATGAATCTTTACTTGGAAAGTTAGATATAAAAAATCCAATTGTGTATTATGGTTTTAATACTCCAATTAAAGAAAATGTTACTTTAGATTTAAATGCAGATGCAAAATTCTGTAAGTTTTGTAAAGCACCTTATTCCTATAACTTAGTTACTTATAATCATTTAGGGGACTTTTATTGTCCTGAATGTGGCTATAAACGTTCTGAACTTAATTATGCTGTAAATAAAATCTTTGATTTAACACCTGAAAATTCTTCTGTTTTAATTAATGAGACTGAAGTTTTTATAAGTCAATCAGGTGCTTATAATATTTATAATGCATTATGTGCATTTGCAATTTCAAAAGAACTTGGTATTGAAGATTCAGTAATTAAAACATCCCTTCAAAATCAAAGTTCAAGCTTTGGTAGACAAGAGCAAATAACCATAGATAATAAAGATATACAAATTATATTAGTTAAAAATCCTGCTGGATATAACCAAGCATTAGACACCCTTGCTCTTAATCAAAATGAATTTTCAGCAGTATTTATGTTAAATGATAATTATGCTGATGGGCGTGATGTTTCTTGGATATGGGATGTAGATTTCGAAAAAATATCTACGCTAAAGATAGAAGATGTTTTTGTATCAGGAATTAGAATGTATGATATGGCAGTAAGATTAAAAATTGCTGGTTTAAATATAGATAAGTTTATTTTAAAAGAAGATTATGAAGAACTAACAGATAAAATCAAAGGTTCTGTTTCTAAAAAAATATACATCCTTGCAACTTATACTGCAATGATTAATTATAGAAAATATCTTCATTCAAAAGGTTATATCAATAAATTATGGTAAGATACGGAGGTTTAAGTTATGGAACTAACTATTTGTCACTTATATCCCGATTTATTAAATGTATATGGTGATGTAGGCAATGTACTTATTTTAAAACATAGAGCAGCACTTAGAGGCATTGATGTAAATATAATAAACTGTTCTTTAGGTGAAAATATAGATAAAGAAAATGTGGACATTATTTTCTTTGGTGGTGGTCAAGATTATGAACAGTCTATAGTTTCAAATGATTTAAATCAAATAAAGAAAGAAACTTTGACAAGCTATATTGAAGATGAAAAAGTTCTTCTTGCCATATGCGGTGGATATCAATTATTAGGTAAATACTATACTGCGCCAAATGGTGAAAAAATAGAAGGCCTTGGCATTTTAGATGTTTATACTGAAGGGGGCGATACTAGATTCATTGGAAACACTGAAATATTTAATGAAAAATTCAATGAAACTTATGTCGGTTTTGAAAATCATTCAGGAAGAACTTACATAAATAATCACACTCCTCTTGGAAAGTGTATTCATGGATATGGTAATAATGGAGAAGATGGATTTGAAGGATGTATATATAAAAATACCTTTGGCTCATATTTCCATGGTTCTTTTCTTTCTAAGAATCCTGAGTTTGCAGATAGGCTTTTAACTTTAGCACTTCATAAAAAATATGGTGAAGAAGTACAATTAAATTCATTAAATGATGAATTTGAGAAAAAAGCAAAAGAATCTATAATGGAAAGGCTAAAATAACCCCAAATATACACCTATAAATTGTTATATATTGTAGTAATTTTTTAATATAACATTTATTGTTATATCGTTGCATAAATGTTATACTAAAAATGTTTTAATATATTGAAGGCATCTGAAAAAAATAATTATCCAATACATGTTTACATAACAGCTTTGAATTTTTATTTTTTTCAGATCCCTAGATGGAAGTGGAGAGATTTGATTTGAAAAAAAATTTAGTTTTAAAAGCACTTGTATTAACCCTTTCTCTTTCTTTATTTAGCCCATTAACTACGGCAAGTTATGCAGCAAATTCTACGACAAAATCTAAAACTGAAACTACTGCAAATAGCTTACCAGAAATTAAAGGTGAATCAGCTTTAACTATGGATTATGATACTGGAGAAATAATATATTGCAAAGATGCTGATAGCAAAAGATATCCGGCTAGTACAACAAAACTTTTAACGGGTTTATTATTAGCTGAAAATAAAAAACCAACTGATGAACTTGAGTATACTAAATCAGCAAAAGAACAACCTGAATATTCTTTAAATATAAATTATATGCACAATACTATGCAGCCTGGCGATACAGTATCTGCTGATGACATTATGAAGGGGTTATTGTTATTTTCAGGTAATGATACTGCTTACGTTATTGCGGATAATATTTCAGGTAATGTTAATGCCTTTGCTGATTTAATGAATAAAAAAGCAAAAGAGCTTGGAGCTAATAACAGTAATTTTATTACACCTAATGGATTGCATAATGATAATCATTATACTACAGCTTTTGACTTATCTTTAATAACAAAAGCAGCTTTTGACACTCCTTGGGAAAGAGACACAATGGAACTTCAAAAAGCTCCTATAACTCTAAAAAATTCTAAAATAATTTTAGAAAATAGAAATCTAACTCTAGGTAAGAATGGTAATATTGCTGGAAAGACCGGAACTACTGTTCCTGCTGGTGGATGTTTAGCTACAGTCTATGAAAGAGATGGTAGAAAAATAATAGGTGTTGTACTTAAAAGTAGACAAATTGATAATGCAGATATGACAAAATTCAATGATATGGATTCTATTATGGATTACAGTTATGAAGCTACTAAAGAAACCTATAAATCTAGTGGAGAAAATGTTGGAACTGCTGATGTAAAATATAAAGCATTTGGTTTTTGGGGTCCTTCAAAAACTATTTCTGTACCAATTAAATTAACTCAAAATGTAACATATTATAAGAATGCAATTAATGATGATGAATCTAAAATCACTTATAATGGAACTGATTCTAGTGCATGGAGTTTAGTTTCTAATAAAAATATTAAATTAACTTATAGCACAAGAAATCATACTGAAGAAGTTACAGGTGCAGTAGATATTTCACTCGGTGCACTAATTAAAGATAATTTAATAATATATATATCTACCATAGTAGCTATAGTTATTATTATTACTTTAGTTGCACTTATTAAAAATATGGCATCTAATTCAAGACGTAAAAAGAATAGTTACAAGAACAGAAGAAGATATTAATCTAGTTTTTATAAAATTAATTTACACATCTTCAAGTAAATTGGTTGGTATACTTCCCATTTATTTTGAAGATGTATTTGTTTAAAGGAGTAATTTAAAATGGATAAAATTAATTTTAAAGGAAGTGTAATTTTAAACCCAGTACCTGTGGTTTTAATTACTTCCAAAAATAATGTTGGTAAAACCAACGTTTTTACAGTTGGCTGGACTGGTACTATAAATACAAAACCGCCTATGCTTTATATTTCCATAAGACCAGAAAGATTATCTTATGAGTATATAAAAGAATCCATGGAGTTTGTTGTAAATTTACCTAGTTCTGATTTAGTAAAGAAAGTAGATTATTGCGGAGTTAGGTCTGGTAAAAAGAATGATAAAATAACTGAAATGGGCTTTACTTTAAAAGAAAGCCATAAAGTATTGACCCCATATATAGATGAATGCCCTGTAAATATTGAGTGTAAAGTGAAGAATATAATTCCACTTGGAACTCATGATATGTTTATAGCTGAAGTTGTTGCTTCTCATGTTAATGAAGATTTGTTAGACGAAAAAGGTAAAATTCATTTTGAAAATGCAAATATGATGTCTTACTGTCACGGTGAATACTTTCCATTAGCTAAAAAACCTATTGGTTCTTTTGGATTTTCAGTTATGAAAAAGAAAACTAAAAAACGTAGACAGCTTAACGAATCATCAAAAAAATAACTATTCAAGAATGCAAAAGTTTAAAGGGTTGTTTCAAAATACTCCTAATTATTTTGAAACAGCCCTTTATTTTTATATCATCAAGTGATTCGTAACTTCATTGAATAAAATACTTTTCCAATACTTCAATCATTTTTGTCTTCAAAACTTCAAATTTATCTACATAACTTACTTCTTGATTCTTTTGATCATAAATAACTAAATAAACGTCAACATTATCATTCCTATATGAAAATAAATATCCTAATTCCTTGTTATAGTCTAAATCAATTTCTTGAAAATCAACAGAAGTAATTTGGTATAAATTATTTTCTTTTTTTTCTAAAATTACCTTACTTCGTTTATTTTCTATGTTTATATTATTTTCTTTGTTCTTAGTATTATTATGATATGTTTGATCATCCAAGGTTATAAATACATTATCTTCATTATACTTGCCAAAAGGAAAATATAAATATCTCTTTCCTTTGATAAAAGATATTACGAAATCTTTTATCTCTGATTTTTGACTATTATATTTTTCACCATTTTTACTAATTGAAAACATTAAGCTTGTATACTTTTCATCCCATATAAAATATTTCTTTTGCCATTCTTCAAGAAATAATAATAAATTTAAAAAATCAAATTCGCTATACTTCTTTGTTATTAAGATGTTATTCTCAAGTTCATATTCTAATTGTTTTTCTATAAGCTTATCCTTTCTACTCATTATGCCAGCTTGTCCTTGTTTGCTTAAAAAATGACTAAATTCATTTCCAAAGCTAGCAGTAAGAATAGTTTTTAGAATTAGTTTATTATATTTTAAGAATTTTTGATTTTTATCTTTTACATTTGTCCCTAAATCTTCGGTACAATTATCTAAATATTCTTTAATTAAAGTTGAGTCTTTTTGTATATAACCTTCTTTTCTTAATCGCAATTGGCTTAAATCTCTTTTGATATATTCCTCCATAAGATGAGATTGCGTTTCTATACTTTTATTTTTAGGTTTTATTGATGTAATTATAGGGATGATTTTTGATAACTTTTCTTCTAAAGCTTCTTCTATGTTTACAATATAATCATTGGGAAATTCAAAATTACCTTTAGTATAAAGTTTTTCTTTAAATTTATTAATATTATTTATTTCTTCTATAATATTTATTTCATGTTTCAATACTATTTTTTCTTCAATTTCTGAAATAATTAATAATTTGCTTTTTTCAAAAGCATACCCTAGCCCGTAAGCTATAAGTAGTTCATCGTCACACTCCATCTTTACTATTCTCCCACATATATTATTTCAACATCCTCATTTGTTAATTCTTTTTTATACTTACTAATCAGTTTGTCTACATAATTATAATTTGCACTCATTATAATAATCAACAAGTAAATATTGCTAAACAACTTTTGTAGTCTGATTATATACGCGAACCTTATATAAATGTGTTTTTTATTTTTTATTCACTTAAACTTTTAAATCCTTTTCCTAAAACTTCACTTGTTTCATTAACTGTTATAAAAGCATTTTGATCATTATTTTTAATAAACTTTTTTAGTTTTATAAATTGACTTCTATTTAATATAGTTAAAATCATGCAACTATGCTTTCCTGTGTATCCACCCTTTCCATAAAACACCGTACATCCTCTATTTATATCCTTAATTATGTACTCAGCTACAAGTTTTTCTTGCTCAGTAAATACCATAACTTGCTTTGATAGATTAAATCCATCTATAAATTTATCAATTAAATGTCCAGTTAAGTATATGCTTAATAATCCAAATAAAGCTAGTTCTGTCCCAAATGTATACATTGCAAGTATTACTACAATAGAATCAGATATTAAAAGTCCCTTACCAAAATCTATGTTTCCATATTTACTTAGTATTTTCGCTGTAATACTAGTACCCCCTGTTGTAGCATCTTGAGTAAGCATAATTGCTGTTCCCAAAGCTAAAAGTACACTTCCAAATATTGAAGCAAGCATTAAGTTATTTGTAAATGCTACTGGTTTAGAAGTTTTTTCTATAATTGATAAAGCAAATGCTAATCCAAATGCTGCATACATGCTTTTAATTCCAAAATTTCCTCCAATAAATATAAACGCTAATGCAAATAATATAACATTACATATTACCATTACTATTCCTGTATCTATTTTAAAGATATTATTAATTGCTAATGCTAATCCTGACACTCCTCCTGAAGCTATTTTATTTGGAAAGAAAAAAAACTCTAATGATATAAGTACTAAGACTACTCCTATTGTTATAATTCCATATTCTTTTAATATTTTCATGTCATTCTCCCTATTTTGAAATCATTTCATCTACAAATCACATATTAATTAACAACTAATATATAATAAACTGTAGGAATTTAATTAAATATATTTGTTTTGAGCTTATACTAAACAATTTTATATTATAATACATATATTACCCATTTACTATGAAAAAATAAAGAATTGTTTTAAAATAATTTTTAACCCTTCAATTACGTAAATATCTTCAAAAAAATAACAGACCAAATATGCAAGCATACTGGTGTGTTATTTTTTGAATGTGTCTTATATAATTTAATTTACTACTATTACCTCAATAAGTAAAACTGCCTTTTACGTTAAGCAAAGGTTACGTTTTTAATAAACATCGTTATATTTATATATTTTGAGACTGTGTTTATATTAGGCATATGAAATAAAATAACAAGTCCATGATGCGATCTATATTTTGCCTTAAGATAGGTTCAACTAGATTCAGTTAGAATGTAAAATTCCACCTGAAAAGTTTCACTTTACGTCAGACAAGGAAGTGAGTTTCGTTCATAGTGAGCTATTAGCGAAACTTACCGACGAAGTATCACGCAAAATAGACTAGCATGCTGACTTGTTATTTTTTGATTATGCCTTATTACATATTTATTTAGAAAACCTTAGATTTAATTCTTATCTTTTACAAACTTATTTTCTGTAAATGCAACCATTTCATACATAATAAATGCAATTATAGCAAGAATTACAATACTCATCATTACCATATCTAGTTGAGCAACTTGTCCTCCATAGACTATTAAGAATCCTAATCCATTCTTAGCTACCAAGAACTCTCCCATTATTACGCCTACCCAAGATAGTCCTACATTTATTTTTAGAGCTGAAATGAAAATGGGAATAGAATATGGAAATATTAAATATCTTAATATTTGTGTCTTAGATGCTCTGAAGGTATTCATTAGCATAATTTTTTCTTTATCTATTTCATTAAATCCAGTTAGAACACTTATAACTGTTGTTACAACTGAAATTAAAAGTGCAATAACAATTATAGCAGGCATACCATTTCCAATCCAAAAAATTATAATTGGAGCTAAAGCAACCTTAGGAAGTGCATTTAAAACTACTATATATGGGTCTAATATTTTTGATACAAGAGGGCACGACCATAAAATTACTGCAATTAATGCACCTAAAATTGTACCTAAAGAAAATCCTAAAATAGTTTCATAACAAGTAATACCTATATGCTTAAATAAGCTTCCATCTTCATATAAAGATACAAAAGATTTAATAACTCTAGTTGGGCTTGAAGTTAGAAATGGATCAATCCATTTTAAACTAGCAGCCATTTGCCACAAAGCAATGAAAATAACAAGTATAAGGATTCTAATAATTACAATTCTTCTTTTAGTAGACTTTACTTTTTTTAAATATATTTCATGTTCGTTACTGACTTTATCTTGTACTTTAACTTTTTCATATTTTTTATTCACTTTAGTGTTTTCAGTTAAATAGTCACTTTTTCTACTCGTATTCTCTTCTTTTTGTTTTTTTAACAAATGTATCTCATGTTTCTTACTCATTACTTTGATCCAACTCCTTCCATAGTCTATTGAAATAGTCACTAAACTGTGGAGATTTCCTTTTTTGAAATGGAGTTAAATTATCATTTCCAAAATCTATAGGAATTTCTACTTTTACACTTGATGGTCTTTTAGTTAATACTATTACTTTTTGAGATATAGAAATAGCTTCTGCAATATCATGAGTTACCATAATTGCTGTCTTTTTTTCTGTTTTTATTATCTTATAAACATCATCACATACTAAAAGTCTTGATTGATAATCTAGTGCTGAAAATGGTTCATCTAAAAAAAGTATTTCAGGTTTTAAAGCTAAAGTTCTTATAAGGGCAACTCTTTGCCTCATTCCACCAGAAAGTTCACTTGGATAATGCTCCTTAAACCTTAATAATCCATAAGTGTCTAATAATTCATTTACTTTTTCTTTTGATTCATTATTTAATTGTTTTTTTATTCTTAATCCAAGAGTTACATTCTCCCAAACAGTATTCCATTCAAAAAGATGATCCTTTTGAAACATATATCCTATTTTATCTAAATTATTTTTTATATCTTCACCTTTGTATAATACATATCCACTTGACTGCTCTAACAATCCATTCATTATATTAAGCAAAGTAGATTTGCCACATCCTGATGGACCTAAAATAGAAATAAACTCACCCTCATTTACTTCAAAATTCACATTATTTAAAGCTTGTGTTTCTCCTTTAATAGAATGATAATTCATGGATACATCGCATATTTTAAGCAAGCTCAAATTTTAATCACCACCTTCTCATCTCTACATGACATCTACTTAACTACTTTTTGAGCATATGAATTATCTACTATCTTATTAAATTCAGGTCTTTGTGGCATTAAACTTGCATCGTAATCTGTAATTATATCCATAAGTCTACTTAGATTTTCTTCTTTAATCTCTGGAGTATGTGCTATGGCATCAATATTTTTGTAGTTGTCTATAACAGTCATAATTGTCTCTTTATCAGTACCTGGGAAATATTGAATTATGCTATCAGCCACTTCTTCTGTACTGTGACTAAAAAACCATTGTTGACCTTTATAAATTGCCTTTGTAAAATTTTCAATTACTTTTGAATTTTTATCCATATAAGATTTTGTAGTGAAGTAACAAGTATACGGAATAAGACCTGACTCTTGCCCAACTGATGCAAGTATAGTTCCAGTTCCCTCTTTTGCAAGAACTGATGCTGTTGGTTCAAAAAGTGCTACATAGTCTCCAGTACCGCCTTTAAATGCACCTGCTGTTGCTGCAAAATCTATATTAGTAACCATATTAACATCACTCTTAGGATTAATATTGTTTTGCTTCATAGCATACTCCAAAGCCATTGCAGGAACACCACCAGGTCTGCCTCCTATAACATCTTTTCCTTTGATATTTTTCCATTTAAAATTGTCGTCCTTAGTTCGACCAACCAAGAAAGAACCATCCTTTTGAGTTAGCTGTCCAAAAAGTATAGGATAATCTTCTCTTCTTTGATTGTTAATGTAAATTGTTTGCTCAGGTCCACAAAAACCAATATCTGCTGATTTACTTAAAACTGCTTGCATGGTCTTGTCAGCACCTTGACCTGTTTGTAAATCAATCTCAATTCCATTTTCCTCAAAAAATCCTTCACTCATTGCAACATACATTGGTGCATAGAAAACAGAACGAGTTACTTCATTTAAACGTACAGTTACTTTACCTTCATTAGTTTTAGCATTACTACATCCAAACATGGATATAGCTGTTACACTTGAAATTAATAAAGCAGTTAACACCTTTAACTTCTTTCTCACGAAGAAAGCATCTCCTAATAATATTCATGGTGTATAATATGACGTTTAATCGAAGATTGTTCTAATATATATGATTTATGTTAAGAAAAGGACTTTTGGGCTTTTGAAATTTCATGAGCTTGTTAGTATTGTTAAATCTATTAAAAAGATTTTTACCTAACATTTTTTAACAAAGAAGCTTCAATTATTTTATTTTTCTTTTTTAAACTTATATACCAAATATTTTTTCTAAAAACTTTAAAGGGCTATTGAAAAGTAGAAATCAAATTTCTATTTTTTAATAGCCCTTTAATTTTAAGCTTGTATATTTTGTTGTTTTACATCTATAGTCGTTTCATTAGCCACTGTAAGAGTATTTTCAATATCTAATGATTGAAACTTACTTAATTGGTTTTTAAGTTTCGCATTTTCTTCTTGTAATTTAGTATTTGAATCTTAAAATTCCACCTAAAAAGTTTCACTTAGTACTACAATAATATGAATGAATAATCTTAAATGCTACTTATTAATTATTTATCACCTTCTTTTCTCAGCCACGTTTCAAAATTAGCTGGACTTGATTCATTAATAAGAAATACTCTTGCACCACGAGGAATATTATCTTGTCCATAAGTTCCATAACCAGTATATCCTGCATATCCAAGTTTAATTCCATTAATAGCAGCCAAATAATTATTTAAATGATCATGACCTACAAATACACCTTTTACATCACCAGTTTTAACAATAGCATTAAAAAAACATAAATTTATCTTGGCACAACTTTCTGCTTCAATTCTTTCACCGTTTATTAATCCACTACTCCATGATTCTTTGAATTTTTTTAATGGTATATGGAAAAACATAAGTGATGGTACTATTTTGTTATATTTTTGTTTTAAATTCAAGGCAGTTCTCTTATACCAACAAATTTGAGTGAATTTTATCCAATTGTATCCACCAATAAAAGAAGGTGCATATTTACCTGAATCCATCATATAAATATTGAACTTAGGTGTGTTATCTTTTGAGCTTTCTATAAGAAGATTATAATTGCCAATTCTATCAAAAGTTTTATAACCTATTTGACTTATATTGTATTCAAAAGCCATATAGGTATTCATCATTTCTTCTTTACTCATCATATTGTGCTCATCGTCATGATTACCAAAAACTATGGACCAAGGTATATGCCTAGTTTCCATTGGTTCAGCTATATAATTAATAGCACTTTTTACATCATCTAATGTTTTACATTTACCATCAACATTATCTCCAGTTAAAACTACCAGATTAGGTTTCTCACATTCTAATATTTTATTCATTAAATCTATAGCTTTATCTCTATCTGGACCTTCGTGTAAATCTGTGAATTGAACAATTTTAAAATTTCCATTGTTGTCAAATTTAAGAGGATATTTCATATATCATCCTACCTTCATTAAACTAGTTACTATACTATATATGTATTTTAATATAAAAAAAGTAGGAATCAATTTAAATTCCTACCTTTTTATTAAAACTAATTTCTACCTGTTAAATCCTGAATAAGCCTCTTCTCCATGTAAAGAGATATCTAATCCTTCTGCTTCTTCATTTTTAGTAGCTCTTATATTCATCACAAAACTCATAATCTTAAGTATTGCAAAAGTTACAATAGCTGCATATAAAGCAGTAGCACAAGTTGATATTAAATGAGCTTTTAGAAGAGCAAAGTTTCCATATATTAATCCATCTGCACCTGCTGGATTAATTGCCTTTGATGAAAATACAGCCGTAGCTATAGATCCCCAGATTCCTGCTACTCCGTGACAGCCAAAAGCATCTAGTGCATCGTCATATCCTAATTTTTTCTTTAATACAGCTATAGCAAAGAAACTTAAAGCTCCTCCAGCTAGTCCGATAAATATAGCTGATATAGGACTTACAAAACCCGCACCTTGAGTTATTGCAACTAATCCAGCTATAGCTCCACTGACTATTCCTAATGCTGTAGGTTTCTTATAAAGAATCCATTCACAAGCTACCCATCCAACTGCGCCTGCTGCTGCTGAAGTATTTGTAGTAACAAAAGCATTAACAGCTGTAAAATTCATAGCAAGAGCACTTCCTGCATTAAATCCAAACCATCCGAACCATAAAAGTCCGCCACCAAGTATTGCCATAGGTATATGATGTGGCTCTGGACTTGATTTCTTTCTTTTGCCAATAAATATTGCTGCAACAAGTCCAGAAATACCTGAATTTATCTCAACAGGGTGTCCTCCAGCAAAATCAAGTACGCCCAAATCTTTTAACCATCCATTTGTACCCCATACCCAATGAGCAATAGGATCATAAACTAATGTACTCCATAAAATGATAAAGATCAAAAAGGCTGGAAAAGTCATACGTTCAGCAACAGCACCTGAAATAACGGCTGCAGTAATTGCTGAAAACATTAATTGAAATACTACAAATTCCAAATGTGGTATTGTACCTGCATAATCTGCATTAGGTGCAATTCCTATATTTTTCAAAAAGCTCCAATCCGATCCGCCAATTACCCCATTTCCATTAGGACCAAAGGCTAAGGTATAGCCTATAAAAATCCACTGTAGAGATATAATAACGAGAGCTGCATAGTTCTGTACTGTAATACTCAATACATTTTTGCTCCTTACCATACCACCATAAAACAAAGCTAATCCTGGCACCATTAGCATTACCAATGCAGCACAAATAATTACAAATCCCATGTCTGCGCCATTTAATAATTGCATTTCTATTCCCCCTTGAATAATTTGTTATTAAATTTTTAATTCATTGATAAATTCCTTTTTAATAAAAAAAGACGCCTCATTTCAAAAAGGTACATCCACCATTAGATATATCTTTCTCTTAGAAATGAAAACGTCATTGTTTTCTACAAATTATATGAAATTATTTTAAATTACTTTTATAAGTTTACTAGCATACCTTTTATATGTCAATACAAAATGTAACTTTTTTTTCATTTCATATTCACATATGCACTATAATATTACAAATTATGAATTTTCATTTATGCAACTTCATTATAATCTAATATAATTGCCATTAAATCTGTAACCACAACTTTAATTTTACAATTTTCATTAGATATAACTTTAACATTTCCACAATATTTTTCGATATTTTTCAGTAATTTATTTTCTAAAATAATCGGTTACTCCTTCATATAAAGTTCTATACTGTATGTTTCTGCAAAGCCATCAGGTACATTTTTAAATTTTTCTTTATATTTCTTCATTATACATAAACCTTCTTTCTCATTTTATATTAACAAATTTAATTAGGACAGTATTCAGTAGTTTTTAATACTAAATACTATCCTATAGATTAAAGGTATTATCAAAATAAAATTTATAAATCCTTTAAATTATTTATAATATTTCGGAGCAATTTTTATTGTTTTGAAAAATTCATCATCATGTGCAAAAAATACCTTAGCACCATATTTTTTTTCTAGTGTTTTTACTTTATTAATTGATTTGAAGAAAGAAATACTATCATAAAGTAAACCAGATACTTTAATAGGTGGTCCATAAATTTCTGAATTATATACACAATCTTGAGGAAAAATTAAGGTTCCTTCATTTTTCAGATGAACTACTAATCCAAGTAACCCTGGCGTATGACCAGGTAAATTTATAATTTCAACCCCCTCTGCAAATTCACAATCTTCTTCAATTATATAATCTCCTACCTCAATAATTTAATATTTTCTTGTATTAAAAAAGCAGATATTAATTCTTTCAAATCAATATCTGCCTCATTGCACATCTTAATATATCTTCTTTTTCTACGAATTTAAAATTCTTCAGTTCCTATATGTATTATTTCATTTTTCCTTTATAAATGTCAATGTTTTTTGGAGTGTTCTCTAAAATCATTTATTATCTATAAACTCAATATTCCAATTAAAATATCCAGTTTGTTCATTCTTTTCATATTTAAAATATGCTGAAAATGTATTTCCTTTTTTACTTTTTAAGTTTCTAAATCCAACTTTACCATTCTTAAGTAAAAGTTCAATCATTTCCTTAGATACATTTTTACCAAATGACTTAATGTATTTGTCATCTTTCCAAATGGTAAATTTGCACCCATTTTTCCAGTTACTACATCCAAAGCTTTTTTCACTTTCAACCACCGGATTCCCACAAACAGGACAAGGCCCTAAACATTCAATATCTTTAGGTATTTCTACTTTAAATCTTGATAATGCACCATCATCTTTTTTTATTGAATCAACGGACTTAATAGTAAAATCTATTATTAACTTCATAAAATCGCTTTTATCAAATTTACCTTTTTCAATATCAGAAAGAGTTTTTTCGAGTCTTCCTGTATACTCTAAATCCAATAAATCTTTTACTGGGAAAATTTCTACTAAATTTCTTCCAAGGTCTGTGCACATAAGATTTTTTCCTTTAGTCTTTAAATATCCTATGTCCTTCAATTTTTTTATAGTTTCTGCACGTGTTGCCGGTGTACCTATACTATATCCGCTTAAAATAGCTTGCATCATTTCTTCTGAATCTTCTTTGCCTTCAATACCTTTTCCGCAAGTTTCCATAACTCTAAGTAGTGTCTTTTCCGTATGATACTTAGGAGGCTTTTTAGTAACTGCATTCACACTTGATTTTATAACATCCACATTTTCATTTATTTCAATCTTTGGAAGAATTATATCCTTACTTTCTATTTTTTCTACTACCTTCCAGCCTTCTATAAGCTTTACTTTTCCCTTAGAAATAAATATACCCTTAACTTCTGAGTTATCTGCTTTCAAAGTAACTTTTGTTTCTTCAAATTGAGCAATAGGCATAAACTGTATTATAAATCTATTTTTAATCGCTTCATATACGATTCTTTCATCTAGAGATAATCCTGATGGTTTAATATATGTTGGAGTTATAGCACTATGGCTTTCAACTTTTGAACTGTCAAAAATTCTTTTAGATGTATTAAATTTAATGTCCTTTTCGTATGGTAATCCAACTTTTAATGTGTCTAAAACCTTTTTTGCCCTATCCTTCAAACTTTCCTCTAGAACTACACTTGCTGTTCTCGGATAAGTTGTAAGTTTCTTTTCATAAAGAGATTGTGCAACCTTTAAAACCTTATCAGATGTCCAACCTTTATATTTACTTGTAACATAACCTTGTAAGTTTGATAAATTAAATAAATAAGGTGGATATTCCTTTTTTAGTTCTGTTTGTTTATCGATAATCTTAGCAGTTGCTCCTTCTAACAAAGGAATAAATTTATCTAAATCTTCTTTTTTCTCAAACTTTTCAGAATCATTTTCATAATAAAGTCCTTCAAATTCTTCATTACTTAAATTTTTAAAATTTGATATTAATTTATAGTAAGTTGTTGCTGTAAAGTTTTCTATTTCTTTATCTCTATCATAAATAATCTTTAATGTAGGTAATAAAACTCTACCTATATTAATAGTCTTATTTTCTTCAAACTTATATTTTAATGTACTTACAGAAGTTAGATTAATCCCAATAATCCAATCACTCCATTGCCTTCCTATGCCTGCATCTTGAAGTGATTGCATCTCTTTATTATTCTTTAAAGCTTCCATACCACTTTTAACTTCATCAGGTGTCCATTCATTTAAAAGCAATCTATATATAGGCTTTTTCACCTTAAAATAACCAAATAATTCATCAGCTATAACTTGACCTTCTCTATCAAAGTCAGTTGCTGAAACAATACTATCAACGTCATCTTTATCAATTAAACTCTTTATTATTCCAAGTTGTTTTTTCGCACCTTTATCTTCTATAGTTCTATCTTCACTATCGCATTTTACCTTATACAAAAAATTTTCTGGAATAAATGGAAATTTTTCAAATCTCCAACCCTTCATATTTTCATCATAATCCTTTGCGTCATAAAGTTGCAAAAGATGTCCAAATGCCCATGTTATATAATATCCATCACCTTCAAAATAACCATCTTTTCTATTTTTTATCTTAAATGCATCTGCAATATTTTTTGCAACAGATGGCTTTTCCGCAATAATAACTTTCGCCATGATATTTTTATTATCCTCCTTTAGTTACTACTTTTAGCACTATATATATTAACATTAAACTAAAAATAAAACTAGTTGAAGTTCTCCCTAAAAATATACAGGTCAATATTTTAAATGTCTACTCTATTTCTTTTTTCGCCTCTATTGTACGCACTAATATTTTCTAACAAATCTGTAAACAATCTATTTCTAGCTTCCTCACTTGCCCATGCAATATGTGGTGTCAGTACCAATCTTTCTTTATTTTTAACTTTTAGTAATGGACTTTCTGATGGTATCGGTTCTACTTTAAATACATCTGAAGCTGCTCCACCTATTATCTCTTCATCTATAGCTCTAGCCAAGTCTTCATCTACTACTATAGGACCTCTTGCTACATTTATTAATACAACATCTTTTTTCATTCTGGTAAAAGCTTGGTAGTTAATTAATCCTTCAGTTTTTTCATTCAAAGGTGCATGTATAGAAATAATATCACATTGCTTTAACAAAGAATCAAATTCTACTCTTGCATAATCTGAATCTGCATTTTTACCTGAAGTTGAATAATATACTACTCTTGCACCAAAAGCTTGAGCTATTTTTGCCACTCTTTTTCCAATGTTTCCAAGGCCTATTATTCCCCATACTTTCCCACACAAATCTTTATATGGTGCTTCTAAGTTAGTAAACATTAAAGACTTAGAGTAGTCTCCGCTTTTAATAAATTTATCAAAATAATTTATATTATCATACAAATGAAGTAACATAGCAAATGTATGTTGCGCTACAGTAGTAGTAGAATACCCAGTAACATTAGCTACTGCAATATTCTTTTCTTTAGCATACTCTATATCTATATTATTGTATCCCGTAGCCATTTCACATATAAGCTCTAACTCATTTGCATCTCTTAAGTTTTCCCTATTTAATGCAACTTTATTGGTTAATACAATATTAGCCTCTTTAATTCTCTCAGCAACTTCTTCTTTTAAAGTTAAATCATAATAAACTACTTGACCAAATTCATTTAATTTAATGTAATCTACGTTACCTAAGGTTTTACCATCTAATACTACTATTTTCTTCATATTTAATCCCCTTTTCTAACTTTAAAGTAATCTTAATTTAATATCTTATATATATCACTTTTCTTCAAAATCTCTACGTTATTAACTATACTTTTATTATCTTAATAATATCGTACATCTAAATAAATGTAAACTTACACTCTAATATTTCCCAATCAAATACGCTACTATTAATCTGAAGTTAAAACTTATACACAGCTTTGGAATGTACACTTCACAGTACATTGTGAAGTAAAGGAATTGTACATCATACATTAAATTATCTAGTTCCCCACATAGAGAAAGATCCATAGATATAGTATTTTAATCTCTATATCTACAAATCTTCACCTTATTTTAGAATTGTTCTATATCTTAATATTATTTAATTGGTGCTGGTTTTATGTTCCAAATCTCATCAGCATATTGTTTTATAGTTCTATCACTTGAAAATGCTCCTGAATTATAAAGATTAGCAAAACATTTTTGAGCCCATTTCTTTTTGTCTTTATAATCTTCAAATACTTGTTCCTGTGTCTTTTTAAATGAGTCAAAATCAGCAAGTACATAATATTGATCTCTTTCCTCTAATAATGCATTATACAAATCTTCAAAATATCCCGTCTTACCATCTTCTAAAGTACCATTAATTAACGTGTCTACGGCTCTCTTAATGCTTGGATTTTCTCTATAATACCATTTAGGATCATAGTTATGCTTTATTCTTTCAATATCTTCAACTTTAAGTCCAAATATATAGTTATTTTCTTCTCCACTTTCTTGAACAATCTCTATATTAGCTCCATCATAAGTTCCAAATGTTGGAGTTGCATTTAACATGAACTTCATATTTCCTGTTCCTGAAGCTTCCTTTCCAGCAGTAGAAATTTGCTTAGATAAATCAGAACCTGGAAATAACTTTTGTGCATAAGACACTCTATAGTTATGTACAAATACAACTTTAATTTTCTTAGAAGCTTCTACGTCATTATCAATAAGTCTAGCTATTTCATTTATAAATTTAACTATACCTTTAGCTCTTCTATATCCTGGGAAGGCTTTAGCTCCAAATATAAATGTAGTCTTTGGTATATCTAAATTTGGATTTTCTTTAATTCTATAATATAGATCTAAAATATATAAAGCATTTAATAATTGTCTCTTGTATTCATGCAATCTTTTTATTTGGATATCAAAGAATGAATTTGGATCTACATCAATTCCTTCTTCTAGTTTAATGTACTCTGCTAATTCAACTTTCTTTTTATGTTTAATTGCCATAAGCTTTTCGAGTACTGCATCATCATCTTTATATTTTTCTAATCCCTTAAGTAATTCTAATTTTTTAACCCAATCTTCACTTCCTAATAAGTCAGTTATAAATTCAGACAATTCAATGTTGCAAAGTCTAAGCCATCTTCTCGGAGTAATTCCATTAGTCTTGTTTTGGAATTTATTTGGATATAAATTATACCAATTATTTAATTCGGTTGTCTTTAAAATTTCTGTATGAAGTGCAGCAACTCCATTTACAGCTCTTCCTACAAATATAGCTAAATTAGCCATCCTCATTTGGTCGTTTGCAATAATTCTAAAGTTCCAAATTGCACCTTCATCATAGCCCTTTTGCCTTAATTCATTCATTAGAGCATCATCAACTTGATATGCGATTTGTAATATTCTCGGAAATAGTCTTTCAATTAATCTTATATTCCATTTTTCTAAAGCTTCTGCAAGTATAGTGTGATTTGTATATCCAAAGAATGCTTTTGCAATTGCTAAAGCATTCCAGAAATCAACATTTTCTTCATCCACTAATATTCTTATAAATTCAAGAATTGATATTGTTGGATGAGTATCATTTAATTGAGCCACATTATATTTTGCAAATTCTGAAAAATCGCTTCCAAATTTGGCTTTATGTTTCTTTATTATATCTTTCATTGATGCACTTGAGAAGAAATATTGTTGTCTAAGTCTTAATATTTTTCCTGCTTCCGCTGTATCATTTGGATATAATACTCTTGATATATCTTCAGCCTTATTTCTTCCTGATACTGCCTCAATATACTGTTGATTATTAAATAAATTAAAATCAAATTCTCTTAAAGCTTCACATTGCCATAATCTTAATGTATTTATATTTTTAGTTCCATATCCTATTATTGGTACATCATAAGGAACAGCTTTTACTACCATATCAGAATAATTTATTATTTGAGTCTCATCGTCTTTTCTAATACTCCACGCTTCTCCATATTTAAGCCATGTATCTTCACATTCAGTTTGAAATCCATTTTCAATGTTTTGTTTAAATAAACCGTTGCTATATCTTATTCCATATCCAACTAAAGGCATGTCTAAAGTTGCTGATGATTCTACAAAGCATGCTGCAAGTCTTCCAAGCCCCCCATTCCCAAGACCCGCATCTTCCTCTATTTCTTCAATTTTATTTAAATCTATATTTAATTCTTTTAATACATTTTTAACTTCATCATATAAACCTAAATTCATTAAATTATTACCTAGTGCTCTGCCCATTAAAAATTCTGCTGATAAATAGTATGCCATTCTTCCTTTGTTATAAGTTTCATTTGTAGCATTCCAATCGTCAATTATTTCTTCCAAAATTGTTAGTGAAACTGCATTAAAGATTTCATAATCTTGTGCATCTTTCAATTTTACCCCATGTTTTACTTTTAAGTATCTTTCAATACCATCTTTTATTTTTTGCTTCTCCACAATTATTCACACCTTCCATAAATTTCAGTTAATCTATAAATTTTATTTGCTAACTCCTTAGTGAAAACATTCTCTTTTGCTCTCCAACTCCAATTATTTTTCATTGTTGATGGCATATTAATTCTTGCTTCATTCCCAAGATTTAAAAAATCTTGCATAAGTGCAATAGAAGTATTTGCAACACTACTCCATATCCCTCTTATAAATCCCCAATTATAACCTTCTTCTTCTGTTAACTTTAAATATTCAATTGCATTTTTAACTTCAGCCTTACCTCCTGTAGTTTCAAACCAACCTCTTACTGTATCATTATCATGTGTTCCTGTATAAGCCACAGAATTTTTTTCATAATTGTGTGGAAGATATGCATTTTTACTGCCACCAGAAAAAGCAAATGCTAATACTTTCATTCCTGGAAATCCTGACTTTTCTCTAAAATTTATAGTTTCTTCAGTTAATAAACCTAAATCTTCAGCTATAATATTTATAGCTCCAAATTCTTCTTTTATAGCACTAAATAATTTCATTTCTGGTCCTTTTACCCACTCTCCATTTTCTGCGGTTTTATTTCCATAAGGTATAGACCAATAAGCTTCAAATCCCCTAAAATGATCTATTCTAATTACATCATAAAGTTTCAAGCTTTGTTTAATTCTATTTATCCACCATTTATAGCTTGTCTCCTCAAGATATTTCCAATCATAAATAGGATTTCCCCAAAGTTGTCCAGTTGCTGAAAATGCATCAGGTGGACATCCTGAAATTTTTATTGGTTTTAAAGTTTTCTCATCTAATAAAAATACTTTTGGATTACTCCATAAATCAGCACTATCTTCAGCCACATATATTGGTATATCTCCTATAATTTCAATGCCTAATTTATTAACATAATATTTTAAACTCGTCCATTGCTTAAAAAATTCATATTGCAAAAACTTCCAATATTGCACTTCATCAGTAAGCTGTTCTTTGTACTTATTTAAAGTTTCTTCTTTTCTTAACCTAATATTATCATCCCAAGTTTGAGAGCTTTTTAAATTAAAATTAACTTTCAATGCCATAAATAAAGCATAATCATCAAGCCAATACGATTCTGCTTTTTCAAAAATTTTAAAATCATTGCATTCATTTTTTTTAGAATTCTCATATGCAATCCTTAATACTTTCATTTTTTCTGTAAATAATGCTCCATAGTTTATAACTTCAGAATTATCTCCAAAATTTATTGCATTATAATCTTCTTTTTTTAGCAGTCCATCTTTTTCCAAAATATCAAAATCAATAAAGTACGGATTCCCCGCAAACGCTGAAACTGACTGATACGGTGAATCTCCATAGCTTGTTTGACCTAAAGGAAGTATCTGCCAATACCTTTGACCAGCCTTTTTTAAAAACTCAGCAAATTCATATGCTTCTTTTCCAAATGTACCTATTCCATATTTACCTGGCAAAGATGCTATATGCATAATGATTCCACTACCTCTTTCCATTCTCATTCCTCCACCCTATTAATGCTTAAAAAGTGCTTTTTTGTATCCTTCTAATCTCCACAAACTAACACTCATATCATTAGTTTCACCCAAAATTACTACTATCTTTTTATGTCCTTTATTTATTAAATAGCTTGTTGCATCATATCCCTCTTTATAATTTCTAAAACCTTTTGCCTTGTACTTTCTTTAACATCTGGGTGATTATTAAAAACTCTTAAAACTGTACTATTCTATTAGATACAAAATAATCTCGGTATCGTTGCAGTTTTCCAATTAATTTAATCTTAAGTTATAATTTTTATATAAAATTCTGTAATAAATATTAAGCATGTTTTATTATATTCATTTGCTTTTTAGTAATGTTTATATAATAAAAATTCTTTTAAATTTATTTAATAACATTTTAACAAAACTTGAATATTTATACAACTTTATTATTTTTTAGGCGTAGTTCAAGTTTCATAAAAGCTAATGACCTGAATATTGTAATATTAATAACATAAATATAATTTTTGAACTACTCAATTTGTCGAATATTCATTTTTACACTATCCCTAAATTAAATACTTCTGTTTATATCTATATATGCCAAAAATAAAGTACCTGAATTTGTAAACTTTATTAAATATTTTATGTATACTTCTTGTTTATTATCAATAAGTTTCACTTTCAAATTTAAAAATAAAAAGACTTTTTCAGAAATTATTTTACAAAGTAATTTCCAAAAAAATCTTTTATTTTATTTACTGAAAGTATTAAAAAAAGTAAAATTTGCGTCTCTATTTTCAAAATGCTTATAAATATTATCTTTTATATCCTCTAATTTCTGAAATTTTTCATATGCAAAGGCTGTTAAAGTCATAATTTGCATTATGCTAAATACTATTATGATAATTTAAAAAAATCTCTTCATTTAATACATATCCACCTAAACGGCTCTTTTTATCTTAGGTTTCTTCAAGAAATAAATTATCGTCAATTCTATTGTACTTGATTTGTTTATTTTGTAAATATTTATTTTTATATTCTTTAGAATTTCTTTATATTTGTACCAATAAACTACAATTGACAATATTTACTTGCCTCTATATAGTATAATTTATATACATTCTTAGTGGAGGTACTATTATTATGAAAAAACCTATTATCGGTATAAATTCAAGCAGAGTTATTAAACATGAAACTCCTTATTCTCATTCTGTTATAGAATCACTTAATAATGATTATGTAGAATCAGTAATTAAAGCAGGTGGAATTCCTGTTATGCTTCCTATTCTTTGTGATGAAGAATCTATTAGAAGGCAAATTGAGCTTCTAGATGGTGTTCTTCTTTCTGGCGGAATTGATATAAATCCTTTAGTATATAATGAAGAACCTTCCCCTAAATTAGGTTATATATTCCCAGATAAAGATACTTTTGATATTTTAATAGCTAAAATAGCTTGTGAACTTAATAAACCTATTTTAGCTATATGCAGAGGACACCAAATTTTAAATGTCGCCTTTGGTGGTACCTTGTATCAAGATATATCAGATATGGAAGGTTGTTATATTAAACATCAACAACAAACAAAAGATGGTGCAGTAACTCATACACTAAATATTATTGAAAATTCAATTTTACATAGTATTTTAGGAAGTTCTATTATCACTAATTCCTTTCATCATCAATCAATCAAAGATTTAGCTCCTGGTTTTAAAGTTACTGCTTATTCTAAAGATAATGTAATCGAAGCAATTGAAAAATGTAATGAAAAATTTGTTGTTGGTGTACAATTTCATCCTGAAATTCTGACTGTTTATAATGATAAAAATATGTTTAAACTTTTCAAATCATTTATAGTTGCTTCATCAAATAACATACCTTCTAAAAATAATAAGAAAAAAGTTAAATTATAATAATCAACTATTTTGCGCTACAATTTTAGGTTTTATTATTTATTAACTATATTATATTTTGAAACATCTTTAGTATATTTAGTATTCCAAATCCCCACTGCGGATTTGGATATATATCCATTTTTTTTGAAATACTTCCCTTGAATCTAACTCCTCCCTATCTTACCTTGGAATCCTTATATATAATTTATTAATATAATATTCAATAAATTCATAATTTTGCTCAATATTTTTTTGATTAAGATTACTGGTACTACGCATTTCATTATTTCTCATATAAATCCTACTAATAATATTAAAAGTACCTAATAAATCAAAATCCCCATAGCCAATTTCTCTACTTGGATATTTGTAAAGTTCATTTCTATTCGCTCCATATATAAGATAGCTAGTAATCTTTTTTGCATACATAGATTTATCATTTCCGTCAATAATCCCCCACTGCAATAAAAGAGCACAAGCTCCAGCCACTATTGCAGTAGCTGCTGAACTACCTGAAAAGGTTGTAACTCCCCCTGAAACTTTTGTTGTTAAAATATTTATTCCCATAGTTGCAATATCAGGATTAATTAAATTGTTAGTATTAAATCCCTTACCAGAAGCTGCAATTAAAGCATTATTATTTCCATAATAAGCAACTGTAACTACATTAACTGATTCAGATGGACTTGTTAGTGTATTAAAAGGATCTGGTTCAAGGAACACTGTATTTTCTGGCAAAGTACTTTTAGGTGGAAGCCATATGTCATATCTTCCATCAGTTATGTATTTACCCATTAAATTAAAACTCCATATTCCAGGTTTTACATCATTGAATGTAATACTTATAACTTCATGTCCAGTAAAATGTTCAGGATTATAATACCTAACTGTTATTGTAGTATTTAAAAAAACAAATTTGACTGGTTGAAACTTACTCATTTTTGCTTCAATGATTGCTGATGCTTCTCCAGTAGGGGAAATTACATTTAGTGAAACAACATTAGGTCTTCGTACCCATATATCAAAGTGAAAATATTTTAATTCCCTTGGTATTTTTAAATTTACTACTTTTATATCTCCTTTATTTTTAATATTTCCTGATGCATGTCCTTGTGCATCTCCTTCATTTCCAGTTCCAGCTACAC
Source organism: Clostridium sp. (assembly GCF_021372645.1). GTDB lineage: Bacteria > Bacillota > Clostridia > Clostridiales > Clostridiaceae > Clostridium. Next base: position 2,895 of record NZ_JAJFUC010000064.1, on the reverse strand, counting down.
AGCATAGTCCTATATTACTTCCAAAAGATGTTACATATCTAGAAATCAAATCTGTGCCATCATGACTTCCTTCAGTACTTCCAACACCAATGTACACTACCATAGGTTGCCTACGCTCTATAGATTCTTTTCTTAAATACTCTAGCCCTGCTACAATTTCAGAAGCATTATATACCGGAGTGTCTGCAACATTATTTTCTTTTAATTGCTGCTTAAAATTAGACGATTCAAAAAGTTTAACAATCACAAAATTACTTTCATTGGCAATCCCTTGAAGTTCTTTATTATATCCTCTCGCACCTATTATTCCAGCAACCTTAGTCCCGTGACCAATTTCATCTTTTGAAGGCACAATTTCATATGGATCTTTATTATTTCTATGTGCGTTAATTGCATTGTTTATTTGCTCATTTGAATAATTTTGTCCAATATATACAGAATCATCAGTATTATTTTTTATTGTTTGATCCCATATATTAATTATTCTTGATGTATCATCCTCTCTTATAAATTCTTCATTTAAATAATCTATCCCAGTATCTACTATACCTATTAGTACATTTCTTCCTGTTAAATCCAAGTATGGATTAATTTTAATATTATTTATATTATCTACAGAAGATGGTGAAACATCCTGCAGTACAAACATATTTCTAAAAGCATAAAAAACAATTTCTGGTACATCAATTAAAAGTCTATCTAAATCTTTAACCTGTAATGATACAACCCCAATAGTGTCTGTAATTATATCCCCACAAGCATAAGATATTTTATCTATTTTTTCTTTAAAATCTCCTCTATATTCAATTAAATAATTTGCTGTATTGGGATCATAATATAAATTACAGTCACGTGAATTAGACATATTTAACTCCTAATATTACTCGCACTTAATACTATGTATATTTTTATATTATTTATTTAATGCTTTAAATTCTAAAATACGCAATCTGAAATATTTAATTCATATATATCGAATAATTCTTCTTACTTCATAATATCATCTTAAAATATCACTGTGTGAAATTAATTATAAAAAATTAAGGCATGATAGTAGGAAACAAAAGAATGCTAAGAATTTACCTTAGCACTCTCTATTATATATATATTTGCTTTTATCAACTCATAACTTATGCTATTCTCAAACTTTTAGCATAAATTTTTTATTGCAATTATTTTTTACTGCTCAGCTTCACAATCAATACTATTCATATTGCGTAGAAAACACTGCAAATTCATTTCTGAATAATACGGCATCTGAAAATTTAATATTCTATTATAATTTTATATATTTAATAACAAAATCAGTGAAAAGAATGCCTTCTAAATGGTCAATTTCGTGGCAAAAACATTTTGCTAAATCTCCTGTACCTGTTAATATTATTCTTCTACCTTTTTCATTTAGTGCTTGTATTGTTACCTTTTCTGGCCTTAATAGCTTTCCAAATACATTCGGATTGCTTAAACATCCCTCTATAACTTCTTGACTTCCTTCTTGCTTAATTATCTTTGGATTAATTAATTTTATTAATCCCTGTCCCATATCTATTACAACTAGCCTTTTTAGTATACCTATTTGTGGTGCTGCTAACCCTCCACCATTTTCTGTATTATACATAGTCTCCGCCATATCATCTAGGATTTGTATTATCTTTTCATCTACAACTTCAACTTCTCTACTTTTTTTTCTTAATATTTCATCACCAAAAAGTCTGATTTGCCTTAATGCCATTTAAATTACCCCTCTTATAATTTTTATATTCTACTTTCGTATATTCAGTATTTTAACATAAACTTATGAATTTTATATGTAGAAAATAAGCAATCAAGATTTTGATTAAATATAATGAATCCCATGCATTTTTTTAACACATGGGATTATAGTCATTTTGAAGTATTTCTGCAAATAATATATTGTAGGAACTGCAGCTATCCTATACTTTTTAACAAGATTACCACTTTCATCAGTATATTAGTTTTTTAATCTAATGACTATGCTTCAATGATTTGATTTGATATATCTGCCTTCTTCCATCATTTTTATTATTCCTTCAATTTGTCCTTTTGATGTCTTAAGTGCTTAAATTTCTTACTCTTCATTTTTATTTAATTAAATTGATTCTCTATATTTTACCAAGTTCTTATTTAGATTTTATTTTTATATTTTGAAGATGATTTTAGAAATGAGAATAATGGATCATCTACTACTCCATCAAGCAATCATATTACTACTTCTGAATCAGCTCCTACTAAAACTATAGATTTTAATACTTCTTCTACCTCTACTCCACAGTTAAACTTAATTTATATACATAATGTAAGTATTTTTTGTCTAAAATATGCTGGAGGTGATATTAATATGCAAATAGGACTTAGTCAAAAAGAAAGAATGTTTTTAGAAGATGGAAAGCTTCAAGAGGAAGTTTGTATTGAAAAATACAAAAATTATTCTCAGCAAGCTGAAGGTGCACAGTTGAAGCAACTTTTTAATAAACTTGCTGGTGAAGAACAACATCACTACGATATTATTAATGAAATGCTTCAAGGGCAACAACCAAATTTAAGTCACAATCAACAAGCTAAACAACCGTTGACTCAAAGTAATACTCAAGATGCTGTAAATAATCAACATGATAAAATACTTTGTAATGACTTATTATCTACAGAAAAATATGTTTCAGGTACTTATGATATTGACGTTTTTGAATCTGCTAATCCTATAGTTAGGCAGGCAATGCAACATATTCAACAAGATGAACAAAAGCATGGTCAAGAACTTTTTAATTACATGAATAGCCATGGAATGTATAATGTAAAATAAATTTTTATAAAAAAGATAAGTTCTCTAAAAATATTGAACTTATCTTTTTCATAAAATTAATGTAAGGGTGATTT
>NZ_JAJFUC010000062.1 GCF_021372645.1 Clostridium sp. | reverse complement strand
ATCTTATTAAGCACTAAAACATCCATAGTTAACACCTCTCGATAATTTTATTTTTAGTTTGGATATTTTAGTTGATTTATATTTATGGATATTTTTTCTTGATAGTTATTTTTGAAGTTTTCATTTTGCAACATATATATTATATTTTTTGATATTGACGGAACGTTATTTAATGAAAAAACTTGCATTGTTCCAAATAGTGCTAAAGCTGACTTAAAAAGGCACAAGAAAATGGACATCTAATATTTATTAATACAGGTAGAACCATTATAGGAATTGATGATTGTGTTAAGGAACTTAATTTTGATGGATATATATGTGGATGTGGTACTTACATAGAATTTAAAAATAAAGAATTATTACATAGGGACCTTGGTATAAATTTATCAAAACAAATTGCAGACAAGCCCCGTGGATATAATATTGATGCAATATTAGAAGGCAAAAATGATATTTACTATGATATAAATATATATTCAGAAGAAGTGCTTAAAATTAAAGAGCGTCATATAAAAGAAGGATTTTACAAAGGAAAAACCTTTGATGATCCTGAAATCAACTTTGATAAATTAGTTATTTGGACTAATGAAAATAGTAATTTCGAAAAATTCTACGAAGAATTTAGTAATATCTTTGAATTTATACACCGAGGTGAAGGTTTTTATGAATTAGTTCCCTTGGGATTCTCAAAGGCATCGGGTATAGAATATTTACTACAGCATTTAGATATTGACCATGAAAATACATACGCAATTGGTGATAGTACTAATGATTTAGCTATGCTTAAATATGTTAAAAATAGCATAGCTATGGGAAATAGCAATCCTTTACTATTCGATTTAGTATCTTTTGTCACAAAGTATCTTGAAGAAGATGGAATTTATTATGCTTTAAAGCACTACAATATTATATAAAGAAAAGTGGCAGACTATTTAAGTTTGAATTTGCACCAACTTAAATAGTTCTTTTTTATTTTTTTGTTCTTTTAAATTTAAATAAAGAAATCAAAATAAAGTTTGAGATAAATTGTTGCAGTTGAATATAATTTCCACCCTCCTTACAAGATTGGAACGTTATTTTCCATCTCGGATTGATTGAATTTCGTGTAGATGATTTTGTTTTCAGTTATCCTCGAAGAAGCATACACTCACATATACCCTTTCTGTTCCGCAGATGCTATTTGGGGTAGCCTTTAAATACTTCTTCAGAAGCCTTATAAAGACGTATTTGATTTCTTGATTGGTAATATCCATTTACTATAATCTCCTAAAATTCAGTCCTTCCCAAGTGTCGTCGACTACACTTGGGAATATGACTTTTGCTGGCTTCTCATGATGAATCTTGTTTCATGCACACTTCATACTCTATGTTTCCACACGCCCATGAGATCTACCCAGGTAAGAGCGCAATCTTACCTTCTATATATCTGCTACATTTACACCATATGCTTCAGGATAGTTTAGGGCTTTAGTTTGTGTAGCAATATGCTTTATGTAGTTTCTTTTCGTCAGACCGGAAGTTTGCCTACAGCTTCCTTAAGATTGCACCTCATGATGGACATCCTTGCTCTTTGCTATGTACTTGTCACTATCAACAAGCACTCAGAACTTTCACCCTTTAGATTGCGCCCATGCTGGGCGCACTACAAAAAATAGATTCCTGTACTTTAAATGCAGGAATCTATTTTTTTGATAATATGAAATTATCTATACATAGCTAAGACTAAAACTAACAGTAAATTGAACTGCATTACTATTACCAGAACAGAGTGGTATTTGTAATACTCCTATAGAAGGAGTTATAATAGAAGTTGTAGTAGGTGGATTTAAAGCTTGAACACATTGTATAGCGCTAAACCTGTCACAAAGGGCCTTAGCTGCATCTTCAGTGTCCAATAAAGCTATACATTGATCTACACATATATTATTACTACAACATAAACTAAGTTTTTGCGTAGCATCAGCAGGAATATTACATACCCTACTTATCCCCGGAGTAGCTGTAATAGGATAAAGATTTACTAAATATGAAATGCAACCCACCATCCTTACTGCCCATCCAGTTACATTTACAACAGTATTACAAGTTGTTGTAGCACTAAGAGTAGAATGAGTAACAAAACACTCTAATTTATTTAGATTATAACCAATTCTTAAATTGCTAGCAAGAGTAATAGATGATGGAATAGCAAATCCATCTGGTAAAGGAACTACGCAACAAGATGTTCCTAATACTATTGTTGGATCATCACCAGCACTTAAAGGTGCTCCTTCAACTACAGGTTCATCAGCAGTAGTAGCAATTTCTTTATTTAAGTTTTCCATTTCATTCATTATTTCTTGTACATCTGACATTATATATCTCTCCTTTGTAAAAAAATCTTTATTCGATTTCTAATAATATTTTATGTAATAAACTTAAGAGTGTTACTTACTTATTTGTATTATTTAAAGCACATTCAGCTTTAACCTATTATAATGAAAACATCCATTTATACCTTATATAAGATATACATTTGCCTAAAGTTATAAACACAAGTTAATTAATAAAATCATATTTTATATAAAGAACTATGATTTGAAGGGAATAAATTAATGGTAATGACTGATAGAAATTTTTATATTATAAAACAATCTGATGGCACTACATGGACTTTTTCTTTTAAAAAAGATGAGGGCATTATATATAAATTCTTTAAGGAAAATACATGGTCAGATGATCATATTCTTACTGAAGAAGCCCTAAAGAATTTTTCAGTAATTTTACTTCCTGATGACAGCTTAAATGTCTTATATCAAGATTCAACAGGAACGATAATATTAAACAAATATGACGGAGAACAATGGAATAAACAAAAAATTCTTACAAATGAAAAAAATGAAATATTTAGTATTTACTTTAAAACAGCTGTTATTGAAAATAAAATACAAATAATTTTTAGTATTTTTAATAAAGCAAATAATACCGCAACACTATTTCATCAAATCCTTGATGAAATGAATAACTTATCTAGTCCTAAAATTATAGATACGATTAAATATTATTATGATTATAATGTTGCATTTATTCTTTATTCACCTGATAATAAAGAATTGTTTATTATGTATCAAAGATTCGTAGATAGCCACGAAATAGGCTATAAATCCTTCAATAAGGATAATGAAACATGGTCTGACTTTAAATTGATAGATAGTAGTAAATATCCTTTTAATGATTATTCTGCAATAATGTTTAATCAAATTTTACACACTTTGTATATAAAAAGAGAAGATGATATATCCAGCTTAAATTATGTACATGGTAATAATTTTGATTTTAAGAATACTAAAATTTTTAAAGGTACAAATATTGAATCATGTATGATTTTTATAATATACGGTGAAATATGGTGTTTTTGGATAGATGATAATGAAATTTATAGTAGTTTTTCAATAGAAAATGGAAATGATTTTAGCACTCCGCCATATAATCAAAATGTAAATTCTTCAGATATTTTTAAATCTATATATATTACGAATGAACCAAAAGAAATAAAAGGTATATTAGGTAATGAAATATACTTCACTAATGATGATACATTACAAAATCTAATTATCTCTAACCTCTATCCAGCTATTAAAAATAACGAAAAAAGTGATAATTATCTATCCTATATTGAATATTATATGAGTGAAATATGTTCAAAAGTTTTATCATACAAAAAGACATATAGAGAAAAAGAACAATTAATTTCTATGCTACAGAATCAACTAGCAGAACAAAAAGCTAAAAGTCTATCTTATCAAGAAAAATTTAAAGAAATAAATAACAAGCATACTAAATTTACAGATTTACAAAAGCAGTTAAATAAAAAGGTAAACCTCCTTCAAGAAAATTTAAATGATAAAGAAGAAAAATTAAAATCAATAGTAAACCTCAACATGGAAAAAGAAATAATCTCTCTTGAAGAAAAACTTTCTCAAAATGCAAATTTAATTCAAGAAAGCTTAACTGACACAGAAGAAAAACTAAAGTCAATAGAAAATCTTAATATTGAAAAAGAAAAAGAAATACTCTTTTTTAAAGAAAAACTTTCTCAAAATATAAATTTCCTTCAAGAAAGTTTAACTAATAAAGAGGAAAAACTAAAATTACTTGAAAATATAAATATGGTAAACGAGAAAGAAATCCTCTCTCTTAAAGATAAAGTTAATCAAGAAGATATGATAATTTTATATCTTATAGGTAAATTTAAAAATTTAAATAATAAGATTAAAATTATGTCCACTAATGCTTATAATATGTACTAATGAAATAATACACATTGAGTCTATAAATAATTTATTATTAAGATAATGTGTTTTATTAAGTGAAACTTGATTTTATAAGATAAACTTAGGAGCTGATACAATGGAAATACAGAAAGATAAATATTTGATGATTGTTCAATCTCATAATCAAGCTACGCTTTTATATAATGAGCTCTTAAAAAGAGAATGTAAAGTAGAATTAATCTCAACCCCCAATAGCCTTTCTAAGGGGTGCAGTAGATCAATTATATTTAACGTAGAAGATGTAAAAATAGTAATAGAAGAAGGAAAAAAGAGCAAAGCACGAATTACAGGTATATATAAAATAAAAATAAATGGCGTTGATTATATTAATATAGCAAATAGTTAATTTGAGTCTTCTAAATTACACTTATACTTTGAATGTACACCCAAAACTAGAAATAAAGGATACTCTTTAGTAAAGTGTTGCATCAAAGTCCTCAGCAACCAGAACAACAGAGTGCCCTTTATTTTGGTGTGCTACACGCATAAGTATAAAAATTCAAATATAAAAGGATATAACAAAGCACTTGTTGCTTATCTTATATCCTTATTTTATAAAATTATACATAATTTTTTCTCTCCTTTGTTTTTTATTCTTTTGTTCTTAAAACTATTTTTATATTTCAGCTATTCTGTTTACTAAAAATAGTTTTTATTTGAGATTTTTAGTTATTGAGTTTTATCTTTGATATTATATTATTTAGATCATTTACATAATGTTCTTAAAAATAAAAAAAATTAACATTAAACATATTTACAACTCTAGTCTTCACTTTGGGCATCTACAGTAAAAGGATATATGAAAGCAATTCCTTGTTTATCATATATCCTTATTAATAAGACAATTCTATTATTATTATTATATTATTTACCGCAACGACATTCGCAATCTACGCATCTAGAGAAAGTGAATACTACATCAAATTTAACGTCCTTATCACATTTATCTTTCGCCTTGAAAGGTAAAATATCTGTTGGAAACCAATCATCAGGAAATTCAGATAAATTACGATTTGGTATGAAGATTATACCTGACTTAACTATTCTATAAACTCCAAGACAACCACGTATAACTCCTTCGTCTTCGCCTTTTACACAATGTTTTTTATCACCAATATATTCTATTTCAATTGTCTCGTCACCAGAACATTTTATTGCAGTTGCTGTGAAATATTGTGCTTTTCCTGGACATACATAAATTATCTTATTTTTAGTTCCAACGCCCACCTCTAAATCACAATTTATCTTCATAGGTGGCACGTGGCATTTCCTACACCCTTTGTCTCTATCAGAATCTTTTTCTTCTTTAAATTCTTCTTTAAATTCTTCATCCATTTCTTCATCTTCTCCTATTGGCATATTTAAATCTAATCCTGCTGCTAAATCTGCATTTTTCATAATTTCTTCTAAAGATACTTCTTGTTCTGTAACACTGATACTCATAATTTTCCTCCCAATTTAACCATATAAATATACTAGTTTATTTACATGTTTTTTTCTTGTTTTAATCACTTTATTTATTTAGTTATACGAACTATTAAATGTGGTTTTATTATATAATAATATATGAATATACTATTCAAGATGCCACTCTTATTTCTAGGAAAAATTAACGAAATTTTTTTTGCAATTACCTAATAATTAGGAACTAATAAGTTGACTAGTTATTTTTTCAAGTTGCATTAGTAACAACACCTACATTGATTGCAACTGAATACCACAACAAATTCACAGCATTCTTTAGTACATTCATCAATTGCTGTAAAATTTAAAATATCTTTTTTTCTAGGATCTAACTTACAATAAGTTTGTACAACTATTCCTGATTCAACTATTCTATATATTCCAAGATTTCCGCATATCCCCTTACTTGAGTGATGACCTTTATATTTAATAGTAACATCACCACAAGATTTTGATACATCAACTGTAAAATATTGAAGTTTTCCGGGATATAAATAAATCATCTTATTTTTTGTATCAAAATCAACTTTCAACTTACAATTTACAGAAATCTTTGATTCTTCTATTTGAGAATAATCTTCCATCTTCTTATAATTATCTTTAGGAAATTTATCAACGATCTTATCTTTTTCTATATAGTCATCATAAATTTCATCACATATATCTTTGTCAACAAATTTATTCTCGTTTATATATTTATCATTTATTTCATCACACATATCTTTATCAACAAATTTTTCATCTTCTATATATTCATCATTGACTTCATCACATATGTCTTTGTCAATAAATTTATCCTCCTTTATATATTTATCATGGACTTCATCATATATATCTTCATTTATACTCATAATATGCCTCCTAAGCATAGTCTATTTATAATATTGTATTAACACTTCTTTAAAAATGGTACAATTATTAATTTAAAAGCATACTATGAAATGTAAACTCTAAAAGAAAAAGGTCGTGTAACTTTGAAAAAGAAAGAAACTTGCAAAGAAAAATGCAGATTTACAGTACATCCTTGTAACTTTAAAGTAAAAATCAAGGAAGTTAAACCATTTTGTGTACGTGCTTGTAAATCTATTGTGTTAGATTTACAAATTATAAATCACTGCAACGCTAATAGTTGCATAAAAATTAAATCAAGACCTATGTACGGAAAATTATACTTGTTAGGTCCATCTACTCTTATATATAAATCAACTAGGAGATTCTGTGGATTGGATCTGTTTCAAATAATAATTGAAGATGAATTTGGTGAAATGCGTACTGAAAGTATACTTATTCATGCTATATAGAAATAGAGAGTGAAATTTTAAATAAATCTCACTCTCTTAAGATAATTACTAATTGCGAATCAAATTTTATTCATTAGATTCATAATTTGTGATTTCTTTTATTGTATTATCATCATTCATAAATACAACAGCTGGTTTATACTTTTTAGCTTCATCTTCATGCATTTGTGCATAAGAAATTATTATTACATTATCACCAGGTTCTACAAGTCTTGCTGCAGCACCATTTACACAAATAACTCCTGAGTCTCTCTTTCCAGGAATTACATATGTTTCAAATCTTGCGCCATTATTTACATCAACTATTTGAACTTTTTCATTTTCTATTATTTTCGAAGCTTCCATCAATGTTTTATCTATAGTAATGCTGCCCATATAGCTTAATTCAGCTTGAGTTATTGTAGCTCTGTGTATCTTTCCTTTTAACATTGTAAGTATCATCTTAAAATTCCTCCTAAAGTTTTATTATATTTCATATGTGAAATTATCTATTAATCTTGTTTTTCCAATATAAACAGCTATTGGAATTAATACATTCTTTTCTATAGCTTCAACATTTTCTAAAGAATCACTATCAACTATTTGTACATAATCGATTTTAGCTAATGGCTCTTTACTTATTTCTTCTTTTATAATTGCCTTAAGCTTATTAGCATTTCTTTCACCATCTCTTAATGAATCTTTAGCTAGTTCCAAACTTTTACTTAATACTAATGCTGCCTTTCTTTCTTCTTTTGAAAGATAAGTATTTCTTGAACTTTTAGCAAGTCCATCTTCTTCACGGATTATTGGGCAAGCCACTATCTCTACATCTATATTTAAATCTCTAACCATTCTTTTTAGAACAGCCACTTGTTGAGCATCTTTTTGACCAAAATAAGCTTTATCTGGCGTTACTATATTCAAAAGCTTAGAAACAACTAAACAAACTCCATCAAAATGTCCTGGTCTTTTTGCACCACAAAGCACACTTGTAAGGTCTGAGACACTAACACTAGTTGATTTATTATTAAAATACATTTCACTTGGTTCTGGATTAAAAACTACAGTTGCACCAGCATTTAAGCAAATAGCTAAATCTTTATCTATATTTCTTGGATAGCTGTCATAATCTTCATTTGGTCCAAATTGTGTTGGATTAACAAATACGCTAACAACTACTTTATCATTTTCTTCTACTGCCTTTTTTATTAAGCTTTCATGTCCTTCATGTAAAGCTCCCATTGTTGGAACAAAACCTACTGAAAGGCCTTCTCTTTTCCATGATTTAATTAAACTTCTAAGTTCTTTAATTTCTTTTACTAACATTTTTTTCCCTCTTTCTCCATTAGTACAATTTTTGTAGTTCACTTTCATCAATCTTAAAAGTGTGTTTTTCTTCTGGAAATGTTCCTTCTTGTACTTCGTAAACATAAGAACTAATAGCTTCTCTCATAACTGTACCTATATTGGCATATTGTTTAACAAACTTTGGTACAAAATCATTAAACATTCCAAGCATGTCTTGGTAAACTAGAATTTGTCCATCACAATTTTTACCTGCACCAATACCTATTGTTGGAATTGATACTGAATTTGTAATAAATTCTGCTACCTTTTCTGGAATTCCTTCAAGTACAATTGAAAATGCACCAGCTTTCTCCAAAAGAACAGCATCTTCTATCAATTTTTTAGCAGCTGATTCATTTTTACCTTGTACTTTAAAGCCTCCAAAAGCATTAACAGATTGAGGAGTTAGTCCTAAGTGACCCATTACAGGAATTTGAGCATCTACAATTGCTTTAACTTGTGCTAAAACATTTGCTCCACCCTCAAGCTTAACTGCATTTGCTCCACCTTCTTTAACTAATCTCCCTGCATTTAAAACTGCTTGTTCTATAGATACATGATAAGATAAAAAAGGCATATCACTTACTATAAGAGCATTTTTTGCACCTTTTTTAACAGCCTTTGTATGATAAATTACCTCATCCATAGTAACAGATAATGTATCTTCTTCTCCTTTAATAACCATTCCAAGAGAATCACCAATTAAAATAGCATTTATTCCACTTTCATCAATAATCTTTGCCATTGAATAATCATATGCAGTAAGCATACTTAACTTCGTTCCTTCATTTTTAGCTTGCTTAAAAGTTAATACTGTATTCTTCACTAATCTAATCCCCCTAAAATTTTATATATTACAGAATGTTTTTCTGAATTATTTAATAAAATTTGAAGTATATTTTCATTTTCAATATTTAAAGAGTAGCCTTGTTTATTTTGTGAATTGCTTATATTACTATTTTCTTTTAAAGCTACAAGTTTCAATAAATTTAAAGATAATATCTTATAAAGATCTTTATCTTCTTTTTCTAAAACAGAAAGATGTTTATCTATAGTAGTAATATCCCCTCTTAATATAGGCCCTGTTAAAGAATTCATAAAACCATTTTCAATAATACTGTCAATATTACCTTGAACTAATGGTTTAATGGCATTTAAAGCGTCTTCTTCATTTAATCCAAGTTTTTTTAGATAACTTGTACCTATCTCTAACAAAGACAAAGTAAGATTAGAAACAAATACAGTAGCCAAATGGTAAATTGAAGAGGTTTCTTCACTTCTTATGAAAAACTTATTCCCCAAAGTTTTAATCAGATTAATAATTGGAAAATTTCCTTCATTAATATTATTATTTAAAGATGAATTCTCTAAATCATCACCTTCAATTGAAAAATATATATCTTCTAACTTTTTTAAATTTGTGTTTTTATTTGAAAATGCAAATATGGGATGTATAGAATAGATCAGTGCACCAGAATGTTTGGCATTACATAATACATTCGATTTAAGCGAACCACTTGTGTGGCAAATAGATTTGTTGTTTAGATCAAATTTTGATAATTCTCTATCTATAATTGAAATCATATCATCAGGTGTTGTAATAAATAATATATCACTTTCTTTAACAATATTTTGAATGTTATCATAAAGTTTTGATTTAGTAATATTAGCTGCGTCTCTGGTTGATTTTATATTCCTTCCATAAAAGCCACTTAATTTTATCCCTTTATGAGTAAAGTAGCGTCCTAAACTCACGCCTACCTTCCCAGGACCAATAAATCCAATTTTAATAGTATCACCTCCATGTGCGTGATACAACATCCTAATTTCTTTCAATCTCATTCATATAGATATGAGTTGTATTATATATTTTAATGCTCAAAATTTAGTGCAACTCTATTAAGATACTACCCATTGACATTTTAACACTATGTTTTAAGTTTTACAATAGTAATTTTTAATATGAAACAAACTTTCCATTTCCTTCTAATATTATCTTATTATAAGAGAAGGAATTTAAACTTTAGGATTGTGTTAAGAGTTTGTTAGTTTCTAGTTAACACAATAAAAATTGGAACACTTATAAATTCAAGGAATAATATTACTAATGAGTATAGGTATAAGGGGGTAGCAGAAAACATAAAGGTAGATATCTTGAAAGATGAAAAAGCAAGTGAAAATTCTGCTTACAATAACTTACTTTCAAATGGAGTTAGTATATATAAAACAAGCGAAAAAGATGGAGTTTCAATATATGCAACAGAAGAAAATTGGAATTTAGAGAACTAAAAATGAAGATTATCCCTCAGGTTAATTGTAAGATTAAAAAAATATAAATAATATTTTGTTATGATTGTAAAACACACCTCATGTTGGATAGTAGTTTCAACGTGAGGTGTGTCTTGAATAATTATACCAAATGTTAAAACTCTACTTCTCGTTTAATATGTCTTCAATCATGTTTTTTAAATTTTTACTTTGTTCAAAATCCGGATCTAAAACCAAGGATTTTTCTGTATACTCAAGTGCTCTATCAATTTGTTGCAGATTATAATAGCAAAGTGCAATTTCATAATTAGTTTCAGGGCACTCACCATAAAATTCTAATGAAGTTTCAAAAAATCTTAGAGCATCATTGTCGTGACCAAGATAACCTAAGATTGAGCCAAAATAATAGCCTAAATCTCCCTCTTCACCAATAGGGAAATAATATTCCCAAACTTTATTGATTGCATCAGTCAGTTCATCTTTTGGGAAGTTTTCTTCAGTTGGTATTCTTTCAAGTAATATGTTATATAATTCAAGTAGGGTTCTTGCATCCCAAACTGTAAACCTTAGGAAGGTCAAAAGTTCTTTGGTAGTTAAAGACTTACTTAAAGGCATAATCGCTTTTTTCATATTATAGAAGTCATCTGGTCCTATGCTTTCAATAATATCCTTATAAGCCATTGAAGTCTCTACAAAATCATGATTACTCTTACTCAATAAAAACAGAGATACATTTATATTTTCGTGTTCATATATACTATGTATGGCCTTTCCACCAAGCCCTTTAAAATATAAATCTATAGCATGGAAGTTGACTGTCATAGAAATACATCCATGTTTTGATAAAAATGGATGATAGTTTTTAAACATAGCTTCTTCACTTTTATAACCCTTGTCAGCGGATATTAGAATTATATCATCATTGAATAACTTTCTTAATCTTGAAATACACCTTAAGCCAATTATAGGCATGTAAAACGCTGTATCATCTAAAGAATTTTTATAATGTATAAGCACATCATTAAAATTATTATCTTCGTAATAATCATTACCCTCAATTTTTTTATCTGTATAATAATAATCTAAACCTGCTAAGATTGATTTATCCTCATGATCACCCTTATCCTCTGGAGATGTTACTGTAATTAAGCCTTCAAAAAGTTCTCCCTCATTAACATAAAAAGTATCTTGTGGAAGACTATCAAAGGTATAATTAGCAAATAAAATCAAAGGATTTTTTAGTTTACCACTTGATAAAACTTCACCACTATATCTAAGCCTAACCTCTTCATCTTTAGCTATGTCAAAGGTTGCACAGTCAAGCACTCCAGATTCAAAATAAGGCTTTAAAAAACTATGGTTTTGCCAATATTCAATATTTCTCTCCGCAAAATCTGTTACTATGTATTTAAACTTTAGACCTTTTAGTGAAGAATTTTCAATTAGATGTAAAAATCTTTTTAGAAAAGTATATGTAAATCGTCCTACTCCTGCTGCAAGCTCCATTATGTATATGACGGTATTTTTATCTATATCCTCCCTTGCAGCATAATCTCTGCAATACCCAAAGACAGTTTTAGCATATTGGTTTGCAATGTAAGGATTTGTTGTTATATATTGAGGCACAATTCCTTTAATCCACGCCTCTGGACCCTGATTTGCAAAGAAATCCGTTTGTAATTTCCATAACATTGACTGTGATAAAGGCTTTTCAGCCTCAACTATAACTCCAGGATTCTCCTTATCTTTTGACTTAATAGCCCTGGTAATATTATATTTCTTATTTTTTTCTGACAAAACAATTCCTCCCTACAATTTTAACAAAAATATTCTTAACAAAATGATTATACTATTGGCATTGAATTATGTATAGGTAGTTAAAATGTTAGAGTAAAAGTTTAGATGTATTACCCAAAAGCTAATATAGCTTATACTTGAACTATTAGAAGTATTTAAGAATTAACCGCAGTCATGGCTTAAATTATATCTGAATGTGTACTCACATGGTTATTAGCTAAACAAATCTAAGATTTCATCTTCTTTCAAAGTATTTATAAATGCTCCTACAGATAGATCATCTCCTAAAATTTTATTTATTAATTCTCTTTTAGAATCTTGAAGCTCTACTATTTTTTCTTCGATAGTTCCACTTGAAATCAGTTTAATTACTTCAACTACATTTTGTTGACCAATTCTATGAGCTCTATCTGTAGCTTGATCTTCAACCGCTGGATTCCACCAAGGATCAAAATGTATTACTATATCTGCACTAGTTAAATTAAGTCCTGTACCTCCGGCCTTAAGGGATACTAAAAATACAGTATTTTCTCCATTATTAAATTCATCAACCATCTTCATTCTATTAAGTGATGAAACTTTACCATCTAAGTAAGAAAATAAGAAATGTTTTTCTTTAAGTATCTTACCTATATTCTTAAGCACAGATGTAAATTGAGAGAATACTAGTATTTTATGCCCTTCTTCTATACTTTGTTCTAAAAGCTCAATAAGTGCGTCTATTTTACCACTAGTCCCCACATAATTATCCATTGTAACAGAAGGATCTAAACATATTTGGCGAAGTTTTGTTATATAAGATAAAATCTCAATTTTACTTTTACTAAATTCAAAGTCTTCAACTTTCTTTTGAATTAAATCTTTAACATAATTAGCATAAGTTTCATATACGATTTTTTGCTCATCACTTAACGGTACAAGTAATCTCTTTTCTATTTTATCTGGTAATTCTTTAATTACGTTTTTCTTATATCTTCTAAGAATAAATGGTTTTACAAGCCTATTTAACTCTTCCAATATTTCTGGACCTTCATCAAGCCTTCTATGATATCTTGTTACGAATTTTTTTTCATTATATAAATATCCAGGCATTATAAAATCAAATATTGACCAAAGTTCCATTAAAGAATTTTCGATAGGAGTTCCCGTTAATGCAAATCTAACTCTTGATTTTATCTCTTTAACTGATTTAGCACTTAATGAAGCTTGATTTTTAATATTTTGAGCTTCATCTAAAATACAATAATCAAATTCCATATCATATAATTCTAAATCACGTCTTAAAAGATTATAAGTAGTCAATATCACATCATAATTTTTATAATTTTTAATTAACTCTTCTCTTTCTTCTTTAATTCCATTTGAAATTCCAATTTTCATAGATGGAGCAAACTTTTTAAATTCACTTTTCCAATTATAGATTAAAGAAGTAGGTGCAATAATAAGTGTTTTAGAATTTGGCTTTGAAAGTAATAGGGTTATGGTTTGAAGGGTTTTACCAAGTCCCATTTCATCACCAAGAATTCCTCCAAAACCCAAATAATCTAAAGTTCTAAACCAATTATATCCATCCTTTTGATACTCACGAAGTTTAGCTTGAAGTCCATATGGCGGTTGAAATGATTTATCTTTAATATTTCTTAATTTGACATTAAGATCTTTGATTTCATCACAGCTTTCTATAAATCTAAGCTCTTTTTCCTTTAAATAATCTTCAAGATAAGCCCCTTTATTCATTGGAATTTGAATTGAATTATTCTTTAATTCATCCTCTAAAAGCAAGTTATCTATGAGAGTTAACGCTTCTTGAAGAGTTGCATCTTCTAAATCCAAAAATTCTCCATTTTCAAGTTTATAATATTTTAAATTATCTCTGAAACTTCTAAGTATCTTTGAAACTTCTTCTTCTGATATGTCAGAAATATTAAATTGAAATTCAAAATAATTAAACTTTCCTTTTCTAACTTCACCTTTAAAATCAGACTTTTTAAAATCTTTCAATCCTTTAAATCTTTCAGAATAAAATACTTCACCATATCTTTGAAGCTTTTCTATTTCATATTTAAAGAGTTTGAAAGCATCAGCATCATCTCTGAAAAAGTACAACCTTCCATCAACTTCTTCGAATCCAAGACTTCGAAGCATTCCAAAGACTTCATGTTCTTTATTAGTATCCCTATAAATAACCTTATCATTATATTCTTCAAAGTAATTAAACTCATGACCTTCATAAGATACCTTAAATAATAATGATATGTCTTTGTCCTTGTCTTTATCAAAATAAAATCTAAAACTGACTGGTCCGATAATAACTTTATCTCTTATATCCTTAGATAAAGTTAAGTCGCTCGTGATTTTTTGTATAGATGGTATTAATTCTTTTAAAATCTTATTTTCCTGATTTTTATTAAAACTTACTCTAGATGTAGCATTAAAAATCTTTAAATAAGGAGACAACCTTTCACACTGCTCTATTGAAGGAAGATAAATTGTAGTTCCATATAAAAATACATCTTCATTTTGTGTTAAAGACTCTGGTATTCCATTGGGAGCTTCAAGCATTATAGAATCCTTCTTATTCAATAATGAGAATGGAATTGGCATATCGCCTTCTATTATTTCTGATTCTAATATTCGACAAAAGAAGCCATCGCCTAAATATACTCTATTCTTTTTTATGATGTATAAAAATTCCTTGAACATAACATCAGGAATAGTTAAAGTTTTTCCATCTATTAGTTTATCTTGATGCCGCTTAAAATTTCTATCGTGTTCAGCCATATTTTTGATATTATAAATAAATTTTATTAATCTTTTCTCTTCATAAGAAAAACATTGATTTTTTATATCAAAAATAAATTCCTTTCCATATTTAATAGGAACTTTATTATAAAGAGATACTAAAAATTGATTGATATCGCGAATCATATACATTTTATTACTTTTACTTTTGAAACCTATTTTAAATTCAGCTTGAAGTTTAGAAGACCAATTGTTTTTATTTATAGTAATTTCAAATTTAATCTTTTCCTTTTCATTATCTCCAATAAGTAGTGATAATAAATCATCATTAGTATCTTCTTTGAACTTAGATTTATTTTTCTTAGGCTTAATATTGTTTGTTATTTTAGTTCTTAATTCATCATCATCATCAATATTTCGTAAAAATGTATAAAAGGTAGCTACTAAATGTTTGCAACAATAATTATCCTTTGTAAATTCATTTTTTTCGAAATCCATACAACTACAATAAGATCCTATAACTTCTTTTGTTTCATTATCAATTTCAAGCTTACATAAATATTCACTAAGAAGACTTTCAGAAACTACTTGAGAACGTATTTTAATATTATCTTTATCTACACTAACATTTAACTCTCTAAGTAAATCATTTTTTAAGACACGTTCACCTTTTAAGCGTGATGAATTTGTTATGCTTTTATTAAAGCCTTCTAGGAAAACTTGTTTTATCAATTTTATCACCTGCATTTTTATTTTGTAACTTCTTCAATTATTTACTGTTCTATTCAAATGTTTTAATTTTATTTATTAAATCTATACTAATATATTGAGATTTAGAAATTCCTTTTCTAAAATATCTTATTTGCTTATAATGTTTGCCCTGAAGCTCCATATCTAAAACATCTATTCTATCCCCTTTAAATATGGTTGGTTCTGTTTTCCCTTTTAAGTAAATATGTAATTCCATAATAGTTAAATGAGATTATTCTTAAGTGAGAGTCCAAATTTTATATTTGGTTCCTTGAACTTACTCAACGAACGCAGTGAGTCGAGTTTCCTTTAAAAATAATCCCTTCCTCCTCAATTTATTATTGTTATATTTAATTATTAGCCTTATATTCTTCAATTGCTTCTGCAATTTCATTTAAATATTCCCATCGTTCATATTTATGTTCTAATTCTTTTTGTGCTTCTTCTTTTTCCTTCATTAACTCATTAAGTTTACCATAATTTGAAGAATTTTGGGTCATATCTTTTTCTAAATTTTCAATTTTCTCTTCTAATTTAGATATATTATCGTCTATTTCGTCAAATTCCTTTTGTTCTTTAAAAGTAAACTTTGGCTTATTATCTTTAATTCTTTCCTTAGTTCCCTTACTTTTTTCTTCCTTAGGTTTATCGAGAGCTGTATTAGTCTCCTCTTTAACCTTTTCTATTTCTTTTGAAATTAAGAAATCACTATAGTTACCGTTATACTCTTTAATTAATCCCTTTCCTTCATATGAGAAAATTTTATTACATATTCTATCTAAGAAGTATCTATCATGTGATACAACAATTACTACACCCATGAATTTATCTAAAAAGTCTTCTAAAATTTTTAGTGTTTCAATATCCAAGTCATTTGTAGGTTCATCTAATATTAAGAAATTTGGCGATTCCATAAGAACTCTAAGTAAATGTAACCTTCTTCTTTCCCCACCAGATAACTTTTCAATTGGAGTATATTGCATTGTGCTATCAAATAAAAATCTTTCACACATACTTGATGCTGATATCTTTGTTCCATCTTCTACAGGTATAAATTCTCCACCTTCTTTAACATAATCAATAACTCTAAGTTTTGGATCCATATTAGTATTGTCTTGAGCAAAACAACCTATTTTAACTGTATCACCAATTTCAATTGTTCCACTGTCTAAAGGAAGTTTTCCTCTAAGTAAATTAACTAAAGTTGTTTTTCCAGCACCATTTTCTCCAACAATCCCAACTCTATCATCCCTTAAAAATATGTAATTGAAATCTTTAATTAATTTTCTATCTCCAAATGCTTTACAAACATCATACAATTCAACAACTTTTTTACCAAGTCTAGAACCAACAAGAGAAATATCAACATCTTCTTGTCTTCTTATAGTTTCAGTATGTACAAGTTCATCAAATCTTTGAAGTCTAGCCTTTTGTTTAGTAGTTCTAGCCTTTGCACCACGTCTAACCCACTTTAATTCATTTCTTATTAATGCATTTCTTTTGTCTTCTTGAACTTGCTCTGTTTCAAGTCTTTCTATTTTCTTTTCAAGGAATGCTGTATAATTACCTGGATAAGAATACATATCTCCTCTATCTAATTCAATAATCCTATTTGTAACTCTATCTAAGAAATATCTATCATGAGTAATCATTAAAAGAGCACCTTTGCGTGCATTTAAAAAGTCTTCAAGCCATTCTATGGAATCTGAATCTAAATGGTTCGTAGGCTCATCTAATATAAGAAGATCACATGGAGTTATAAGGGAACATGCAAGTGCAATTCTCTTTTTTTGTCCTCCTGATAAATTTCCTACCTTTTCATGATAATCGTTTATTCCAAGCTTAGTTAAAATTGTCTTAGCTTCACTTTCTAAATCCCATAAATTTAACGAATCAATTTGTTCTTGTAGTTTAATTAAATCTTTATTTAATAAATCAAAATCTTCTGTTTTGCAAGAATTAATTTTATCTAATGATTCTTCATATTTTTTAAGGAGCTTCATTTCTTTAGTATCGCCTTTAAATATCTGTTCTAGAACAGTTGCATTTACATCAAAAATTGGGTTTTGATCTAAATATTCAATTCTAACATTCTTGCCCTTGGTTATGTTTCCTTCATAGAATTCTTCACGCCCTGACACAACCTTCAAAAATGTAGATTTACCTGCACCATTTATTCCAATCAAACCAATTTTATCTCCATCATTAATACCTAGGGATACATTGTTTAATAATGTTTTTTCACTATAACTTTTATTTATATTCTCTAAAGTAATTATATTCATTTATTTTAAACTCCTTTATGTAATGATCTACTCTTTATTTTAACACAGTAAGTTAATAATCCAAAATTAAAGACTAAAAATTATGTTTATTAATTATTTCTTAGGAAATAATTTCCATGCGAATATTTTAATCATTATAGAGTTTGTATTTTTATTAAGAAATATTACTACACTAATCTAATTTACTATAGTTTAGTTTACATAATAATTATTATATAAACTAAACTATTCACTGTGAATTTTCTGAATATTATGTGATATGTCAATAATATTTATCATAATATTCAGAAAATATTATTGACAAGTCTTACTATTTTTGAATATAATTAATACAAACTTAATAATTCAAAAGCAGAGATAAGGAAGAGTACACATATAATCAAAACGCAGAGAGAGAATATTGGCTGTAAATTCTCATGAGATATATTTGGAATGTAGCCTAGGAGCTTTTAATCGAAATCTTGATTGAGAGTAGAATTAAACGGATAGTCTACGGTTAAAAGGACAGTAATATTGGTGTTTTTCGCCTGTATTATGATGAGTGTGTATTTAATTATACAAATTTAGGTGGTACCGCGATGATATTCTCTTCGTCCTATTGTTATAGGATGAAGAGTTTTTTTATTATACAAAATTTATACAAATTAATAAATAAAACTTTCTTATGATTCATAGATTCTTATTATACAAATTAAAAATATTTATGTAAGGAGTGATTTTTTTGAAATATAATGGTGCTGAAATTGTTATTAAATTATTAGAAAATGAAGGTGTAGAATATATATCTGGTATACCTGGAGGATTTAATCTCCCAATATATGATGCTCTATACAAAAGTAAAATTAAACATATACTAGCTCGTCACGAGCAAGGGGCTGGTTTTATTGCACAAGGAATTTCAAGAAGTACAAATACAGTTGGTGTATGCTTTGCAACCTCTGGTCCTGGTGCAACTAATCTTTTAACTGCCATTGCAGATGCTAAACTTGATTCTATACCACTTGTTGCAATAACGGGGCAAGTTCCCTTATCTGCTATAGGAACAGATGCTTTTCAAGAGGTAGATGCTTACGGTTTAACAATTCCTATTACTAAGCATAATTTCTTAATCAGAAATATAAATGAGCTTTTTACAGTTATTCCCGAGGCTTTTAAAATAGCATTAGAAGGAAGACCTGGTCCTGTACTTATTGATATTCCTAAAAATATACAAACAGAAGTTATTGAATTAGAAGAGTTTACTTCTAATATTTATGAACATAAGAATTTTTCTAAGAGAAAAGATTTGAAGGGTTCTACTCTGTATTGTATGGCAGAATTAATTAATAATTCAAAAAAGCCTATAATTTATGCAGGTGGAGGTGTTATTAATTGTAATGCTTCTAATGCTTTATATGAATTTGCAAAGAAAAGTAATATTCCAGTAGCTTTAAGTCTAATGGGACTTGGTGCTTTTCCATGTGATGATGAGTTAAGCCTTAGAATGCTAGGAATGCATGGTGCACCTTCTACTAATTATTTACTTAATGAAACTGATTTGATTTTAGCTTTAGGTGTAAGATTTGATGATAGAGCTACAGGAAATGTAGAAAAGTTTTGTCCTAATGCTTCAATTATCCACATTGATATAGATCCCTCTGAAATAAATAAGATTAAAACAAGCAGCTTATCTATGGTTGCAAGCATTAATGATTTTATAGAAGATATTCTTCCACATATTGAAGCTAAACTTAGAAATTCTTGGGTTCAAAGGGTAAAATGTTTTAATAAAAAATATCCACTACCCTCTTATGAAGATATATTACACCCAGCTAATATAATTACTTTTGTAGGTAGCAAAGTACCAAGTGATACTATTGTTACTACTGATGTTGGTCAGCACCAAATGTGGGTAGCTCAAAGATATCCTTTTAAAGATTCAAAAGCCTTTTTAACTTCAAGCGGTCTTGGAACCATGGGATTTGGACTTCCTGTAGCCATAGGTGCAGCTTTAACTAACAAAGATAAAACTATAGTTTGCTTTAGTGGTGATGGTTCTATCTTAATGAATATTCAAGAACTTGCGACACTAGCTGACTTTAACCTTAATGTAAAAGTAATTATATTAAATAATCATCATTTAGGACTCGTACGTCAACAACAAGAATTATTTTATAATGAGCATTATATAGCATCACATTTTATATCAAATCCAAACTTTAAGATCATAGCAGAAGGTTTTGGTATTCAGTCTTGTGATTTAAGTAATGAGGAAGATCCTTTAGGAAAATTAGAAAAAATATTATCTATAAAAGGACCATGTGTGATTAATATACCTATTTCCGAAGTAGAAAATGTTCTTCCAATGGTTGCTCCTGGCAATTCAAATATAGAAATGATAGGTGGTGAAAACTTTAATGATTAATACTAATTTTTATCTTATTGAATTACTTGTTAGAAATCATTCTGGAGTCATGAGTCATATAACTGGACTTTTTGCTCGCCGGGCCTTTAATCTTGAGGGAATATTATGTGCACAAATAGGTGATGGTTCTACAAGTAAGATGTTTTTATTAGTAAAAAACGACTCAGTTTTGGATCAAATCATAAAACAATTAGAAAAACTTTATGATGTACTTGAAGTTTCAGTTCATCAAGATTATGATCAATCTGTATTTCAAAATCTTGATAAAGTACTTAAACTTAGATAGATAGGGAGTTATAGAGGTTTTATAGAATTAAATTATACATCTCTATTCAATATTAAATTGTGATATATAACATAATCAAAGGGTATATACAATACTTAATCAATATGTTATATGTCATAGTTGGATTATATCCTTTGTAAAAACAAATTACAAGACATAATTTCAAAAAGAAGGCTAATATGGATTATCGTATTAGCCTTCAATGATTAATTAAGCAATTATTTTTTGTACTATCTCTAAGTTCCTTCTACTAATATCCTTAGCTCCCAGCATAACGTAAATAGCATGTAT
The DNA here is from genome assembly GCF_021372645.1 of Clostridium sp. Taxonomy (GTDB): domain Bacteria; phylum Bacillota; class Clostridia; order Clostridiales; family Clostridiaceae; genus Clostridium. The sequence continues at coordinate 8,416 of NZ_JAJFUC010000062.1, read as the reverse complement.
ATCATTTTTAAATTTCTTCTTTAGATACTGATTAACATTTTGGCTTAAATACTTTCTAATAGCTAAAATCTGCCTTCTATCAAGTTCCTTTGCCTTGAATTTATCGTGAAATTCAGTTTTAGTATAGGCATAAGCTATCTCTACTTTGGCACTTCTAATTTTGCTCCTATTCATTTTATCTACTACCATTTCGGCAGAAATTACTGATTTAGGTAATAACTTCAACTTCCATAATCCTAGATTTGTGAATAATTTTATTAATACTGGTAAAGCTAATAATGTAATGATGGTGTACATAAACACCACCTATAGATAATGCTAATTCAACTATGATTTTTTAACCTTCTTAGAATTAGTTACTTCTGTTATACCTAATAAAATAACACTACTATACATTATCATTCCTTCAAATGCTCCAAATCCGAATATATTTCCTAAACTCTTGCAACAACTGTATAAAAGGCTAAATAACTTTATATCTAAGTCAAACATTTCATAACCTCCTATTTTAATTCGTTATTTTTCATGTCTTCTAATATTAAGGTCTTAATATAATAACTAGAATTTAATTTAGATTGTAGATATTTAAGTAAATCTATTTCTTTTTCTTTAAAACTTATACTTATTTTTTTTGACATACTTCTTACCTCTCTTTACATCCTTTGATATATCTTATGCTCCTATTTGAATAAAAGTACCTCTTTTTCGGAAATTAGTGTAAAAAAATAAGGCTATTCTTTTTTAGCCTTATTCATCATATCTTTGTATATTAATTCTTTTAAATAGGCACTATGCCCTTTAAGTTCAGATTGTTGTTTCATAAAATCATACAATTTATTTTCTAATTCTGTATCTTTGAAACTTACGCTTATCTTTTTTACTCCCATATGCTCACCTACTTATCATATACTTATCAAATATAATTATATTATACTTTATAATTACAATAATTTCCATAATATAATGGCAAAAAACGAAAAAAAGGGTAATAAAAAGATTACTCTCTCTACTACCCTCTAATTTATTTGATTTATTTTTCTCTTCTTTTTTCTTTACTTTACTTTAAAGTAATTTTTATATTATATATCATAATTTATCTCTCATCTTAACAGTATTTATTAAAGCAAACATGTCTAATAAAGTCAAATCTTTTAACCCAGCAATAACTTTCAAATCAGAATTTTTCATCAAATTATCATTTATACCCCTCATAATTTCACCATTTACATTCATAACATATTCACTCCTCTTACTTAATAATTTTTTTGTAAATTCAACTTATTTATCTTTTACTAATTTATAAATAAAAAAGACCAAATAAAATTAATCAATTAAAAAATCAATTAACTTCAATTGGTCGGTTGCATCATTAACTCTGAATTTTCAAGATGCCCAAATAGAGAAAATTCTTCACAGTTCCCATTTTTTATATAATTATGTAACTTCATGTCTATATATGTATATATTATCATTATAATGAAAAAAAAATCAATATTTAATGCAAAATTTATCGATGATTAATCATTATAATTTTAATAGTGATTAATCCAGTATTTAATCAAATAAGTCAAGAAAAAAAGAAAAAAATAGGGATAGTAAAACAAGAATTTCTTCTGTCTACTATCCCTATTATGTATTGGCTTGAATTTGTGCAATTTAGCCTTATGTATTATAACATATTATTTAACTATAAATGTTTGAATCACATAAATAAAAAAGCCTACAAGTGATGTTGCTCCAAGTCCAATAAGGCCTTTTAACACACCCGTTAAGGATTTGAGATTTTCACACAAATTTTTAAGTTCTGTTCTAAAACTCGCAACTTCCTGTTCTATTTTATCTATCCTACAATCATGATTATTCAATCTTTCTCCATAAGTTTTGATTTTATCTTCTATTAAATCTTCTGTCATTTTATGTACCTCCTATTCTGCTTTTTCATCTGTTTTTGCTATTGGTAAATCTAATCCCTCTGTATGAGGATTATTACAGATCCCTAAAACCACTAAAATTAAACATACAATATTAATAGTAGTATTAAGCCATTGTAAATCTACGTTTACTCCAAATTGATTAAGTAATAAGCCTGTGAATCCCACCAATGAAATTATAGTCCCTGTATTTTTGAATTTTTCTAAATAATTTAACATTTATATCACTCCATTTCTATTATTGTTCTATTGAATAAAACCATGAACCTAAAATTGACTTTAATTCGTTGCATTTTTCAATGTCCAAATATTGTGTTTCAATCCAACATCCTTTTGCATTGCCTCGAAAATAACACTTAATTCCATTAAAATATTTCAATACATAATTTGCATCTACTCCATTAAAAGAGTTATCTCCATTGCTTCCATTAGGTAAATATTGAGTTACAACATAGCCTATTGTATTATTAGTTTTCATATTCTTAAAATCGCTTAATGGAAAATTAGTTCCTGGACAATCTGTTGAATAAAGTTCCTTATGACCGTATATAGCTAATGTTCCATACTTATTAAATAAGTAATTAATTAATTCTATACCTGCATCATATTGTACAGAAGTCATTGTTTCAGTCATATAAGCACCCTCAAAACAGATACCTAAACTTCCAGTATTGCTACCTTGGCAATGTGCTCCTATAACATTATCTGGTCTACCCTTATAAATAGAACCGTCTTTTCTTACAAAGTAATGATATCCAATTCCTATCCACCCATTGTTTAAATGCCATGAATGAATGTCTTGAACGGTACAATTTGAAGCATCTGCATTATGTAATACAATTTTATTTGGTACATTCCCATAAGTAAAAGAACCATTGAATTGTAATCCTGCATCTATAATATTCATTTTATATATCACTCTCCTATTATTTTTTATTGTTTAGTTTAAATTAAAAAGAGTAGCAACATTTGGAGTTATTACTCTTCTGAGCATACTTTACTTTACATAATAATTATTCAGTAATCAATTTAGGACAATAAAAAAAGAACCTCATAAGTCCTTCAATATTGAGTAAATTTATTCTGTTGTTAAATTATGTTACTCTTCGTCCAATCTTCCTATAGAGCACTTAAATAAATTTTGTGAATATTTTAATTGCGGGCTTAATGGTATAATTGAATATATAAAAGATGAGAATGAAAAATAGAAGCACTAAAGTTGGTGCTTCTATTTTTTGCATAGAAAAAGAATCCTTTTATAGGATTCTTAATAAATTATTTTGTTGCCCAAGGACTTTCAGCATTATCTCCTACAATTTGTTTAATTTGTTGTAGTATTTCTTCTTGAGTCAATTCTTTTATATTATTATCTGCTATTTCTTTTGATACTTCACTAAATATTTTATTCACTTCATCTATTGACAAATTAAAATGCTTAGCAGTTTCTTCAAAGACTACATCATCATGTTTACTCGGAAAATAGCCACCATCTTTTTCTTTTAATTCATCCCATTTTTTATTACAGAAGTTGTATATTCCTTTTTTATAAGTTCTATCCATCCCCTCACCTCCTCATAGATTTAATTCTACAATTCAGCATAAATTCCTTTAAATTACAAGGGAATATTTAAAAAATTTGTTAGTGCCAAATATGGAACTAAGGTTAGGACTAGGACATAATGTCGCTCCAAAATATTTTAGGGTCACAATCGTGCACCTAATGGCTCATGCCCATTTGTGAGAACAAACAAAAGAAAAGACCACCTATTTATTTAGGTAGCCTTGGTATAATAATTTATTTTTTAAATTTGTTTTCTCTATGCCATTTTAGATATTTCTTCTGTTCTTCTAAAATATTCATCTTAATAGTTTCTGGTTTTATTATATCTAAATCATGTTTTGATAATTTACTTGATACCATAACATTCCCTTCATCTGTAAAAGAAATTAATCCTTTATCAAATATTCCATCATGTCCGTTACAAAATAAAAATCCATTATATAAATCTGTAGCTTCATTGTTTTCACTTTTACTAAAATCCTTTATATGACTTGCCACTAATAACTCTCTACTCTCAATACCACAAATTTGACACTTTCCATAGTATTTTATTAAATCTTCTCTGTATTCCGCTTGACCTATTCTTCTCTTCTGTATCGTAGTTTTATATTTTTCTTTTATTTCTTTCTGATTTTTAAATCTTATTTGTTTTCGTAGATAATTATTTTCATCATATGGCAACCCATATGACCACACAAGATAATCAATTAAAAATTTTAAATTTCCTTCATGCTCAATTAATAAATAACTATTTTCTTCAATAAGCAATTTACATGCTAGGCTATAATAGCACAAATCATCTTCTAAAAGATTATTTTTTAGTATATATTTATATAGAAATTCATCATTTTTTTGCTGAGAAATAATTCTTCTTTTGGTATATTCATTAACATATGGAATGTATAACGCTGGCATACAATCCCACATATCCTCTACATATCTTAATGCTTTAGCATAGTTTATACAACTATATTCCCATTCCACTTTACAATTACACTTATATTCTTTCATTGCCTCTTTCACAAAATGTTTTCTTAGTAAATTGTCTGTATCATATGGATTTCCATAAGACCAATATAAATAATCCAATATGCTGTCAACATTTTCTTCTTTATTTAGATAATATTCATCATCTTTTAATAATAATTTATTAGCTATTTCTAGATAGCAAAGTTTTTCTCCTAATATATTATTATCGATTAAATAATTATATAACACTTTATCGTTTTTAGTGAATGAAATTATATCTTTCACTCTATATTCTTCATAAAAAAAATAATACTGAGCTGGATACATCTCAAAATCTGTTCGTTTGGATAACCAATCTGTTGTTCTATTTTTACATTTTTTCAAACATTCTTTGCAACAATTACATTTAGATTTTGTATCATTAGTTTTTTGCATAGCATACCTCCTAAATAATATAATTTATATTTACAGGTTTACTTTATGCAAAAATTCTACATTTACTCTTATTTTTTTATTTTCTTCTATTTTATTCTATTTAATTATTTAATTTATTTGTTATTATTTTTTAACCTATTTAAGCCATTCTTAAGACCTTTATTGAAAAATATGTAAAAATATATTCTTAATATTCAACTCTAAATCCACCAACATCTCCAATAACACCAGTAATAATGCGTATTAACGCTTATATTAGCTTTTCTCGTTTATTTATTTAATTTGTTTTTTAACGCAAAAAATAAGCTAAGGATTATTCCCTAGCCTATCTAAAATATATTCCTATCTATTCGCCCATATCTTAATCATTTGAAATATAACACATCCAGATATTATTCCTGAAATAAAAATACAACCCAATTCTATTGCTCTCATATATCAAACACCTCGCTTTAGATTAAGTATTTACATATTAGGATTGTTATATTCTAATTTTCTAGTTGACTATGGATTCAAAGCTGATATATTGCATTTACCTGTGGACACTTTTGAAGCGAAACGCAATAAGCCCTAAGTTTTTAAACCTAAGACTTGTTTCTGCATGTTACTGAATTGTATCCTCGCTTTAACACTCTACTTATAAATAAGCCTTTACCATAATTGCAAACTGTTGCCCTGCAATATGTATACTATTGACTTAAATCCCGTTCTAATGAACCAGTTCCCTAATAACACCCATATAATTTTCAGACGGTCATATGTACCCGACTAACGGGCATATTCTTAAAGTAGAGAATAATAACATGTCCGACCTTCATTTCTGCATCAGCGAGGCTACTTACTAAGATATTTTATACTTGTCCCAGTGCATAGCAAGTAAAGTTCAGTTAAAATTTTCCGAACTTAATAAGCCATACCCTCTTTTATTTTTTTCAAAATTGTGGTACTATTAATTTACAGTGATTAAGTACCTTTTTGAGGGTATGAATTATAAACAGTATTCAATTATTGTTTTAGGCAACTAGATACTTTTGCAGAGTACCTAGTTGTTTTTTTATTGTAAAATTTCTTTAATTTGATTCAATGTGTAAACACCTTTTCCAAATATCTCACTAAAAAAATATTTAAGTTCTGTAATTTCTATATCCCGTAAATGTTCTTCTTGCATAAATAGTAAAACGTCTTTAAAATGTCCAAAGCAACCATATTTAGTTGTTATCTCTAACATATTTATCAACTCCTATTTCTTATAATTAGAGAGAGGGCTCGTTTTTGAACTCATCTCCACTATTTCTTTATCTTTTAATCCTTTTAGATATCTACTTGTTACTGAGACATCTGAATGCCCAAGATTAACGGATAAACTGTATAAATCTAAATTATTTTTCAAACTTGTTACCGCATAGTAATGACGGCAAGTATGAGGAGAACAGCGGATACCTGAATCAACATTACTTTTTTGCCCTGCTATTTTTACTACTCTTTCTACAGCTTCAACTGTTAGTTTCTTTCCTCGATAAGATAAAAACAAATGTGCATCTACATCTAATGTCTTATTAATAAAATAGATTTCTCTGCATCTTACATACCTCGTAATAGCTTTCTTTGTGTATGGACTTAAAGATACAATTCTGTCTTTTCTGTTTTTAGGCTCTTTTATAGTGATATAGTTATCTGATATATCATTTAATTTTAGTTTCAGCAGTTCTGAGCATCGAATTCCACAATCTACCAATACACATAAAATTGCCTTATCTCTAATTGGCAAAAATTTATTACCTTGAAATGTATTTATCATTCTTGAAACTTCTTCTTCTGTAAATACGTTAATAATTGGCTTATTTTGCTTTAATAGTTTAACATCGATAACTGGATTATTTTCAATAAAATTTTCTTCTTTTGCATATTTTAAAAATGATTGTAAACTTTTTATAATTGAATTAATATAAGTTGCTTTTCTTTGAGCTTGTTTTAATCCTGCTACATAAGATTTAATATTAATTGTTTTTAAATCATCAACTTTTCTTATATTGTATTTATCTTTTAAATAATTACAGAAATTTAATATTCTACTTTTATAAGAAATTATTGTCTTTTGACTATAGTTTTGTATTTCTAATTCTAAAATATATTCTTCCAATAAATCTTCCAATAACAAAAATACACCTCCATTTATAAACAGAGATGTATTCCGTAGTCTAAGCTATTTTTTTAATTTATATATCCTCCAAACCCCCTAGAATAGCCAAAAACAATTAGAAAAACTTTATGATGTACTTGAAGTTTCCCTTCATCAAGATTATGATCAATCTGTATTTCAAAATCTTGATAAAGTACTTAAACTTAGATAGATATACTATTTTATAATATGAATAAAAAAAATAGGGTAATAAACATTTCTGCTTACTACCCTATCAACTAATGAAAAAACTTTCTGAAAATATTATTATAATTAAGTTTCCTTAACGAATTGAAAAAATGTATCAGTTTATAACTACTATACCCTGGCACATTCTTCCCTAAACATATTTATTTATTTATTGCACCCATGCTCCAGTTTCATCTACTTTATAACCGTCTGGAGTAGTACAATCTACATATAACGCACCACTTGAATTAAAGCAATAGCATTCTCCATCTATCCATAACCATTCTGATTTAGCCATTACACATGAATTCTTTAAATAATACCATAGTTTATCTTTAAACCAAACTGATTTACGTGCATATCCTTGAGAATCAAAGCTATACCACTCTGAATTAATAAGTTTCCATTGGTCTTTATAGTAATACCCATTAGCAATATCCGTACAATACCACCAACCTGTAGCATTTTGATTCCAACCTAACTTAGCAGTAGAACTAGAAGATGCACTTTGCACTCTTGTTTTAAATACATACCATTTTGCCCAACTATTAGCCATAAATGAGCCTGGACAACTCTTTCTACTTGCATCATAATGACGAACAACCTTATCTATGCCTATCCCATATTTGCTCATTAAATACTTAACTAAATTAACAGTATTAGTAACTGTAGCCTCAGTAGGATTACCATCTGAACCAAGGCACATTTCTATTCCAAGAGAGTTTTTATTAGTAATTCCGTATGAACCACCACCATCTCCACAATGCCAACTATAATAATTATCAGTATCTATTATTTGAATTATATTATTGCTATCTATAAAGAAATCAGCACTTGCACCTCTATTACCACCACTAAAATAATCATGTTCGTTTTGTGCTGTTGCCCCTGCATCTCCTGTATCATGAATTACTATATATATTGGATTACTACTTCTTGAAGACCTATTATAACTTATAAATTGTTTTTGTATATCTAACATTCCCTCACGCTTCCTCTCTAGTTTATATTTATAAAGGGGGTGTTGCAAAATGATTTTTCAAATCATTTTGAGCAACATCCTCTTTTTATGTATTTTTGAATAAACAGAGTAAAAATCTATGATAAAAATGAGTCCATTTTGAGTTAATAATTATTTTTGAACATAACAAA